>JAMPEH010000100.1 GCA_023665245.1 Muribaculaceae bacterium
CCCGTGCCTGCGGGCATAAATCGTGCCATCCCCGCCATGACGCGGGGCATGTATGCGTGAAGGAGGACAATTTATGGGCGATTTCGACAAATATGACAACTACCTGAAAAACAGGCAGTGCCTGGAGCAGGTGATCGGGCGGATCATGTCCGAGATGAGCGGCCACGGCGCCGCAATCACGGACCTGGTGCGGGAGGGCGGCCGGACCAGCCATTCCAAGGCCGAGAGCCTGGCCTGCCGCATCATGGACGCCTACGAGGAGCTCTGCGACGCAAAGCCGGGCCACAGCCTGCGCGCCGCCTGCGAGGAGTACCTGTACCTGGCGATCCGCGCGCACGACTGGAACGCCATCCTGGAAGACGGCATGCGGCCGCGCCGGAAGCCCCACGCGGCAACGTTCCAGCACCTGATCGACGGCGCCCGCGCGGTCTCTGCCGCCGCCCGGTCCGGACAATATGGCGCCGCGCTGCCTGGCCTGGCCACCGGGGGCCTGGAACCGGAAAACGGGCGCCAAAAGCCCGCGCAGGACCTGCAGTCCGCCATGCGGCAGCTTGCCCATGAGCGGGACCAGAAGATCCAGCAGGCGCAGGACGAGTACGACGCGGCCGTAAAAGCGCTGCGCGAAAAATACACGGCCGACAATTTCGAGGCCCCTGACGAATACGCCAGGTCCCGCGACTCGCTCCTCTCGATCCTGGGCCAGGAGCCTGACATCGCCATGGCCCTCGGCGACATCATCGAGCAGGCCGCCGACGCGTTCCTGTTCATCACCGGGAAAGCGCCCGCCTGCGACACGGACATGACCCTGGACGTGTACAGCCGCATCTATGACAGCGCCCTTGCCCAGGCAAAGCGCTACGAAGAGCAGGCGATCCGGGACGCGAAGAAAGGATGACAGACATCATGCAGGACACGAAGACCAGCCAGGAGCCCGGCGCCCCCGTGCTGAAATACGACAGCCTGAGGTCCCGGTTCGGCGCGTGCGCCTACGACATCCCGGGCGTCGGCGCCTTCACCATGAAATACAGCGGCGACTACGCACGGGACTTCGAGAACCGGGAGCTGGACAGCAGCCTCCTCACCGTGTCGCTCCAGCCGGAGCACTGGATCCACAGCAACGTCACGGCACTTTATTTCAGGGCCATGGCCGTCCCCAACGACAGCCATAAGCCCTTCGCGGACTGGGAGCTGTCCGACTTCATCGCGGGCATACGGGAGCTCGCGGACGCCATGCCTGGCATGAACGACCTGATCGACCGGCACTTCCCGCCGGACCGCCGGAAAGGGGGCCGCGCCGATGCCTGACGCCCGCGACATCAGAACGCTCCGCGCCGAAATGGCCCGGCTGGAAACAGAGCTGGCCCAGGCCGTGCAGGACATCGCCGGCCGGATCTCCCAGGACGCCGGGAACACGAAACTACCCGGCGTCACGCCCCTGGGCCCGCGCATGAACCTGGTGCGATCATCGGAGCTGGCCAAGGGCCACTGGACGCCGGAATACTACGACGCCCCGGGCCAGGCCGAATATATCAGGTCCCAGCTGTCCAAGGCAGGAACGCTGTCAGAGCTGACCAGGACGCTGGAACGGCTCACAGGCCGGGAACGCGACAAGTTCCACCCCGAGATCCTGAAGCTGCTGGACAGCGCCCTGTCCGAGATAAAATAGGCGCCGCCGGCGCCGCAAACCAAAGGAGGTGCCCAATGCGCCAAGACCCGAACTGCACGCCGCTCATGGGCGCAGTTTTCACGAACCTGGCGATCCTCGCCGTGTGGTACCTGGCAGAATACGCCCAGTTCGGCGAGCTGCAGACCTACCGGCGCTGCGACAGCCTGGTATTTATCCTATATTTCCTGCTGACCTGGGCGCTGTTCCGGGCCTGCGGCAGGAACCGAGAGGAGGATGGGTGATCAAATGCCGAGCGTGCACAAGAAAAGCCAGTACGAGCCTGTCTTCGGAGGTCTCAGCCCGAAGTCCCAGGCCTGGCCCATGCTCTACCAGATGAAGATCAAATTTATTGCCGATATCGACATCCTGCCGAAAGGCCTTGGCCTGCCGGACTTCGGGCTGCCTGAGCTGGACGGCCTTCGCCTGACGGCCGGCGGCGCCGCCGAGCTCACGCTGGAGCAGACCGTGAGCTTCGTCCCGGACCGGGAGACGCTCATGAAATACGCCCGCGTTTTAGAAGACGGCTACAACAAAAACGCCAACGGCGAATACCGGATCCAGAACACCCGGTTTTTGCGATACGACGAGTTCTGGGCCCAGCCCATGCCCATGCCGGCCCAGGAGCCCTTCGGGATCAGCATCTCCTGGGACGGGAATTATTTAACATTGGACGACGGGACGGACCAGATCTCCCAGGCGCCGTACAAGCCGGAAGAAGCCGCCCAGGCCGCCATGGACGCATTGTCAGAGCAGATGGCCCTTGCCAACACGGACCCGCTGGGACAGGCCCGGCACAGGCTGGGGCAGAAAAGCAGGTGACCGGCATGGCAAAGACTGAGAGACAGAAAATCCGCGACATCCGGGAGAAATACGCCCGCGAGTTCGCCCAGAAGCTCAAAGACAAGGACGCCGTCATCCAGCGTTACAGGGACGAGAACAAAACCCTGCAGGACGAGAACAACAAGCTCAGGGCCGGGATCCAAGACCTGAGCGGCCAGATCGCAGGCATGCGGGCCGATATGGAAAAGCTGGCCGCGCTCAAGGGCATTCCGCCGGAAGACCTGGAAAAATTCAGGGCCAGCCTGGCACAGCAGGAAAAAACCGGCGCCGCCCTGGCGGAACTCGTAGGGCTCGCCCATACGTTCCGCGGGGCTTACATCTGAAACTGAGAAAAAGAGAGGGGAACATGCCATGAAAGAGAACCAGCGCTACCAGGTCATTGCATATGACAAGGACAACGACACCGAGATATTCCTGGCCGGGCACCCGGACTACGAGTCGGCATACAGCGACGCCACGCTCATGTGGAAGCCCCTCGCAAAAGACGAGCACATCCGGAACCTGCACGGCCGGCTGGACACCAACGGCCGCGGCGAGCCCTTCGACTGGCTGGTCATCAAATCCCCCGACGGCGGCGAGACTGTCATCGGGTTCTATGACTGAGCCGCAAAACAGAAAGAGGGCGCCAGAAAAATGGAGATCCTGAAACTCATCCTGAACATTGCGCTGCCGCTGCTGGCCGTCATCATCGCCGCCGCATCTGCCGGAAGGCCGACTCCCGGGGATGACGCCTTCGAGCAGGCATGCATCGACGCGGGCTGGGAGCCATACAGGCCCGACAAGCAGAACATGGGCGAAAAATTGTACAGCCTCCCGCCGGCAGGCGCCGGGACGGCAATGCCCGCCCGGGAGTCACAGCCGGAAAAACATGAGATCGGAGATATGACGACATGAAAGAATACACCATATGCTTCCTGTTCACCGCGGATTTAAGCAGCATCCTGTTCGTCCGGAAGGCACGGACGGAATTCAAAGGCATGCTCAACGGAGTGGGCGGCGAGATCGAAGAGAACGAGACGCCTTACGAGTGCGCCCTGCGCGAGATCTCAGAAGAGGCAGGGCTCGGGCCCAACATGCTGCTTGACCTGAAATACGGCCGGAAGCTCATGCCCCTGGGCCGGCTGGAGCCGCTGCACGACTGCAAGTACGGGTCCGAGACAAACTGCGTGCTGCACTATTTCGCAGGCATCGTGGACCACAGGGCAATGACAGCGATCTGCCCTTCCGAAGAGCCCGTGGAATGGCGGGCGTCATCCGAGGCAGCCAGTTCCGGCACGGACACGGAGATCTTCGCCGGTAACGGCGACGTAGCCTATTTCACGGCCGCCGCCATGAAGCTGCTCCGGCCCTACGCGCAGGCCGCGCCCCAGAAGCCTGAGGCAGGCAGCCTGGAACAGATGCTGGACCTGCACAAACGCTACCTGGACAGCGCCGCGCGCCGGGAGGACTGGCTGGGCGTGTCCGACGAAGCCAGCCAAATTGCGCGCCTGGCCTACGCCATCTGCTGGCGGAACCATAACGCGCATAAAACCGAAGCGTGAGCCCCCACCCGGGTTACACGGCCGCCAAAAATTTCACAGACCCGGGACGCCATGTAACCCGCACGCGCATGCCCCGTGAAAGGAGGCCTGGAAAGACATGCACATCGAAAAACTGAAAGACCCCGGCAACGGGCTGGACTCATATGAAATCCCGGAAGGCTATGACCCCGGCAGTGAGCTCACCCGCGCGTCGGACCTGCTATACGAGCTCCTGGACGCGTCGTTCCGGTGCTCCCGGGACGCCCTTGAGACCGAGATCAACGGCCACCACGAGAACGTCCAGGGCATCTACTGGAAATGCAAGGACCTCCTGGACCAGATCTTCCAGCATGGCGACAAGGCCGGGTTCCTGGCCATGTCCGCCATCGAACAAAGCTGGAACTGGGCCAGGCCCTTGCTGCTATTGCGCGTCGAGGACCTGCTGGACAACAACGGGCTCATGTATGTCCAGAAAGCCCGCGAGCTGGAGGCCATCCTCGCGGACAACCCGTACAAGAAGATCTGGAATGAAAAGTCTGAGCTGTACGTCTCGATCCTGGAGCGCATCGGCTTCTCGCCCAACGACGCCGACTTCTCGGACCTGACCAGGATCATGGACCCGCTGCTGGACGCCCTGTCCTTCTACCAGGCGCGGGACGGCGGGCCGATCCATGCCTGCCGCGTCAGGTCCGGGAAACCTGCCAAAAATAAAAACCCCGGCATCGCCAGGGCCATGTGCATGTTCCGGTCCGAGAAAGAGATCGCCGACGCCATGGCCGGGTCCGGCCTGGACAGCATGATCATGTTCGCGGGGCTGGAGAAGACCCACGCCCAGGTGAAAGACCACTTCCACGAATGGTACTACGGGTACGCCGACGAGCGGCAGCGCAATTACATGCGCAACGACCATTTAACAGAAGAAGAATACCTGAGCCTGGGCTGCGACTACACCCGCGCCGTATACCTCGGCGTGAAGGACGGCGGGAACATCTGGCTCGTGCACATGCCCTGGAAGGGCGACATGTACAGCCGCGTGGGGCAGGAAGGGTCGGAATATTACTACGGGAAGCGGGCCAGCTACGCCCCGTACCAGATCTTCTACAAGGCCCTGGCCAAGGCCCCGGAAGGCACCAGCATGCTGGCAGTCAAGAAAGACAGCTACATGCTCAACGAGCTGCTGGACCCCCTGTCCATGGCCTGGTTCCCCGCCTTCATGGACGAGACCGTGCGGCATTTCTTCAAAGCCCCGGACGTCATCCCAGTGGACATCCTGCTCCCGGAAGAGGCCGCGGCCCATGCCCCGGGCGCAAAGCCAGGGTGCTACAGCATCGTGCCCGTGTACTCCGGCGTCCCGGCCGTCTGCACCTGGGACTACGAGATCCCTGAGCCCAATGCGATTTTCAAAGAGCCGTTCATGCTGGAGCTTATAAAACATTTCGGCATTTCAGCCAAAGACCTGGCAGACGTCCCGGTCCTGCCGGTCAAAACCGGGACCGAGGCCAGCTTCCGGGAACATGCGGACGAGCATGTGCGGAAAGCCTACGTCAGGATCACGGCCGGGAAGATCGCGGACCTGCTGGAAACCCGCTGGGGAGCCAGGTCCTGGATGCTGGAAAAGATAAATGCCCGCGCCGGGGATTTGATAAAAGACGCCGGGAACGGCGACTGCATGCCGTTCATGGCTGTCAGGGTCGACGGCACGCCGGTATTAAACCCGGACGGCACGCCGAAGATGTCCGCGTCCAGCCGCTACCCGTACACGGAAAAGCCCGCCGTCCAGAAGACCGAGATGGCTGACGCCGATGACGAGTCCCGCCGGCCGAATTTAATCGGCAAACGAGTCTACTGGGCGTCGGACCGGACAGCCGGCAAGCCGCCCGTGGTCTGGCGCATGAGGCCAAAAACGCCGGAGGACTACGCCTGCATGGCCGGCTGCGAAGTGCAAAGCCTGCCGGAAATACTGAGGCTGTCAGGCCTGATCCGGGAATTTGACGAAGCATACAAAAGCATGCTGCCCCAGTGCCTGTCCAACGAGTACATCACGAAAGGCTACGGCTATGAGAAGGGCAAGTCCGCCATCATCACATGCCTGTGCCCCGTGAACATCTGCATGGATAAGAAAACCCACCGGTCATTCCCGTATTTCAGGCAGGAAAAGAAGAAAAGGCGCTGAACAGGCGCCGGAAAACAGGAGGAACGCGAAATGACAGGGAAAAAAGTCGCCATCTCCGTCGGGCCCATCCCGGCACGGCTGGACTCCGTGAAGTTCATCACCAATCGGTTTAAAGGCGGGCTCGCCGCGCAAACAGCCGCCGCCCTCGCAGAATACGGCCATGAGGTGACTGTCGTCGCCTGGGCGTACACGGCGAACACGGCCCTTGCCGAGCTGGAGAACCACCCCAACGTGAAAGAGATCGTCAGAGTAAAAGACGTGTTCGACTATTACGACTGGTTCGCGGCCAATGCCAAGGATTTCGACGCGTTCGTCATGGCCGCGGCCGTGGCGAATTTAACCCCCGTGAAGCCTTACGAGGGCAAGTTCCCCAGCCATAATTACAGGCCCGGCGACGAGTTCGACATCAAGTTCATGATCGCGCCCCGGGCCATTGACGCTATTAAGCCGCTAAATCCCCGCTGCTGCCTGGTCGGCTACAAGCTCTTCGACACCGACGACGAAGACGAGCTCATCGAGATCGCGAAGCACACGCTGGCCGACGCCCGCGCGAATTTGATCTTCGCCAACACGCCAAAGACAGCCAAGTCCAGGAAGATCGCCGTCACGGCCGACGGGTCCGTCATCCCGTGCGATTTCAGCGAGCATATAGGCCTGATCCACAAGGCCATCATGCAAAACTATTACCGGACAGAGACAGCGCCGCTGTCCGAATCCGAGCAGGCCGACCCGGACATCCGGGAGGCCCTCGCGTCCGTGGCGGCCTACGAGCCGACTTTCCCGGGACACGGCACCGTGGCCGTGCCCGTGAAGAACAGGCCCGGCATGTTCGCGACCACGGGCCGCGGCCACAGGTCAGGCCCCGTCCTGGTCCGGTCCGTGGACCATGAGGGACTGACTGTCAACGCCTCGGGCAAGGCGACCCTCAACGCCCCGGCCATGGAAACCGCCCTCGCGGCGGGGCAGTACCGCAAGATCGCCGTGCACCGGCACTTCGACGACCCGCTGTGCGACAGGGGCGCTGCCGCGGCCCATGCCATGTTCCCGGACGACAGCCCCCTCAGGTATATATTCCCCGGCACAGACGAAGAGGCAGGCTTCGTGGACGCGGCCATCGAGCCCGGCACGGGCGTGTCCGAGCCATACCACGGGTACATCATGCTGAAGGACATAACCCCCGTGGACTGGGGCGCCTATTTGGACACGTTCCCGGGGAAATACTTCAGCCAGCCGGCAGCCATGCTGGGACTGCTGGAAAACGCCAGGAAATCCGGCGTCACGGCCATCGAGATCGGCGGGAACAGAAAGCCCATGGCGCCGTTCTCCTACGACCCATACGTGGCGCCAGACCCGGAATACGCCCAGCCCGTCAGCCACGGGGAGCTTGTCTCGAAACAGTGGCCCCTGGCCGTCTGCTTTAACGCCATCGCATATCTGTCGCGGGCGGAGATTTCTGAAATACTGGCGCACTGCGACAGGTTCGTCGCCAACGTGTT
>JAMPEH010000101.1 GCA_023665245.1 Muribaculaceae bacterium
TGCACAAATGCTGATGAATCAGGAAACCGCCTATGTCAATATCGCCAAAGTGCCAAAAACGACAATGCGGATTATCTTTATAAACCTTTTTTAAAAACTCAATTTGACAATGGTTTGCGTATCCACCCAGATAAAGCATGGAAAAATTCCGCTCGTCAAAGCGGTGATAACTGGTTTTATTTTCTATTGTCACCAAATTACCTGTCTGAACCAATATTCTCTCAATCTGCCCAATGTCCTTTGAGGACAGCGACACCCCGCCCCTTAACATCTTTGTCTCTATGGCGCCACCTGCTATTTTAATCTGAAAATCACCGCGGATGCAGATTTCCTGCTCCATATTCCAGATATGATATTTCTGTAAGACTTCAGCGTTCCGCCCATCTTCTAGACACAGACTTCCCTCTGTATCCCTGATAATATTGCATATAGTGTTCAAATATTTCTGTTCTAAAATTTTAGAGTCGCCATAAACCAAAACAGAAACTTCTCTGACATAAATATCCTTCTCATTGTTTTGGATGAAGGCAAGAACCCTTAAAATGTCCCTCTCCCTGCTCACATTCGGCACTGAGGTCAAACGCTTTGCCCACTCTGCCAATGCATCACAATAGCAGGCTGTAAGCACGCCCTGTCCGGCATATTCTCGAATCAGTTCCGTAATCTCCTCTGCAATCTGACTACGAGAAGCTTCGCCAAAGTGTTCTTCCAGATATTGTTCTATCGCAGGCATGTTTTCCTGTCTCAAATAAAGTTTTGTAATATCATCACTGAAGGGCATACGTTCTACCGAAATATATTGTAGTTCTTCCAGTGCCGCTGCCGCTTCATTGATACATTCCTTGACTTCTGTGTCCGCATTCGGTCTTTCGTAATCCTGATATACCTCTGCAATCTTTAACATAATCCTGCGTCCAATCCCGGCATTCCCATACTGCACTGTCCGCTTCCTGTGTTTTTGCAATAGACCATTTAATATTTTCAGACTTGCCTCTCTATCTGTCATGAAACTGTACGCTCCCTATCTGCATATTGTCATTCCTCTCTTTCAACACAGGTATGATTACATCACATTCATATCCAATAGAATCCGTCTTATTAGGCGGTGCGCAGAAAATAACCTGAAAATCCTGATTCTTAAAGAACTCTAACATCAGCTTAATATTATGATCACTCATTTTCTCAAAAGGCTCATCAATAAAAATAAGTCTTGTTGAATTCATCCGGGCATTGTACAGCATGGATAATGCCGCCGATAAGATCAATGTATAGGGTATCTGTGTACCCGCGCCCGAATTATACCCCGCCTGTTTGGATAGTCTTCCGTCTTTCACATCCGCATTGTTTATGATGATTTCATAACTCATATAGTTGCGGTAATCGGCAAACTCCTGAATCATCGACTCATCATTCTTTTCCACAATGCGATTGATGAGCTCCCTGATTTCTTTTTCGCGCTGTTCTATTTCATCCTCCTCATAGCCATACAGGTTTCCGAAAACTATCTGCCCATCATCTACCTTATTGGTCTTCTTTATATATTCTGCATAGCGGAGAACCTTTGCAAAATCTGACATGTCATCCAGAAGATTTACATCAAACTGATACTTCGTGGAAAACTGAAGCTTTCGCAGTTCCTTGTTGATGCCGGCTACATCCTGTTTAGCTGTCAATGCCGTCTGATATATGGAAAGCACAAATTCATTCTTAAAAATGGTCTCATACTTTCTGGTCTGTTCCGCCATTTTCACATTAATCGCCTGTAAATCATCCACCCATATTTTGTTTTTCCTGGCAAGATATTTCCCTTCGTATTCCAACCCCTCCGGCAACCGTTCCTCCTGAGGTTTCTTAATATTATAAGTCTTTTGACCTCCGACGATACTATTCGCTAAAGCACTCTTTTCTCCCTCCCTTTTTCTCCGGGAATCCGCCAACATGACATCTCCTGTTTTCGTATTTCCCATTAAAAAGTCGTCATATTCCTTTATTGCTGTTTTAGATTCACTGGGATGCAACAGTCTCAACTCTTGTAGTTTTTCCTCCTTCTCTTGCCGCAATTGACTATTGCGGTTCAGAGTAAATTGCTTTTTCTCAATATCTACCTCTAACTCATTCCTTCGTCTTCCCTTATCCTCCAAAACTCCTTTTATCGTCTTAATCTGCTTTTCCAACTCCCGAACTCTCGCATCCAAAGCCAGATATTCCGAATTGTTCTCCTGAGCCTCCAGAAGCTTATTCAAATTTTCCCCAGACTCCTCCCACTTCTTTTGCACCTTTCCATGCTCCTGATCGGCATCAAAGTTATAATCCCGAAAACGCCCCAGCATCTGCACCATTTTATTAACAAAATCCTGATTCTGCTTCTGTTCTGTCAAAATTTCTTTTTCTTCCCGCTCCAATTCCTTGAGCCGATTCTGCGCCGCCTTTCTGTTCAATTCAATCGCTTCCTGTCCCAGACAATAGGTCTTTAACTTTTTCATATTGATAAAGGTCACTGACATATTGCGGCTCAGTTTTCCCTCCTTGGACATAGCATTTTCATAATCTGGCACCTGAACCATCGACACCGCATGAATCCCTCCGAGCCAATAATCAAAATATTTCCGGGCAATTTCATTTCTTATGACCAGCTTTTTAGCAACTGCATCCTCTTCACAACAAATATGTTTCCCCTCCAGAAGCTTGGTATTGACCAGCTCCACATATCTATGGGAAGACCTGTCCATCACGGCGTTTGCAATATCAAAATACTCCGGCTCTACAATAATGCTATAGCGGTGTATTCCCAAGAAAGCCTCTATTGCGTTTCTCCATTCTTCATCCTCTAGTTTCACCACAAATTCGCAGGAAAATCTGGCACGTGAAATAATATGTTTACTGTCAAATTCTCTGTTAATCTCTCGAATCAATGCCTGCTGCTCCTGCACATACGAGTAGTCTGGTCTGTTTTTGTCGCAATCTTCAAGCACTTGTCGATAATGAATCAATTCTTTCTGAGTTTCTTCCAATCTCTTCTGAATATCTCTCTTGCACTCAATCGCCCTGTCCTTTGTCTCTGACATAAAGCTTTCTAAACGCAGCGTCTCATCCTTTTTTTCCGCCTCAATCGCCTTGGAACAATCCATCTCCAACAAATCGCCGCGCGCCCTCAGATAATCCCCTTCTACCTGATCTTTCTCCATCTCCATCTGATCGATCTCGCCACTTAAATATTGCGTTTCTATACGATTCTGTTCAATCTGCTTTTGAGTCGCGGTAATAGAGTCCTCCAGCCTCCTGATATCCCGATATAACTGTTTTGCATCATCCACAAACAGTCGAAAAGAAACCCTGGCATAGTTCTCAAAATCATTTAAGATACCGTCAAGCATATTAACTTCCTGTTTGATTAGTTCCAATGTTGTATTTATTTTGTCGATATTATTTTTTGCATCTCTCAACTTATCAAAATTGACATTGTGGGCTTCCAAGACGGAATCCTTAATAAATTGCTGAATTTTCGCGGCCGGATTATAAGTCATAATACTTCGAAGTTTCCTTTGAAAACGGTTCACTTCATTAAAACTAAGCTTTAAGCCTGTCATATTCATAAACTTAGGCATGGCTTCCTTTCGTGTCATAATCTGCACGCCATAATGCTTTTGAAACTTCTGGTAATCATAAGGCTTTTTCAATCCGCTGTCTTCATAAACATAAGAAATTTCATCCATACTTTTATGTTCCATGACATACCAATAGGGACTCACATTATTGTTGACATTCGTTTCCAAAATCACGCCTAAAATGAATGAATTATTATTTATTTCATCATAGTATTCCAAAGAAATGTGACTGTACACATTAGGCAGTTTGTCCGCAGGTCTCGCATATACCCCTGAACTGGGATCCACCAGGCATCTAGTATAGGAATGGAGCGTCCTTTTATCTCCGCCCACGTTTCCCGCATTTGTTGATTTATTAAACTCTGTATCCCCCGTAAAAGCATATTTGACCGCATCAAGAATGGTGGATTTGCCACACTCGTTTTCACCGGTAATCAATGTCAAATCTTGTCCCATCGGGATTTTCTGATCAATAAAACCATACCAGTTTACAAGATAAATATGTTTCAAAACAATCTTTGCCATTATTCGTCCTCCTCGTGGAGCAAAACAGCATCATACTCTTCTGGTGTCTCTTCTTCCTCCTCGAACTCTCCCGGAAGATATTCCTTGATTACTTGTTTTAACTGTTCCGTATCCATGCAAAATTGCAGAGAATGGTACAACTTGAGCTTACTGTTTTCATCCGTGTCATTCTCATCCCATGCTATCAGGCTAAAGCGTTTGAACAGCTTGAGGGCGTCTTTGAATTCTCCCGGCGATACGTTGACTCCATAGACTTTTAACTTGTCCACCACATCTCCGACAGTGACATATATTTCCTCCGAAAATCCTACTCTCTCCAGATATAACTGCCAAAGAACCAACAGCATATGTCTCTGATTTCTGTCGAACCCCACCAAATTGCTCCGGCGGATACCCGACGTTTCTAAGTCCGCCTCATTCTGAATCAGCATAGCAACTCCCAGCTTCTCCTCCACAATCACATCATATCCAATGGTGCGCAAAAATGCCGACATATCATAGTGGTTGGACTCTTTCCTGAGATACTGGTATAACTTTTCATCCCTTTCATCAATAATAAACGTCGTATCCAACAGCTTTCTTACACACCGTTTAAAAAGAATGGCTTCCTCTGCTTTCATCTCTTCCAAAAAATCAAACTCACCCATTTTTTGTCTCCTGCCGCTTTCTCCGAATCGTCATATTGGTAATTCGGGCAACCTCTGTTTCCACAAAGTCATCCCTGATGTCCACCTCAAAAGGGAAGCTTTCTATCCCGGAGTACATGATTGCAGATGCAAAGTTAATCGCATCACTTCTGTCTTCCACAAACTGTTCCCCAAGTTCTATGGTGTTGCTATCTTTCATTCTCTCTTCCAGGAAACGCCCCACTCCTTCTATGGAAAACCGATTCCTTGTACCAGCCATCATCTCTCTGGTCCTTCTCTCCTTTTCTTCCTCAGACATCTCCACCAGATTAAGCCCTATAGATGAATCGTCTCTTTCTCTCCGCCTTTTCTTTTCATAAGAGCGAGTGCCAATATATTTCTGAGAACACACTTGCAGACAATTTCCCACTCTATCCAATGCGCATTCCTTCGCTTCCGTTTCCATATCCTTGATTGCATTTAAAAACGCGTCCAGCGCAGACTCCAGATTAAATCCACTTCCCATCACTAAACGAATCCGGGTATTTGCCAGATTATAGTATATATTGATTCTGGTATCAATCAACTCCATATTCTCTTCATACTCTACTGTCAAAAAGTATTGTAGCTCCGAAAAAAAGTTTTCCACCCTCTCTCTTGCAGTTGTTTCATCCACCTGCTCACACAGCGCATATTCTTTCACGATTTGTCCAAATAATTCTCCCTGTGCAAGCTCCCGAAGCTTGTTTCGGATAAAAGCAATCTGACTGGGAATCAATCCATTGTTTTTAATGAAAAAGTAATCGCTGAAAAATTTGTCCAATATTTCATCTTTCATCAAAAATCTGCCGATACTGTTTGTGTCCTGTAATTCCATCACAATCCGCATAATGCCGGAAATGCTGTCCTTCAAATCCAACAATTCATTTTTGAGTTCCGCTTCACTGTCCATCAACGGTTTTAATATTGTGAGATAGGGACGTTCAGCTCTTGCCGAGTCCTCTTCAAAACTAGATTTCAGTATCTCATACATGGCAAATATGCGATTGGATAACGCTCCTTCACTACCTTTATCACACATTTTCCTCAAGAATTCTATGATTCTCCTGCAATTTGCAGAAACATTGGCTACATTTTCACCGTTTCTTCCCATTTCTCTCGGAGTAACCCACCCGCATTCTCTCAAATACAGCATGATTGCAGACGCATTTCTTTCAGGCTGTTTCTCAAGCGTTTCCTCGCTCTTTGATTCATCCTGAAATACATACTCACTGTTTTTTAAATAAATCGCCACACAATTTCTAGCATCCGAATCATATAGAACCGGCACTTCTTTCGACTTTTCTATCAGATTCACGATACAGTCAAAGTATATTTTTCGATTTTTACTACTCAACGGATTAAAGAACTTGTCATTGTTTATGAATTCAAAAAAATTCACTCCTGCCTCCCTCTAACTGACCATTGTCCGGTTTTCTTAGACCCTACCCTCCGAACAAATCCTTTTTCTCTTAATATACCGATACGTTTTGTAACTGTAGTCATTCCCAGCCCCACCAGTACACTAATCTCACTTACCTTAATCTTGCTGTTTTGTCCCATTAATTCTAAAATCTTTTCATCATGTTCGTCAAGCAATTCCCTACCTGCCCCTGTCGTTTTCTTCTCTTGAATTTCTTTCTTGTTCAATGGAATGGTAACTGTAACAAAATTCTCCGTGATATCGAACACATCTTTTCCATACCGGGACACAATCAACGGGACACCATGCCCTGTCTGTTCAATATAGTCCAACTGCGCCATAATACGTTGAAGTTCAAGATTTACCGGTTTACTTTTTCCCTCATAAAATTCTTCCAATGTAAGCCCTTCCGGCAATCCTCCAACAGATACAATTTCTATACGATCATCATATATATATACCACAGGTGGAGTATGTCTTGACCAACGGTTATGCAGACAAGCGTTTAACCATGCCTCTCTAAAACACGAAAAATCAAAAAGTCTGCTTTCCTTTCTTATACTGCCACTCAAATCTACTTTGGTATCATTCAGTGCTTCCATATAATCCAATACTTGCTTTACCGCAACAAGCATACATTTATACCCATACTCATTTCGCTTAATTAAATCGGTTTTGTCTGTGCCTCGAAACACCGCAACCTTAATGGAATAACTATTTACATCAGATAGAATCTCTGCCATTAAATTATAGTTTCCTTGACGTGTCAAAAGATTTAAATTCTGCACAAAAGTATTCTCCTGAAACACCAAATTTCTTCCTGCATATAATGTTTTTAACTGTTCAAAAAGCAATGCCTGATTTCCCGCTTCCATATTTATAATCGAATCAGATGTGCAAAGCATCAGATTCCTCAATTGTCCGGGAGAAATCTCCCTATCCTCATCGGCCGACCTCATATAGTATTTCCCATATGCCGAATATGGTTTTTCTTCCCCCTCCACAATTACCTTTATAACATTTTTATCATCACACAACTCTATACTGACTATTGGAATAATCTGTGGCTTGATTGCATTGGCAACTCCCTGCGAAATATCGCGCATTGTACGATCTCCAATTTGTTGTCCAACAACCTCGCCGTCATTTCTCACTCCAAAATACAATGTGCCCTTCCCATTCTTATTCAGCATAGAAGCTAAGGAAATAATGCCTTCTTTTAATTCTCCTGTCGTTTTCTTAAACTCAACAAACTCGGTTTCCCTTCCAATATTCATAATATCACACCTCTCAAAATATAGTATATCTCTTTTTGTCATTTTAATCAACACTTAAAAATCGTTTTATTCGTCGCAAAGTGACGAATAAAACGATTTTTATTAAAAGAATACCATATGCGCTCCCCGAGTAGGGCTCGAACCTACAACCCCACGGTTAACAGCCGTGTGCTCTA
>JAMPEH010000102.1 GCA_023665245.1 Muribaculaceae bacterium
AAAATGCGTCAATGATATACCGCAATTTATGCTTAATACAAACTTTATGCCCTATATAAACGAATAGCCTCGGCTTTGTAAAAAGTCGGGGCTATTGCTATGTAATAATTTTATATTAGTTTTTACGTTCTTCCCATTTAGAACAAGCCGATGCCATTGCAGATTGTCCGCAGTTTCCGCGACTACTTATCTTGCAAATGTGCATACCGTTTTCATATTCGACGATGCTTCCTTTCAACTGCGCTTTACCACCGAAATGCTGACACGTGCAGCAGTATTTATTTGTTTTTGAAAGACTGCTCATAAATCTTTTCTACTTATTTTATTTCTCAACCAAGTCGTAAAATTTGAATTGAGAGTTTTTCAGTTTGTTCTGCGCCCAATTTGTAACGAAGTTCCTATCGCCGCCGATAGTTTCCGTAAAAGCAGGAATTCCTGCTTTATAAGCATTTTCCGTTAGATAGTACCTAATAAGCCATTGTTTTGCCATAATTTTATCTCCTTTTGGTTGTTGTAATGATTATAACATATTGCTTGTCCCAATTATGGGTCAATAAGGTAGATTGCATACAGTTCGCAACAAATTCAGCATTTCTTTTTCGTGTTTAGCACATTTCGTATTTTTCCATTCGTCATCATCTTCTGTACAATCACTCATTAAACGCAACTTCAAACTGCCTTTTTCAATCATTTGACCGTAGGTGTTCTTTTTGGATGCCGGGCTCAAATTTGAGAACTTGGAATTTATATTGCGTTGTATGATACAAAGATTTCCAAACCCATCAAAGTCATCCCATTTAGCAAATGATTGTTTAGAAGGATGCTGTGGATACCAATGCTCTACGGAATTTCGAAATTCAAAAACAAAATCCGCAAAATGTAAATGTTTATATCTTTCGTTTGTACGGTCTTTCCAAAGCAAGTAATCTAAATAATTGAAAAAAAGATGGGGAGTAGCTACGCCAAGTGCAAATTTCTTTTCTTCAAATTTTTGGTAATCTTTTTTTATTCGCTTTTGCACATAATTTTCAATTACGAACTCCAAATTTGCAGGCTTATCAACAGGATAATTCACATACAACCATTTCAGTGTTACCGTAATCCAATGCATGATTTTTGGCGATGTATCCGAAACACGCAAGCAAGATTGTAGCATCAAAATATTATCGTGTCTTTCATTGCCATGTGCTACGTATGTTTTGCTTTGCTCCCATTTGTTTTTAATTTTCGTATTT
Organism: Muribaculaceae bacterium; assembly: GCA_023665245.1. Next base: position 1,236 of record JAMPEH010000102.1, read on the forward strand.
GTGTATTGGGCTTTCCCTGCATTATTTCCAAGTTCTTTCAAACTCCAATCGCCGTTTTCGTCTTCGTTTTTATATTCACGTTTAATAATATATTTATCGAATAAAAACCTGCATTTGAGCAAGCATTTTATGAACGATAACGAGAAATCTTTTTTGCCGATTTTTGCGCCGTTTTGTTTTCCGCTCTCTATAACAGAATTGAAAGTATCCAGCAACTTTTTATCGTCAAGCAAGTCTGGAATCTGATAGCCGTCTTTATCCAATTCTTTTGACGCAAACACTTTCAAAACGTGCAATAGAAAATGGGTAAACCCTATAATACTATAAAAACGAACACGACTACCCGTTTCATCTTCACCGTCAGTATGCGGTTGCAGTTCATTGCCGTTTATGATATCCAAAACAGTGCGGCTTTCGATATTCGTGTTTTCTTGATTGCACAGCGTATCGTATTTATCAAGGTCAAGCCAATCCCAACCGCTGCCAAATAGTGTTTCCCGATATCTTTTTAGGAAATGCATCTGCACATAGCCCGTCATATCGCGACAAGCATCCCAAACGATTGCAAAAGCATCACTATCCCTTTCATCGAGTGGTTCCATCAACGTTGCCTTCAATATATCGTGCTGTTCCAATTGTTCGCCGCGCACGTTCATAATCTCAAAATATCGATTCAAATCGGTATGCGGCGGCACTACAATTCTATACAGGATTACTTTTTTCAGATTATCAATGAAATGTTCTTTTTCAATATCACCAAAACGGAATTTATCATCGATAATTTTTCTGCCGTTTATTAAACTTTGCTCTATTTTCTCTGCATTAGCAAAGTACGCTTCAATATTATCATTGGTTAATTCGGCTAACTTGTTTAGCGTAAAATTCGAGCGGTCTCTGCATTCATAACTTAACTGATCCTTTCCCCAATTATAATCGCCCACATAATCCAAAAGCAAAAACAGAGCAGTCAATCGTTGTTGTCCGTCTATTACTTCATACTTACCGTCTTTATTCAGATTTACGATTAAAGAACCAATATAGTAATGGTCGGCGGTAAAGTCATTGATATCGTCAATAAGCTGACAAATTTCTTTATCCGACCACGCGAATGCTCTTTGATATAAAGGGATTATATATTTATCTTTATCAAACAGCGTTCTATTTGCCTTATCCAAAATAGTTAAGGGCAGAATTTTATTTTTCATTTTGCACTCCCATTAGTTCCTTTAATGCTTGATATAGATTGCTCCACGTTTCCGATTGGGCTTTATCGGGATTTCTAATGATTTGAATTTTCATATTTGCGATTTCTCTATTGCTTCGAGCTGTGGCCATGTGGAAAAACATAGGGATTAGATTCGTATATGTTTTATCCTTATTCCCGATTGCGTAATTATTGATTGTGTCCATTCCGAGATTATCCATATCCACGCGAATCATCATTGCCCATACAAACAATTTCTTAATTGCCATTTCGTCAAGCATATGGAATCTGTCGTAATAAAACAGCAACGCGCAGTAAAATAAGTTTACCGCATAACGAAATCCGGTAGAATAATATTGAGTAACATTATCTTTTTCGCGTTTGGTATTTGCAGTAAGAATCGCTTTAATTTGCTCGAATTTTGTATCGGTTGATATTACGTTTTTTAAGTCGGCAATCAAGTTGATATAATGTTCTACCATCTTAAAAAATTCACTTCCGGCACAGAAAGGCTCATTGATTTGAAAACACGGCATTGCTTTACGCACACGTTGAGCAAAGGTGTATGCGCATTTCGAATCAACTCCTTTATAAACGTCTATATCCTGCGAAGTAAACGCACGCGAGTTTTCTTTTTGAGACCAATTCAGAATTGGAAATAAATAGAGGGAAAACAGTTCACGAATTAAACGAGGAGGTATGTCTTCCCACTGTTTAATCAAATTCAACTTTTCAAAGGGATAATCATTCATTTCCCGTAAATGATACGCCTTTAATAAATCGTGCGGATCAAGTTCCTTACCGCGAGTATTTTGCGAATCAAACAATTGAAATGCTTCTGAAATCTCATCTACTTCCAAAACAACACCTTCTAAAATATCCGCAAAAGCATTTTTGTAATCTTCGATTTGTTTTTGAGACATCAATGATAACCATTCACGTATAAAACAGTTATTATCGAAAATATTCCCAATGGAAACGCTATCGCTAAAAACGTGTTTAAGCATCTCGTTTGTGTATTGCGAATCAAGTGCGTGTTTAATCAACGACAAAGTAATAAGCCGCTGTTGTCCGTCAACTATATCGTACTTTCCATTATGGTTATGCAATATTACCGACCCTACACGATATTTGAAATTCGTATAATCGGGACGACGGCTATCGTTTATTGCTGTATCAATATCTCCAAGCAAGTCGGAAACATTTCTTCGTGTCCACTTATAGGGACGTTGATAATTGGGTATATGTAACCGCATATCAAGCAATTCGTTAATGCAAATAATTTCACTCATAATGACTTCGGCATTTACTCCTCTGTATATTTTTTAGTAGCATTCTTCAAGTTTTCCGCAATTTGTTTGCGTAATGAATCGGGCGAAAGGATTTCTACATTATTCAGATATTGCATTGCCCAATACTCCATAGCATTCAAACTCGCTTTTACCGAAACGATTATTTTTCCATCTTTTTCTGTTGTCCTAAAATCGAAACCGAACCAATCTACAAGTTGGTCTATCATCCATTCATCGTCAATAGCAAATGTAATCGGTTCGGAATCATCCGAAAACATATACGGTAGCGAAGCCGAGAAGCGTTTATAATCAATTCCGTTCTGAAACCCGCCCACCGTGCGAATATCGGTAGCCACATCATCTATCAACGCAATGTTTGTAATTTTGTCAACCCTGTAATAAGTTACATTACGCCATTTTTCTTGAAACGCCATCAAAAAATACTTTTGATTGTGCAATATCATTTGATACGGACTTACGATATGCCACTTTGCGCGGTGCAGTTTTTTATCCATACCGTACTTATTATAATCGAACTGTATTTTACAATTTTTTGTAATCGCTTCGTCTATTATCTCAATATTATAAAACAGCGCAACGTTTTCCGACTTATTCCAATCGTTTACCGAGTACACGTTTTTAATGTGCGATTTAAAATATTTATTGGAAAGCGAAGCAAGTTTTTCAATCAACTCTTTGGAATGCTTTGCCGTAATATGTTGACTTGCAAGCACGCTGTCAGAAAGTAGGCGAAGTTCCGAATCCTCAAACAAGCGACTTGCAAGATAAGAGCCTTTTTTTGTTGTTTCAACCTCATAGCCCGCTTCCTGCAAAAGAGAAATGTTGCGTCCGATTGCTTTACGCTCTACGGTAATGTTATACAGTGAGTCGAGTTTCTTTACAATCTCATCGTGTGTCAAAGGGTGGTCGCAATCCGTATACGTTTCAAGTATTTGCAAAATGCGTATAAGTGCGAGTTTTTTCGGTTCAAACGAATCCATATTTTTCTCCTTGTCGAAATATGAATTTTATTATACTAAATTTGTCGCAACAAGTCAAGAGTAAACTCCCTTCACGATTTCATTGATTTCATCATATAACAAAACTTCTTTTTCGTATAACGCTTGTGCCAACACATCAAGCAATTGTTTATTTTGCAATAAAATCATTTTTGTCCGATTATAAAATTCTTCCATTAAACGAACTTTCTTTTCTTGATTTTTATCAATCTGTCGTATGGATTGTGCATTGCTATATATATCTCGCAAATAAAGATACTCAAAACCATTCGAGGCAAGCCATTCCAAATTATCTTCAATTTCGTTCATTGCGGCTTGCAAATCTTTCGTTGTACCCAAATCGATTTCATCAAATTGAATTTCTACGCTTGCTTTCCCTGCAAGTAAGGACATTACATAATTTTCCGATTCTTGATAATTTGAACGCAAACCGACTTTTGAAAGACAACACATTCCTACTCCGAGTCCGTCTTTTCCACATTTTCCAATCGCAAGACTTCCGATTGACCTTTCCGATAAAAGGTGAAGAACTGCGTGTCCGGCTTCGTGATAAGATATTCTCCACTTTTTCTTGTCATCAACATCTTTTAATTCATAGCGTTTTAACACAACTCTTGCAACAGCACGTTTTACGTCTGTGTATGTAATCTCTGCTTGATTGGCATACGCAGCATAAATACCCGCTTCGTTAATGACACTCTCAAGAACCGCGCAAGAACTACCGAATAAAATATGCGCAAGCGACCGTGCTGTTATCTCGGCAGATATATGTTTATCTTTTAAGAAATGTTCGATTATTTTAACAGAGTCCTCAAATGACGGGGTGCTAAATTCAATCTGCTTTCCAAATCGCCCTTCACGCATAAGAGAATCGGGGAGATAGTAGATATCGTTAGCCGTTGCAATTACAAAAACGTCTTTGTCCGCTATATCTTCCAATCCTGTCTGAATGGCTATAAATTCTTCCTTGTTGCAATTCTGTTGTAAATTATCCTCCGCAAATTTATCCATATCGTCAAAGAATATAATGGACGGCGTAGATTGAATTGCATCCTCGAATGTTTTTTTGATTTCGTTTACAAATTCGCCGTTTGACTTGTTTTTCTTGCAATGAAAAACCTTTCGTCCCGTTTCCGCAATAAACGCTTTTGCCATAAGCGTTTTGCCAAGTCCGGGCTCTCCGTAGAGTAAAATAGCCTTGGGAATTTTTACGCCGAGCCTAATATACTTTTCGCTGTTTTTCAGCACGTCGCAAAGGCGCAGCATTTCTTCCTTTTCGTTTTCATAACCGATAACCTTGTCAAAATTGTTCATAATTGATATCTCCTGTGTTGATTTGTGCTATCATTATAGCGCATTGATTGTCCCAAAAATGTCGTAACATCTAAAAACAAACTATCCTGTAAATGGTACAAATTGTATTATATTATCAGGAAGTTCAGTAAGGAGTTAAGAATGTGAAGCAAATATTTTTTTGATATTGACAAAAACACAAAAAACCTAATTGAAGTCTGTATTACAGAGTTAAATTTATTACAAGTGCCTTTTTCGCATTCAATTTATTTTCGAGAATGTAGCGAAACACAGACCTATGGACTGTGTTATTATGGAAAAGATTATACTAAATATAGAGAATATGAATATATTTTTGTTATCAACAAATATCTATCATCCGAGATAGATATAAAGGAAACCATAATCGTATAAACTGTCAGAATCGGTGTAGCAATCGTATTCTCTATTTGCGATTTTCTGCTGTATTTCTTCATACGTTATAGGAGAAACTTCCTCTGCATATGCAAACTGTGTTACCATAGCAAATAAACCCGCTGTAAGGCACAATATAAATACTATCGCCAATGTTTTTTTCATAAGTTTTCTCCGAATGTTAGTATATAATTACTGTAATAACAGTACTTGTATCTTCATACTTTATCTGCCCATTTTTGTAAAAAAAACTGTGTCTACAAACAAATTATAAGTCCCTTTTTCTTTAATACAACTAAGATGTTTTTCGTCACCTCGAAACGAATAACTGAATTCTCCCAAGTCTCCCGCATGAAACGGTGAACCTTTTATGTAATTCAGTTTTGTATCGCCGTCCCAAATGGTTACAAAAGGATAATGGTCTTTGCCGTCATACGGAATATGCCAAGCATAATACCACCTGCCTAAATAATCTTGTGTTTCTTTCCATTCTCCGCCCTCGAATTCGACGCGTATTTGGGGAGTAATACGGTATTTTTCTCGGAAAATAAAGTAAGATGAAAGCCCGACTGCTACTACCGCCAACAGTACACAGAAAAATCTGGTCAAAAATCTGTTTCTAAATGCAGCCATATCTTTGTACGTATATGTGTTTTTTTGCGAATTCATAAACTATGCGCCTTTGCTACATCCGTTTTGTTTGCTTTACTTATTGCTACTTAACAAACCGTTTTTTTTGTTCTGTTGCATAAAAACTATTTACATAACGACTTTATCGATGTCAAAGCCGTAATGCCTAATTTGTTTGTGCCGTTATTCTACCAAAATAAAAAATGATTTGGTATAAGAGAAATACTTTATATAAATTTTTTTCTACTACTTCTCCGACACTAACTTGCATAAAATACTTGCCTTTTTCTTTAATGCTTTTACACTCTTCGCCTTCTAATTTGAGACTGTATATATAACGGTTTCTAAACAAAGCGTATGACTCTTTATACTCTAACTCCTTATCGTTATCCCAAAAAGTGAACGAAAAAGAATGCTCTTTGCCGTCATAAGCAATGTGCCAATAACCGTCGTCTTTGAGTTCGCCGCCGTCAAACGCCACGCGTATTTC
>JAMPEH010000103.1 GCA_023665245.1 Muribaculaceae bacterium
CCGCGTGTGGGTCTGGGGCGACAACTCCAAGGGCCAGCTGGCGCTGGACCCCAATCTGGCCGGGAACCAGTATATCGACCACCCGGTCCAGGTCACCAACTTCTATACCTATGACCCCCAGAACGCCGAGAGCAACACCACGCCGCAGACGGCGCTGGACGGCGGCCCGCTGACCTTCACCGCCGTGGCCGCGGGCAAGGACTTCTCCCTGGCGCTGGATGTGGACGGTCACGTCTGGGCCTGGGGCAACAACTACGACAACAGCGGCATCCAGAACGACACCCACAAGCTCAACCAGCTGGGCCGGGGCGCCGACAACTCCTACAAGGGCTATCAGCCCATGCGGGTGCTCATGCGTGTCAAGAAGATCGGCACCCTGGGCGACGAGATGATCGACAAGGAGTATGCCTACAGCCCGCCTGGAACGGGTGATACCATCTATCAGAACTATCGCGAGCGCGACGCTATCGTGGCCATCGCCGCCGGTGAGGACTTCGGCGTGGCTCTGTCGCTGAGCGGCTTTGTGTATACCTGGGGCAGCAACTCCCACGGGCAGCTGGGTCTGGCCGACAAGAAGGTGGCTACCAGCAGCTACGCCAAGTACGTGGGCAAGGGCAAGTCCCCGTCTAAGACCAGCCATATGCAGGAGGCTGTGAGTCTGGCCGCCGGTGGGCAGTCCGCCGGTGTGCTCTTCGCCAACGGTACGCTGTTTACCTACGGCGACAATACGTACGGCCAGCTGGGCGACGGCAGCGTCAATGCCCACTACTCCGCCGTGCGCGTTCAGGGCGGCGAGGGCAGCCTCTGGTCCAACACCAGCGGCGGCTATGACGCCAGCCGTCCCGGACTGAATCCCAACGACGAAAATGACTTCGACTTCAATAAGGTGGTGGCCGTCGCCATGGGCGAGGGGCACACCGCCGCTATCGCGCTGAACGTCAAGATGAACAGCAAGGACGTCACCGTGAAAGACTTTACTGTGTCCCCGGGCCTCTACGGCTGGGGCCGCAACGACTACCAGCAGCTGGGTGACGGCGTCACCCAAACGCCGCCTACCCAGACTGAGGACGGCGTGGAATACTTCGCCTCGCCCATGCGGATGATCGCCGCGGACGACGCTGTCGACGGTACGCCCGGGTATGTTTACGCCGGGGCTCGCCAGCTGGCCGCCGGCTATCACGCCACGTTGGCGCAGGTGGAGAATCAGACCATCAAGGGCGACGGCTCGAATTTCGACGCCGTACAGCTTCTGGCCTGGGGCGATAACGCCAAGGGCCAGTTGGGCAACTACGCCCTGAGCCGCGGTCCGGTGAAGAGCGGCTCTTACGTTGACTACGACAACACTGTGGCCCGCGAGGTGCTCTATGGCTCGCAGGTCATTGACGATACCTATCATTGGATGCAAAAGGTGTCCACCATGTCCGTGGGCGGGGACTTCATCGTCTTTGCCCGGGAGACGGGCACGGTATTTGCCTCGGGCGCGAACGACAAGGGCCAGCTGGGTGACTATACCCCGGTCGACTCGGAGTACCCCGTGGTGGTGGGCACGCTGGGTTATGAGACCCTTACCGTCAAGGGGTATACCGACACCAACCCCGCCCTCCGGGACCTGAAGCCCCAGGTGGTTTTGGTGGAGGATGAGAAGCTCCTCTTTGATTTGAACAACATCGGTTACTTCGTGGACCTGGGCTTCAATCTGCTTTGCAACAAGCCCGAGGAGAAGGTGGATGTGACCGGGCTGGAATTCATCTCCCTGGATGAGAGCATCACCGCTTATAACGCGGCGGCGTCCTCTGCCGGGGAAATGGTGTTTGGTCCCCAGGACCCGGCCAACGTGAAGTATGGCGACACCTTCATCCAGATCTACCAGAAGGATACGGGCCGGACCCTGCTGCTGCGGGTGAAGGTCATCCCCAAGAACTCCGGCTTCAACACCGCGCCCATGGTGGCCGCCGGGAAGGACCATGTCATCGCGCTGAAGGCGGATGGCTCCATCTGGGCCTGGGGCAGCAATGCCAGCGGTCAGTTGGGCGACACTACCTTCGTGGACCGGGCCTACCCGGTGGAGGTCAAGGACGAGAAGGGCTATCCCTTTACCAACGGCGTTTCCGTGGCCGCCGGCGACAACTTCTCCGTGGTCCTGCGGGACGCGGACGGCGATCTCTCCACCACCGCGGACCGGGAGGTCTATGTGGTGGGCGGGCTCAGCTCCATCACCACCAACCTGGTCCGGCTCCTCAGCGACGAGGAGATGACCCAGCTGCGCCGCGCCAATGAGCCTATGGTCATGTACATGGGTAAGCAGGGCACCGGCGGCAGCGCTGTGCTCAAGCCCTTCTCCTTCCCCAACGACAACAGTGGCGATTGGGTGGGCTGGAACGAGGCGGGTATTTTGTACCGCGCGGTGGAGTATCGGGACGCCAACGGCAAGGCTGTTACGGACAGCCGGGCGGGCCGTCACCACACCTTCACCATCAGCCGCAGCAACGGCAACACCACTGTCTCTGAGAGTTACCTCTATGACGAGGCCAGCGCTCAGGCCATGCGCGACGCGGGCTATGAGGTCTACTATCTGGCCTACTATGTCTATTACAACGAGGTGGGCGAGGACTGCGGCATTTGGGTGGATATTCCCGAGAACTGCCCCAATCCCCACGACCCCCATACCAGCGAGACCATGCAGCGCGAGCGTAAGACGGTGGAAGTGAACCACATCGCGGTGATGGATTATATGCCCCGGCCCACCGAGGCGGTGGAGACGGTCAAGGACGGCCGTGTCCAGTCCATCCGCTATACGCTGGGCGACACCACCTATGTCTACGATACGGTCTACTATGACGAAGATAGCGGCGCCACCTTCCTGGTGACCCAGGACTTCGCCAACCAGGAGATCAAGAGCACCACCTACGCTGAGGTCATGGCCAACGAGTGGAATACCTGGGGCTGGAGCTGCGCGATGTTCCTCATCGACGGCACGGCGCCGGGCAATGTGGACGGGCGTATGCGGGTGTTCGCGAAGAACTGGAAGAAGGGCACCAAGGATTACTTCAGCGGCATGCTCAGCTGCGGCACCTGCGGTCTGCAGGACTATAACCCCGCGGACACCATTACCCCGGTGGTCTGCGGTGATCCCAGCTGCACCGATGTGGGCCAGAACTTCTTTACCATGATCTATGAGGACGCCGAGAACATCTGGGCCAAGTATCCCAGCCAGCGCGACAAGGTGGATTGGCACCAGCTGCCCGAGACGGAGCACGCTTACCGTATCTGGCGGTGCCAGTCGGGCCACGTGTGGATCATCCCCTACGATGGCGGCGAGGACATCCCCACCCCTGAGGTCAAGCGTCTGGGTCAGGCGGTGCTGGTGGACAATCCCGACTTTGATCCCAGCCGTCCCGAGGATGCCCGGCTGAATCCCCGCCAGATCACCACCGAGGAGCCCATCACCAATATCATTGATGTGGCCGCGGGCGCGGATCATATGCTGGCCCTTACTGTGGACGGGCATGTCTACGCCGCGGGCGCCAACACCGAAGGCGAGCTGGGCCAGGGCAGCACCGAGGCCGTAGGCTATGCCGCGCTGGTCAAGGGCTACAAGGGCAAGGGCTATCTGGAGCACGTTGTGGATGTGGCCGCGGGCGAGCAGTTCTCCGTGGCGCTGATGGACAACGGCACGGTGTATACCTGGGGTATCAACGACAAGGGCCAGCTGGGCAACGAGCTGGTGCCCAGCGAGGACATTTTCCGGGACGATGGCCAGGGCGGCCAGGTCCTGGTGAATCCCAACCACACTACCACTCCCGTGCTGGTCAACAGCGGCCAGTACGGTCTGGACAGCGAGGCCCAGTTCCGGGTGCTCTCGGGCGTGTACGCCATCTCCGCTGGCCGCCGCCATGTGGTGGCTGCCGCGCGGGAGAATACCTGGAACAGCGACACCGCCAGCTATGACCGCACCTCCGCCGTCTTTGGCTGGGGCGACAATAACTACGGCCAGCTGGGTAATATCGCCGGATTCAACTGGAACGCCTATGCCAACGGCGGTCTGGGTGGGTACTCTATGGCCGACGGCACCACCTTTACCGGCGCCGCCACCCGGAACATGGATGTCCACGACGTGACGGCTGTGTCCGCCGGTGGGGAGTTCACCCTCATCCGTACCCTGCGCGCGGACGACGCGGGGGTAAAGCGGGCCTATCTGGTGGGCTTTGGCCGCAACAATATGCGTCAGCTCAGCGACGCTTGCACCAACGACGCGGGCGAGCTGGCGATGTACAAGTCGACGCCTACGGACATCGTGCCCGGCGAGTGGGTGCGGGTGAAGCCCGAGGCTACGTGGCTGGACGATACGTCCATCATCTCCGCGGGCAACCAGTTCGGCGTCGCTATGATGGAAAATGGCCGGGTGGTCACCTGGGGCGATAACTCCCGGGGCCAGCTGGGCCTTGCCGCTATCGGCGAGGAGGGCGCCAGCGAGGATACCCGCGGCGAGCCTTACTTCGCCGGTCAGCATGAAGCGGATATGGTGGAGTTCTCCTTCGCCGGGACCAACGTCAAGGCGGGCGCTGACTCCAGCTTTGGCGAGGTCACCTTGCTGTGGACGGAGACCGACGCGGAGGCGGCGACGATCAACACCACCGCCGCCAAGCGCTATACTTACGGCGGCTTCAACCTCATCCGCGCCAGTGTGGAGACCAGCACCATTGATATGAATACGGCCTACCCCGATGGATACACCTTTATCGCCACCGACGACAGTGTGGTCAAGGTGTTCCAGCGGGGCGATGGCGCTTGGGTGATGAAGAGCGCCGGATACACCTATTCTCACTTCCAGAAGCTGGGCACCACCTCGGTGGCCGCGGTGGACAGCAAGGGCAACGTGATCTCGGTGTTCCTGGTGCGTATCCAGGGCTATAAGGACAACGATCCCACCAAGACTTATGTGGCAACGCCTATGGTGGTGGGGACCCCCTACGGTGCCATCGCCCTGAAGGCCAACGGCGAGATCTACCTCTGGGGCCGCTTCAACGCCCGGGGTTACGACAGCGACATCACCGGCAAGCCCAGCAAGGTCACCGAGGACTATCTAAATCCCGTGCCCGTGATGACGGTGCGGGCGGTGCAGTTCAACGAGCCTACCAAGATCAGTCTGCCGGGGAACGTAGTGGCGACCCAGATGGCTGTGGGCGCTTACTATGATGAGGATGCCAAGGACTACTTCAGCCATGTGGTGGTCCTGGGCAGTGACGGCGATGTCTACATGTGGGGCGACAACTCCTACGGCCAGACCGGCTTCTATGAGGGTGTGGATGTCTACTACAAGACCATCGTTTACAACCTCACCCAGCACGTGGAAGGCCAGCCGGGCGCCGAGAACCAGCCCATGATGAAGGATATTACCCGCAAGGCGCTCCAGCAGTTCACTGGCTACTATGCCTCCACGGCCAGCAAGGACCAGAGTGAGTTTACGACCTTGCTGCTCAACACCAGCTTCGTCAGCCTCAATGACCACCTGGTCCAGCGCGCGGCCAACGGCCAGTGGGACGCCTATTACCACGATGACTTGGGCAAGATCAACACCACCGACGGCGGTGTGTTCCCCAAGAACTACGACCGCAACAACGACGGCGAGATCATCAATCAGATCCCCTGGCTGGAGAGCTTCTCCGGCGCCGCCAGCGAGCGCACCCGCATCGTCTCTGTGGCCGCCGGCGACCGGCATACCCTGCTGCTGGACAGCAAGGGCAACGTCTGGGCCTTCGGCGACAACGCCAACGGCCAGCTGGGACAGGGCGACACCAACGAGCTTTACTATCCCGAGAACGACACCCAGCACGTCAACGCCCAGTGGACCATTCGCGACGTGCGGACCTACCGCAACCATGTGCTCTACACCCCGGTGAAGGTGGTGCAGGGCGTCTCCGCCAGCGACGACGCGTACCTGTCCCGCATCGTTCAGATCGACGCGGGCAGCAACTACTCCCTGGCCCTCCGGGCTGACGGCGTGGTCTTTGCCTGGGGCGGCAACGAGAGGGGCCAGCTGGGCATTGTAGCTACTGGCAACGTGACGGTGCCCTCCGAGGTCAGCCGGGGCGATGACCAGAGCCTGAGCGACTACTACTTTAAGAACGCTGTGGAGCTGGATGCCGGGCGGGACCACACTATGGCCATCGCCGTGGGCTTCAAGGCGGAGGCTGCTGAGGACGCCGACTTGGCCGAGAAGATCACCACCCGGGCCTACACCTGGGGCTCCAACCAGTATGGCAAGCTGGGCCAGGGCAAGGTGCGCGCTGAGCGCGCCGCCGATCTGAATGTGGCCGAGTCCGGCGTGACGGATGACAATTATCTGGTCTACTCCACCAATCCCAGTCTGGTGCGGGAGCGCTACACCGCCAGCGTGCTGGTGGACGGCACCGGCATCCACAAGGCTGACGACCCCGCTACGCCCGAGGACGAGAGCGAGGAGTGGGATGTGGAGCCCGTGTATGAGGACCGCCTGGCTTGGCGGCCCCTGGAGCGGGTGCGTCAGATCTCCGCCAGCAGCGACTACTCCATGGTCCAGGTGGCCGATACCCTCACGGTGGTGGAGCGCCACCACCAGGAGGCGGACAAGGTCCTGAGCCCGGATGAGGCGAAGGACCTGGGTGTGGCAGGTACGACCCAGTGGGCCGGCTCCAGCCACCCGGCCTATATGGGCACGGAATATGTGGATTCTCTGGTCTGGTCCTTCGGCCGCAATGACCACGGCCAGCTGGGCCTGGGCGAGAAGATCGGTACCGAGCAGCTGATCGTCCCCGAGGATACGACCTATCCTCACAAGATGCTCAAAGGCGGCACCGTGTCCAAGGTGGAGATCGTGGGCGGTGAGGAGCTCACCGAGTTCGTCCGCGAGACCCTCTACCTGGGCGATGGCTACACCACCTATCACCATGTGCTGGAGGACGGCACGGTGTGGTTCTCCGGCTCCAATTCCTATCACGAGGGCGCGGACTATACCACCGTGGAGCGTAACGCCCTGACCCAGACGGGCACGGAGACCTATTACAGCCTGGTCATCCACGAGGCGCAGGTGTGGGACACCAAGAGCTCCGCGTTTACCTGGCCCACCAAGTCGGGGAGCACCTGGACTTGGCCGCCTACGTACACCACCACCGAGCTGAAGATGCCCCGGTCCATCACCATCTATGAGGACCAGCGGCTCTACATTACCCCCGATGGGGCCAACGGTCTCCACGAGGCCTTCAGCAGCACCTTCAACCTCATCGAGGACGCCTTCGAGCGGCAGCTGCCCGAGGACGCGGTGGTCACCTATACCTCCAGCGATGAGAATATCGCCACCTTTGTCTACGACACGGTCCGGGGCAAGTGGTATCTGCGGCCCACCGGCGTGGCCTATGGCCGGGTGATCATCACCGTCAACAACATCCACAATAACTACCGGGGCGACTATGAGGTCATCGTCCTGCCCACCGAGAGCGTGGGTGACGGTCTGCCTGTGGCTTCGGTCACCGTCAAGGCCGCTGAGAACGCCACCATCGCCCTCCAGGCCAACGGCACGGTCTGGATGTGGGGCCG
>JAMPEH010000104.1 GCA_023665245.1 Muribaculaceae bacterium
GCCGCCAGGCTGCCGCCGCCGGCGCCCTTGGCGCAGCGGTACAGCAGCACCGCCAGCTGCTCCCGGGTGATGATCTCGTCCACGCCGAAGGCGGAGCCGCCGAACAGGTCGGCGACGCCCTGCTGCTCGGCCCAGAGGATGGCGTCGGAGTACCACAGGCCGGTGCCCGCGTCAGTGTAGCGGGAAGCGCCGCTCACCGCGGGGGAGCCGGAGGCCCGGTACAGGGTGGTCACTGCCATGGCCCGGGTGACCGCCTGGTCGGGAGCGAAGAGGGTGTCGGCGGTGCCCTTCATGACGCCCCGGACCGCGCTGTACACGATGCCGTCGGACGCCCAGTGGTTGGAGGCCGCATCGGCGAACTTGGGGATGGAGCCGTTGACGGTGATCACCGCCATCTTCTCCTCCGCGTACCAGGTCACAGAAGCCCCGGCGGCGTCCTTCACCTGGTCGGCGGTGACGTAGCCGGTCAGGTCGGTGCCCAGGTAGAGGTTGATGACCTCGGCGGGGAACATGGGCTGGCCGTTCTCCACCCGCAGGGCGGCGGAGATGGTGCGCTCCACGTAGTTGACCAGCGCGGTGTCCTCACCCTCGGTGAGCACCAGCTTGGTGCCGGAGGGGGTCCCCTTCAGGTAGTTGTCCCAGTAGGCCCGGAACGCGGCCTGGATGGCGGCGGGATTGCCGTAGCGGGTGTAGTCGTTCCAGCTGGTCACGCTGCTGCCGAAGTAGAAGGCCTTCGCGCCGGCGTCCTGCATGGCCGTCTCGGTGCGCACGGACTGCTGGTTGGTGATGTTCTGGCTGCCGCCGAAGCCGCCGAACACCACGATCACGGGATCGTCGGCGGAGGCGTAGTAGGCGGGGCTGGCCTTCTGGGCCCGCTCCACGGCGGCCATCAGCTCGCTGTGCTCATAGGTGTAGGTGCCCAGGGTCACGGTGGCGCCGGAGCCGATGAAGGCGTTGGTGGCGCCCTCCTGGCCGGGGAACCAGTGGTCCACATAGGCCTTGTCGATGGTCAGGGTGTAGGGCTGGGCCAGGAACTGGGTCAGGGTGCCGGCGGCCTCGGCGGCCCTGCGGGCCTCCAGGTAGTTGCGCAGCACCAGGTAGCCCTTGCCCGGGCCGGAGAAGTTCACCGCCTGGGCGCAGGGGGCGTTCTCACCGTCGCCGCCGCTGATCATGGAGCGCATCAGCTCGAAGTTGTAGTCGTTGTCGTCCCGCTGGTCCTGGCCGAAGTAGATGGCGTCGGACCAGGCGTAGCCGCAGATGCCGGCCTGGACCCGGCTGGAGACGTCCAGGTTGCCGCCCACGGCGCCCTCCATCTCCTCATCGCCGCCGCTGAGCAGCATCATCAGGGAGGTGTTGCCGCCCAGGGACACGCCGTAGATGCCGATCCGGTCGGGGTCGATGCCCAGCCAGCCGGCGTTGGCCCGCAGGTAGCGGATATTGCCCTTGATGTCCTGGTAGTACAGCGGGGACTCGTTGGGCGGATAGTTGCGCAGGTCCACCCCCGCCAGGGCGTAGCCGGCGTCCAGCAGGCTCAGCAGGTTGGTGTCCAGGTCGATGCAGGTGCCGCCGAAGCCGTGGATGTACAGGATGACGGGCACGGGGGCGTCGCCCTGCTTCCAGCCGGTGGGCATGAACAGGTTCACGTCCAGGGTCTTGGACACGGGCAGGTAGAGCAGCATGTTGGCGTTGGTGTTGCCGGTCTGGTTGACCACGGTGTCCACGTTCAGGTTGAACCTGGTGGGGAAGGGCTGGACGTGGGCCTGGCCGCCCTGGTAGTTCTGGGCGATGCCGTTCTTGACCACCCGGCTGCCCTCGGGCAGGAAGGTGAAGCCCGCGGCGAACACGGCCGCGCCCGCGGCGTTCACGGTGTAGGCGTTCTCGCCGTTGGCGGTGGACAGCTTGGTCCACTTGCCATTGGCGTACAGGAACCAGTTGTCGTCGAACAGGTACATGGTGCCCGGGCCGGCATAGCTGCCGTCGGCGAAGGTAACGGTGCCGTTGAAGGTGTTGCTCACGTTCTCCACGATGGGGATGTTGACGAGGGAGGCCCGGTCGCCGCCCTGGTACAGCTTGATGGTGGGCAGCTCGTCCTCGTCCATCATGACGTAAGCGCCGTCCTCACCCACCGCATAGCTGCCGTCGGCGTTGGTCTTGTAATACATCTGGTGCTGGTACACCCCGGTGTTGGCGCAGGTGACGGTGAGGCGCAGGCTGCTGCCCGACGCCACCCGGTAGGCGATGGCTTCCAGGTTGAACTGGAGCAGGACGGGGGTATCCAGGCCCTGGGCCAGAGCGGCCTCCACGTCGGAGGTGAGGCTGGTGTGGTACCGGCCGGCCAGACCCTGGGTGGAATCCCACAGGTCGTTGGCGCCGGTGGCGCGGTGGGAGGCCCGGGCCACGCCCTGGGTGATCATGTGGGAGGTGCCGTCGGCCTTGACCTCCTCCAGGTAGCACACGAAGTCCGCGTCGTCGGTGTCGGCGCTGGAGATCCACAGGTCCACGCTGGGGATGCCCACGATCTCAGCGGCGCTGGACAGGGGGGCGGAGGTGTAGGTCAGGCCCTTGGAGTCCACGGGGGTCATCTCGCCGGTGGCGGACAGGTCCAGGTTGCTGAAGCCCTCGGGCTGGACGCTCAGGTCCACCTTGTAGTCCACGGAGGAGGAGCCCGGCTTCACCAGGGACAGCTTGCCGTTGTTGCTCTGGGGGCCGTCCAGCTTCAGCGCGTCGCCCAGCACCTCGCCGCTGGTCTCGGGAGCCAGGTAGAGCACGCTGTTCACGCTGTTGTCCAGGGGGAAGGTGTCGGAGTAGCGCCACTCCTCGCCCTTGGCGGCGTTGACCACGTAGTAGTAGAACTTGGGCGCGTCCTCATAGCCGTTGTCCACGCCCTTGAGGACGTAGTCGTACCAGCGCAGCTGCTCCACGTCCACGTTCAGCTTGTCGCCCTCGGTGGCGTTGGCCGCGCCGTCGTTCTTGCTGTAGCCGCCCCGGATGGCCCCGCCGTGGCCCCAGGGGCCGATGACGATCTGGCCGCCCCAGGCGTTGGCGGAGGCGATCTGGAAGGTGGCGTTGGCGTCATACCAGCCGGCGATCTGGTGGACCTGGATGCCGCTGGCCTTGATCTCATCGCTGTACTCCACGGCGGGGATGGTGAGGTTCACCTGCTCGCCGTACAGGTAGTCGTTGGGCTGGTCACGGTTCAGGTTGGGAGCCAGCAGGTACTGGGTGAAGGGCATATTGTGCTCGGTGTAGTAGACGTAGGCCTGATAGGCGGTGCGGCCCTCGGGGTCGTCGTCCACGAAGGTGACGCCGGGCTTCTGGATCCACTCGTCATAGGGCTTGGCCTGGGCGTCCAGGTTGGTGCCGGACAGGGGACGGCCGCTGGGCACGCAGGAGGCTCCGTTGCGGTAGTCCTGGTAGTAGAAGTCGGGGTTGTTCACGATGGGGGAGATGGCCTTGAGCCCCTCGGGGGCGGTGGTGGCGGTGGCCCACTGGATCAGGCCCCGGTTGGAGCCGCCCTCCATGGCGCAGGTGCCGTTGCTCCACGCCTGCGCGGGCAGCCAGTTCTCCATGACGTACTTCACGTCCAGCCGGTTCTCCAGGGAGGCGAAGCTGTTGTTCACGCCGAAGGACGCGCCGCAGCCCCGCATCTCCAGCATGACCCAGGCGTAGCCGTGCTTCACCAGGTACTCCGCGTCGAACTGGGAGGCGCTGATGCCCCGGCCGCCCCGGGAGATCTCGAACACGGCGGGGAAGCGGCCCGCCGCCGGGGTGGTGCCGTCCTCAGAGGGGAGCACGTAGGTCAGCGCCAGCTGGATGGTGTGGTTGGCCGCGTTGTAGCTGGGGTCCTCCTGGAACTCGGGGGCGGAGGGGAACTCCACCTGGCCGGGATACTGGGCGGGGACCTCCACGTAGAGGGATTTCTCCACCACGTTGGCGTAGGTCTGGCCGGTGTAGCCCTCATACTGGCCGGGCAGGGAGACCTTGGTGGGCTCCGCCTTGGCGGAGGCCCCGGCAGAGGCGCCGGCGGGGGCGCTCTTGGTCAGGGTGACGGTGGTATAGCCCGCCTTCACGGTGTCGTCCTCATAGGTCTCGCCGGTGTAGGTCTTGATGGTCACGCCGGGCAGGGCGGCCTTCAGCTCCTCGCTGTCCAGGGCGTAGCTGGCGCCGGCGGACAGATTGGTCCCGAAATACCGGTTGACGAAAGCGCCGCTGAGCTTCAGCTCGCCGCCCTCCCGGACCAGGGCGCCGTCGAAGGGCACGTCCAGGTCGTTGACCACCGCGTAGCTGTAGGGAGTGGAGGCGTCCACGATGGTGGCGGAGGCCCGCACACCGGCGGGGCGGTTCTTCAGGGTGCTGTCCAGGTAGGCCAGCATGGAGGTCTTGACCTCCGTCTCGCCGCCGTAATTGCCCATGGAGTTGCCGGCCATGACGGCGGGCACGCCCATCTCGGCCAGCTGCTTCAGGGTGCGGGTGGACTGGGTGTTGGTGATGTTCTGGCTGGCACCGTAGCCGCCGAACACCATGATGGAGGGATCGTCGGGGGAGACATAGTATAGGGGGCTGGCCGCCTCGGCATAGGTCAGCTTTTCCTCCATGTAGGTGCGGTCCCAGTGATAGGAGCCCTTGGTGCAGGTGGCGCTGCCGGCGGTGAAGGCGTTCTCGCCCAGCATGGAGAACCACTTCTCGATGTACGCGTCGTCGATGGTCACGTCCCACTTGCCCTGGTTCTCCCGGAGCCAGCCGGACAGGGTGTGGCCGCTCTCGGCCAGGTAGGCGTCCCTGGCCTCCTTGTAGGTGCGCAGCACCAGGTAGCCCTTGCCGGGGCCGTAGAAGTCGATGGCCTGGGCGCAGGGGGCGTTCTCGCCGTCGCCGCCGCTGATCATGGAGCCCAGCAGCTTCAGGTTGTTGGCGTTGTCGGTGCGCTGGTCCGCGCCGAAGTTGATGGCGTCAGACCAGGCGTAGCCGCACACGGCGGCCTGCACCCGGCTGGACACGTCCAGGTTGCCGCCCACGTCGCCCTCGAGATAGGGATTGCCGGCGCTGACGGCCATCATCAGGGAGGTGTTGCCGCCCAGGGACACGCCGTAGATGCCGATGCGCTCAGGGTCCAGGCCGTAGCGCTCCGCGTTGGCCCGCAGGTGGCGGATATTGCCCTTCACGTCCCAGTAGTAGTCGGGGGAGAAGTTGGAGGGGTAGTTGCGCAGGTCCACGCCCACCACGGCGTAGCCCTGCTCCAGGATCTCATAGGCGAAGTCCTGCTTGAGCTGGCTGTAGGAGCCGCCGAAGCCGTGGATGTAGAGCACGGAGGGCAGACTGCCCGCATCACTGGCGGATACGCCGCCGGTGGGCATAAAGATGTCCTGGTACAGGTTCTTCTGCACGGGGAGGTAGAGCAGGTCGGCCACCGGCTCGATGGGCACGGTGTCCACATAGACGTGCCGGTAGGTGGGGATGGGCTGGGTGTAGGCCCCGCTGCCGCTGATCTTCTGCACCGCGCCGTCCTTGAAGGCGGTATTGCCCCGCTGCTGGAAGGAGAAGGCGCCGAAGTCGGCCGCGCCGTCGCTGCCCACGGTGTAGGGGGTGTCGGCGGGGATGCTGAGCCACTTCTCAGCCTCGCCGTCCTGGTAGTTGAGGTAGATGTTCCTGTCCAGCCAATACAGCACGGCGGGGACGTTCTTCGCGCCGCCCACAGAGGCCACGCCGCTGTAGCCGGTCTCGTACGCGTCCGCGAAGGGCAGGGTCACCTTGGAGCCGCCGTCCTGGTGGATGGTGATGGCCTTGTCGGCGGTGACGGTGACCTGGAGGGCCACGGAAGCGCCCCGGGGCACGGAGAACAGATAGGCCACGAAATCATTGCTGTCCTGGGCGGCGTACGCCTTTGCCAGCTCGATTTTGCCGGTGCCGGCGGCGGTCATCGCGGCGCTGGCGGTGAACTCGCCCTGGGCCACGGGAGCGGCGCCCTCGGCGGTCACGCAGGACAGAGTCACGGTGATCTTCGTGCCCGCGGGGGCGGTCACCTTCAGCTCCGCGGTGGGATAGCCCATCAGCGTGGAGCTGCCGTTGAGCTTGGCGGACTGGTAGGTGAAGCTGGTCCCCTGCTTGGACGCGCCGGAGGCGCCCAGCTGGGACAGGATGCCCGCTCCGCTGGGGGCGAAGTCGGCCAGCACCACTTTTTCAGCGTCCGCATCGTCCAGCGTCAGCTCGTTGGTGAAGATGTGGCCGGTCCCGTCGGTGCGGTCGGCCAGCGGGTCCTGCTTGCTGGGAACGGTGTCGGCGTAATGCCAGCCGTCGTTTTCCACATAGTAGCGGTCCGGCTGCTTGGAGCCCGCGCCGGGCGCGCTGGCGGCCAGCGCCGCCGGGCACAGCTGCAGGATCATTACCGCGGCCAGGGCCAGAGAGAGCAGTCTGCCTTTTCGTCCAGATGCCATCATATGTTCCTCTCTTTCTGTTTGGTTGGGATGAGACGGGCAGAGGGGCGGCTTCCCGCTCCCTCTGCCCGCTGTTGTTTGGATCCGCAGAGGCGAAACCAGGCTTTGTTGGAACTTTCTGTGTATGCGCTCAGGCCGCGGCCCTTACGCGGGGAACAGGCCGAACAGGCCCACGGTGGCCACGATGATGGTGATCACGGGCACCACCAGAGCCGCGATGATCATCTTGTTGGACAGCAGCTCCTTCTGGTCCTCGTAGGGGTTGGCGGCGATGCACACCGCGCCGCCGGTGGAGAAGGGAGAGCAGGAGGTGGCCAGACCGCCGAAGAAGATGCAGGTGTACAGCATGATGGGGTTCAGGCTCAGGCTGGCGGCCAGGGCGGGCACCATGGGGTACATCAGGGGCATGACGGTGGAGGTGGAGCTGGAGAAGAAGCTGAGGAACGCGGCGAACAGCACGATGGCGGCGGGCACCAGGAACCTGGGGATGCTGGAGGACAGCACGCCGGAGATGAACTCCACCAGGCCGGCCGCGGCGGCCACCTGGATCAGGGAGTACACGCCCACGATCATCACGATGGTGCTGATGGGGATCTTGCGGATGACGGTCTTCTCGTCGCCCAGCTTGAGCACGGCGCACAGCAGCGCGCCCAGCATCATGATCACCTGGGGCTGGCAGATCTGGTTCAGGGTGGACAGGAAGGCCACGCCCTTGATCCAGGTGTTGAGGATGGGGGGCACCACCATCAGGAAGAAGGCGACCAGCAGGATGACGACGGTCTTCTTCTGGATGGGATCAAACTCGGGGGGCTTCTGGTTCAGGGACACCTTGTCGGCCTTGTGGCCCTTCAGGGCGAAGTAGAACAGCACGATGACGATGATGGTGATGATGCAGCAGTTGAACCAGATCTTCAGAGACCAGTCCATGGTGAGGGCCTCGTCCACGCCGTTGGCGATGATCAGGTTCTTGGAGATGCTGCCGCCGTACCCGTTATAGGGGTTGTTGGAGCCCACCAGGTTGCCGAAGGTGATGGCCACGGCGGTGAGCACCGGGTTGACGCCGGCGGTGGCGGCCATGACGAAGGCGAAGGGGCCCACGATGGCGGGGGTGGAGGCGCCGGCGCCCAGGCCGCCCACGATGGC
>JAMPEH010000105.1 GCA_023665245.1 Muribaculaceae bacterium
ACTGAATAGAGCATCTGACTACGGATCAGAAGGTTACAGGTTTGAATCCTGTGCGGATCACAAAAAGGCTATCTTTAGATAGCCTTTTTTATTTATAACCAAATATGTGATCAAAATTCAGATGAGCGATTTTAATATGGACTCCATTTTGGATTGAATCTTGTCGTTGGCGAGATTACCAAGACTTCCGAGATGAGTGTGATGTAACTCACGGTTTGGGATGTATTTTCCTTCTTGCACTTCCACACCTATTTTCCTATATGCATCCCTAAATGGCATTCCATTAAGAACAAGGCGGTTCACGTCTTCCACTGTGAAGATATAATCATAACGCGAGTCCTCAAGAATATTATCTTTGATACGGATTTCACCAAGCATATAAGCAGCCATATCGAGACAATTCTTCAGTTCTGTAATCGCCGGGAAAAGAATGTCCTTCATCAGTTGAAGGTCACGATTGTATCCAAGTGGAAGATTGGCCGTCAGAAGTGCAATTTCGTTTTGAATTGATTGCAGACGATTGCATTTGCCGCGCATGATTTCAAACACGTCGGGATTCTTTTTGTGGGGCATGATGCTTGAACCGGTGGTAAGTTCATCGGGGAATGAAATGAAGGCAAAATTATTGCACATCCACATGCACACATCCATGGCCAGATGCCCAATTGTGGAGGCGATGGCAGCGATTGCGGCAGCCACAGCCTTTTCAGTCTTGCCACGGCTCATCTGGGCAGCCACTACATTATAGTGAGGTGTTGCAAAATTCAACAGGTCGGTTGTCATCTGTCGGTCGAGAGGGAATGAACTGCCATAACCGGCGGCCGAACCCAATGGATTTTGGTTGGCAATGTTGTAGGCGGCCACAAGCATGTGCATGTCATCGGCCAGCGATTCGGCGTAGCCACCAAACCAAAGACCGAAAGATGAGGGCATCGCCACCTGCATGTGTGTGTATCCGGGCATCAGTTTGTCTTTATGTTTTTCGGAAAGTTCCAAGAGTCGGTCGAAGAGTTTGCGTGATTTCTTGGAGATTTCAATAAGTTCATCACGGAAGAATAGTTTGAGGTCAACGAGTACCTGGTCATTGCGCGAACGCCCGGAATGGATTTTTTTACCCACATTGCCAAGACGTTGGGTGAGAAGGAACTCAACCTGTGAATGCACGTCCTCGACGCCATCTTCTATTTTGAAATTTCCATTTTCAATGTCTGTGCCAATCTCTTCAAGGGCTGGAATCAGAAGATCTAAATCTTCCTTGCTCAACAGACCGATGGATTGGAGCATTCTGATGTGGGCTATTGAGCCCTGCACGTCATAGCGTGCAAGTCGAAGGTCGAGATCGCGGTCTTGGCCTACGGTGAATTCTTCTATGTTTTTGTCAGGCTCAAAGCCTTTGTTCCAGAGTTGCATATGGTGAGTTAGGGGTTAGGGGTTAAATGGTTAAGGAGAGGATAAGTCGTTTGTAGGTGAGAATGGCATTCCCAATTTCGGAAATGCGTATAAATTCATCGGCTGAGTGGGAACGTGCAGACTCGCCGGGTCCCATTTTCAGCGAAGGAATACCGTGCATAAGAGCCATATCGGAAGTGGTGGGAGATATGAATGGCGTTTTGCCAAGAGCTATGGCAGCCTTTAACAAGGGATGGTCGGCAGAGATCACTGAGGCATGTACCCGTGTGCTTCTTGGAGTAATTTCGCTCCATTTCACGCATTGCCGCAGCAATTCAACTGTTTCCTCGTTGGTGTAGGCATCCGTGGTTCGCACATCCACAACAAAAGAACATCGATCAGGCACCACGTTATGTTGTGTGCCACATTCCATCATGGTGACACTGACCTTTATCTTACCCAAAATATCACTTGTCTTTTCCGGTGAGAATTTTTTGAGCGTCTCAATGTCCTCGATGGCTCTGTAGAGTGCATTGATTCCTTCGTTGCGGGCAGCGTGACCGGATTTCCCCTTGGCGACACAGTCCAACACCAAAAGGCCTCTTTCCGCCATGGCAGGTTGCATACCGGTAGGTTCACCTACCAGGATCATGTGGGGTGTCAAGCCGTTCTGCGTCAAATAAGGCAGGAATGCTCTCATGCCGAGTTCGCCCATCACTTCTTCGGCAGCAGTGATTGCCAGAAGTAGATTTACAGGTAGATCTGTGAAGTCTTTGAGTGCAAGGAATGTTTCGGAGAGTGCCACGCATGAGCCTCCGGCATCGTTGCTGCCAAGGCCATAAAGAATATCGCCCTCTATATCCGGACTGAAGGGATTTCGGGAGTAAGAAGCGGAGGGTCGCACTGTGTCATGATGAGAGTTTAGCATCAGAATCGGTTTGGCAGGGTCGAAATGAGGTGTCATCACAAAGACATTGTTGTGTAGACGACCCACATTGACGGCACCACGCTCTTTGAGCCAACTTTCCCATAGGTCCGCAGTGGCCGTTTCCTCTCTTGAGAAAGAGGGGGTGGCAATCAATCTTCGGAGATGTTCGATGCAGTGCATTGTTTTGGGGCTTATGGGTTTATAGGTTTATTTGTGATGAGGGTTCCGGTGGGGGAGAGAATGGAGGTGGCATTACAGATGCGCACTGATGAAACACCAATGGCGGCTGATTTCAGTGCATTTTGAAGTTTTGGAATCATGCCTTTGGCAATAACACCCTCTTCCTTAAGACTTTCGAAATTATCAGGCGTGATGAGGGGTATCACGGAAGATTCATCGTCGACATTCGCCAAGACTCCGTCCTTTTCAAAACAATATATAAGATTGGTTTTGGCAATCCTTGAAGCCCCTAATGCCATGGCGGAAGCCACTGAGTCGGCGTTGCAGTTGAGCAAGGTGCCTTTGCCATCATGGCAGATTGCACACATCACGGGAGTGATTCCTGCCCCTAAAAGCGTTTCAAGAAGCGAGGAGTTTACCTTGTCGGGGTCAATGTCGCCCACAAATCCATAGTCAATCGGTTGTTTGGATCGCATGGTAGCCGGCATAAGATTGCTGTCGGCACCCGAAAAACCAAGTGCATTACATCCCTCCGCCTGTAATAGGGCCACTATCCGTTTGTTGATTAATCCGGCGTAGGTCATTGTCACGATGTCGAGCGTGGCGCGATCGGTGACACGTCGCCCCTCGATCATAGTGGTTTCCACACCTAATGTCTGGCTCAGGCGTGTGGCTTCCTTGCCGCCACCATGCACGAGTATCTTTGGCTGCTGGAGGAGTGCAAACTTCCTGATGAAATCTTGCAACGCCTCCGGAGAGTCAATGACGTTTCCACCGATTTTTACTACTGTGATTGGTTTCAAAGTTTAAAGTTTAAGGTTTAAAGTTTAAGGTTTAATCGCAAGGGATTCGAGAAGACGCTTTAGAACAACCTGGGCTGAAATCTCGCGGTTGGCAGCTTCCGGAATCACAAGGCTTCTGTCGGATTCAATCACATCATCGGTGACAATCATGTTGCGGCGCACAGGCAGACAGTGCATAAAGAAAGCGTCATCGGTAAGGGCCATTTTCTCAGCATCCACAGTCCAGTCGCGGTCGGCGCTCAACACTTTTCCATAATTGGGATCTGAATATGCCGACCAGTTTTTTGCATAGATGAAGTCGGCGCCTTCGAAAGCCTTGCGCTGGTCGTATTCAATCTTTGCTCCTTTCGTGAAAGCTGGGTCAAGTTCATAACCATGGGGATGTGTGATCACGAAGTCATATCCGGCTGCTATCATCCATTCGGCAAAAGAGTTTGGCACAGCTTGGGGGAGTGCCTTGGGGTGGGGAGCCCATGTCATCACCACCTTCGGACGTGGTTTTGTTTTGTATTCCTCAATAGTGATGAGGTCTGCAAAACTTTGGAGGGGATGCCGGGTGGCAGCCTCCATACTGAACACCGGTCGTCCCGAATATTTGATGAACTCGTTGATAATCTTCTCCTCATAGTCTTCCTTCTTGTTGGATAGACTTGCAAACGACCTCACACCGATGATGTCGCAGTAGCAACCCATCACCGGGATTGCCTCGAGCAGGTGTTCGGCCTTGTCGCCGTCCATGATCACTCCACGTTCGGTTTCGAGTTTCCACGCTCCCTGATTTACGTCGAGCACTATGACGTTCATGCCTAAGTTCATCGCGGCCTTCTGGGTAGAAAGACGAGTGCGGAGCGAAGAATTGAAGAAGATCATCAGGAGCGTCTTGTTGCGGCCAAGACCTGTGAATGCGAACTTCTCTTTCTTGATGAGAGCAGCCTCTTGCAAGGCGATTTGAAGATTACCGATATCTTCCACACAAGTGAATTTTTTCATAGTATAGTTTGTTTTAATTCGTTGATAAATATTTCTGCCTCCTTTTTTCGGAGAGTCAGCGCGGGTAGCAGACGAATAGTCTCTTTGCCGGCACCTCCGGTGAAGATATGATGTTCGAAAAGAAGTTTTTTGCGAAGTTCTGCACCCGAGAAACCCTCCACTTCAAACCCAATCATGAGTCCGCGACCGCGCACTTCCTTCACCTGAGGTATTTTCTTTAATTCCTCAATGAGGTAGTTGCCGGTTTGGGCGGCGTTGTCGACAAGATTTTCTTCAGAAATCACATCGGCCACAGCGCAAGCGGCGGCACATGCAAGGTGATTGCCGCCAAAGGTGGTGCCAAGCATTCCCTTCTTGGCCTCTATTTGAGGCGAGATAAGGACTGCGCCCATCGGAAAACCGTTGGCGATACCTTTTGCACAGGTGATGATGTCGGGGCGGACATTATGGTGCTGATGGGCAAAGAACTTGCCGGTGCGACCATATCCTGACTGGATTTCATCAAGGATGAGGAGAGTGCCGGATGATTTGCATGCATCTTGAAGGGCGTGCATGAATTCGGTGGAAGGTTCGTGTATTCCGGAAACTCCCTGTATGCCCTCGATGATGGCGGCGGCATATTCCCCTGAGCTCAGGGCATTGCGCATGGCTTCGGTGTCGTTGAGCGTCACGAAATCCACGTTAGCTGTTTTGTTAAAGGGAGCCTGGATGGAGGAATTGTCAGTGGCGGCCACGGCACCGGAGGTTCTTCCATGGAATGCCTTGCCGAAAGCCAATATCTTACTTCTGCCGGTGGCGAAAGAAGCGAGTTTCATGGCATTTTCGTTGGCTTCAGCGCCTGAATTGCAGAGAAAAAGGCTATAGTCGTCATAACCGGAAAGTTTTCCAAGTTTCTCGGCAAATTTTGTCTGTAGACCGTTTTGCACGGAATTGGAGTAGAAACCGAGTTTTGACACCTGGTCGGTGATTGCCTTTACATATTTAGGGTGGGCGTGACCGATAGAGATAACGGCATGACCACCGTAGAGGTCAAGATATCGGGTGCCGTCGGAGGTGAATACGTAGTTGCCTTCACCTTTTACGGGTTCGATATCATATAGTGAGTAAACGTCGAAAAGATTCATCAGAAAGCGGATGGTTTTAGTCTCAGTCCGGTTGTCTGGTCAAGACCGAGCATAATGTTCATATTTTGTACTGCCTGTCCGGAGGCACCTTTAAGGAGATTGTCGATGGCGCATGTCACCAGGAGTTTTCCTTCGTGGCTTTCCATATAAAGTAGAGCCTTGTTGGTGTTTACCACCTGTTTGAGGTCAATCGACGCGTCACTTACAACCGTAAAGGGAGCATCCTCATAGAAATTTTTGAATAGAGCAGTGGCTTCTTCTCCTGAAAGAGGAGAGTCCATCATTGTCACAGCGAATATGCCTCGGGCGAAATCTCCTCGCATCGGAATGAAATTGACGCGTGTGTGGTTGTTGGGTTGCAACTGTCCAAGAGAAGCCTTTATTTCCTTCAGATGCTGATGGGTGAAGGGCTTATAGACTGAGAGATTATTGTTTCGCCAACTGAAATGAGTTGTGGATCCCGGTTTTACGCCGGCACCTGTGCTGCCAGTGAGGGCAGTGATGCAGACGTCGTCAGGAAGGAGTTGTGCTTTGGCGAGAGGCAGCATGGAGAGTTGCAGGGCCGTGGCAAAGCAACCCGGATTGGCAATGCTTGAGGCAGTGGCAATACGGCTGAAATTCAGTTCCGGCAAACCATACACATATCCGTTGCTTTCGTCGCGGAAATCCTGGGCAAGATCTATTACCTTGAGGTTTTCCGGACGAGGGTTTTCCTCCCAGAATTTCCGGCTTTGTCCGTGGGCTGAGCAAAGGAATAGGATGTCGATGGAGTCGAGGGGATGTGTGTCGGAAAAGACGAGGTCGGTGTCGCCGATAAGTCCTTCGTGCACTTCATATATTGGGCGTCCGGCATTGCTTGAGCTATGCACAAACTCTATGCTCACCTCCGAATGGAATATGAGCAGCCGGAGGAGTTCGCCGGCCGTGTAGCCGGCTCCTCCGATGATGCCTACTTTTTTCATTCGCAACGACCGTTTTTGAGTTGGTTGTTGTGGTAGATTTTCATCTGGTTGGCAAGGATTTTTGTGAAACCCTTCACGTCGTCGGCAGTCCATGCCTTGTTGACTTCGCCATATTCTCCGAAGTCGGTCTTCATGAGGTCGAAAGGAGAATCCACGCCCACGAGAGTATAGGAATATGGACGCAGGATGAGTTCCACAGTGCCGTTTACGTTTCGCTGGCTACTTTCAAGCATTTTTTCGATGTCGCGCATCACGGGTTCGAGATACTGTGCTTCATGGAGGAACATGCCATACCAAGTTGCCACCTGGTCTTTCCAATACTGTTGCCATTTGGTGAGGGTATGCTTTTCAAGCATTTTGTGGGCGGCAATTATCAGGATAGGACCGGCGGCTTCAAAGCCCACGCGACCCTTGATGCCGATGATGGTGTCGCCTATGTGCATGTCGCGCCCGATGCCGAAACGGCTTCCAATGCGTTCCACCTCACGTATGGCTGCAATCTTGTCGGTGAATTCCTTGCCATTGACTGCAGAAATCTCGCCTTCTTTAAAACTGATGGTCAGTTTTTCCGGCTCGGTAGCTGTCACCTGCGAAGGATAGGCCTCTTCAGGAAGGGTGGTTTCGGAGTGGAGGGTTTCTTTGCCTCCGATGGAGGTGCCCCAAAGACCTTTGTTGATGGAATATTCCATCTTCTTGAAGTCGGCTTCATAACCATGGTGCTTGAGATATTCGATCTCATATTCGCGGGTGAGGGTAAGGTCGCGGGTAGGGGTGATGATTTCGATTTCGGGAGCGAGAATCTGGAAAGTAAGGTCGAAGCGCACCTGATCGTTGCCGGCGCCAGTGCTTCCGTGTGCTATTGCATCGACTCCGAGTTGCTTGGCATACTCTATTGTGGCTATGGCCTGGAAAATTCGTTCCGAACTCACTGAGATGGGATATGTGCCGTTGCGGAGCACGTTGCCAGCCACCATGTATTTGATGCTTTTGTTGTAATAATCCCGTGTTACGTCGAGTGTGGCGTGCGATGCAGCGCCGAGGGCCTTTGAGCGGCGTGCTATTTCTTCGAGTTCCTTATCAGAGAAACCTCCGGTGTTTGCGATGGCAGTGTGTACCTCGTAGCCGAGGTCTTCGCTGAGGTATTTCACAGCGAAAGAGGTGT
>JAMPEH010000106.1 GCA_023665245.1 Muribaculaceae bacterium
GATCCTCTGTGACCATCTGCTCCACTTCATCCGCGATATGCTTCTGCCCCTTCGTGACATAAAACCGATCCATATTCCTTAAGTTCCTGAATCCGGTTCTCCTCGGCTTCCTTCTCCGCCGCCTCAATCTCACGGCGCTGCAGCTCGTCGGCGGGTATGTACTCAATGCCCAATGCCGCGCACTCGGCAACCTTGCGCTCCTGCAATTCTTTGGAAATCTGTGCCATGTGCTTTTCCAGATCAAAAAGGAAATAAAATACGATAAAGATGATCACACCCTGTATCACAATCGTTCCCTGATAGGCAAAGTTGATCCATCCTGAAGCCGCCGCCGGCTGGTCCGCATAGAGGGCAATCCCCTCCGCGCTCGTGCCAATCTGGGATGGCTGCATGTAGCCCGTCAGCATCAGCCCTAAATTAAATACCCCCTGGGCGATCCCGACAGCAAACATCATGCCCGCACTGGTAAATCCGCCTGTCAGCCCGTCACAGCGGACTTTCGTCTTCCACTCCACATAGTCGATGACGTCGCCCATATAGCTGATCATAGTATAGTTGTAAAACAGGGCTCCTATCGCCCCCACAGCAGTCGTGACCATGATCATGGTACCCTGTCCGGGACAGAGGAATGCCGCCAGGGAGCCGGCTGCAGCCAGGAGGCCCCCAATCCAGATACAGCGGCGGCGTCCCCACCGTTTCATCAGGGGCAGGAGCAGTAATATACCCGGTCCCATCGGGGATAATGCGATCATCTGGAAACGCGCCTGGAGGGACGCCGCCTCACCGTATGCATTGCCATGGAACACCCATCCGCTGTAATAGATCAGGGAGATGTTCCGCAGGTTTGCGCATATGTTTGCCAGAAAGATGATCAGGATAAAAATGATCCAGTACTTGTTGGTCAGGCATGCCCCCGCCTGTTTCCACAGGGTTGCTTCCTCGTGGATACTGACCGCCGATTCACTGTTCGTCGTCTGGGTTGCGCCGCTCCTCGGTGACGCGCTCGCGTGTGTAGAAATACTGCACAAAGGCACACATCATTCCCAGTATGCCGAATATTGTCATACTGATGAGATAACCCTTTGCGTTATCGCCGTTCACGGCGGCACAGATACCTGCGAGAATCATCGGGAACAGGATCGACACAAGGCCTGTTCCCACATTGCCCACAATGGTGGACGCCATGGAAAGGTTCCGGCGCTGTAGCACATTGCGGGTGGAGACTGCAGGCATCAGGTCCTTTGACATGTTCCACATGGTGTACGCAACAGAATAGTACAGGTTGAACATGACCACGATCCAGACTGCCTGCGCCTTAATGGACTGGAACGGCATCCAGAACAGCAGGACGATACAGACAGCGATCAACGGTGCGCTGACGACCAGCCACGGACGGACTTTTCCCTGGCGGCAGGTCGTGGAATCGATCAGCTTGCTCATCACCAGGTTCGTCACTGCATCCAGCAGCTTGGACAGCACCGGGAACAATATCATAAAGGATGCGATCCATGCCCCCTTGGACGCAGTGAAGCCAATGACATCCGTGAGATACTGGTTAAAATAACTGTTGACGATGGAGTTGGTCATCATCATGCCCCACACGCCGATGACATATCCGAGCCACATTTCCTTTTTCGTCGTGTTGGCCGAGGTAATTTTTGAGTTCCATTTGCTGCTGGTAAATGCATTTTCCAGCAGTCCACGTTTTGCTTTTACTGTTTGGCTCATATCTTATTTCCTTTCCTTTTCCCTGCCAGGCCTTATCACTTTGTCCAGCCTGCATCAACCCTGACCGTATCCCTGTCCTCAACAAAATGCAAAAACTGCATCCTGTTTCCGGCAACGCGCTCCCCGGTGGCTTTGTCAGTCGTGACGATGTGGTAATGCAGCGCCGCCCATTCACCTGAGATGAGCATATTGTCAAAGCAGATGCGCTGAATGTCCTTTCCTGCAGCCTCGTCCTTCACGGCCTGTTTATACTCCGCCAGCGTCTTTACGTCCTTGTTAAAAATATGTTTGTAATCGGACGTGTAATAGCTGTCCGCCCATTCGCACCACGCGTCCGCACCCTTGTTCCACATATCAAAATCCCGGAGGATTGCATTCCGCATCTTATATCCCATCTCGTTCCTGATTGCGGTGGGATACGCGACGGGATATTTGACTGACATGTCATCCGTCTCAGGAAGCACTGCTCTCAGCACCGCCTCCGTCAGCTTATCCTGCACCGCCCGCAGCTTTGGATCCTGTATGCGGCTCAACCCGTCAAAATCCGCGCCGCGCGTGCCGGCCCAGCCCTCCGCCACGACAGCGCCGCGCACGCCGCCCAGGTCGGTGAACTTCACAAACTCCATCACGGAACCATCGGTCGCCGTCCCGCTTTCCCTGTTGATCGTTTTGATCGCATAGTGGATGGCGCACCAGTCCCCGGCAATGACCATGTTGTAGAAATCACCCATCTGGATGTCATTGTTCCGAAGTGTCAGCTTCATCGCGGTCTGGTAGCCTTCCAGGGACAGTTTCACCGCATGCACGTTGTAGATGGATTCCGGTGTGTACAGCACATCCCCCCACGCCTTCCACGCGTCAAAGCCCCGGTTCCAGTTCTCAAAACCGCACAGCAGCCGGTTCTGGATTTTCTTTTCCATGTCCGTGTCCACGGGAGTGGGATTGACCACCGGGAATTTTTTTAACAGTTCCTCCGTCTCCAAAATTACATACTGCTTTTCGTTCATTTTTAGTGCCTCCTTTCATCGCCCATACAGCCGCTCCCACAGATTGCGGCATCTGGGCAGGTTGACAATTGTTTCCATGCCAGTAATGGCAAAATCTCGGCATAATGAACAACATTCCTTTCGCCATCTGCGGATATTTTGCTTTTTTTACTAATTCCAATATAGGCTAAATAAGGGCTAAATGAAAGCAATATTCATGATATTAGCATCATAATCATGACTACTTTTGGAAAGATATCATTACTATGATGTAATAATCAAAAATATGTGATATTATATCATTAAAAAGGAGGGATTTGAGATGGATGAGATCCTTCAAGTGGATGTGACACAGAACCTGTCACTCTTAAAAGAATTGTTTTCCTGCGGGGATACTGTATTTTTCTGGAATTATGCCCCTGACGGGCATCTTGCAAAGACAAACTGCGGGCGTCTGGTTCTGGACACGTTCTTCCGGCGCTCCTGCATTGATTCCATGCTCCTGCATTTCCAGACGGAGGATGCCCCGATCATCCTGTCCGGACAGCTCGGGCTGATGTGGGCGGCCGCACGCGAGCCACAAAAAAGGACATACTGGGTGATAGGTCCCGTGCTAAATGCCGAGATGTCGACGGCAGACATCACGGAAGCCGCGCGCACCCTGCAGATCGACCTGACCTGGCGTGACGATTTTATACAGCTGTTAGAATCCCTGCCCACCCTTGGCAACATGCTGTTTTGCAAGTACGCCATCATGCTGCACTACTGCGTGACCGGTGAGAAGCTCACCCATGCCAGTCTCAGCTTCCAGGGCAGCACGCTGCCGAAATCCAGTCAGGACTCTGAAAAGAGGAATCGCCAGCGTGTCTACAAGACAGAACGCGCCCTGCTGGCATGCGTGCGCAGCGGGGACCTGAATTACCGTTCCGTGCTGGCAAAAGCGAGCCAGCTCTCGAACGGGATCCGTGTCAGGACGAAAAACCCTGTCACCCAGGCAATGATCAGCGCGTCCAGTTTCACCTCGCTCTGCGTCCGCGCCGCCATCGAGGGCGGGCTGAGTCCTGAGATCGCCTACACGGTGGGGGACAATTACATCCAGGGCATGGTAAACTGCAGGACCGTAAGCGACTTAAGTTCCTTAAACCACCAGATGTTTGAGGATTTCGTCCTGCGCGTCCACGCCATCCGGGAAATGGGAGACCTCTCCCGGATGGTGCGGGACGCCTGCACCTACGTGAATTTCCACGTGGAGGATGAACTGTCCCTCCCGCTCCTTGCGAAGGAGCTCGGGTATTCGGAGGGGCACCTGTCCCGCAGCTTCAAGGCGGAGACAGGCATAGGCGTGGCACAGTACATCCTGTCCAGGCGCGTGGAACGGGCAAAAGTACTGCTGGAGGCAAACGACCTGTCCGTCAGTGAGATCGCCGCCGCCCTGCATTTCTGCTCGTCAAGCCATTTCAGCAGCAGCTTCCGCAGACTCACCGGCATGCTGCCGCAGCAGTACAGGGACGGACACAACCCGTAGACCTAGCTCCTTATCTTCTGCTTTGTCTGCCTTAACTGTTCTTCTATTTCCGCCAGGTTGACCCTGGAGCACAGCATGGCTTTTACGGACGGCATCATCCCGTCCAGAATCTCCCTCACCGTCCTCTGCCTGTCCGGCTTCATGTCCGCCGGGAGCCTGTCGAGCAACGCTGTAAGCGGGCGTATGATCCCGGCTGTGTCCCCGCACTGCTCCAAAATGTCCAGCGGCCAGTCAAGGGAGTACCCCAGCAGGTGCGGTTTGTCCAGCAGGACCTTCACCTCCCACTGCCCGGACGGGTACTCCTTCTCGCCCTGCCCATCCGGCAGCGCCAGAACCGCCGTCGTGTCAAAAGGTACTTTCAGCCTGACCACGGCCTCGTTTTTTTCCACATCGACTTCCCATGAAACCCGGATCTCGCCCCTGGGGGACTGGAATTCTGCGGAGGCGCTGAGCAGTTTTCCATACAGTTCCGGTGCGGCACGGAACCTGCGGTAGCCCGGCTCCAGCATCTGGATCCCGCACATGTACTCATACATCCACTGCACGATGGAACCATAAGCATAGTGGTTGAGGGAGTTCATGCCCGTCCCGGAGATACGGCCGTCCTCCAGCACCGAGTTCCAGCGCTCCCAGATCGTGGTGGCGCCGGATTTCACCTCGTAAAGCCATCCCGGGTAATCCTCCTGGAACAGGATCTGGTAAGCTGTCCCTGAGTGTCCCGCGTCCGATAAGGCGCCGCAGAGCAGGGGCGTCCCCACAAATCCCGTATCCAGGTGCATTCTCTTCTTCCTGACCAGCCGCACCAGCTCCGATGCCGTCTTCTCTCTCGCATCCTCCTCCACGATCCCGAACGCCAGCGCTATGACATGGGCCGTCTGCGTCTGGACCGTGCATTTCCCGTTCCTGGTATAAAATTCATCCTGGATTGCATGCCTGATCTCTGACGCAAGTTTTTCATATTCCTCCGCCTCCCCATGATGACCAAGTATTTTCGCCGCTTCTGCAGTCAGTTCCGAGGAATGCATATAGTAAGCCGACGCGATCAGGTCCTTGTCCGTACCGCCCTCCACGGGACCGTCCAGGGCAAGCCAGTCGCCGTACTGGAAATCCCCCGTCCAGAGCCGGCCGCCGCCTTTTTCCTCCTCCCGCTTCCGGATCCAGTCCACCCACGCCTTCATGCCCGGGTACTGTTTTTTCAGGATACTGATATCCCCGTAATGCTGGTACAGCGTCCAGGGTATGATCACCGCGGCGTCGCCCCATGCGGCCGCACCCCCGTGCTGCGGGGAGCCAGCCGACTTTTTTTCATGGATCACCGAGGGGACGACATTGCCCACCATACCGTTATTGGCCTGCTGCTCCTTCCAGAGGTCATGGAGATATTTACAATAAAAAGCGTACGTGTCCATGTTGAAAGACGCGGTCTTGCAGAAGACCTGTGCATCCCCCGTCCATCCCATGCGCTCGTCCCGCTGCGGGCAGTCTGTCGGGATGTCGAGGAAATTCCCCTTCTGGCTCCACTTTGCATTCTGGAAAAGCCGGTTGATCCATGGGTCCGAAGTGCGGATGTCCCCTGTCTCCTCCAGGTCCGAGTAGACCACACAGCCCTCAAAATCTTCCAGACGGACGGCCGAAAAGCCCTCCACCTTTACATAGCGGAACCCAAAAAAAGTGAAATACGGTTCCACCCACGCATTGACTCCGCCGGAAATGTAACAGTGCTGCGCCCTGGCAGACCGGAGGTTCTCCCGGTAAAAATTCCCGTCTTGTAAAATCTATCCATAGGACAACTGCGCCGTGGCCCCAGCGGGCTCATGGCAGAAAAAACGCACCCATCCGACCATGTTCTGCCCCATGTCGAGCACGGTCTCCCCGGCAGGCGTCCTGATGATCTTTTCCGGTTTCCGGATTTCCTTGATTACGACCGGAAGCGACAGCCTGTCCTCCGCCGGTCCGATCCCCGGCTCCCGGACAATGCGGACCGGCTCCCACGCTTCCCCGCCAGCGCCGGGCTTTTCCCGGGCAGACAGGCCGTGAAGCTCCTTTCCCGCATCATAGGTCTCCCCGTCGTAAATCCCGTCCGCAAGGACCGGTGACGGCGCACATTCCCAGTCCTCCCCCGTGCCGACAATCACTTCCTGTTCATTTTCCAGACGGATCCGCAGCTCTGCCTTCAACAGGAACTCTGATACATAAGGTTTGTTCAAACCGATGAACGGACCGTACCTGCCCTTAGTCCAGCCGTTCCCCATCAGAACCTGTACCGTGTTGTCCCCCTTTTCCAGCAGTCCCGTGATATCGTATGTATACACCTGTGTCCACAAATCGAGCGCGTTGCAGCCCGGCGCAAGGTACTCCTGTCCCACACGCTCCCCGTTGACATATGGATAAAACAGGCCAGCGCCGGCCATATACAGTTTCGCGTTCCGCACGGTGTCAGGAACCGAAAAGCTTTTACCAAAATACGGATGCCTCTCATGGTCCTCCCACGGCGTACCGATCCACTGCGCATCCCACGCCTCATCCCGCTTACCGGTCTCAAACCAGTTTGGTTCCGACTTTGCAGAATCGCCCTTGTCCCCCCACACTTCCACGGTCCAGTAATACCTCGTGCGCGGTTCCAGTCTGACGGGAAGCGCAAAGGCAAGCCCGTCCAGCCTGTCACTTTTTCCCGAATCAAACAGTATCTTTTCCATCGCGCTGTCCGATGAGACCACGACCCTTGCCGCTGCCTGTGTCCGTGAAACGTCACTGTCCGCGATCCATGAGACCACCGCCTGTTCCATCGCAAACCCAAGCGGGTTTTCCATATGGTTTGTCCTGCATCTGATAATCTCCATCTTTTTCCTCCAATCTTTTCCTGCCGGTATCCTGTCTTTTGTCTAATTCCAATATAAGCGAAACAACCCTGTTTAGAAAGCAATATCCATGACTTTGGCATCATATTTCAGACTATTTTTTCAATTCGTGGAATATATGGGATTTATGTCAAAAAAATAGCAACAGGCCCACACAGGGAGGAGCATTGCCAAACACATCAAAAATATGGGACTGACCGCATGGATATGACTTGTTATGCATGCGGCCATTTTTTATACTGTTTTTATATAAGAGAAAAGATTTTATCCTGGAAACTGAACTCCCGCAAAAGCAGGCAAACTAGGGCGTGTTTGAAAAATGCTTTCTGCCAGATGTGCGTCACAGTTTGTGGGAGAATAAGTCATCTTACAGATGACTGGCCAGATGAAGGAGGCGTAGGGGTCAAAGGCAT
>JAMPEH010000107.1 GCA_023665245.1 Muribaculaceae bacterium
TGGTTGTTGGGGTCATACTGGAGATATTTGGTGAAGTATTCCTTGGCCTTGGCGTTGTCCTTGTGGTCAAGATAGTAGTTGCCAAGATAGTTGTAGATGGTCTTTGCGTCGGATGCGTAGCGGCTTGTGTCGGATGCCTTTTCGAGAAGGGCGGCAGCTTCGCTATACATCGGGAAGGCGGCGGTCTTCACTTCCTCATCGTTGGCGGCATGCTGAAGTGCGATGTCGCCGAGGATCTTCTTGGGCTTGTAGTTGTCGGGGAGCTCAGCCTGCATCTTGGCAGCGAAGTCGGCTGTTTTCTTGAAATACTCCTCTGCCTTGGCGGGGTTGTCCTGCTTGTTTTCCACGCCTGCATAGAAACTGAAGATAGCCTGCTGGCTGTAGTCGTTGAAACCGGGTTTCTCTGTCTTGGCCAGGTAGCCTTCGAATGAGTCTGATGCTTTGGAGAAGTTGTCAGATTCAAGATAGGTCATGGCAAGCTGCTTGTTGAAGTTGGCGTTGTCGGGCATTTCCTTGATGGCCTCGTTGAGAACGTTGATAGCCTCGTCGGTGCGTTTTGCTCTTGTAAACTCATCTGCAATCAGTGTGAAGTCGATGGGGGCAAACTTGTTGGCTTCCGGATTTGCATTGTGCGCTGCGAGAAGTTCCTCTGCCATCGGCACGAGTTTGTCGGCCATGGCCGGGATGTTGGCGGCGTTCATAAACTGATAGCGGCGTGCTGTGAAGTTGCCGGGGTTGGCGGCAAGAAGCTGAGTAGCGTAGTCATAACCCTTCTGGAAGTCCTGGCTATAGAAGAGAAGGAATGCATAGCGGTCTTCGTCCTGCTTGAAGTGGTTGGGGTTCTGAACGTATTTGCCATATTCGCCTGCGGCATTCTTATAGTCTTTCTTGTTGTAGTAAGCATTGGCAAGTTCGCGCTGACCAAGTGCTGACGTAGGATTGACGGAAAGAAGTTCCTGAAGCATCTTCACCGCATAGTCGGGATTGACCATGGTGTAAAGGTTGGCATATTTCACGTAGGCTTCTGTGGCATTCGGGTCATAGCTCTTTGCCATCTCATATTTACCGGCTGCGCCGCCCCAGTCCTTGAGGTCTTTCTTCTGGTCTCCCTCGAAGATGTAGATTTCAGGGGCGTTCATGTTTTTCTTGCGTGCGTTGGCTACTCGTTTGTCGATTTCCTTCGCGTATGCTGTCGGGTCGGCGTCATAGTATGCGCGTGCTATTGCTATCTGGCCTGCGGCGTCTTTCTTGTCGAGAAGTTTTTCGCCCTGCTTGAAATAGTCACCTGCTGCCTTGGTGTCTTTGTTTTTCAATGCAAGCGCACCAAGTCCGATGTAGTTGTAGGCATAGTCGGGGTTGGCCTGTACGCCTGCATCGAAATATTTCTTTGCCTCGTCGTTTTTCTTCTCGTCAAGGGCAATCTGTCCGAGATAGTAGTCGGCCACTGCCTTGTCGGTGCCCGCATTGTTGAAGTTGCGGTTGAGAAGTTCCTTGGCGTTGTCGAGCTGGTCGGCCTTGTAGTATTCGACACCTTCCTTGTGGGTCTGTGCCGATGCGCTTACAGCCAATGCCACGAATGCGGCTGCTAATAATGATTTGAATTTCATCGCTATATGTTTTAAGATTATTATTTCGGGTTATTCTCTCTGTATGTTTCTTTGCGGCTTTTTATGCCATTTTTAGAAAACTAACTGCAAATATAGTGATTTTTTATAATCTTGACAAATTTTTTTGCTGCAAGTTTATCCGACACTATAATTTTATAACAATTTTTTTGATATAAAGTGGTAGCCCGACAAGGAAACATATTATCACAAGGAATAGTGAGAAGGCAAGTGATCCGAATTCATTGCCTCCGAAGAGCATCGAAAACCATTCGGGGAAGGGGGTGCCTCCCACTGTGATTTCCCGGATCCCTTCCTCGAGAAGATAGCTGAAGCAGTAGAGCACAAGGGGATTGAGTCCGAACACCTTCATTGGCTCTACCAGCCAGCGCGGTCTTTCTCCCTTGATGTCAAGCCACCAGTATAGAATTGCAAGCAATGCTGAGGCTCCTCCGCAAGTGGCGAACACAAAACTGACAGTCCAGAGGTTTTTGTTGATCGGGATTATAGGGTTGAGAAAGAATCCGGCTATGATGAGCGCACCTCCTGCAAGTGAAAGTTTTGCAGCAGTTTTCCATCTGTCGCTTTTCCCTTTCGTGATGATACGCCCGCTGAGGATACCTATCATAACGTGGGCTATGCCGGGAATGTCCGACAGAAGACCCTCCGGGTCAAAACAGATGCGGATGTCGCCTACACGTTTGTGATACATGTGGTCGCAACCGATCACTGCCCGGTCGATCACCGATATGATGTTGTCTTCCGAAAGTGAAAATCCATTAAAAGCTAATAGTATCGCGGTGTAGCCAACAAGCAAAACCGCAATGGCCCACAGGATATTTCTTCTGTTTTTCAGCCAGATGCATAGCAGTGTGGCAAACATATAGCAAATGCCGAGGCGCACAAGCACCCCGGTGTAACGTAGTGTCTCAAATTCAAATAGAGCCTTTATGCTTGAAAATCCTCGTGCTATCCATGTCAGAATCACTCCGGCCAAAATTATTTTCAATCCTCTGGATATGGATTTCCAGATGGCATCTTTTTGAGATAACTTTCCAAGCGAAAAACTCGCGGAAACGCCCATGATAAACATGAACGATGGAAACACCAGGTCGGCAAACGAAAGACCATCCCACAATACATGATTGAGAAAGGGAAACATTCTTCCGCTGCCTACCTGGTTGTTGACCACTATCATTAGCGCTATTGTCAAACCCCGCATCACGTCGAGGCTCAAGAGGCGTTGTTTCATTGCAGATTTACGAGACGGGCCGACATCTTATAGGGGAGAATACCGGTTTTCGAGATTATCTTCTGGCCGATGAATCCGCCGCAGAACTGATAGAAACTGTTGAGAACGCTGCTGCCGGTGGCCGTGCTGATCATGTATACCTTGCGGAAGAGCGGATACTCGCCGCTGTAGATATAAGCCTGATAGGGCATATAACCTTGCAGGGAATAGTCGTTTTCCTTCACTGGATTCGCAATCTTCAGAATCTTAACTTCTGTGGTGAGATTAGTGGCGATGGTGTCGTTTTCCACTGCATATTCTTCCATTCTCTTGTCGACTGGCACATTCTTTGCCTCTTCAAGATCCGATCCAAGCCAGCTGACGCTGATTATGCCAATGGCATTCTTGTCGTTCTTGACGATGTCAAATACCTCGGCATTGTCTTTCTGGGCAAATGCATTCGGATTGTCGGATATCTTGCCATCCTTGCCGAGGAATTTCTCACGCATGAAGCTGACTGTGGAACTTCCCTGATTGTCAAACACAAGTTTTATGGTGTTGTCGTTGGATACTGC
Organism: Muribaculaceae bacterium; assembly: GCA_023665245.1. The sequence goes on from JAMPEH010000107.1 coordinate 3,411, forward strand.
AAGCTGATCCCATTTGTTGATGGAGCCGTTCATGATCCCCTTGATGTCGTCCATAGTCAGTTGGCTGACGGGATTGTCTTTGTTCACGATCATTGCCACTGCATCAACTGCAATGGGGCGTTGCCTTACTATCCTGCGAAATTTGTCCTTTATATACTCTATCTCATCTTTCGTTAGCTCGTGGGTGCTCACGATGAGTTGGGTCTTGTCGGCAAGCAATGAGTCCATGGCGGTCTGCTCGTCTACATAGTAGGGGATGATGGCACTTTGGGGATATTGATATTCAAACACCTCTATTTCCTCTTGCAGAATCTGTCGGAAACCGTCGTCGCAATACATGGTGGCACTTCCTTCGGCGTATTCGCCACGTTTGATCGGGCTACATGCTATGGCAAAAGCCGCCAGGAATATTCCCGGCGACAATGCTTTCAGCAGATGCCTCCGTGTGTGAGTCGTTTGCATGGCGTCATCTGTTTTTTTCGTTGATATACACGCGTACGCCTCTCCAGATGCCGTAGGCCACGAGAAGACCGCCCACGCAATAGCTTATCACTTTATTGTCTATGTTGAAGAAACCGGTGAAGAAAAGTACACCAACCACTATATAGACAAACATCATAAAGATGTTGAAACCGATTCGGTAGCCTTTCGGTTGACCGGTCTTGGGATCATCAATATTTTTCATGACTTTTCGTTTTTAAAGGTTTTCTACTTATTTAACATTTATTTCTCCACTTAGTTTACAAATATCAATAAAAAATCCCGTCTCCTTTCGGCGACGGGATTCTTTTGCTATTAGTGAGTATTGATTACTGCTGCTGGAGTTTGAAGTTCACCGGGAGTGTGAAGTAGGAACGAACGGCTACACCATTGTTCTTACCTGCCTGCCATTTCGGCATCTTGTTCACCACGCGGAGGGCTTCCTTGTCGAGGTCTTTGTCGACGCCCTTCACAATCTGAGCCTGGGATACAGAGCCATCTTTCTCAACGACGAACTTAACGATTACACGTCCTTGTACGTCATTCTGCTGAGCTGCTTCCGGATAGCGGATGTTGTTGCTGAGCCACTTCATGAGGGCTGCCATACCGCCGGGGAATTCTGCCTGCTGTTCAACTGCCACGAAGATTTCCTCTTCCTTGGGTGCGGGTTCCGGTTCCTTGACTATAACCTGTTCCTGAACGGCCTTGAACTTGTCGGCGTCATCTGAACCTTCCTGGTTAACCACACCTCGGGCGGTGTTGTCTTCCTTTTGGTCTTCCATGTCCATCACCTCGTTCTTAACTTCGTCCACAATCGCAATCTGGGTTACCTGTACGGTTGCGAGAACTTCCTCAGGAACTTCGGGGATTTCTATTTCCACCTTCTGTTCTTCGGGTTCCTCCTCCGGTTCGGGCTCTTCCATCTGTTCCAGCTGGGCTGCTAGCATCTTTTCTGCCTGCATCTTGGCCTCGATGGCTGCCTGTTCGGAACGATAGTCGCTATACTTGCTCCATGCGATGATGAGCACGATCACGGCTACAAGTCCGAGAAGGAGGAAAAGGAATGCCTTGTTGTGACGCTTGTCGCTCTGAGCGCGCATCACGTATGCACCGAAATCTTTGTTCTTGCCGGCGAATACCAAGTCGCGCCATTCTTTCGACGTAAGATCTATACTGCTTTTACTCATTTCTTTTAGTCTTAAACGTTAATAAATCCTACATTAGCGATTACGGTTTTGATACTCAATAAGCATAGTCGAGTCCATGCGGCTCATGTTGTCGATCTGATACTTGGACACTGAGTTGATCTGCATCTCGTCAAGCATGCTCACCAGAGCACCATAGGATGCTTCGGGAGTCGACTTGATGATAATCACCGGTTTTTTCAAATTCTCGTCTTTGCGGACCTCTTTGGCTTTCTCGTTAAACTGCTCCTGAGTGATCTTGCCGTCGCGGAAGTCTTTCTTAAGAAGTTCCACCTTTTTCCATACGTCCTTGTTGCGGTCCTGGATGATGCGGCGGATATCCTTGTCGACATCCTTTGAGCCGACGAAATCGGCTTTCTTCAGGTTGTTGTTTTCTGCAGTCGGGACTGCCTCGCCTCCACAGGGCTTGCCATCGTAGTAGTAAATCTCATTCACCACCTGGCCGTTGACTGTATCGGGGATAAAGCTTCCGGCTTTACGCTTTGCATCGATGATGATGGTCACTGCTTCGTCGGCAGATGCCTGGCTCATGTTCTCTTCGTTCTGCACTTTCTCATTCGAAGGGAGCGCGATGTTGAGGGTCTGCGATTTAATCATGGTCGTACACAGCATGAAGAATGTGATAAGCAACATGTTCATGTCGACCATCGGGGTAAAGTCTACCCTAATTGTCATTTTCTTCTGGGCGCCTTTCTTCTTGCCCCCAGCTTCTTTTTGCTGAACTTCTGCCATTTTATTCTCCTCCTGCTTTAAGTGATGTAAGTAGAGTGAACTTATTCATTCTGATGGTCTGGAGGTTGTCCATTACCATGTGTACGATGTCAAACGATGTGTTCTGGTCTGCTTTGAGTGCTACACCCGTACCGTCTTTGATTGCCCCCGCGAGGTTCTCATTTTCGGTCTGACGCATGGCTTTCATCCACATCTGGAATTCGTCGGGCTTCCCCTCATCCTGGTTCCATACCACCGGTATGCCGGTCACATGGTTAGGATTCGAGTCCTGTCCCTGAAGCCATTTGTCCATCTTTGAAGTGCCTTCCTGCTCTGCTGCGAGACTCAGGAATTCTCCCATCTGTGCGAGAGGAACTCCGAAAGAACCGAGCTTGCTGAAAGCCAATTTCTGCTGTGGTGTAAAGCTTAATTGGTTCTTATGCGACTCATTGTAGATTTCGGTCACTTTGTCGAGCAACGCCATTTTCATCTTTTCATTCGACCATTTGTTCGAAGTGTCGTTGTTCATAGTGAGCCAAACTTTTCCTTCGACCACTCTGCCCTGGGCGTCTCTTTTGGCGTCCGGGCTCACGAGGATCTGCACGAAGTTGGTCTCCTGCACCTTTTCTTCCGAAACGGAAGCAGGAGTGATCACCTGCGTAGGCTCCTTCGCAAGGAAAGTTGAAGTCAACATGAAGAAGGTAAGCAGCAGCACCGTCACGTCACTCATCGCCGTCATGTCGATGAATGTACTTTTCTTTGCTATTTTTACTCTTCCCATATTAGCTATTTAACTTATTCGGTTGTTGTTAAATTCTTCTTACCTCTGAATCCTACAGGATTAGTGGGTAGCGGCAAATGTTGCTACGATAGAGAAGCCGATTTCGTCAATAGCGTAGGAAAGGTTGTCGATCTTGTTGGTGAAGAAGTTGTAGGAGATAACTGCGAATGCACCGGTTGCGATACCGAAAGCGGTGTTCACAAGAGCCTCAGAGATACCTGTTGACAACTCAGTTGAGTCAGGAGAACCTGAATTTGCAAGTGCCTGGAATGATTTGATCATACCCATCACAGTACCGAGAAGACCGACGAGAGTACCGAGAGTGGTGAGAGTAGCAAGAATCGGGAGGTTCTGGCTCAGTGATGGCATCTCAAGTGCAGTTGCTTCCTCTACCTGGTTGCGAAGTGTGGTAAGCTTCTGCTCTTTGCTGAGGGTTGTGTTGGCATCCATCTCCTTGTACTTAACAAGTGTGTTGTAGACTACAGATGCTACAGAACCTTTCTGATCGCGGCAACGCTTCATGGCTCCGTCGATGTTGTTGGCAGCGAGGTCAGCCTTGATGTTGGCTACGAATTTTGCTGTGTTACCCTTGCCGCTTGCGGAGGAAAGTGCTATCCAGCGTTCGATGGAGAGGGTGATTACTGTAAGAAGAAGGGTCATCAGGATAGGCACGATGAAACCGCCCTTGTAGACTGTACCAGCGAGGTTGAGGGGGTGTCCGTTGGCCGGGTCGCCGCCTTCGAAGTTCGCGGGATTACCCATGAGGAACAGGAAGATGCACACACCGCACACGGCGCAGGCGAGGATTACGAGAAACGCGTTCTTGATGCCGCGAACCTGAGAGATTTTCTCTTCTTTCTTGACTTTGGCTGCTGTTGTAG
>JAMPEH010000108.1 GCA_023665245.1 Muribaculaceae bacterium
GAATATATGTTTGAAAACATAATATATTTTATGTTTAAAAACATAGAATTTTGCCGATATATAAATATATAGTACGGCGGCGACAGATTTTCATGCATAACCAAGCTGCAGTCCGGGCATGCTCTGTTTATGCCCTGGCAATCATATAAAATGCCTGCATACATTTTTGTAATGTAAATGAAATGTAAATCTATGTTTTAATATGTTACAGGATGTTGACTTATGTGTGCTTTTATGCTAAAGTGTTTCCAGGGGCTGAAATGACAGGCCCCGCGATCTTACGAGTTGAACGCCGAGTTTGTTTTGATAGGAGACCGGGACATGGGTAAACTGCTGACTATTATCTGAACAGAGGGCATGGCATGCCGTGCCCGGAAAGGGGAAGGTGCGCGCCATGCGTAATTCTGTCATGTTATATTGCCGCGACATGGACGGCGAGAAGATCTATAAGGGCGATAGGGCCGTGTGCTTCGCCCTGCCTCGGAGCCAGCCCTGCGTCGTGCAGATCCTGGACATCGTCGACGACGGGCATATCCGAGCCGACAACGGCAACCTGAAGAAAGTCGTGCCTGCGGAGTCCTGCATCCTGCAGGCCCATGCTGCGATGGCATGATGGAAAATATATGACAATGAGCCGCCTGGTTTTCATCCCGGGCGGCTTTTATTTTTTTTATAATAAAATGGTTGTTTTTTGTTGGTGTTTGTGCTTTAATATATAAAGAGCCTGCATTGGCAGGAAACAAGAAATCTGAAGGAGGACACAGATATATGATCGTTGTCATCGTTGTCCTGGCGCTGGCCATGCTTGGCATCGGCGCCGCCGGGTATTTTCTGGCCCGGAAAGTCAACTCGGACCCGGTCGACTATGCCGCAAAGATCGACAAGGAGAAGCTGGCCGAGTGGGAAGACGCAGCAAAGAATTTTGACGGTGCGAAGACCCAGCGGGAATCCTGCGAAAGCTCCGAGGCATGGCAGGCGGCCCATGACGTGGGTGTCAGGGCCCGGCAGGCATTCCCTGGCGGGCTTGTTGTCAAGACGGGGCTCCAGTCCCTGGATGACTATAAGTCCTTTGACGCGAAGAAATGGCTCAGGGCCAACTCGGACAGCGAGGAGGCAGCCCGCTGGCTCAGGCTGTCGGAACAGGCGCTGTCTGCATGGCGGGAGCTCCGGCACGACATAGACTGCGCGGCAGTCATGGTGTCCGACGAGGCGGACCCGAAAGCAAAAAAGGCAGGGATAAAAGAGCTGGAGGACGCGCTCATGCACCTGTCAGGGCAGCTGGTAGTCCAATATTCGTTCACGGACGCTGCCAGCGGCAAGAGCTATGTGAACACGCAGGCCGTTCCGGCCAGGTTCCTGGCGAAGATCATGGGCAACCCGGACTATGAATGCGAGGACATCATGGCCAGGCACGCGTTCTTATTCGAGCGCGGGTTCCGCTGCCGCCGGTGTGGGCGGTCGCCCCTTTCAGGCGCGTATTTAATGCCCGGCGACGGGCCTACAGGGCGTGAATGCCTGTGCGAGAACTGCCGTAGGCCAGATTAAGACATGCGAGAAGATGGAGGGCAAAACCTGTGCGTGAAAAGATAAGGGCCGGCCGGCCCATATTGTATTACGGCATCGTGTGCGCGGCCGCGGCGTTCCTCACATCCGCGCTGGCGTTCCTGCCGCATATCCTGAAATCCGGCGGCGCGCTGACTCTGGTGTCGGATTTCAATTTCCAGCAGATCCCGTTTGAGATGGCCGCAGGCGACGCCCTGAAGAACTGGGACGGCGAATGGCTTTGGAGCCTGGATTTAGGGACATCCCTGGTAAACGGGTTCAGCTTTTATAACCTGGGCAGCCCGTTCATGTGGCTGATCTTCTTGTTTGGCAAAAGTTGCGTGCCGTACCTGATGGCGCCGGTGTTCGTTCTGAAATACATAGTCGCGGCCGTCGCGTCGTACCGGTTTATGTGCTATTTTGTCAATGACAAGCGATATGCCGTTATTGGCGGGATCCTGTATGCGTTCTGCGGGTTCCAGAATTATAATTTAGTTTTTTTCCATTTCCATGACGCGGTCGCCATGTTCCCGCTCATGCTGACAGGGCTGGAGAAATTCATGCGGGAGCGCAGGAAAGCCCCGTTCGCGGCCGCCGTCATGCTGAACTGCCTGACGAACTATTTCTTTTTCTTTGGCGAGGTCCTGTTCCTGATGGCCTATTATATTATACGGCATTGGGGCGGGCTTAAGCGGCGCATCCGTGAGATCGCCGGCTGCTTCGGGCTTGGCGCGGCCGGTGTCCTGGGCGCGGGCGTCCTGTTCGTCCCGGCCGTGATTTTCATCCTGACTGGCAGCAGGGTCGCCATGGTGCCGGCCGGGCGGAATTTTGTCGAATTTTATTTGAGAAACCTGAAAGGGTTCCTGTTCCCGGTGGACATCATGGGCGGGCAGTTTGTCTTAAATACAGAGGAATGGTGGTCCACGTCGTGCTACCTGCCGCTGGCCGGCATCGTGTTTGCCGTGGCGTGGTGCGTGAAGAATTACAGGCACTGGCTGGCGAAGCTGGCAATGATATTCACGGTCGTTTCATTCGTGATACCGCTGAACAGCCTGTTTTACTTATTTGCCGAGTATGAGTTCAAACGCTGGTGGTATATGTACGTGCTGTTCCTGGCGCTCATATCCGTGAAGGCCATGGACGAGAAAATAGAATGGAAGTATTTAAAAATCGGCTGCATCGCAAACGTGTCGCTCATCGGGCTGTTCTGGCTGCTCACATTGCCGCTGGCGGCGATTGGGGCTGTCCAGGGCGTGAACGACGCCGGGCTTGCTGTCATCAACACGATACTTGCCGCGGCCATGCCATGCGCGGCATGCCGGATCTCTATGCATGGGCTGCCCGACGCAGCCCTGCGGCAGGGGCTTGCTGTTGCTGCATGCGCGGGCTTATGCCTGACTTCGACGATAGGGCTGTACCGCCAGGAAACGAATGACGGCGCGGACATGCTCGGCTTGTACAGGGCGGCTCTGAACCTGGACACCGGGTTCGCTGATGATGGCCAGTATCGGATGGACACGTCGAGCAACAGCGTGACGCTCGTGTCCGGTGTGCCGGGGCTCGTATCGTTCTGTTCCACGGTGAGCGACCCGATCGCGCAGTTTTACGCAAGGCTTGATGTCCTGCGGGCGTATTCCGGGCCTGACCCGCATATCATACCCGGCCTCGTGGAGCTGCTCGGCGGGAAATACCATGTGTCGACAGTAGCGCCGAAAAACATGGATGGCGCCATAGCCGTGTCAGACGGCGGGAATGTCAGCCTGTATATCACGGAGCAGGAGGCCTGCCCGATCGGGTTCAGGGCCGGCAAATACATGCTGGAGTCGGAGCTCCTGGCGCTCGATGTCATGGACCGGGCCGTCGCGATGCTGGACCACGTCATTGTCACTGATGACGATGAGCAGCTTGTGTCCGGGACATTAAGCCATGACGGCAGCCCGAATGTGAGCGACGGCATGATAAGCACGTATGTTTCAAATGCGGAACAGAATAAAGTGTCCGATTTTTCCCGTGGCGGGCACGGGTTCTCATGCCGGACGGATTATGACGCCGATTCTGTCGTGTTCTTCAGCGTGCCAAACGATGCCGGCTGGACGGCATATGTAGACGGGGTTGAAACAGACACAATCGACGCTATCGGGCTGACGGCGCTGGCCGTCCCGGCAGGGACCCATGACATACGGTTCGCATACCATACGCCCGGTCTCGATGCCGGGATGCTGTGTTCCGCCGCAGGCGCTATCGCGATTTTTGGCCTGGCCATGGCAGATATTATGGCCGGCCGTAAGAAAAATGACGGACGAAAGGACAGTGACAGTGATGCCAAAGCCTGAGATTTTATATATCGTGGTCCCATGCTATAACGAAGAGGCCGCGCTCCCGGATTCGTCCAAGAAGCTGGGCTCAAAATTAAAAGGCCTCATTTCAGACGGGCGTGTTTCCAGTTTGAGCCGGGTCCTGTTCGTTGACGACGGCTCAAAAGACGGCACATGGGGCCTGGTCCAGGAGCTGCATGCGTCGGGCACCATGTTTTCAGGCCTGCGGCTCTCACGTAACCGCGGGCACCAGAACGCCCTGATGGCGGGCCTCATGTATGCCCGCGGCAGGTGCGACGTGTCAATTTCGATTGACGCGGACCTGCAGGACGACCTTGGCGCAATTGACGGGATGCTGGACCAGCATTTTAACAATGGCTGCGACGTCGTGTACGGCGTGCGGTCGTCCCGGAAGTCAGATACGGCGTTCAAAAAATTTACGGCCGAGGGGTTTTATAAGATCTTGGCCGCCATGGGCTGCGAGGTCGTGTTCAACCATGCTGACTTCCGGCTGATGTCAAAGCGCGCGTTGGACGGTCTGGCTGAGTTCCCGGAATATAACCTGTTCCTGCGCGGGCTCGTGCCCATGGTCGGGTATAAATCCGGGACGGTTGAATATGCCCGCAGCCTCAGGCTCGCAGGGGAGAGCAAGTATCCGCTGAAGAAAATGCTGGCGCTGGCGATGAACGGCGTCGTGGGGCTTTCCGTGAAGCCGCTGAGGCTCGTGCTCTGGTCCGGGTGCGGTATTTTCGGTATCTCGCTTGCCAGCATGCTGTGCCTGCTTGCCGGGATGGGCTCCGGCGGCGCGGTGCCGTGGCTGATCGCGTCCGTGTGGGCGTGCTGTGGGCTGGTGCTCACGGGGCTCGGCATTGTTGGCGAATATGTCGGACAGCTGTGTACAGAGTCGAAACACCGCCCCAGGTATATTGTCCAGGAGGTGCTGGATGAGGATACTTGATTTAGGCGGGCCGCGGCGCTGGCTGTTGTCGGCTGGGTGCGTGATAAGCGCTGTGTTATTCGCATATTCCGCTGCATGCGTCTTTTCCGGGAGCCTGCAGCCTTCTGTGATAGCGGGTGCGCTGGCCATTGTCGTAATCTGCGTCCTGGCAGCAGCGGCGCTGTATGGTGTGCATGTCACTGATAGGGCTTATTTTACGGCGCTTGTCACATTTCTGCTCGCTATGGGCGTTTTACAAATATGCTGTGTTGGCAGGCTCCGGTTTGACCCGGTGCATGATCTCGAGGCGGTGTACAAAGGCGCGGTACAGTGGATGGAGACTGGTAGTTTTCAGGATTACTATGATTATTTCTACCTGTATCCGAATAATTTTGGCGCCCTTGCTCTCCTGCGCATGATGTTCCAGGCCGGCAGGCTGTTCACGCATGACTATTTTATGATTGCCGGCATTGGTGTCATGGTCATGCTTCTATGCACATTTGCCGTGACAAGCCTCGTGGCGCGCGAGCTGTACGGGAACAAAGCCGGTATCTCGGTCCTTGCCATGTTTGCATGCATGCCTGTGTGGCCGTTCCTGGCGTCGGTGCCATATACGGACACGATGTCGGTGCTATTCCCGGTGCTGGCCCTGTGGCTTGCGCTGCGCGGCCTGAAATCGAGGCAGTGGACGCGCGTTCTCCTGTTTTCGCTCTCTGGCATGGCTGTTGCTGTCGGCGGCGCCATAAAAGCGACGGTCTATATTATGGGCATTGCCATAGCGCTTGGCGTCCTGTTTTGCGCAGGCATGAAATTGCGTGACGCTGCTATGTATATTATTGCTGCAGTCGTGGCATGTCTTCTTGTTTCAGCCTGTATGAGCCAGTATTTTTATAGCCGGCATCTTGACAGGGAAATTGCTGCGCAGGAGAACATGCCCGTAGCACAATGGTTCCTGATCGGGACCAGCGACGGAGGGCAGTATATGAGCCCATATCCCGATTTTTCATATATAGAAGACCGGGACGATCGGTCTGATGCCACATGGGCGGCGGTCAGGCGCCAGGTTTCGGACAAAGGGCTGAAGGGCATGCTGGAGCTGTATTCTTTCAAGCTCTTCGTCCTGTTTGGGGATGGGACGCTCCAAGTGTCGAATTTCCTGGATAACAGGCCACTGTCACGGTCGGCCATACATGACTGGATATTGTATGACGGCCAGCATTATGATGCTTATTCTGCCGCATGCAACACGGTGTGGTACGGCATTATGCTCCTCGCCGCGTTTGGCGCGCTGCTGCTGGCCGAGGGATGCGTGCGCGGCCATGGCCCAGGGGCCGCTGAGGCAGCCATGGCCTTTGCGCTGTGCGGGGTAGTCCTGTTTTTCCTGCACTGGGAAGTATCGCAAAGATATATCACAAATTATGTTCCTGCTGTAATATTATTGGCTGCCGGCGGCCTGGAGATGATATGCCGGCGCCTGAATAATCAAATTATATAAAGATGTTGCAATTTGTTGCAATCTGATTTATAATAAGGCAAATGGCCACATGGCCGGAAAGGATGCGTGACAGTATGAAAAAATGGAAAACGATCACATGCCTGCTGCTGTCGGCAGGGCTCGTGTTTGGGCTTGCTGCATGCGGTCAGAACGGCGCCGATAGCGGCGGCGGGACAGAGCCGTCTGAGACGCCGTATGACCAGCCGCCGGAAGGGTTTGTCGACAACGAGGTCGACGTCGGCAGCTATACAGAAGCGGAGCTGTATTTCACGGACCCTGACAGGAACGCGATCATCGGCGTGAACGACGAGGCCGTGTACTATAAAGGCTCCGGGTTCCAGACGCGTTTTGCCGTAAACATGATCACGTCCAATGACGGGTCGCAGTCGTCCGGCCTCGCGGCAGGCTTGATCCGCGACCGGGTAGACTATGTCCAGTTTGGCGATGTCCAATACCAGCTTGATGACCTGGTACGGGCCCGCGGCGAGGGGTTCCAGGTTTTAAAGCAGATGGCTGCAGATTTTGGCGTCGACAAATACGGTCTGGACGAAAACGGCAGCATGCAGCTGGAGTCCTGTATGGGTTCGGATCTGACCGATGACGAGCTGCGCGAGGCATATTCCGAGCGCGAGGACTTCGAGGACTATACCGTCTGCGTGTATTACCTGCATGCCCGCATGTCAGGCATGGGGCAGTCTGAGTATGACAAATGCCGTGAGGAATTAAAATCGGCATATGGCATCGACCATTCCAGCCTGCTGGACGGGACGCTTGCCGTCATGCTGTACTACGGTACGGACGGGTATGACCTGTTTTATACGGTCGCCGTAGCGGCGCCTGGGTATTACGAGAGCTGCGATGATTTCAAGGCGAACCTGAACAACCAGGCACGGCATGACATCACGAAGTGCCATATGATGATGGACGGGTCAAAGCCTGTCGGGTTCGTGAACCAGGTGTTCATCCGGTGCGACCAGGACGAGGCGTTCGGGCCGGCGGACCTGAACCACACTGAGACGTCGCCCGGCCCCGCTGACGGCGGCAGCGCCGCAAGTTCCGGCGGCGAGACAGGCGATGCCGGACAGCCGGATGCCGGCGGGCAGTGAGAATAAACAAAAAATTATTCAATTTGGAGGTAAGAGTATGCCATTCCTGATTTTTCTGGTTGTTTTACTGAT
>JAMPEH010000109.1 GCA_023665245.1 Muribaculaceae bacterium
GAGCCTCACTATTATTTACTCATATATTTGAAATTTTTAGTATCTTTGCACTATGGATAAGAAAGTTATAGCAATAATTCGCACTTCTACGACCCAACAGGAGATAGATAGCCAACGAGAGGAAGTCATTAATATGGCTCTTAGCGATGGTTATTCAAAAGAAGAAATAGAGATAGTCGGAAAAGCGGGCGCATCTGCAATAAAGGTCGATGAAGCCTATACCGAGAATATGAATAGGGTCTATGAATTGTTGGATAATGTGCCTACTATTGAGGCTGTTTATGCTTGGGCTATTGACCGAATCGGAAGAAATGAGGAAATTTTGATGCGATTGAAAAATACTCTTGCTAAAAAACAGATTCAATTAGTTATTAAGAATCCGTCCCTCCGTTTGTTGGATGGTGACGGAAAGGTTAATACTGGGGTTGAACTTGCATTTGCTTTATTTGCTACAATGGCAAAACAGGAAATGGAGCAAAAGCAAGCTCGATTTATGCGTGGAAGAAAAAGGAATGATGAACAAGGCAGGTACAATGGGGGATATGTAGCCTTTGGTTATAAGGTGGAGAATGGGAAAATAATTGTCAATGAAGATGAAGCTAAAACCGTTAGACTGATATTCAATGAATTGGCAAGTGGCAAATACAGTTGTGACGCATTGGCAAGAGAATTGCAATCAAGAGGAATACTATTCAAAGGAAAGAAACTACTATTTTCAAATGTTCGTGGGATTCTAAAGAACAAAATATATTGTGGCGAACAAGTATCAACAACAGGGAACATAAGGAATATACCGCCGATTATCAGTTTAGAATTATATTATTCTGCGTTAGAAGCCATTGCAAGCAATAATCCGAGTAAGACAAACTCAACAACCAATCGCTATCTATTTGGATTAAGATTAATAAAATGTCCTGTTTGTGGTTGCCATTTTTCAGTAGCGGCAAAACTATATCAATGCCACAATCACAATCGCAATGGATATGACAGCCGTAAAGAGTTTTCCAAATGCACTAATGGCATATCTATTGGTGTAGCCAATTTAGATAGGCTATTGTGGTATGCTGCTTCATGCGTTCACTTTGAGTATCTAAGGGATTTGATTAACTCTCGTAATTTGGGATTAGATGAAAAGATTGCCATTTTGAAACAAAAAATCTCCAATTTTAATAATGAAATATCTTCATTAAAGGAAAGGAGAAAGCGCATCAATGAGGTTTACATGGAGAATGGGATAACACGAGAAGCACGTGACAGCAAATTCAAGAAACTAAATGCAGACAATGATTTATATAGTTTGAAAATTCGAGAGTTAGAGGAAGAGATTACAGGCTTGGAAACTCTAAAGAACGGTGATAATTCTGAATTATTTTTTGATAATATCAGAGCATTGATGTTACTTGACAATAAGGCATTACAATGCAAAATTGTGCGCAAGCACATAAAAGCTATTGAATTAGAAAGAAGTCGCTACAAGGATTACAAGCGTGTTTTGAAAATCAGAATAGTTTATTTCAATCACAAGAGCGAAGAGTATCTTTACGTTGCAAAAAGCATTGGTGAGTTTTTTCCCTTAGTTAACGGTAATCTTATTTATGATGAAAATGGCAAGCCCAAGCCAATTCCAAATATTGCTTTATTAAGAGATTCTATTTGGTCGGAAGATGAAACATGGGGTAAGCCAATATTTGGTTCTATCTTATGACCTGCATTATTTATGTATATATCTATACCATGCCAAGTCCTGCAATGAACTATCTGTGTAGATGATTTCATCGCCTAAATCAACCTCTACAAAGTCGTGGTCTTTGAAGAATGGTCTGTGCTTTGCAGGTAGAATTTTTTGCGACAAGGCGGTTAGATTTATTCCAAAGCAATATACCTGTCCGACAACAGGACGTGCCTTATATGGCATATCATTCAGCTTAAAAGCGTAATTGATAATGGCAGATGAAAGCTGTGCATAGCCAACACAATTAGCTTTGCCATTTGGAATATCATTCTTGACAGAGAAAGAAAGCAACTCACAGCATAGGTCATTACTCGCTTTTATAATCTCAATCGGATTGTCAGAGATTATTTGGCATATCCTATCCTTTATATCAGAAGTCAATGCGTACTCTTGTGTTGGTTTGTATCGCTCTTTCTCTAACCGTATTTGCGAAAGGAAAACAACACAACCTATTGCGAGAAACAAAATCACGCATACAATGCTCTTAATGAGTTTTCTTCTTCGCATAGCTATCTCTCCAATCTTCTTCTGTTTTTAAGTTTGAGAGTTCAACATCTAAAAGGTTTAGAAAAGCGGACATCATCTTTGAATTGCCACCACCAACCTGTTCCTCATATGCCGTTCCCAATGTTCTGAACAGATTCCGCAATTTATCTATCTGTTTATTATTACAGTCAGATAGCCGTTGCATACTTTGAGCAACACATTTATCTAAAGACAACGAAGCTAAATGTTCATATTTAGATATAAACTGTTCAGAAAAATCAAAATATTCAGCAACATCACGTTGAGGAAACACAGTCACAAAGAATCGCATTTGAATACTTAGTGATTTTCTTTGTTGTCTTTCAGATAGATTGCAAGACATATATAACTGATGAATGAGTATTCCAAACAAATATATTTCATTAAGTTGTTCTCTATTGTAACCACCCAATGCCTTAGAAATTATTGGAGATGGGTTATTGGGGTGGCTTGCATGGGTAACTTGATTTGCTTTAGATACAGTTTTGTGAACTTCATTCTTGCTTGATGATGAATTACCGATAGAGTATAGTGGGGCGAATACTTCACCCAAAAATGGTAATATTTTCCATATCCAAAGTATTATCGTTGCTATTATTATCCATACACCATATTCAGAGTATTCATCTTTAAGCATAGGTATGACAATCTTTAGTTCTCCCCATATAATAATAACAAGAAGCCCTAAAGAGATAACAGCAAACGAAAGGAAAACTAATATATTCCGTAAATCAATCATATATCTATTCTTCTTTTATAACTGTAAACTTACCCCATACTTTGTGAGCTGCATATTTTTCATAAGTACCTTTTGGTACATATAAAGTACCATCATATACGTTGGCACTAAACCCATTCTCATCAAGCGATGGTGGATTTGTCGCATTACAATAAACTGTCTTTAATTTCTCACAGGAAAAGGCATTTTTCTCAATTAATGACACCTTTGATGGGATTGTAATTGATGTTATCTTATCCAAAGCGGCAAAAGCAGAAGCTCTGATGGCTGTTATATCTAATGGTAATTTAATATCAGTAATTCCATAAACTCGTTCCCAAGCTCCGCCCCAAGACGGGAATATGCCCTCGCAAATTTCATTATCATACGTCCGAGGGGATTTACCTTGTGTATTATTATAACTAATTGTATTCCCTCCCCCTGCGACTATTTTTACATTAGATAGGTCTAATATAGACAATCCATACCGTATTCTATCGTTAAGAATGTAAATGTCATCACCGTTTATTTGTCCTGTTAAGGTAAAATCTAAAACGCTCTCATATTCATCTATTATACTCCTTAAAGTTCCTGCCTTGTCAATATTGACGGAATATTTATGTGAATCATTATGCATTCCCTCTTGGTCTATGTATAGTTCTTCATATTGCCCCATTCTATTTATTTCAATTACAGTTGAGCGATTATAACCGATGAATGGTAATACCGAAATGGAGATTGTATTCTTGCCCTCTGTACCCTCATTTGGAGTATATGAAAACCAATCGCCTTTATCAACAGATTTTACCCAAGCGTGCCAGTCTCCACCATTTACAGTAAAATATATGGTTTGTGTACCTCCATTTGCATCAAATGAAAGATAAGGATTATCAATATTGATGGGGGCTAAATCTTCTTCATTAGAACAAGATGATAGCATCAAAAATGCGACAACCAAGGTAAGAACTAATCTTAAATATGTCATAATCAGTTACAGTTGGTTGTTTCACAGCTTCAATGAAACGGTTAATGAATGGTTTGCTTACCTAACACAAAAAGAAAAAGCATGAAGCTATTGAATATTACCGTTATGAAGCTCTGGACTGCTTGACACAAATAATAGACAATAGCCCATGCTTCGATAATGTATATCAATTGATTATATACACTACAAAAGCATGAGCGACTTGCTATTATCCTTGTGTCGTTGTAGAATTGTCCAGATTCCATAACAGGGATAATTTTCAAATGCTCATTCTAATTATGTACGTTCACTCTTGAACGTAGTGCAAAGTTAGCAAAAACATTTGAGATAACAAGCTATTGTCTATCGGATTATTAGCCTATGCGGTCAATCAACCGCTTAACTTGCGTGATTTGGAACTTGCCACCGTTCGGAGCGACAAACCCCTGCTCATTAAGTAGAGTGGTCATTTCAGTCAATGAAAGGTGTTGAGGTAACAAGGTACGGAGCAAAGCCATTGCCCTGCGGTTATTCGGATTGCTCTCCGCTTTAGCCTTATTGGTCTTGCAACTGTTTTCTATTGCTTGGCTGTGCCTGCTCATAAGGTTAGATGCCATGCCGAGTTTGACACCCCTGTTCTTCTTTGCCTGTAAAGATTGCCTTGTGCGTTGGCTTATCAGATTGGCTTCATATTCGGCAATACTGCTGATGATATGCAGAATCAATCTATTGGCTTGTGGAAAGTCGCAAAACACTATCTCAACATCACTTTCAAGTAGTCGGCTTGTAAAAGCTACATTTCTTGAAAGTCTGTCAAGTTTAGCCACTATTAAAATAGAGCCTGTTTTGCGGCATAGTGCCAATGCTTCCATTAGTTGCGGTCGGTCGGATTTCTTTCCGCTTTCAGTTTCAACAAATTCAGCAATAAGAGTTTTGTTCTTTACAAAATTATGAATTATCTCTCTTTGTGCTTCAATGCCTAATCCCGAAATTTCCTGTTTTCTTGTGGACTGTCTTAAATACGCCACATAGCTTTTGTTTACCATAGTTACATAAGTTAAACGTCCGTTTAGTTCTTGTAAGTAGAGCCAATAAAAGCAAGGGAACACCCGATTTTATTCAGATGCTCCCTTAGCTCCTATTTGCTGTTACAGTCAATCTATAAACCAACTGTAACGCTCATCACCGTGTAATGCGGAATTTATGCCAACTGAGATTTCAGTAGCATTATAAGAGCGGTCTAAGAATGAATCTATATAACTGCTCTTGTTTGCTCCTGTCAGCAAATTGTAAAAATTCCACATTGACAGCCCATTTGAGCCACCAAAGTTTTCATCATTTATGTATGCTTTAGCCACACTGTTTATCTGTGTGTCTGTCAGCAACATTTTAGGTAATGTTCGCTGTTGTGCTTGGGTCAATGCTTGATAAAGTCGCATTTTCCCTAAGATTTGGCAGAACTGATGTTCACTTAGGTAGCTTTCGCCCAATGTCTGCATTAGGTGAATGTGCTTGGCTGGGTTATACTGATTCAGAAGTTCCAACGTGGATTTATATAAATCCGCTGTGTTGGTAAGCTCCAAACAATTCAGATAACCGTCTGATGATACACAAAGGTTTGTGCATACTTTGCAGGTGAAACCCACAAAGATTTTGAAGCGTTCAGCACCTTTCTTGGCATACAGATTTGTATGGTTATAGGCTCTGACACCTCCCACTGTGAGTGTGAGCTTCTGACCGTTCACATTCTCCCATATAGAGGGAATTTGAATTACAAAAGCACAACGCTCATAGTAGATTGTCTTGTCGCTTTCCAAAAGCTGATTTGCTGGCTTGTGGATTGCTTCAGGGATTCTCCCTTTGACAACGTGGCTCACTCTGATTTGTGGCTCATCAATGATTTCACCACAATAGAATGTCCTAACCGCATCTAACACCGTTTCAATGAAATTTGGGTGTGAGATAGTTAACTCATTGTCTTTAGAGAATACAGGCACAATGCAGTCACTTTTAAGCTCCTGTAAGGTTATAGCCTGTGTGTTGGCTTCAATGAATAAAGGTCTTCCCTTTTCCACCTCTTGGAACTCAACCGTTTCAGCGACACTTTGTAGTGTGCTTAAACCTGTGTAGATTTGGGGTAATGTTACTGTTTCGCTCATAATCGGTATTTTTTACGGTTATGGTCTGTGATTGCTTTCCCTATCACTGCGACAAGGATAAAGCCCGTGACAACAGGAGCATAGCAGAACAATGCAACCAATGCTGACAGGCTAACGATTACCAACATGATTCTATCCATAGGTATCTGATTTATGGGTTAATAATCTGTGAATTATATAGATAACAGAAAACTGAATTTTCATTTTGCCAACTCATACAAAAACGTGCCACTCTCTATTAAGTGCCTTTAATCTGATTCGGATTTTTAGGCAAAAAAAAAAGAATGACACTCTTTCGGATTTGTCAGTAAATGAAGTTCAATCGCTTCTGTTTTCTTCTAATGATGGGTGAGGGGAATTAGGGGTAACACGAATGAAGCGAGCGGAATATATCAACACCTAAAGCATAGATTTTATATGTGTAGATAGCTATAACACGGAGAATAATGTGATATTTTTATTTTCTTTTTAGAGATACCGAGGGGGATAAAAAGACGGACATTAGTATATAGTAATATGAATAGCCCTCTTTTTTGCTCCATATTAAGATTTTGAGTTGAATGTAATGTTGGGTAGGGATTTTATTTCCAATTCGCGTTTACTTGCCAATTTCTGCTATCTAAAGTCGGATGCTTCAAAGTATTGGTCTGCGGTAACTATGATTTCACTATTGGAGCCATATTTTATCAAATCATTAACTTGAAGTTCCAAAAGGTATTTATTGAGCGTAGGAGCAGAAATATTCAATTCATTTCTCACAAATTGTTTTGTAAGTGAAACTTCACTATACTGCTGTAATAGATATAACTGTATCAGTAGCCCTTTTATCTTAGCATCCAAATCAAGTTGGGTAAAGGTTTTGTTTATAGATACACATTTAAGCTCCATTGCAGGGATACTATACACGCATCTTAATGGATTATATTCTCTACACCCATCACTATCCCTATAATGCTTTTTATCAAGAAATTCACTAAATACTTTGGCGAAATTACCGTCTGTTTTAGTTTGCGACAATTCAGCGATTTCTTTATGTGTGGCTCTTGAATAGTACCATTTATCTCTTAATAATGATACACAGAATAAACGGTATATATCTATTGGCTTGAATTTACAAGCAATAGAGTAGTTGATGCTTACTGTTGAATTACACTTCTCGTAAAGTGTGGTTGGACTTTGTGGGTTTGTTCTCATAAGTAGCTGATTGAGAATTATTGATGAATATTAAATCTGTTTTTTGTCTTTCCATTTTGTAGTAATAGGCACTACCAAAGTATATTTTGGCTTCTTTGCGGTTGCTAAAGGTTTTACCTGTGGGTATATGCAATATCATATTGTTTATTAAG
>JAMPEH010000010.1 GCA_023665245.1 Muribaculaceae bacterium
TTTAATATCTTGACACTTCTTTTAACTTTTAGAAATTAGTTTAAATCACTTCAATGATTGATGATTACATTGATGTTAGTTTTCGGCACGCGACCAGAGGCTATTAAGATGATACCTTTGATTAAGAAATTCAGAAAGCATCCTAATGTTTTCAGAGTTCTTGTGACTGTAACAGGACAACATCGTGAACTACTCTACCAGGTATTACGTCTTTTCGATATCACTCCTGATTATGATTTAAATATTATGGAACATGGTCAGGACCTGACAGACATTAGCGTAAAAGTACTTAATGGTATGAGAAGTGTGCTTTTGAAAGAGAGTCCTGACATACTTTTTGTCCATGGCGACACAACCACTACCGCAATGGTTGCTCTATCCGGATTTTACGCCAAAATACCGGTTGCTCATGTAGAAGCTGGACTTCGCACTGATAATCTTTATAATCCCTGGCCTGAAGAGGCTAACCGCCAGTTGACGGCAAGAATCTCTAAATGGCATTTTGCTCCTACGACCCTAAATAAGGCAAATCTTATAAAGGAAAACATAAATCCTGATTCAATAATAGTTACCGGCAATACTGTAATCGATGCTCTTAACATCGTCAAGGATATCCTTGATAACGATGAGATCGTTAGAAGGAATGTAGAAAGTACAATTTATTTGGACGGTTACGATTTGAACAGAGTGAACGATAACAATCGCCGTCTTGTTTTGATTACCGTTCATCGCCGAGAGAATATGGGTGAATCGTTCTCCAATATATGCAATGCAATCATTACATTAGCGAAAAAATACAAAGATGTTGACTTTGTATGGCCAATCCATCCAAATCCATCAATAAGGATGCATCAACGAAAGTGTCTGGCGTTGGACAAAGAAGTAGAGAATGTATTTCTGATAGAACCGCTGGAGTATTTATCGTTTGTATATCTGATGCGAAAATCCCACTTTATAATTACGGATAGCGGTGGAATTCAGGAAGAAGCTCCGGCTTTGGGAGTACCTGTTTTGGTAACAAGACGTAACAGTGAGCGCCCGGAAGCAATAGAGTCTGGTTCCGTAAGGATTATCGGCACAATGATGTCTAATATTGTGGACTCTGTGTCGGCGCTGTTAGATTCATCTGCTGACTATGAAAAAATGCTTCATTACAACAGTCCTTATGGTGACGGGACTGCCTGTGATAAAATTGTTAATTTTTTTCTTGAAAATAGAATATGAAAGATTTTGATGAATATTTGAAAATTGTCAATGATGCTATAAAGACATTGAGATTACCTGAGTCTCCTGCGAGTCTATACGATCCGATTCGATACACAATGGATGCGGGCGGAAAGCGGCTGCGTCCGGTTCTTACGCTGGCCGCGTGTGAGGCCATGGGAAAAGAGCCGATGTCAGCGATCCATCAAGCAATGGCTATTGAAATGTTTCATAATTTCACACTTCTACATGACGACGTGATGGATAATGCGGATGTGCGTCGTGGTCGTCCAACTGTTCATAAAAAATGGAATGAATCTACAGCCATACTTTCAGGTGACGCAATGCTGACTACCGCAACTATGCTACTTGCGATAAAGGCCGGTGAACATCTATCCTCTGCTTTGGACTTGTTCAATGGAACAGCCATGAATATATATGAGGGCCAGCAGTATGATATGGACTTTGAGCAGCGTAATGATGTGAGCGTGGAGGAATATATAGGAATGATTCGGTTAAAGACATCTGTCCTTCTCGGCTGTGCATGTGGAATGGGAGCATTAATGGCTGATGCACCTTTTGAAATGCAACTACAGTTTTTCAATTATGGTGTGAATCTCGGACTTGCATTTCAGCTTCAGGATGATTTTCTTGACACTTATGGAAATCCTGATATCTTTGGGAAAGCTATAGGTGGTGATATACTTAATGATAAGAAAACGTGGCTTCTTATCATAGCGATGAAAGAGGATAAATCGGGTGAATTGTCACGTATAATTAACTCAGGTATAACGGGGGAAGAAAAAATACACGCCGTAAGGACTATCTATGACAAATTGAATCTGCCTGACAGAATTCACGAGCTTATCAGAGCATACATTGATACGGCAATATCCTGTCTTGACAGTATGGTGCTTGATCCTGAAGCCCGTTCTTTTTTCATTGACTTGGCATTAAAGTCGGCAACTCGTAATAAGTGATTGTGAAATGATTACTGATACTCATACTCATCTCTATCTTGAGGAATACGAAGAGGATCGAGATGATGTTATTCAACGTGCCCTGAATGCGGGAGTTGGAAAGATGATTTTCCCTAATGTCGATTTATCGACCATCGAACCGATGAAAAATCTTCATCGCAAATATCCCGCGGTTACTTATATGGCCATGGGCCTTCATCCGACAGAGATAGACGAAAACTTTAAGAATAGTTTGAAAACCATTGAAAATGAATTATTTTCAAATAAAAACAATTATGTGGCAGTAGGTGAGATTGGTATTGACCTCTATTGGGACAAGACTTTTAAATGTCAACAAATGGAGGCCTTTGCTTATCAAATTGACTGGGCTTTAAATCTTGATTTGCCTGTCATTATCCATTGTAGGGAAGGATTGGATGAAGTTTTAAAGGTCTTTAAGGACAGTACTATGGTACCGTGTGGTGTTTTCCACAGTTTTGGCGGTAACGAACAGGATGTGGAGCGGATAAGGGAAATAGGTGATTTCTATTTTGGTATAAACGGTATTGTTACTTTTAAGAATTCGAAATTACGTAATACTCTGCCCATTATCGGCTTAGACCGTATCCTCCTCGAAACGGATGCACCTTATCTATCGCCAGTCCCATTCCGGGGGAAAAGGAATGAAAGCTCGTATATAGTAAATACGGTTCAGACTGTTGCTGATGTTTTTGGAATATCAAAAGATAAAATTGCTGATTTAACATTTGCTAATGCAGAAAAGTTATTCAGATTGGATAAAAATTCGTAACTTTGAATTATGAATTGATAAAGTTGCTAATCATTATCACAAATGTTAATTCGAATAAATATCCTGATTATTACCATCTTGCTCTTTGTAAGTGCCATTTCCATATCGGCACAAGATTCCTGTTGGGTGCAAGTACGCATCCCGGTCGCATGTATTCGTGATGGTAAAGGGCATGCTACCGAAATGACTTCACAGTCCATTATGGGAACACCTATGCTTGTGCTGGAACATGATGGAGGGGAATGGCTTAAACTTCAAGGACCAGACGGCTATGAAGGATACATGAATATTTCAAGCGTGACAAAACTCTCGCATACTGACATGCTCAAGTGGCGAGATTCTCCTCGTCTTGTTTCAGTATCTCTCCCTGAGATAAAGGTATATAGCTCTGAAACTGACAAATGTGCAAGAACAGTCGTTACGGAACTTGTGAATGGTTCAATCCTTGAGGGCATACTTTCGGATGGTCCCATGACAAAAGTCACTTTACCTGATGGGCGTTCAGGATGGGTTGATACATCATCCATGATGCCGGCGGAAGAGTGGGCTTCCCAGCCATTTGATGCTAACGATATTTTAACGACATGTTATTGGCTTATGGGGACACCCTATCTTTGGGGAGGATGTACTACAAAGTCAACTGATTGCTCAGGGCTGGTGAGAATTAGTTACTTTGCCAACGGTATTTTGATGCTCCGTGATGCTCGTCAACAGATAGAAATAGGTAAACACATTGATATTGAAGATATTAATTCCCTTGAGGCTGCCGATTTACTTTTTTTCAGCGGAACACCGGATGGCCGTATTTCACACGTCGCTATTTACGATAACGATGGAAAATACATTCACTCCTCCGGATTAGTAAAAACTAATCATATGAAATATGATGATCCTGATTTCTCCAACCGTGTCTACCGAGGTGCTTCGCGAATAAATGGCATGATTCCAAGTGATGGAATTATACAGATGATAAATCATCCATGGTATTTTAAATAGCTCTTAAACATGATATAAGTAAACTATATAAGTATGATAACATTCATTACATGCTTTGTCCTGCTTGTGACAGCATATTTCACTTATGGTAAGTATCTTGAAAAACTTGCGGAAGTTGATTCTAAAAATACCACTCCTGTCGATCGTCTTGGGGACGGAGTCGATTACATCCGCTTGCCGCGTTGGCGAATATTTCTTATACAGTTGTTAAATATCGCTGGAACAGGTCCTATTTTTGGAGCAATCCTCGGCGCATGCTTTGGTCCCGTGGCATTCCTTTGGATTACTTTGGGAGGTATTTTCTTTGGTTCGATGCATGATTATCTTTCCGGAATGATGATTCTACGCAACGATGGCAAGAGCCTTCCCGAAATAATTGGCATTTATCTCGGCATAAACACCAGGATGGTTGTGAGAATTTTCTCAATTGTCTTAATGGTACTCGTGGGTGCTGTTTTCCTTCTGAGCCCGGCTCAGTTATTGGGCACAATGGTTCCTTCGGTCTCATCTGAATTATGGATATGGATTATCTTAGCTTATTATATCATTGCCACAATGCTCCCGGTAGATAAAGTTATCGGCAAAGTATATCCAATTTTTGGCATAGCTTTAATTTCTATGGCTATAGGACTGCTATATGTCATATTTAGCGGGGTATATGAAGTGCCTGAACTTACATCGCTGCATAATTACCAGTTGAATCCTGAAGCTTTACCCATTATACCCACACTGTTTATTACTATTGCTTGTGGTGCTATTTCCGGATTCCATGCCACACAGTCGCCACTGATGGCTCGTTGCATTGACAATGAAAAGAAATGTCGGTCGATTTTCTACGGATCGATGATTTCGGAGAGTATCATTGCCTTAATTTGGGCTGCCGTAGCTATGGCCTTCTTCAAAGGTCCATCCGGTCTTGGTGAGCAGTTAGCTGAACATGGTAATAATGCAGCTTGGGCTGTCGATGTAATCTCTAACACCACTCTCGGTAAAGTTGGTGCAGTTCTCGCACTATTAGGGGTTGTGGTTGCCCCGATATCGACCGGTGATACCGCTTTTCGCGGTGCACGTCTGATGATTGCTGACATTTTTAGAGTTGACCAACGGCCTCTGCTGAAGCGATTTGCAATTTGTATTCCACTCTTTGTAGTTGGCTATGGAATCGCTCTCTTTAATTTCGACATTATTTGGCGTTATTTTGCTTGGTCGAATCAGACTCTTTCGGTCTTTGTGTTATGGTCAGTTTACGTGTGGCTTGCTGAACGGAAGAAAAATGTATGGGTAGCTCTTATCCCAGCCGTGGCTATGACTTTTATTGTAACATCGTTTGTATTTATCTCCCCACAATTCATCGGCCTTGAGGATAGAATGGTATCATTCATATGCGCTGCTTTTACCACTATTGTTATCGGTTATATGGTGAACCGTAGAGTGAAAGGTAAACTTATAATCAGCGAAGAGATGTTATGATAATACTTAACACAACATTTCATGTCCATCTCTCTTTGATTGATTCTTTCACACAGTGGGTTAGGGAAACTTATTTCCCGAATGCGATATGTTGCGAAGGTCTATTTAATCCTGTATTTGCAAGAATTCTTATTGAGGTACAGGAAGGTTATGCAAGTTTCGCAGTCCAGCTCTCTGCTTCCAATGTTGATATGGCAGTTAATTGGCATGATGGTCAAGCCGCAGAGCTTCGAAGAATTTTAGGTGAAAGATATGGTGAGAAGGTGCTATTCTTCACCACATATATGGAATCACTACCGACTGGTAAAAGTGGTGATTAATTTATCGCTCACTATTAGTTAGATACAGGTGTGGATAACAAGGATTTCGATAAAGTGATAATAGGTATCGACCCTGGTACCAACATTATGGGATATGGTATTCTTGGCATAAAATCTAAGAAACCATATCTCATAGCGTTAGGTGTGGTTAAATTAAATAAGTTTGATAGCCATTATTTGAGATTGTTACGTATTCATGAAAGAGTGATCGGACTTGTGGAGCAATTTCTCCCTGACGAAATGGCAATTGAAGCACCCTTTTTTGGCAAAAATGTTCAGTCGATGTTGAAGTTAGGCAGAGCCCAGGGGGTTGCAATGGCCGCTGCTTTGTCACGTGATATACCAATCTGTGAATATGAACCGCGTAAGATTAAGATGGCTATTACTGGCTCAGGTGCTGCAAGTAAGGAACAGGTTAGGGAAATGCTTCGGCGTATCTTGAAAATCTCTGAAAGCGAACTTGATATTGAACTCGATGCCACTGATGCCCTCGCCGCCGCACTATGCCATTTTTATGAATCTTCGCGTCCTGTTGCTTCGGAAGCCGCAAAATCATGGAAAGATTTTATTGCAAAAAATCCTGATAGGGTGAAGTAAGAGCGATAAATCATTGATAGGGGAGAGCATATAGGGCTATTTGGCCCTAATGTATTCTTTTTCGTCTAAGATAACGAATTAAAAATTTGAAATGCCTTGCAACTGTCGGAATTAAGCCAAAATAAAAACACATAATCTTAAATCTCTCCCAAAGTGATAGCTTCATATTTTGCGTGGAAAGACCCTCTGAAAGATAATCTATAAGTGTGCGATCAATGTAATAATTACGGTGTGAACGTTGCAGGCAGCGAATACACCATTCGAAATCAGCAGAGAAACGATAGCGGGTGTCGTAATTATCGGTTAATTTGCGTAACACGATGAAGGCTTGATGACACACCACCATCCCGTCCTTGAAATTGTCAAGCGTTAGCACTGCTGGAGCCGAGAGATGCCGATTGCCTATCCTCTCCCTGTTATTATTTACTAATTGAGTCTGACCATATACAATCCCCGGATAATCATTTTCAAGAATGGTATTGGCAATAATTTTTAAGGTGTCATGAGTGTGAAATGTATCGCCGGCGTTGAGAAATATAACATAATCGCCTGTCGCTAAACCCAGTCCCTTGTTCATGGCATCGTATAGCCCGTTATCCTTCTCTGACACAAGGATAAGATTATCAATGCCAGACTGCTGTGCCAGATTTACTGTATTGTCAGTCGAAGCCCCATCTATAATGATATGTTCATAAAAATTAAACGATTGCTCCTTAACACTTTTCAACGTAGGTGTAATCGTTTTTTCAGCATTATATGTGACAGTGATGATTGAAAATAGAGGGTTCATAGAGATGTCGCCATGAATGTTTCTTTTGACAAAGTTACAAGTATTTTACAACAAGGAGAAATTTTTTCAAAGAAATCGGTGATGTTGCCACTGCTATGTAACATTTTGACAAGTGGAAGTCGTTATATATTTCATATATTTCAAATCAACGATTCAAAAAATTTAGTGTGCTATTATTTGAAGATTACTAAAACAATTCTTAATTTTGAAGTCAAATTTATACAATTACATTATCATATTTAGTGTTGTATGGCACGTAAAAGGAAAGAGTTACCCTTATTACAAGGGGTTGAAATAATTGATGTCGCGGCCGAAGGAAATTCGCTCGCCAAAGTGGATGAGATGGTTGTCTTTATCCCATTTGGAGCGCCAGGTGATATCGCAGATGTCAAGATTGATAAGAAAAAGAAAAGCTATGCTGAGGGTCATATCGAAAATTTGATTCGGCCTTCCGATGTGAGAGTAGAACCGAGATGCGAACATTTCACTGTGTGTGGAGGCTGCCGCTGGCAGCATTTGCCTTACGAGTTCCAGTTAAAATGTAAGCATCAGCAGGTTCAAGATGCCCTCCAGAGAATCGCCAAAATTCCTTTACCGGAAATTAATCCTATCATCGGTTCTGAGAACGTATGGGAATATAGGAATAAAATGGAGTACACATTCTCTAATAAAATGTGGTTAACATTTGATCAACTAAAGTCTGGTCAAGATTTCCCTGACCGTCGTGCAGCCGGATTTCATATTCCTGGGGCCTTTGATAAAGTACTTGACATAAATAAATGTCATCTTCAAGATGATTTAGGGAATCGTATCCGTCTATTCATTAAGAATTTCGGCAAAGAACATGGTTATTCTTTCTATGATTTACGAGAGCAACATGGATTCTTGCGTACTTTGATGATTCGTATCGCTTCCACAGGAGAAGTGATGGTAATCATGGTGGTAGGGGAGAACGACCCTGATAAAATTGAGGAACTGATGGCCCATTTATCAAATGGGTTTCCCGAAATAACTTCTTTGGGTTATGTCATCAATACCAAAGTAAATGATACAATTGCCGACCAAGAAGTGGTGCCTTATAAGGGAAGAGAATATATCGAGGAGGATATGGAAGGATTGAGATTCCGAATAGGACCAAAATCGTTCTATCAGACCAACTCTCGTCAAGCCTACAAACTTTACAGCGTGGCTCGAAAAATGGCAGCTTTGACCGGAGAGGAATTAGTATATGACCTGTATACCGGCACAGGTACAATAGCTTGTTTCATAGCTCCAAAGGTGAGACATGTGATAGGTATAGAATATGTTCCGGAGGCAATTGAAGACGCAAAGGTAAATGCTTCGGTAAACGGTCTGAACAACACTGAATTCTTTGCCGGAGATATGAAAGACATTCTGACTTCTGATTTCATCAATGCACATGGAATACCTGACGTGATGATTGTAGACCCTCCACGTGCAGGTATGCACGAGAACGTGGTCAAAGTTATACTCGATGCCGAACCTCGTAAAATCGTATATGTAAGCTGCAATCCCGCTACTCAGGCTCGCGACCTGGCATTGCTTCATGAAAAATATGATATCGCTGAAGTTCAGCCGGTTGATATGTTCCCACATACTCAACACGTTGAGAATGTGGTGCTTCTAAAACTCAGATGATATATATGACGAGCGCCCGCTGCTCACGCAGTGGACGCTCCAAATTATAATCATCAATTCTAATTATCGGTTATGTTTTCTCAAACTACTTCCATTGCATGTCGAGGTTAGGGACATTTGATGGCGTAGATAATTTTTTTTGATGTTTCAAAGGAAAATAGCGAATAGTTATTAATTCAGAAAAGGATATGATTGTATTGTCGTAATTAGATTATCAATGGTATGAAAATTAATAATGAATAAATGATTTATCTCTTATTTTGTAATGCAAAGTTACAGATAAAATCTCATATGAACTAACGCTTTAACTACAATTGACTAACACATTGAGAGTTTTAACAATACGACAAATTGAACAGTATGTTTTAACGTGAATTTTACTAAATTCTTGTTAATATTTTATCAGGTATCATATTGCCGCCATTAAATCCCATAATCTGTATTATGTAAAATAGTACATAGAGATTTTTAATAATATAGTGGTTGGCTCTCAATTTCTAAATTCAGTATGTGTTCATGACTCTCCTATTCGGACGATTTGCAATGTTACGATTATTGTTTCTCAGCTGATTTCTCTTCTATTTCACATTTTTATACTTCTGCAAAAGTTTATTTAGTTTGCCAGGAGTCAGTGTATTTGGATAACTGTCGAAATTGAGACGCAAGGTACATCCCTCTCTGAACCGTGAACAACCATACGCCGTGTTACCCTTCAATATATATCCTTTACCGCAAATCGGACATACGATTTGCTCAAATTTCGTGATTCTTGGAGTGCGAGGTTTTGGCGGCTTAGGAGTATCTTTGGATTTTGAATATGAATCTGTTGAATCCCCTTCATTCCCCATACGTCGGTTATCAACTATTATTTTAGCATGAGAATTATCATTCAGCACATTAATTACTATATCATTAATCAGGGTCTTTAATTCCGAAATAAAATCTGATGCTGAGTACTCGCCACGTTCAATCCTTCGCAGTTTATTCTCCCATAACCCCGTCAATTTTGCACTCTTGAGAAGCTCTTCATTAATCGTTGATATTAGGTCAATGCCCGCTTGAGTCGCTACGATTGATTTACGCACTCGATTGATATACTTCCTTTTGAAGAGTGTCTCAATGATTGCGGCACGAGTGGACGGACGCCCTATCCCATTGTCTTTCATCGCTTCCCTAAGCTCTTCATCATCAATAGTTCTTCCTGCTGACTCCATGGCGCGGAGCAACGAACCTTCAGTGTAATATTTAGGTGGCTGTGTCGTCTTTTTCACTAATGATGGTTCCTGAGGTCCACTCTCTCCTATTCTAAACGATGGAAGTATATTGTTTTCATCATCTACTGTCTCGTTATTTTCAGAAGCATGTTCAAGAACTTCTCTCCACCCCCTGACATCTATAACCTTTCCAGATGTCTTAAATGATGTTTTATCGACCTCCCCTATCACATTTGTAGTAAGAAATTGGCAGTCAGGATAAAAAGCTGCTATAAACCTCAATGCGATAAGATGATATAATTTGCGCTCGTCCCCCACAAGCACCGTCGGTGACTGACCTGTTGGTATAATCGCATGGTGGTCTGTGACTTTAGAATTATCAAATACTTTCTTACTCTTGGGGATTTTCCCATTTACCAATTTTTCAGTCAATGGTGCGTAAGGAGTCATCTGCTTTAATATTCCCGGAACTTTAGGGTAGATATCTTCGCTTAAATATGTTGTGTCTACTCGCGGATAGGTAGTCACTTTTTTCTCATAGAGTGACTGAATCAAGCGTAGCGTATCATCGGCTGACCATCCCCATTTTTTGTTGCACTCCACTTGTAGGGATGTCAAGTCAAAGAGTCTCGGAGGTGCTTCCCTACCCTTTTTCTCCTGTACATCTTTGATTACCATTGACTTCCCGACTATTCCCGCTAACGCTTTATTTGCCTCATCAATGTCTTTGAAACGACCGGTAGATGCATTAAATGTCACATCACGATACACCGTCCTTAGCTCCCAAAAATCTTCTGGTTTAAAGTTCTCTATTTCAGTCTGCCGCTGAACTATCAACGCAAGAGTGGGAGTCTGCACACGCCCGATTGACAACACATTACCGGGGGAAGAATACTTCAAGGAATATAGACGAGTCGCATTCATCCCTAAAATCCAGTCTCCTATAGCTCGTGATAGTCCTGCATAATAAAGGGAATTAAAATCCTGCTCCGGACGCAGATTAGAAAATCCCGCCTTGATTGATTCATCTGTCAATGAGGAAATCCACAGCCGGTAAACTGGACACTTTATACCTGCCTTTTGCATTACCCATCTTTGGATAAGTTCACCCTCCTGACCGGCATCTCCACAGTTAATTACCTTATCTGCTTTGTTGATAAGAGTTTCAATAACTTTAAACTGTCGCTCGATACCACTATCCTGTATAATCTTAATTCCAAATTTTTCCGGAATCATCGGAAGCACTCCGAGTGACCACCTTTTCCATCTTTCAGTATAGTCAGCCGGTTCTTTCAGGGTGCATAAATGTCCGAAAGTCCAAGTGACAAAATATTCACCACCTTCGTAATAACCATCCCTGCGTATATTTGCGCCAAGGATTTGTGCTATATCTTTTGCTACACTTGGTTTCTCAGTGATACAAACTATCATTTGCTATGTTTCTGGCAGACTTTTGCAGTAGTCTGCGACTGTCCGTAAGGAGTGTTGAAAATTAATTGGACTCCTTGGCCGCTTTTCATTGCCGGAAAATCTATTTCGATTGGAATGACACCATCATCCTCCCACTGGAAATATCGACGAAAATCCACTCCATCGATATCAGTAGAGGAGTATGATTCGGTATTTTTTATGACTTTAACATCGTCAATGCGATTCGAGGTGTGAGGTCTCCCCTGCAACTTTCCATACACACGTGTCAAGTCAGGGCGATAGTCAATGCTGTCAACGCTAAATGACAGGTTACCATTACTCTGAGATTCATAATCGCGAAGTATTTCTGCATCGACTAACATCAAAGTCAATGTGGCGATAATAGCAGTACTAAAGAGTCGTTTCATGATGAATTATTTTGCAAATTTAGTTAGAAATTTTAGAAATGCCAACTCTGTGTTACCATCAATTTCCTGTCAGGTACTTTTCCAACGTAGTAACTGACGGATTGACTGCCACGATTTTCCCCTGTGGATTAATTAGATATGATGAGAACCCTTGTTCAAGTCTGTAATCATTCTTTGTGCTACATGTCTTTACATCGTCAATATGGAATTGTGTTGATGTGTCAAGATTGTCGTTTTTAACTATCTCTCTGAATAACTTCTTGTTATCATCAGTATTAATCGACAACAACTTGAATTTCGAAGGAGATTCCTTTAGAAATCGGTCATATTCTCCAGCCGCTATTCGTGATATTGCGCTATTTGAGTCCCAAAAATTAACCAACACATATTTGCCTCGGAGTTTGTCAAGCGATATATTGTTCTTACCATCACTTACCATTTCAATTTCTGGTGCGGTATATCCTTTTTCAGCCTTTACAACACGCTCTGAATATGCCGAAATCATTAATATTAGCACGGCAAAAAATGCTATGTAACTTATTGCTTTCTTCATAAGTAAAATAGATTTATAAACAGAACTTATCTAAACGCGCATTCTATGACGATCAAATAAGCCCTATTATTAAGACAAACGAGAGTTATGAAATGTTCTCATAACTCTCGTAATTCGATGTGAGAATGATTCTTAGAAAGGATAGCCTATGGCCAGATGGAATGCTAATGACTTCCTGAAGGATTCCATATTATAGTAACCTGATTTACCGGTGTCGTACGGTGCATGGATACCAATACCTAAATCACCGCGAATTATTAACATAGAGATGTCAAATCTAAGCCCTATTCCAGTGCCAAGTGCCAAATCCTTAAAGAACGTCTTGGCTCTAAGCTGCCCTCCGGGACGTTCTTTTTCATTCTTTAATGTCCACACATTTCCGGCATCGAGAAATATCGCTCCATGAAGTGGGCCTAAAATCGGAAATCGATACTCTGTGTTTGCTATAAATGTAAATGTACCGGTCTGGTCAAAGTATCCATTAACTTGATCAGCAGGGGCACGATAAGAACCCGGACCAATTGACCTTACAGTGAAAGCTCGTACTGAATTAGCACCTCCGCAGTAAAACTGCTCACTATACGGAACCTGTGAAGAATTCCCATAGGCGTATGCCGCTCCCGATCCAATTCTACTGACCAACCAATGTTCCCCCCACAATCGTCGTCCGTAGACAATCTGCGCATAGCCTTTCACGAACTGTGAAAAAGGGGTGTGAAAAAGTGTTTTCTCACCTCTTTTACCACAAAGTTCATAAATCGTCCAAAAGATATTTCCAGCCTGCTGTAATGTGACTTGTACATTTATCGTATTGTCCCGGTTCATAGCTCGGTCATACACAAGTCCATACGACATCTGAGGAATAAATTGATTTTGGAAACTAAGTGCAATAGCAGGATTTGCTGTCATTATTGAGTCAAATGTCTCTGTGGTATGCTGCAACTTATTGTAAGTCAATTTAAAAAGCGTAAATGTATTGGAAATATACCTTGAGGAACGCCAATCGTATGATATTCCGGTATTGAATTGGAAAAGTTTGAAGTAATGAGGGCGGTTAAGCACTTCTGCGCCTAAAGATATACGTGTCCAGTTCACATCCCTGTGAGAGCGGGGGATGAATCTTGGTGCAAGCAATCTTGGAAACGCAAGAGTCCCTTTAATTCCGAATTCATAAGAGTTGAAAACGGAATTTTTTTTACCCGATCCTGTTTGCCATTCGTAAGAACCTGTTAATGATAAGTTGAGCTGCTCTCCTCCACCGAATATGTTCTTGTTTGTTACCCCAAGTGTGAGTCCCGGACCGAGGTATGAATTAGACTTCGACGAAACATTAGCTTCGATTGAGGCTTCTAATGGTTTGTCGTAAGTACATTCAATCATAACGTCAAGAAGTCGTTGGTCACGGTGAACTGTGTCCGGCATAACTGAGATGCTGATATTGTTGAATATGCCAAGTCGTGACAGTCTTGACTGAGTGAGGTCCATTTGACGAACGGAAAATGTATGTCCTTCCCGGAAAAGTATGCACGAAGGTATTAATCCCTCACGAAGCCTCGAAGGTAGAAACCTTATTAATGTGCCCTTATTAGTTTCAGTCGTATCGGGTGTACCTCCACCCCTATTTCTGTATATATATGTGGTAATTTGTCCGGTTTTGAATTTATCGATAGTCCATGGCCTCACATTGTCTGCCACGTCAAGACGGATAGCGATTTTTCCAGGATTCATCACACTGTCAGCCAAGTACTGAATATAATCTGGCCTGAAGTAATAGTATCCCCTATTACGCACGGCATTAGCGATATCAACTCTTAGCTTATTAAGGGAATCAGTAGAATATCTTGAACCCACCTGGAAATATTTAGAACGCATTGCAACTGAGTCAATGAGATGGTAAAGTGGTAAGGTGTCAGGAAGTAAGATAATGGAATCTAATAAGTATGGATTACCGGCCTCAATCTTGTAAAGAATCGAAGCTTTCTTCTTGTTTTTCCCTTTGACAAGTTCGTAAGATGACTTTCCCGAAAAGTATCCATTGTTATCGAGAATTTCATCGAGCATTTTGACCCTTACCTCCGGACGCACGTCACTTATCAGAACAGGCTGTGCCACAAGTTTCTCATACAACCAGTGCTTTAATCCTTTCGGAGGATTTGACCAATTATTATACACCCATAGCCCAACGGGAAACGGTGATCTAACGGACACAGAACCCAATAAAGGGTTATTCGGTTTTACCGCTACAGCATCCTCAAGTGATGTTTTGACACCAGTGGGAAACTTTGATTTGTCGGGAGTCTCCACTTCAACACCTTTAACACCTGTGTAAAGCGTTTCATCTTCCCCAATCCTTCGGGTGGTGGAGCATGACGCTACAAGCATCATTATTGCTATGTAAAAATATACTTTTATCAATTTGGATTCCATTTTCTTTTGACATTTTCGTTGAATTAATATAAATTTTAATCTCTACGAACGCCGAATAACTCCCACAGTGAATTGAGTTTGCGCTTTAACACGAAGCCAACGCCTGTCTGGGTTATTTCTCCTTCAAGGATACTTTCATATCCGGTGTGACGGAATATCCTGATATACATTGATCCTGAACGGTTCAACATGTATTCAAATGAAATGTCGTTAATTAGATTCTGGGAGAAATTTTCATCAGAATTTGCGTCAGTGGAATAATTACCGCCTACCACTATCTTAAATCGGTCATTAAATAGCGTTTTTGTTACTTGATAACTATAAGAGGTGGCCGTAGAAGTTGAACCGTCAAGTGTTTTGTCATACTGATTTATGCCAAAGGATATATCGACACCTCTGATATTATTGGCCGCCCATGAGTTAAGCTGTGAAGTCAGGAAAGAATATAAGGGGTTGCCCGACATATTTCCGGAAGCCTTAGTGTCTGAACCCGTGTATACTTTATACAGGAGCATATTCATTGCTTGATTTGCTCTCTGCTCCGGCGACATAGAGGTCAATTCATTTTCAACAGTAATATCATCATTTGTCGATAGATCAAATGCTACATTCATGTTGTCCAATGTGTTAGTTATGCTGACACTTACATCGAAATTCACGAGCCTTGAATCCTGTCCACTTTGAGTGACATTAGCTTTTATTTCGTCGACTGCATGAATATTAAGAAGCGGATTCAGCATATCCCCATTAAATGCAACATATGACCCTTCCTGGAACTTGAAATTCTTTTCTGACATGAACGGTGGTGTATATCTAACGAAACCGTCATTTATGTTCAATCGACCTGTTACACGATCGCCATTGAGCGCTGACATTGTATATGTCAAATTGCCTGACGGTTGTACTTGTGCGCGGTTTGTACCGTTAGTATTTAGATATACATTAATTGTCGTTCCTTCTTCAATCTGTAGTTGAGCTTCAAGATTGAGCGCCATTGCGGAGTGAGTAATGGAATCACTTGATTCCACTTGTGCTGAGTCATTGAAGTTCACAAAATGTACCATATCATTGTTGGATTTCGAGGTCAATGACTGTGTAGTCTCCGCCATAATATAAGTGACATTAGTGCCTGCTAATATGTTTACATCTGCGTTTACTCGCATAAAGTCCATGTTTCCCTTCACGGAGGCATCAAGATCAAGGAAAGCCTTACCGAATATGTCAGCACCTTCACGCGCTCTATCGCTATTCACCACCTGTATGTCTTTAGCTTTTAACGTGAGGTCAAGCATCACATTGGCGAGATTGTGAACATCCACCTGTCCATTTATAAACAGAGGATTCTCATTACATCCTTGGATCTGAAAATCCGAGAACGTTACAACATTGCTATCAACCGGGATTTTCTCTTCTGAGAATTTGAAGGTGGCACCAAGCATTTTCACATTTATATCAGTGGAATCAAAGTCCAGGAATCCGTTGAATATTGGATTGGTCATCTCTCCGGTTATGTCCATTTGGCCATTGAGTGTTCCTGATAATTTCGCCATACCCTCCGGGATGAATGGATTGACAATCTTTAACGGGAATTTTATCATCGTGAAGTCAAGGAGGAAGGGATTAGCAGCTGTTGAGTCGTTAAGAACACCTTTGGCTGTGATTGTCTTTAATGAGTCAACCATCAGTGTGATATCGGCCATTAGTTTCCCCCCACGGGAGTTTGCAATATCAACGTCGAGTCCGAACGTCCCCACCCTTTCTTTTCCATAGAAAAGATCTGAGAGTTCGACGTCACCCTTTGCTGTAAGTACATTATTTTCATATCGGATTCTCATATCAGCTGAGACATCCCCCTTGACCGGAGGTGCGAACGGGTTGATTGCGAGCCAATCATGCAGATGCACTTGGGATATTTGTACCACTAAGTCCTCCTGATTGAGGAATTCTTCGTGTGAATGAGCTGTAGTATCACTATAAAGATGTGGATGTTCAGTGAATATCTTCAGATAACTGTCATCACCCGCGAGTGTTAAGTTAGCGTCTATATGTTTAGTGGGGATATTAAAACTGATGAAGTTATCATTGTTTACTGTCCACTTCTTATATGCAATAGTGGGCTTATGGGGTACTAACTTAACGGTTATAGTGCTATCTACGAGAATGGCAGACAATCCGAGGTTGAAACCTTTTTGGTTTTCGATATTCTCTTGTTTCATGTAGGCAGCTATTCTATTAGTACCTAAGAAACCATTAAGATTCACATGTGCAAAGTCATCAAATGTACCCGGCCGATTATTAACCTCTGCACGATATACCAGATATGCACCATGTTGAATAGCATAGAGGGATATTGAGTCCAATCGGGTTGAACCCATATTGAACCCCGTCACATCAGCATTCATTGAAATCAATGAGTCGTTGCGCATTGAAAGCAATAGGTGCTTGAATCCTATGTCGGATGATTCTTTCAAGAACTTTGATGCTATGTTGTTCGTTCCCATTTCAAGTACCATGTCTAAGCGAGGAAAGCTTTTGCTTAATGTCTGAACGTTGATATGCATACTGTCAGTCTGTGCTTTTATCTCTTTCATTCCTACTGGTAACGCACTAATGATTGAGAAAAGTGAATTTGGAGAGCCGGTCTCAAGACGCATATCCCCATTGGTCAATACTGCCGTCATATCATTCTCTGATGATATAAGTGTCATGGATATGGGATCAGTATAGTTGATACTCACATCCGGCATACGCCAATATAAATTAGTGACATCAGCCTTTGCATTTATATCCTTGGTCTTCAAATTATAACTGCCCCATGAGGTTAGCATCACTTTGCCTTCATTGATTGTGTCAGCGAAATTCATTGCTTGGAGATTGACGTTACGTATGTTCCCATCAATGTTCCAGTCAATGGTATCTTTATCGATATTCGCATCAAATTGCACCGTCCCATCAAAGTCTGTGTTGTAACTTGTTAATGTCCCGGTGGCATTGCCATCGTGAAGGGACGCTTTAAGTTTAATATCATTATATGCTACCTTCTGGTACACTACATTTTTCAAATCAATATCGGCATCGGCATACGATTTTCTTGACATAGGATTGTATCCTCGCCCATCTGTTGTTATAGTTGCTGTTATTTCTCCGACACCGAGTTCTGGCATAAATGCGTCAACCGGGAAACGATCAAGATTAATGGTGGCGCTGTATCCCTCTATCATATCATTCCATTTACCGCTTGCAGCCAATCTACCGCCTCGTGTTACTACCGTGAATTTACCATCAGCTATGCCAGGATGATATGCTATATTACCGTCAAGTTTAAGAGAAGGCACAACTTTTATTGGAAGGAATGAGAATTGTTTGTCCGAGATAGTCGACAGACTTCCATTCATTGTTATCTCTCCCCCTATTTTATCGGTAGTAAACGGATTATCCACTACACCTTCGGCATAGAGACGGACTATATCCGGTACCATTAGATTAACTTCTTTGATATCAAGTGAACCAGAAGTCCCCTCAATATCCGTCGAAATAGAAACCGGATTTATAGGCGCCAACATCTGCTTCATATCAGGAAATGCCATGGCTACTTCATCAGGATCTATACGGCCATTGCCTTTCAGCATAAGTGGAAGATTTGTGTCAGTCATCAAATTACCCAATCCCATCTCAGCTGAAAATTTTATATTAGATTTTAATGTCTCAATAGTGAAATCCAGGGCTTTCATTGACTTTTCATCCATACTGAATGTCCCATCGGCATAAAGCTGGAGACCACAACGTTCTATCGCACTGATTTTTTTTACGGGTACATTGATCGATGTCCCTCGATTATAGAATGAATCAACCTCGATCATAATGTTATTCCCCTGTATGTACGAAGGGTCAAATCCGGAGAGTGGCGTATGTCCAGACTCAGCGTAAAGTGCTTCTTTCGCTGTCAATCGTAATGTGTCAGCATTTATTGTCCACATTTCCGAAGATGATGTGGTTGTTGTAGCTGCAGCAGTTGCTGTTGTGTCGGATTTTATAACTTTCGGATATAGATATGTCGCACTTACGCTATCTATGTGCAGACTCTTTCCATATATCTTCCTTGAAGCCATGTCAACATTTCCATCTCTCAATTCTGCAAGTGGTATTTGACACCCAAGAGAATCTATGAGCGATTCCATGTTCATAGAATAGTTTAGATTCTTAAGTTGAATCAAGTCGGCATGAATTTTCCAGGGAGTGCTATTTGCGGTGTCAGACGGTGTAACGGCTGTTGTGTCCTCCAACATTCTAAGGTGAATATTAGCACCATCAATTTCAACTTTTGTAAGATTTATGGTTCCGTTTTTTAGACTTATATCCGAATCATCGATATCTGCATAATGGACATGAGCCCTAATCCACATCAATGAATCGCTATTACCCATCTGATAAAACGCACTATCCAAGTCTGCAGCTGCCACGTTTATCTCACCTTTTAGCAGTGGCATTAATTTCACATCCACACCAATTTTCCCGGCTGTTAGAATAGTGTCGCCGTTGGCCTGGATTATGACGGCATTTTCCACATTGAGTTGCAATGGAAATCCAAGTCGAAGCTTCCCTATTTCCATTTTCATTCCGGTGCTTTTCTCAACTTCAGTAGTCGCCACTTTTACAGCAAAATCCTGAACAAACGGCACATAAAGAAGTATTGGCATTAATACCACCAGTACTATCACCCCGATAAAAATCCAGAGGATCCCTCTTAATATTATTTTTACAATCTTACGGCTCAATGTGATGTTGAATTTTAAGTTTGTTTATCAATGGTTAGTAAACGTGAAGAAATGTTTACTCAGTATGTCTTAATAACTGCAAATACATCAATTTTGTTTAGTGAACGTAAAAATTAACTATGTTTTTTTATATCCAACTACTTAACAAAAAACTCTCGCCTATCTATTGGTATAACCTGACAGACGAGAGTGATATTGTTGAGGTCTGGTATTATGTGTGAGATTCACAGAAATCAGAACCGGGATCGCTAATAGTCTATTGAACAAGAGAGATGAGGAGTTCCTTACCGTCTTCGCTCGGCTGGAATTCGATTTTGCCTTCGCGTGCAAGCCATCCGAGTGATGCGAAAAGTTCCTTTTCTGTTTTGATCTTAGCTACTTTTTTGAGTTGTTTTGTGTCCATTGTCTGTGCTTCGTTGAGCGCTGCCCAAATGCTTCCGGCGTTAATACCGATTGTTTCAGTGTTCATCGTTAAGTGTTTTTAATTAACAATAATTGTTTAATATTTCCTCCGTTATAGAACTTAAAAAATAAGTCCACTAAGAAAGTTATACATATGATTTTTCAATATTATGGTCGCAAATTTACAAATTTTTTATAAATCTTGACTATCTCAATAACAAAATTAATCATAAAATGGTTCAAAATTACATATTTTAGAGCATATTACACATTACCCGCATTGATTAGAAAACCACTTTTTAAAATTTTTATCGGTAATTTAGTTATATATCCATTCCTCATGTTAAACTTTTGCGCTATATTTGTAGACGATTTCATAGGGAAAAAGATTACACCATTGAAATCGTTGAACTGATTAAATATATATATATAATGATAAAAACGTCGTACGACTTCGACCTCACCCCTCTAAACACTTTCGCTATGCAGGTTAAGTGCAAATGCTTCATGGAATATAACTTGCCGGAAGATATTCCCGAAATGCTTGCGTCTATACCCGATGGTGAATGTTACTTTCACATAGGAGCAGGAAGTAATTTGCTCTTCATGTCTGATTTCCCGGGGGTAATACTTCACAGTGCAATAATGGGGAGAGAGGTAATTGAAGAATCAGCAGATAAAATATCTATAAAGGTAGGAGCCGGCGAAACGATGGACGATTTTATCCGTTGGTCATGTGAATCCGGGTTTTGGGGACTTGAAAATCTCTCCGGTATACCGGGTGAAGTGGGTTCATCGGCAGTTCAAAATGTGGGAGCTTATGGTGTGGAAGCTGGTGATTTGATTACAAAAGTATATACTTACGACACAGTGACAAAACAGTTTGTCACTGTCGAAAAAGCTGATTGCAAGTTTGGATACCGCTTATCGCTTTTCAAACAACCAAATTTCAAAGGTCGATATATCATTACTGCGGTAGAATATCAACTGTATAAACTATATAATGCTCAAATTAGCTATCCTGCTCTTGCTAAAAATATCGCCAGGATTTCCACTGAGCAACTAACTCCGAAAACACTTAGGGATGAGATAATAAAGATTCGTGACAGCAAACTCCCAAACCCTTCTAAAACCCCAAGTGCCGGAAGTTTTTTTAAGAACCCCATCGTTACTAATGAACAATTTAACCATGTAGTAGATGTCAACGGTTCATCAAATTTTCCTCACTTCCTACTCGAAGAAGGGTATAAAATTCCGGCGGCATGGCTGATAGAGCAATGTGGTTGGAAGGGTGTAAGAAAAGGTAACGCTGCAGTATGGCATCTTCAGCCTCTGGTTATCGTTAACCCGGACAAAAAAGCATCCTCTGATGAAATCATCGCCCTCGAAAACGACATAATAAATTCAGTACGCGAAAAATTCGGAATTATTTTATCACCGGAAGTTGAACACATTCGACCCTAAATTCATTTATTAAGTATAAAGGTATTTGAAATAATATTCAACTGTTTATTATGAGCACATATATTATAGAGGGCGGCCATAGGCTGCATGGAAATATTAAACCCCAAGGCGCAAAAAATGAAGCATTGGAAGTGATAAGTGCGACACTTCTCACCTCTGAGCCTGTCACAATACATAATGTGCCCAACATCTTGGATGTAACGAATCTTATAAACCTTTTAAAAGCTATGCGAGTAAAGGTTGATAAACTCGACGACTCCACCTACCGCTTCCAGGCTGACGATCTTGACCAAGACTATATATCAAGTGCGGACTTTGTGAGCCGTTGCGCCTCCTTGAGAGGATCTGTACTGGTAGTTGGGCCCCTTTTAGCCCGTTTGGGACAAGCTTATTTCGCCAAACCGGGTGGTGATAAAATCGGCCGTCGTAAGGTCGACACTCATATTACCGGTCTCTCTAAGCTCGGTGCAATGATTGCATATAATGAAGAGCGACAGGCATATTACCTTGTCACTGTCAATGGCTTAAAAGGTTGTTATATGCTCCTTGATGAAGCATCGGTGACTGGAACGGCAAATATCGTCATGGCTGCTGCTCTTGCTGAAGGAACAACTACTATATACAATGCGGCATGTGAACCCTACATCCAACAACTGTGCAAAATGCTTGTTCAGATGGGGGTGAAAATTGAAGGAGTCGGTTCAAATCTACTGCATATCACAGGTGTGGAAAAACTCAATGGTGCCGAACATACTATCCTCCCCGACATGATTGAAGTGGGCAGTTTCATCGGAATGGCTGCCATTACGCAGAGCGAATTGACTATCAAAGATGTCTCCTACGATAATCTTGGGATAATCCCAGACTCCTTCCGAAAGCTTGGCATCAATTTAGAGCTAAGGGGGGATGATATTTTTATACCTGCACAGGAAAACTCTGAAATCGAAACAAATCTCGACGGCTCGATACCCACCATAGCTGATGCTCCTTGGCCTGGTCTTACTCCGGATTTGCTGTCTGTGATGCTTGTGACTGCAACTCAATGCAGAGGTAGTGTGCTCATACATCAGAAGATGTTTGAAAGCCGGTTATTCTTTGTGGATCGACTGATTGATATGGGTGCGCAGATTATGCTCTGCGACCCACACCGTGCGGTAGTTATCGGTTTAGATCATCGGTTCCCCTTGAGAGCTAACAAAATGCACTCTCCTGATATTAGAGCTGGCATTGCGATGCTTATAGCTGCTATGAGTGCAAAGGGAGTATCCCAAATTGACAATATTGATCAAATCGACCGTGGATATCAAGCGATTGACACACGTCTAAACTCTATAGGAGCTTGTATACACCGCCGAGATTGACGATTGAAAACCGTATTTAATAGAACGGCATTACACACGATTCAGAAACATAATGCGATGGAGAATAAAGTATTTACTCAGGAAGAAACGACAAAGCTCAAAGAGCTTGTAAAAACGCTGCTTCATGAAGCCGGTGATGTAGCTTCGCCCGGCGACTACCGTTCGGTCAAAAATATCTTGTCGCAAGCTTTCAAAGAAAACATACCCGCCACAGATCGACATGGGATAAATCGGGTAATCCATTCACTTGAGACTGCAATAGCACTCTGCCGGATGGTGTCGCCGGATCGCAATATGGTTATAGCAACAATGGTGTACGGGCTATGTGTCGCCGAATTCCTTAAGCCGGAAGAGGTAAAGCGTGTGTGGGGTGATGACACCGCCCACTTAGTCAGTGGACTCATTAAAGTCTCAACTCTTTACGGCAATCAGGGTGTGGTTAAAACTGATAATTTCCGCCGTCTACTTATGACCTTTGCCGAGGATATCAGAGTGATAATCATTATGATAGTTGACCGCCTTACCCTCATGAGGACTATAAACCATCATCCGGATGAAAAATTTGTCACCGATACAGCCTTTGAGTCCAACTATCTCTACGCACCTCTCGCACATCGACTTGGCTTGTACAAAATCAAAAGCGAACTCGAAGACCTCTCCCTTAAATATACTGCTCGCGACACGTATACAAAAATCGCTAAGGAACTTAACGAAACAAAGGTGGCTCGAGACTCTTATATTGCTGACTTCATTGCACCTCTCAAAGAAAAACTTGATAAGACTGGTCTGAATTTCGAGATTAAAGGTCGCACAAAGTCCATATATTCAATTTGGAATAAACTCCGGAAGCAGAAGATTGACATGTCAGGAATATATGATTTATTTGCAATTCGTGTGATTCTTGATGTGCCAATTGAAAAAGAGAAGTCGGAATGCTGGAATGTCTACTCTATCGTGGCCGATATGTATACACCCAACCCTGCTCGAATGAAAGATTGGCTCTCAATTCCTAAGAGCAATGGATACGAATCACTCCACACCACAGTGAAGGGACCAGGTAATAAATGGGTGGAAGTCCAGATTCGAACCAAACGTATGGACTTAGTGGCTGAGAAGGGTCTGGCGGCCCACTGGAAGTATAAAGGCATAAAGAGCGAAGGTGACCTCGATGTGTGGATGAACAATATCCGCGATATTCTTGAAACCGCTGAAGGTCCTATGGAGTTGATGAAAAACTTCAAAATGGACCTTTACGACAAAGAAGTGTTCGTATTCACTCCCAAAGGGGACCTTTATCGACTCCCGATGGGTGCGACCATACTTGATTTCGCATTTAACATCCACTCAAAGCTCGGTTGCACATGTGTGGGCGGTAAAGTGAACGGCAAAAACCGGAAGCTAAACTACAAGCTTCATTCAGGTGACACCGTGGAGATTACAACTGCTCCAGGGCAAATACCAAAGCAAGATTGGCTGAACTTCGTGGTGACTTCAAAAGCTCGTAATAAGATTAAGCAAACTCTTAACGAGCGAGTGAATCGTGCCGCCGAATTAGGGAAAGAGATGCTTCAACGCCGTTGCAAAAACCGTAAAATAGAACTCGACGAAGCAACCCTCATGCGCACCATAAAGAAGATGGGCTACAAAACAGTGACCGATTTCTACAATGCAATATCTGAGGAGACTATAGACGTTAACGATGTAATCATTCAATATGAGATAATTGAAAACTCTGACAAAAAGGAAGAAACCGAAAAACGAAGTGCTGAAGAGTTTGAACTACAGGCTCCCACAGAGAGAAATAGTGATACCACTGACGAAATTCTCATAATCGGTGACAATATCAAGGGAATAAACTATAGACTCTCGAAATGCTGCAATCCTATATTCGGTGACGATGTGTTTGGTTTTGTTTCGGCTGAAGGAGCAATCAAAATACACAAAATGGACTGTCCAAATGCACAACACATACGATACAAGTATCCATATCGCGTGATACGCACCCGATGGTCAGGGAAAGCTGGTAATCAGTTTGCAGCCACAATAAAAATTGTCGGCCAAGATGACATAGGTATCGTAACAAATGTAT
The DNA here is from genome assembly GCA_023665245.1 of Muribaculaceae bacterium. The sequence goes on from JAMPEH010000010.1 coordinate 24,929, forward strand.
CCTCAATTATAAATAAGGAAAAGGATGTTACACTTCGAAATATCTCCATAGAATCAAGAGATGGAATATTCTCCGGTTTCCTTGTGATCGGTGTTAACGACACAGCTGCATTAAACAATATTATCAAAAAAATAAAAACTGTAAAAGGAGTAAAGGATGTACAACGAAGCAATTAAACATATTGGGAAGATACTGTTAATTAGCGTTCCACTATTATTGGCATCATGTGGAAGTGGAGAGACTGATAAAGCCAAAGCCCTCCTGGAAGAAGCTCATACTGCCTACAAAGCAGGTGACTACTCTTTATCACTGGAACTGACAGATTCCCTAAAGAAGACATTTCCACGTGAAATAGAGGTGCGCCGTGAGGCAATGCATCTTACAGCAGTGGCTACGGAAGGAAAACTACTCCGCGAACTCGAAACTGCCGACTCAATTTCAGCCGTATTAGGAGCAATGGGTGACTCTCTTCAGCAGTATGTAAAATTCGTAAATAACCCGATAGAAGGTTACTATATAGCCAAAGGGGCTGACCCAATGTCATTCACCGGCAAAACCGGTCTACAGGCAAGAATGACTCCGAACGGTGATTTCTATCTTATGTCATCTTTAAAAGGTAAAAGTGTAAAAAGCACATCCATCACTGTGACAGCCACTGGGAAAGAGGCTACCACTGCAACTGTGGATTACGATGGTGAGCGTAATGACCGCTCGATGGGTGCGGAAGTCATAACCTTCATGGGCGCTGAATGTGACACCGTGGGTAAATTCGTTAGTGAGAATGTAGGCTCTCCCATGGTCCTTAAGTTCAACGGTCAAAGCTCATACTCTCAACCATTGACAACCGCCCAAGCTGAAGAAATAGCCCAACTATACGAATACGCCACTACAATACGAAAGTTTAAATTGGCAACACTCGAAAAAGAGCGTCTGACAAAGTCGTTGGATCTTGCGCGCTCACAAGCTGCCCGCACTTTCGTGGAGAAAGATAGCGTAAAGTAACTTAATCACTATAAAGAAACACACACATGGAAGAGAACGGAAAGCCAAAACCAACCATTGCAGAAAGGTGGCAAAAACTTTATAATAGATGCCTCGCTTTATGGGAATACTGTAGCAGCGGGGTGTGGGAGGATGTTCGCTCTAATTTCAGGGTCAACACAATCAAGACTGTTAATCTAACAGTGCGTACTTTTATGAGCACAGACCTACAGTCGAAAGCCTGTGCCATGACCTATCGCACACTTTTGGCAATAGTACCTGCTCTTGCGTTGCTCTTTGCCATTGGTCGAGGTTTTGACCTTCAGAATCTTCTTCAGAAAGAGTTATACGGTTACTTTCCCTCACAAAGCAAAGCCCTTGACATGGCATTTTCATTTGTGGATTCTTGTCTTGCCCAAGCATCGGAAGGTATATTTGTTGGGGTTGGCATCGTTTTCCTCCTATGGACAATTATTTCCCTTCTTATTAATGTTGAGGATACTTTCAATGAAATATGGGGAATCACAAATGGTCGTTCTATTTTCCGAAAAGTCACTGACTACCTGGCCATTTGCATCATATTACCGATTTTGATGACTTGCTCCGGTGGTATTCAAATTTTCATGTCAAACACTATCCAGAAGCTACTTCCGTTTGACACCATCACTCCAATAGTGTCATGGATGCTCGACTGTATGTCGTATGTGTTTGGATGGCTGTTTTTCGTGGGCGTATACATGCTCATTCCCAACACAAAAGTACACTTTAAAAATGCACTGCTTGCCGGAGTGCTCGCCGGTACAGCTTTCCAGGTGCTACAGTGGCTTTTCATTACAGGACAATTATACGTTGCTAAGTATAATGCCATCTACGGTAGCTTCTCATTTCTGCCCTTAATGTTAATTTGGATGCAATTATCATGGCTCATCACTTTGGCTGGAGCATTAATTTGTTGCTCCTCTCAAAACATATTTTTGTTTAGCTATGAGAAACAGATTGACGGTATCTCATCCAATTATAGGAGAAAGGTCACCCTCGCCGTTCTTACTGTGATTACGCATCGCTTCAAACATGAAATGGAAGCTGTCAATATTGACCAACTTTGTCATATTTGCATAATCCCTCCTAAGCTTGTAAGGAATATTACGCACTATTTGTTGGAGTGTGGACTTATCAACAAGATCGTACCTAGAGATGAACATGAGATTGAAGATGATCTTCCTCTTCAGCCTTCCATGGATTTAAGTTTTTATACTATCGGCAATGTCCTTAACCGACTCGCCTCGCATGGAATGACCGACTTCATTCCTGAATTCAATGAGAATTTCAGCGAATTAAACGCACTCTGTGACAAAATAACGAGCCAAATTGCCACATCTAACCAAAACACGCTTTTGGCAGATATATCCTTTAATATTCAAGAAACTCAGATATTGAAATAAGTATTTACTCATTATCTCATTAATCACATAATCAAAACATTTAATCATGAAAGAAGTAATTTCAACAATCTCTGCTCCTGCTGCAATCGGGCCCTACAGCCAGGCCATTAAATTCGGCAATTTTTTGTTCTGTTCAGGACAAATTCCTGTGAATCCCGTCACCGGGGAGATTCCCGAAGGGATCAAGGCTCAGACTGCCCAATCACTTGCCAATGTTAAAGCACTCTTGGCAGCTGCTGGCACCTCAATTGACAATGTTGTAAAGACAACTGTGTTCCTTGCTGACATGAGCTTCTTCGGTGAAATGAACGCAGTGTATGCTGAAAATTTCACAGAACCCTTCCCTGCACGTTCAGCCGTGGCTGTTCGTGAGCTTCCCAAGCAAGTGCTTGTAGAAATCGAAGTAATCGCCGCTCTCTAAGATTACACGAACGGGATTATATAAACATAGTTATCAATAATTAAAAAATTGAGAAGCCTGACAAGAATCATTATAACTTGTCAGGCTTCTTTGGTGAACTTCTAAAATTACTTTGGACACTCTGCTTGTTCTCATTGGCATACCTGCTCAGTTATAATTGCGCGTACTGTCCCAATTAATCTTTTAGTTCACTTAAAATTAATTTTACAAGAAACTGTCAATTATCATTATATCTCTAAATTTATTCAACAAGGGCAAGATCAACTGCATATATACCGCGCTTCCCTGTGGGATACAATCCTCTGAGAATCATTAATTTCTCGTCAGCGTTTCCCTTCATGATGGCTTTATATATTTTCTCAACCTCTTCAGGTGATGATACACGGTTATCATTGATTGAAGTAATTATGAAACCTTCACGCACACCTGCGTCACGGAAACTGCCTGAATGAATGTCTACCACTTTAACTCCATGGCTGATGTTTAGTTGCTTTAATGTGGAATCGTCAACTTTCTTGAAGGCACATCCAAGGTCAGTGAAGTCCGAAGCTTTGGTCATATTTGTAGTACCTTGTTGGTTAAGAAGTTTTACCTCAACGGAATGGTGCTTATTGTCACGGATATATCCCACCTTAATCTTATCGCCTGGGCGATATTTTGCGACTTGTTCTTGTAATTGAGCCACATTATCGGTAGGAACATCATTAATCTTAACAATGACATCCCCTTCTGCAATGCCTGCTTCCTTGGCCGAAGAGCGATCACTAACACTGCCTACATATACGCCCTTGGTAACTGATGTAATACCTTTTTCCTTTGCTATCTCATTAGAAAGGTCTGAGATACCAATGCCTAAAACTGCCCGTTGCACAGTGCCATACTGTCGCAAATCACTTGCAACTTTTTTTACAATTGAAGTAGGAATGGCAAATGAGTATCCTGCATAATTACCTGTCTGGCTATAGATTGCAGTGTTGATGCCTATTAGTTCTCCATTAAGATTCACCAAAGCACCGCCAGAGTTACCGGGGTTAACAGCAGCATCAGTTTGGATATACGACTCAATACCCATGGGACGTGCTGAATGTGTGGCCGAACCTATGCTACGAGCCTTTGCAGAAACTATACCAGTGGTGACTGTTGATGTGAAACCGAAGGGATTACCAACGGCAAGTACCCATTCACCTACTTTTAGAGCATCACTGTCTCCCATCGGGATGACCGGCAGATCTTTGGCCTCAATCTTTATGAGTGCGAGATCGGTCATAGAGTCTGATCCTATCACGGTGGCATCGAAAGTACGATTGTCGTTAAGTGTTACTTCTAAGCGCTCTGCATCATCGATAACATGATTATTTGTTACAATATAACCGTCAGAACTGATGATAACTCCTGAGCCAAGCCCCAACTGTTGCTGTTTAGGCTGTTGCTGTGGTGACTGACGGCGTTGACCACCATTAGGTGAGCCGAAGAAATATTCAAAAAATGGATCGTTGAAAAACCCTCCGTTTCCACCTTGTGAATAACCCCTCGGAGTAGCGTAGCTTTTAATTGACACCACGCCGTTAATGGTGCTTTCGGCTGCTGTTGTGAAATCAGCTGCATTAGCAGCCGGAGATTGCAACACTCTGAAAAATCCGTTGTCAGTATCGTTTTTGTTTGACACTAAAACATCAGAACCCTTATCAGAGAAAAGTATCTCTTTCATAGCAAAGCCTGTGACGGACGACCCAAGGACGGCTGAACAGGCTGCGAGTAAAATGATTTTGCCTGATAATTTCATTTTCTTAATTTATTATCTTGTTTATGTGATTGAATATATTATTTTCGGTTAGTTTTATCAATTAGACTACAAAAATCATACAATGTTACATCAGAATATTCAATGAGCACTCAAGTTTAAGCAATTTTAAGGAGATAGCCGATTTTTTAAGATATATTCACCAGACTAACAAATTAGATTGAGAATAAAAGTGACATAGAAATGACAAAATAACAAACGATATTCGTAATTTTGCACTATTATGAAAAATAGCTTGTATCTTATATTAATATCATCATTCATAGCTATCATGCTTTCTGGGTGTGGCTCGACAAAAAACACCGCAAAGGTGGTAAAAATAACGCCTGAGGGAAATGAAGTAGTTACAAAACAGCCAGTAATGTCAGTGTCTTCAGCATTGGCACCACAGTCGCAGTTTCTCTTGAATGAAGCAAGTCAGTGGCTTGGCACACCTTATAAGTATGGAGGTGTTACAAAAGACGGCGTAGACTGCTCCGGATTTGTGATGCAGGTCTACTTGTCATCTTTAGCCATTAAATTGCCACGTAATTCGAAGGAGCAATCTGACTATTGTACTCCCACAAAAAAGGCAGAACTTGTCCCCGGCGATTTGCTTTTTTTTGGGTCGGGAAATTCAATTTCCCATGTGGGAATATTTATCGGAGATACACGTATGATTCATGCCTCATCCTCTAAGGGGGTGATAATTAGTGACATCAATGAAGAATATTACTTTCGGAATTTCAAAGGATCAGGAAAAGTTGAAAAATATCATTCTATGATTAGCACCTCAACCAAGGTAAAACCTAAAACAACTAAAACAATTTCAGTTGAAGAGTTTGCTAAACAGTCCATGAGCGAGGCCTCCAGTTCTAATTCAACTCCAATAACTGCAGCTCAAACATCTCAGGTAACCTCTCATGAAATATCGGCAGAAGATGCACGGAGAAGTGTTCTTAATTCAATCATCGAACAGAAATTGGACTCAATCTACAATAAATAAATGAATAGAGTAATAGCCCCCCAAATAAATAGTTTCGGAACCTTATACTTTCCTGATGTGTGCACCACCGTACTTTCCAACAGTATTACTCTTCACACCATTAGTGGAGGTGATAGCGAGGTTAATCGAATCACCATCACACTCCCGGGCGGAGATGCAGAATCTCCGACACCTGGTGTAAGCTCCATAGCTTTGGCTATGTTGCTTGAAGGTACTAAATCTCATTCAGGCGACGAAATAGCTAATATACTTGAATACAATGGGGCATGGACTAATACTGCCGTATCCACCCATCATTCTTCACTTACTCTTTATAGTTTAAACGATCGTCTGGAATCAGTAATAGGCATATTACGTGAAATTATCACTGAACCGTCATTCCCGGCCGACACACTGACCATGGTAAAGAAGAGGCGTTCCGCTAAAATAGAAATAAACCGTGAGAAAATCACTTACCATTCTGGAATTGCTATAAAGAAAATGATGTATGGCTCTGACCAACCCTTAGCCTACGTTGAAACACCTAAATCATTGGAGAATGTAACCGCTGAAATATTGAGAGATTTTCACTTTGCGCGTCTTGACACGCGCAATATCCACATATTCCTCTCAGGTAAACTTTCGAACAAGATAATAAAACTTGTAATATCAACATTCTCGGAGATTAACACTCAAGCATCATTCCCGATAAAACCAATTATATTTCCTGAATTTATTGCATCCCAAACTGTAACCATTGACAGACCGGAAAGTTTGCAAAGTTCCATTGTAATGACCATTCCTGCCATAGGAAGAATAGATTCCGATTTCGTACCACTGCGCGCTGCTGTGACAACCCTCGGAGGTTATTTCGGTAGCCGCCTCATGACTAATATTCGTGAAGAAAAGGGGTTGACTTACGGTATTTCCGCATCTCTTCTTGGCTACAAAGATAAAAGCTTCATATATATAGCCACTCAAACTGACTGTTCCAAGTCTAATATTGTAATGCAGGAAGTTTTCAACGAGATTGAGCGGATGAAGGATGAAAACACCTATACCACTGATGAGATTGCCCGTATCAGACAATTTCAACTGTCTAATTTGGCTTCGGCTCTCGATTCTCCATTCACCATAATGGATTTTTATCAGACAAGAATCCTGGCAGCTACCCCACCCGACTATTTTAAAGACCAACAAACTACAGCTCTCAATCTTTCCCCCGATTTATTAGCATCGATGGCGAAAAAATATTTCAAAACAAGTCTCACTTGCACCGCTATTGCCGGAGCGATTAATGAGTGTCACTAAACGATAATTATTGCATACACGAGTGAAATTTTCACACATTCAATTCGCTGAATTATGCGCCGATTTTTTCGGTGGATTTCTTACAAATTTGTAATTTTGTGGAAAATTTGAGACAAATATGTTTGAATTAGAATTAACACCTGCTATAATAACATTTTACTCCGTTTTAGCGGCTTGCTTCCTATATCTAATCTTAGGATTTCGTCATTATATAACATCAGTTTTCAATAAGGTACTCGAGGACAACAATAAGCCTTTGCCGGAGAGAGCTGAAGATTATCCTTCTGTTTCAGTTATCGTTTACTCAGAAGATGACGCACAGAATCTTGAAACTTTATTAGTGCAGATTCTAACTCAGGATTACCCCGCGTCAAAGGAGGTTATCGTGGTCAACGATGGAGCCATGGGAACCACGAAGGATGTGATTGCACGCTTAGAGCAGCACTATTCAAATCTCTATATGACGTTCACACCCCTCGAATCCCGTTCGCTATCCCGTAAGAAACTGGCTATAACCTTGGGTGTGAAAGCAGCACGTTACGAAACCGTGATACTTACCACCGGCAATTGTATCATCGAATCAAAAACATGGCTTAAGTCGATGATGCGTCATTTTTCAGCCGGAAAAGAGATTGTTATCGGATATGCCACCCCCCGGCCTACCGAAGATGCAGGAAGCGGCATCAAACGTCGTCATGCGTTTGACACAGTGTGGACTGCTATTGAATATCTTTCATGGTCTATAGCCGGCCGTCCTTATCGCGCTTGTTGCTACAATTTAGCATATAAAAGAAGTATATTTTTCAGGAATAAAGGATTTTCTAAATCCCTGAACTTAAAATTTGGCGATGATGATATTTTTATTAATGAAGTATCAAACGGTCAAAACACTGCAACCGAACTCTCAACCGCTTCCATAGTGGAAATTTCTGAGACAAGCTCGTCTGCACAGTTCAAACGCAGCAAACTTCGTTATGATTACACAGCTAAACGTCTCAAAACATGGGCAAGATTATATTTTAGCAGCTGCTCGTGGGCATGGTGGTTGGCCATTGCAAGTTCTGTTGCTGTATCAATAATAGGTCTACCCTCTCTCTTGCCAACAATTATCTCAGTTGCAGTTATTTTGACAATGTGGATAATTCTCATGATTTCATGGAAACGCACTTCCACCGCCCTTGGGTCTCGACCACTATTCCTCACTTTCCCATGGTTGATGTGTTACCATCCTATTTTCAATCTCTACTATCGTATCAAAGGCTACATCCAAAAGGAAAATAATTTTACCTGGGTATAAAATCATAACTATAATAATACTCTATACATCATGACAGGAACAATTGAAGTGAATGATTTGCGAATATTCGCACGTCACGGAGTATATGATTTTGAATTGGCAAGCGGCAATATTTTTATTGTCACTGTTCATCTCCGGTATCCTATCTATGACTCGATGAAAAATGACAATATATGCGAAACTCTTAACTATGCCGAAGTAGTGGATATTATCAAAAAAGTAATGAACACACCATCCAAACTCCTTGAAAACGTGTGTTTCAGACTTCATCAAGAGCTGATAGACATTTATCCCAATATTTATGGCGGAATGATACGTATTGCTAAAACAAACCCGCCTATTGAAGCTGACATGAAGGACGTGGCAGTGAGGATTGAATGGTAACGTCATCTCAAGAAGGCTCATTATTTTCGTTTTGAATACTAAATATCGATTAAATAAACAATTATATATGACACCAATATTACTATTAACAGGCTATTTAGGGAGCGGCAAAACCACTCTCGTCAATCATATTCTAACCAACGAACGTGGTATCCGTTTCGCTGTTATTGTAAATGACATAGGCGAAGTGAACATCGATGCCGATCTAATTCAGCGAGGTGGAATCGTTGACACCAAAGATGATTCACTCGTGGCACTCCAAAACGGTTGTATCTGCTGTACTTTGAAAATGGATCTCGTAAAGCAGATAGAGGATATAATGGCAATGGATAAATTCAACTACATTGTAATTGAAGCAAGCGGTATATGCGAACCAGCGCCAATCGCCCAAACAATCTGTTCAATACCTCAAATGGGTGAAGGTTATATCAAATTTGGAACCCCAAAACTTGATTGCATAGTGACAGTGGTTGATGCTCTACGCTTAAAGGATGAATTCCTGTGTGGTGACAGTCTAAAAAAAGACAACCTTGATGAAGAGGACATCGAAAATCTTATTATTCAACAGATTGAATTCTGTAATATCATTCTTCTAAATAAAATATCGGAAGTCAATGACAAGGAGAAAGCCCATATCAAAGCTGTGATTCGTGCCATCCAACCTAAGGCGGAAATTATGGAGTGCGACTATGCTGATGTTGATATCACCCGTTTTCTCAATACCAACATGTTCAAATTTGAAAAGGTAGCTACTTCAGCTTCATGGGTAGAGCAAATCGAAAAATCCATTTCCGAAATAGAAGCCGAAGAAACGGAAAAAGAACATCACCATCACCATGAACATGAACATATACATGAACACGAGCAAGAACACCATCATCACCATCACCACCATCATGATGGTGAAGGCGAAGCTGAGGAATATGGCATCAGTTCTTTTGTGTACTTTCGACGTCCGGCTTTCGACCTTAACAAATTTGACTACTTTGCGGCTCGTAAATGGCCTGAGGGGATTATACGCTCAAAGGGTATATGCTATTTCGGAGTCAACCCTGACATGTCATATCTTTTTGAATCAGCCGGTAAACAGAAACAGCTGAAAGAGGCTGGAATGTGGTTTGCAACTGCCCCTGAAGATGAGTTTAAAGAATTGGTTGAACAGGATTCGTCTATTCTCCGCGATTGGGACGAAGTTTACGGAGATAGAATGATAAAACTCGTGTTCATAGGTCAACACCTCGACAAGGCTGCCATTACTAAGGCCCTTGATGAGTGCCTTGACATTTAATCACTTGAATATTTATTATTTATAGCGAATTTATTACGATGAAACCATATCTGCAGGTTGAGGAACTGACTAAAAGCTATGGCAATCGAATGCTTTTCGACTCGATTACCTTTGGAGTTAACGAAGGTGACAAAATCGGAATTATAGCCAAAAACGGAACAGGCAAAACCACACTCCTTCGTATAATATCAGGCGAGGAATCACATGATAGCGGCTCAATTACCTACAGAAATGATCTTCGTATCGGATTTCTTAAACAGACTCCCGAATTCACTAATGGAAAAACTGTTTTAGAAAACCTACTATCGTCTATCCCTGAGCATGACCATGAGGAGTGGGATAAGGAGGATCGTGTGACGCAGATGCTTTCCCAACTTGGAATAAATAATGCCAGGACCAAAGTTTCAACCTTATCAGGTGGACAGATTAAGCGCGTAGCTATCGCACAAATTCTACTCGGCAGCCCGGATTTGCTAATTCTCGACGAACCTACCAACCACCTCGACATCGAAACTGTGGAGTGGCTTGAAAACTTTCTTACGCGTCAACGAGTCACTCTCCTAATGGTCACACATGACCGTTATTTCCTTGATAGGGTATGCAATAAAATAATTGAAATTGACCAGCAGCAGATTTTCACATACGAGGGAAACTATGACAACTACCTCCGTCGTCGTGCCGAACGAATAGAAGCTCTAACCGGTGAACTTACAAAAATTAAGAATACTCTTCGCAAGGAGCAGGAGTGGATGCGCCGACAGCCCCAAGCTCGTGCCGGGAAAGCTCGTTACCGCATTAATGCTTTCTATGACTTAAAAGAACGATCTAAAGCAAGATATAATGAAAAGAATATCGATCCAAATGATATTCGTTCATCTTATATTGGATCTAAGATTTTTGAGGCGGAGGGGATTAGCAAACGATTTGGTGACAAGGTGATACTTGATGATTTCACTTATACGTTTGCCAGGTATGAAAAAGTGGGAATTGTGGGTGAAAATGGTGTGGGTAAATCTACTTTCGTGAAAATGCTTCAGGGGCTGGTGAAACAGGATAGTGGAGAATGGAATGTAGGTGAGACAGTGCGATTCGGCTACTACTCCCAGGAAGGTCTGAAATTACCGGAAGGCAAAAAAGTTATTGATGCAATTACGGATATTACTGAGGATGTGGTGATTAATGGTACAACCCACTATACCCCGATGCAATTTCTCAATCGATTCCTATTTTCCCCCGCCGACCAACAAAAATACATCTCAAAATTGAGCGGCGGCGAGATGCGACGATTAAATCTTGCTGCTGTACTCATCACTCAGCCTAACTTTCTTATCCTTGACGAACCTACCAACGACCTTGATATCATGACGCTTGGTATTTTGGAAGAGTATCTACAAAACTTCAAAGGATGTGTGATTGTAATCTCCCATGATCGTTTCTTCCTTGACTCTATTGTTGACCATCTGTTTGTGATGGAGGGCAACGGTGTGATTAAAGATTTCCCCGGTAATTATACTGACTATCGTAATTATCTTAAAGAGCAAAGTGCACGGCAAATTCAGACAGCGACAGAAGTTCACGGTCAGCAACAGCAGACAAAACGAGAAACTAAGCAGCGTCCTGAAAGAATGACATTCAAGGAACGCAAGGAATTTGAAGCGCTCACAGCTGAAATTGAAACTCTTACCAACGAAAAGAATGAATTGGAAGCACTTTTCAATTCCGGTCAAGAACTTGATGATGTAACAAATAAGGCTAAACGCTATAGCGAACTCAATGACATTCTGGATGAAAAAGAGATGAGATGGCTTGAACTTTCAGAAAAAAGTTGACGTGATGCATCTCAGGGATTATATAAATCTGGATTGAAGAAATTAACCACATCGTAAGCCTGTTTGAGAGCTTTATCCGCAGGGCTATCGGGATTGATACTTTTGGCTTTGGCATAATCGCCCATTGCTTTTGAACGTTCTCCCATACGCCAGTAAAGCTTGCCTCGCTCAAAGTAAAGAGTGTCATTATTAGCGTCACCCTCAATCATGCCGTTTAGCATCCCGATTGCATCTTGTAAACGCCCATTTTTAACTGTGGCTTTCACCATTTCCAAATTTCCCATTTTTTCTGAGGATTAAAATGACTAAAAATACTCTCTGACAGTAGTCTGTAAATCATTCTCTCATGTTCAGATAGCATAGCTTCGTGCTTCTCCATAATTTTGATATCTCCCCTAACTGCCGGACCTGTCTGTCCATTTTCAGGTGAATTTGCCAACGCTTTTCTTATCGTTTCTTCTATCAACGGCTTCATTACTTCAATCGAGAGACCTTCTTTATGAAGTAATTTATCTGCTATAACCCACATATAGTTAGTGAAATTACAACAAAATACCGCAGCAATGTGCATCTTCCTTCTAAGTTCACTATCAGCATGAATAACCGTCTTGAACACCTTTTCTGCCAATGTCCGAATCTCCCTCTCGACTCCTGAATCAACACCTTCGATAAAAAGCGGAACATCTGCCATGTCTAAATAGGTGTACTTTGAAAAGGTTTGCATAGGATAAAACACGCCATATCTTTTTGTTACACTAGATAGAATTTCCATCCCCACCGAACCTGATGTATGTAGCCAGAGAGCTTCATTAGACTTGGCATTGTTTATTACGTCAGCTATGCAATCATCCTTGATACTTAGTATGTAAATATCGGCATCTTCATACATATTGTAAAAATCATCGATGGCTTCAGAAAACTTCAACTTTGAAGCGAGTGCTTGTGCATTTTCAATGTTTCTGCTGTAAACCTGCACAATCTCCCCGGCACCACTTTGCTCAATTGCAGGTGCAAGATGTGTTGCCACATTACCCGACCCAATAAATACAATTTTAGGAACCATCTTCATTACCATTTGGCAATATGCACATTCTCCCAACGCAGCTTGTCAACATCTTGAAGCTTACGCTGCTCATCCTTATGTCCGAATGTCAGAATGCAAATCACCGGGCATGTTTCAGGTATTCCCAATGCCTCTTGAACATATTCATCGGAAGGGATACCGTCGGCTGTAAAACGTCCTCTCACTTGTATCCAGCAAGAGCCTAAACCGAGATCGGCAGCTTGTAACTGCATATAAGAAGCTGCCACTGATCCATCTTCTATCCATGGTTCCGTGGCTGTGCTGTCGACTGTGATCACTATTGCAAGCGGACATTTTGCAATTGGTGCTGCTCCCATAGGTTTGCACTGGCTCAAGCGCTGCAGCATATCTTCATCCTCTACCACAATAAATTGCCATGCACGCGAACTTTTAGAAGTAGGAGCGAGCAAGCCTGCCTCAAGAATAAGACGCACATGTTCGGGATTAATCTTTTCTGATGTGTAGCGGCGAATGCTGCGTCGTGCTACCAATAATTCGTGTAATGTCATAATTAGAAGATGTTAATCGATAATATGTGGGAGTCATAAATACCCTATTCCAAAGATTTGGATTTTACTTCCTACACACCCACACTGAAGGATATTGCGATTGAATATCCTCTGCCATTTGGCGAGCTTTGTCAATATCAGATGCAGTGCCGGCGTAAACACGGTAATTACCATCCATTTCAACAACACGTAATTCGTCAGATGTGTTTAGATACTGTATGTGCCGCTCAGCGGCTCTACGGGACGGAAATGACGCAACAACTACAATATAGCGATCCGATGCGTTAAATTCATTGTCGTATGCTACTTTACTCGTTTCTTCCTCTGATTCAAATACAGGATAGGCAATATTGAGGGATATTTCACGTGACAATGGGGGTTGAATCGCCGTGTCAATACTCTCATTAATATTCAACGGTGAATCAACATGAACGCTGAAACCTGTGTCAAGAGAAGCGAATTTAACTTCCGGACCACGTACCAGCCCAGTGGTTGAGTACAACAGTCCAAAAGCGACCATAAGAATGATGAACGAAGCAACAATCTTCAATGATGTAGGGAAATAAATTACTCGAGGAGACTCCTCTACTACCTCATTCTCCACATGTTGTTCTTGATTCAACGGTGTTATTGCCACATTTCTGAGACCCGCATACTTCAATGATGAAAGTAAAAATGAGGCAGGCTCGAAAATCGGAGTCGCTGCTGATTCAATTTTGCGAAGTGTCCCTAAATTTCCTAAAGGGTACTCTCCGGTAAACTCCAGCTGATGATTGAGTGCTGCAACCATTATGGTAAGTTCCCGTTGGGCATATTCAATTGAAATCTCCCCTCTTCTGGCTATACTCGATGCGAGAAGCCCGTCATTGTGACACACTTCAGGATTGAATCCCACAGTGCGTATCGGTGGCACAAAGCATTCTAACACAGAATCATAATGAGCCGGAGTGTCATTCACAAGAAATGCGCCCAAACCAGGCACCACAACGCAATCATGGTGCATAAGCAAATACTCAATATGTACTGTAATGTCTAACACAATGCAAAGGTAGTAAACTTTTCAAGAAATAGCAAGGGCTGGGAGATTGTTTAGGGAAATTTTAGAGACGATTAAACGATATAGTACATCTTTTCTTCCTTGAATAAACACCGGCCATTACCCCACTATAAATTTCTGACGTATCAAATTTACTAATGGGGATGCCCACATATCGGAGTATATCACTATTTTCTGCCGCCATGAAGATAAATTTGCCGTTTTCTTCTAAGGTGATTTTCAAATTTACAGGCGAGAATGGGTCATTGAGCATCATGGTAGCTGTATGTGTGAGTATTCCATCACGGATGGCAATTATCTTTACGCAGTCTCGCCCGGAATTGTCTATGGATCTACCGAATAAAATGGTATTTTCGGGATCGTGGTAAAGTAGTAATCCTGCAATATCATCAGGAAAGACGGGCACAAATTGTTCAATTGTCGCGTTAAGTTCAAAAGTGGTATCCGTAATCCATCTCACTACGGCCGGATTGGATTTTTCAATCACAATTCCACCGTCTATTCCGAAGCTTTTATCTGATTCTTTACCATACTGAATAGCAGATTGAAGGATGAATCGGTTTAAAGAGTCTACGTAATAATTTAACGTGGCCTCGCCATTCTTTACATTCGGGACAAATAAAGCATCAGGGGTCAACCCAGAGGAATCCCAAAGTACACGTCCGATGGAGTCGAAATTATTATAATACTTCACGCTTGTGAAAATCACAACATCTCCGTCAGCACTCCAGTCCTCTTTAAAATCCCATCCGTAAGAATACAAACCAGCCCATAATATGGAGGAGAGAACAATTAACTTTAAAATATGGGATCTGAATTTCATCGTCTCTATATAATTATCAGTATCTCACAATTTTCCCCGTATCAAGATAGTATACAAATCCCTTGACATTATGATAGCCCAATGAATTTAGAATTGACACATAGCCATCTAACTGCTTTTTATATTTTTCAGGCGGCTGATTGCCAGATTTGAAATCAATGACATGAACCTCACCATCGCTCGTCCATACCACGCGGTCAGGACGTCGGATTGAGTCGTCAGTCATTGATATTGGCCGTTCAATTAACACTCTACTATAGTCTTTGAACCATTTCTGCACCCTGGTATCATTTACTCGCTGAGTGATAAGATATTTAATTTCCTGAATATCTGTCTCAGTCAAGCTATTATCCTCTTTCGACATTCTAAGTCTTATAATAGCAGTAGGGACATCTGCTGGTGTCTTTATAAAAGCCATAAGTCCGTGAAGAATCAAACCTCGTTCTCTTGCCACATCTATATCATTGGGCTTTTCAAGTTTGGTGTTCTCCCAAAGTGATTCGTTTTCATAAGAACAGAAATTAGGCATTAATTTAGATTCGGAATCCTCTGCCATATTATCATTTAATACATTCTTTACGGTGGGAGTGCCTACGATTAATTGGTTATCGTGATTAAACGACATCGTACAGTAGGGTGAGATTCTTGTCTCAGTTCCATTCTCCTTATTGAGGTTATCACAAAATTCGGGGGTAGAAATATCGACTGCTGATTGTATTACTTCAGCGAAAGATGCTGATGAGTCGATACAAACACACAATTCATCAACCGCTCTTGTAAAGGCTACATAAAGCAAATTTAAATAATCGAGTGTGCGTTGTGCTGTCAGTTCTCTATATCGTGACTCAAAGATAGTGCCCTCCATTGCCGACGTGACTCTCAATGGAATCATAGGCGGTTTTGTATCTTTGCTTACACCAGGAATATCATCTATTTCAAACCACGCAATGTCAGAGTTGATAGTAGAAGAGGTGCCGAATGGTATATGGACACAAGGGAATTCAAGGCCTTTTGACTTATGTATGGTGAAAATATTGATTGCGGAATCATCTTTCGCTCCTGCTATCGAGGCATTCTTGCCGGTATCGTCCCACCATGTCAGGAATGAGCGGATATCGTTTCTCCCCTTGGAAGAGAAGTCAGCCACGAGATCAAGGAATGCAGTGATGAATGCATTCTCACTTGCTAATTTTTCTTTGGGAATATACTCGCTGATGATTCTTTCTATAAGGGTCATCAAATCCAGTTCTTTAACATTAACTCTTTCAACCACATTGATTTCCCCATTTTCTTGAAAAGCATCGGTTCTAGACAATGACATAGCTAATGAGTCGGCCGAGGAATATCCTTTGCTTCTTATCGTCTCGAAATCGTTGATTACTGCCGTAACCTCTCTTTTTGATTTTCTTCCATTGTTCTGCACTTCGCCTGATGAACTCATCAGACGCAATCTGCTTATAATCTGCGACACAGCTGGCGATCGAGACACTTTATAAGAACTGTCAGAAACAATTTGAAACGGAGGAAAATCTGGGTCATTGTTTTTTACGCTTTCGAGATGTCGAATCACCTCCTCTCCTTCTTTCCATTTTCTTACCAGTATAGCAATATCACCCGGTTTATAGCCTGACTTAAGTTGTCTTTTTAGATCTTCTGTCAAAAAATCCAAAGGTGTCTTTCCCTCATTTTTATTTATTATCGTAAGCTTAACGTATCCTTTATGGTCAACGTGCCTCGGTGAAATCTGCTGTGCCACATTACCATATATCGACTCATATTTAAGATTTTTGGCAATCGCTGTAAAAAGAGTGTTGTTAAACTGTATAACTTCTCTTGAGGAACGCCAGTTAGTATTTTCAGCAATATTATTTCCGCTAACATGTGCTCGTTCGCAGATGTATTGTTCTGTATGTAGATTATGAAGTAGGGATGGATCACTATTACGAAAACGGTAAATACACTGCTTCTCATCTCCAATTACCAAGTTGTCGTGATCTTCCGAAAGACTTTCTCTGATTAACGGTCGTAGATTTTGCCATTGACTGATTGAGGTATCCTGAAACTCGTCTATCAGATAGTTATGGTACCAAAGCCCGACTCGCTCATATAGAAATGGGGTGTCCTCGTTACCTATAATCTTTGCAAGCAATGCGTTGGTGTCGCTAAGGAGTATGGATGAATTTTCCTTTCGATATTTGTTGATATATCCTACTATAGAAGAGAAGAATCCTAACTGATAAATATTTGTGAGCAGAATGTTGAGTAATTTGTTATTTTGAAGGGAGAAAACACATTTCTGTGCTGCATATGAAATGATACCATCAATCTCTTCCGACCGAAATTCACTATTGCGGTATTTTGCATTGTAGGCAGAACTACAGTCCTCATTAACCTTTACGATGGAGTTCTGAAGTGTCTTATTAAATCCTGTTGCAGCCCATGATATGAGACTCTTAGCAAATACGCTGTTAAAGACACCTTTTGGGGCACTTTCTATCGTTAGAAGAGCCTGCTGACATGCGTTCTTCGTTTCTGTCCTTATCTTTTTTGACAATTCGCTTAGTTGGTCTCTGAAACTTTCAAAACGTCTGTGATCCGATAGATATTCGATTATCTCCGTTTCATGTTCACGGAATGTGTCGTCTGAAATATCGTTTATGTAAGCCACGAGTTCTCCATGTATCTTAGCCGACCGATTGAAAATGTTAAATGTCTTTCCATTTTCAATCAATTGTGTCATATAGCTTGAAAGCCATTTTATTAAATAGTCCGACTCTTTATCCTTCGTTTTATGATTTAAATCTTGCAAGATATTATCGACAGCCATTGCAATGACAGCCTTGTCGTCAAGCTCTACATCATAATTCCCGGAAACATCAGCCTCATGCGCGAACGAACGGAGTATTAATTGGAAAAAGGAATCGATGGTTGATACGCTAAAGAAATTAAAATCGTAAAGCAAATCTCTCAAAGCTATGTTTGCCTGTGCTTTGAGCTCCAAAGGACTACATTTAAAGATACCGCACAAGTAAGCCTCGTACGGACTTTTTTCTTTCGTCATCTTCCCGCTGCCGGCTATTACGGCCAGTTCGTGGACAATTCTGCTTTTCATCTCCTCTGTCGCCTTATTTGTGAAGGTTATTGCGAGAATTGAACGGTGATTATTGGGAATATGCCGGTTCAGCACATAATTCCCGTCCTCGGTTTTTTGCCCGAGTACAAGCTTTAAGTATTCCCTTGCAAGGGTGAAAGTCTTTCCGGAACCAGCGGATGCTTTATATATATTAATCACTTGATGTTATACCCCATTTCTTTTAGTGCCACTTTAACTTCTTTGACACGATCACCTTGTATCAATATTTCGCCTCCACGTGCTGAACCTCCGGTGGCAAGTTTTGATTTCAACGTTGATGCAATTTCCTTAAGCTCATTGTCATCGCAACTGAATCCGACTATAAGAGTAGCGACTTTACCTTTCCTCCCTTTTTTATCAATGAGTACCTGGATTTTATCTCTTTTCACCTGTACACATGTGGTTTCGTCAGCTGTGTCCTCATCATTTTCCCAATGAGGCAATTCTCCAGATACGACCTTACTATTTAGTATTTCTTTCCAGTCCATTCTTCAAGTCTAATTATGGATTGAGTCTCCTTCCACATCAAGGTCGTGATCGGCCGGAATGTCAGTCGGATTGTCGAGTGAATGTACGATTGATGAGAGCGTCATGGCATATTTGTCATCGTCAACCGGCAGATTTTGATAGAATATACGAGCCGAGTCAGCATTGTTTTTAAATGCTTCACGGTAACATTGAGATGCATATTCTATCACTTCTGGATCATCTGTACGCTCATTCAATTGCATATACAATATTGACAACCTTGCCCATTCGGTGGCTGATATTCCTGACTTATCTTCTTTGCCGAATAGGTTGTCGCAGATTTCCCTGGCGGCTTCTACTTCGTTGGTAGCCATCGCCAGTTCGGCCGTGGCCACATCCTCGCTAATGGAATGATTGCTATGGCATGAACACATAATGGTAAATGCGATAAAGGGAAGAGTAATGTGTATGAGTTTCATATCTATTTATGCTTTAAGCTATTGTCGTTGATAAATATATGTGACTCCGTCGTGTTCTAATTGCAATGAGAATTCATTGCAATCAATGATTTTCCTTGAAATTTTCGTAGGAATATTTCCTACCAGTGAACTATCACCTTCGAGATGAAGCGTTGAATGATTTATTGTCATTATCAACGAATCATTTTCTACGTTCCATGTGCCTTCAACTTCGTAAGTAAGTACTCCCGGTCGGACAGCTCGCACCACGCAGGTGGCGTTTTTGTTTAGTTCCATCACAGGTAACTCGCGAGATATTTCAACATTATAATAAGTGCCTGTGATCTTCTTTGCTTCAGGGCTGAGTTTGCTGCATCCACTCACAGCTGTAGCCAGGAATAACAATAGGAATATATGGTATACCTTCATATCAATATCCTTTCGTTGACAAGACAATTTTTTTACCGGTTTGCTATATTTCTCCGATTATATCGTTTATATCATTTATTCCGTGGCGAATACAGTATTCTTCCATGAAATCTATAACTTTCATTGTGGCTGATGGATCTATAAAATTGGCTGTGCCGATTTCAATAGCTGTAGCTCCAGCAAGCATGAATTCTATAGCATCACGACCATTCATTATACCTCCCAGTCCTATCACTGGTATCCTAACAGCCTTTGCCACTTGCCATACCATTCTCACAGCTACCGGGCGGACAGCTGGTCCTGATAATCCTCCAGTTATGGTGGAGAGATGTGGACGACGGCGTTCGACATCGATTGACATTCCCATCAATGTGTTGATAAGTGATACTGAGTCTGCCCCTTCTACCTCTACAGCTTTAGCAATGTCGGCAATAGAGGTGACATTCGGTGAAAGTTTGACAATGAGAGTCTTCGGGAAAGCCGCCCTCACGGCCTTGGTAACTGCGGCTGCACCTTGAGTTGTGGTTCCAAAAGCCATACCTCCTTCCTTGACATTTGGGCATGAGATATTCACTTCTATTGCGTTTACCTTATCAAGGTTGGAAAGGCGACGAGCTGTCTCGGCGTATTCTTCTATCTTTGCACCTGACACGTTTACAATCAGTTCGGAGCCGTAATGCTTAATTCGCGGATAAATATTTTCTATAAAATAATCCACACCTTTATTTTGCAGCCCAACGGCATTAAGCATGCCTGAGGGTGTCTCAACCATTCTTGGATAATCGTTCCCCTCTCGCGCATTGAGCGTTGTACCTTTTATAATATATCCGCCAAGACGATTCAGGTCGACAAATGGTGTGAATTCCTCGCCGTATCCAAATGTGCCCGATGCTGTTAGTACCGGATTTTTCAACTGAAGTTTCCCTATATTGACTTTAAGATTTGCCATAAGTTTAAATTTTAATGAGATTATCTATCCCAAGTCAAACTGTTAATATTAAACACAGGTCCCTCCGTACACACGCACACATTTCCATTTACAGTTTTTTCCACACAGCATAAGCAAGCGCCAAGTCCACAAGCCATCATATTCTCGAGTGACACCTCACAATCTATGTTATTACTATATGCAATCTTAGCTATAGCCTTCATCATAGGTGCTGGTCCGCAGCAGTAATATCGGTAAATATCCTCACCCACCACATCATGGATTGTAACTAACCCTTTGGTTCCCATTGAGCCGTCTTCTGTGCAAATATGTGTCTTACCCACGGCCTTGAAGTCGTCAAGTTCGAGAATATCTTTTTCCGAGCGAGCCCCCAACAGGAATTCCGGTTCTAAGCCTTTGCTTTTCAACACTTTTCCAAGATATAAAAGCGGTGCTACCCCTACCCCTCCGCCTATCAGCAGTAGTCGTGCTCCTGTAGGGGCTTCAGTGGTAAAACCATTCCCCAAAGGCAGCAATATGTTAATTATGGTGTTCTCTTCGCGATTAATTAATTTATGAGTGCCCTTGCCTGCGTCGCGGACAAGAATATCAAAGCTGTTATTCTCCACGTTGACATCGTTTATTGAAATTGGCCGTCGCAAAAACACACTCGGAGCGTCTATGGCAACCTGCACAAACTGCCCCGGAAGAATCGACGGAAGTTTCTTGTCGTCCACTGGTTTGAGAGTCAACCTGGAATAAGCCGGATTGATTCTGTCATTCTTTATTATTATGAAATCTTTAACCTCTCTCATGGTAAATATGTATCTTTCATTTATTACCACAAAGATACTACATTTATTTGAATATAACCAATCATTAAAAATTAAGTTATTAAAATTTTATCGAGTTGTTAATGTGGATTCTTGTGGATTGACTTATTATTTTTGATTTATAGGGCTATCCTGGAATATTAATACACGGCTCTTTCATTTAAATTTCATACAAACGTATACTGCCCTTAGCCTAATCATTGCGATTCGGGTAAATCTTTATATATTGTATATCAGCTATATATCTTTG
>JAMPEH010000110.1 GCA_023665245.1 Muribaculaceae bacterium
GGGATAGACGGTCAGATAGTACTCGTTGACCAGCTCGTAGCCGCTCTCCGCGTAGTGGATGGCCCGGAAGCGCAGGGTGGTGGTCGTCAGGTTGCCCTCAGCGTCCCTCGGGAACTCGAAGGTCAGGTAGTTGGCGCTCCGGTTGGTGACGGTGTACCGGTTGCCCGCCTCGTCATACACCTCGATGTAGGTGTTGGCGCTGGTGAGCTCGGCCACCGTGTACAGGGACGCGCCAGGCGCCATGGCGTAGGTGGTGGCGCTCTCAGGCAGCACGGAGGCGAACACGCTGAACTTGTCGCCGGAGGCCGTGGCCCGGTAGTAGAACACATCACCGCGGAACATGGTGGTGAAGGTGCCGCTGTCGCCGTTGGTGTTGCTCTCGTCCAGCACGATGTTGCCCAGCTGCGGCCCGGTGAGAGGCTTGTCGGTGTACTTGATCTCGCCCACCTTAGCGGTGCCGTCGATGACCTCCTGGTCGTCGCTCTTGTAGCGGATGGGCTGGCCGGTACCCTTGTGGGTCAGGTTGCCGTTGACGTCGAACTGGTCCTCATCCACCTCGGGAGCTCTGGGCGCGTCACTGTGCATGACGTTGAGCACATAGCTCACGTTCTGGACGGTGTAGCGAGCCTCCTCGCCGGTGTAAGGATCGGCGCTGGTACCCACGACGTAATCCACCCGGATGTCAAGGCGCTCCTCATAGGTGGTCATGGGCAGCTCCACGGTATAGGTGGCATACTTGAACATACCCTGGGTCTCCACAGCGCCCTTCGTGGCCAGGTGGCCGTTGACGCGCACCGTGGTATCCAGAACGTTCAGCGCCTTCTCCCGCTCCTCCGCACGGTAGGACAGGATGACGGGATCGCTCACCCGGGTCCGCACCGAGACGGTGTAGGTATCGCTCTCGCCGCCCACGCCGGGCTTGGGCGAGAAGGCGGTGATGACGCTCTGGTGGCCCAGCGCGGTGCCGCTGACAGAAGCGGTGCCGGTGGTAACGCTGGTGTCGCCGGTCAGGGTCACGGACTGCATGATGTCGTAGACATAGTAGTCAGCCGGACGATCCGCGGGCGTGGCAGACTGGTTGAGGCCCCGGATGATGGTGACCGTGTAGTTCTTCCGCGTGCCGGTCTTGGGATCGGTGACGGTGACCAAGGCCTGGGTATCGCCCTTCTTGGCCAGCTTCACGGTCCAGCCGTCCTTGCCCGCATCCTTGGCGTGACCGTTGATCTTGATCTCGCAGTCGGAATGGGCCGCGTTGGCGGTGAAGAACACGCTCTCGGCGGCATCCTCGTCGCCACTGACGTACAGGTAGTAGTTGTAGATGTTGAAGGCCACGCCAGTGGTGAAGCTCAGGGCGGTCTCGGTGCGGTTGCCGCCAGCATCGGCAGCGCTGAGCTGGGTAGCCGTCAGGGCCTTGAGCTCGACCTTGGTCTCCACAGCGGCCTGAGCCTCAGGCTCGCCGCCGTTCTCGTCCTCGGCCTCGCCTTCGCCGCCGGTCTCGTCCTCGTTTTCAATGACGATCTTCTCGCCATCGGCGATCTCGGTGATGATGCCGTTCTTGCTCATGCGGTGGATCACCACAGTGTAAACGCCGATGTAGTAGGGATAACCGCCATCGGGGATGGGCCGGGTGTCGTACAGGTAGACGCGGGCCACATTCTCGCCCACCTTCAGCACGAAGGTGTCCTTCGCCTTGCCGTCGACGTCGGTCATCACGCTGACCAGCTTGCCGCCTACCAGCTTGGCCTTGGTCTCGGCTTCCTTCTTGCCGTCCACTTCCTTCACAGTGGCCAGGATGTCCACATCCACCTCATCCACATCATAGGGAACCGTGACGTGGTAGTTATAAATGCCGCCATCAAAGACGCTGGTGAGGGTGCCTTCGCTGACGCCCAGATACTCGAGCTCGGGCGGCAGGTAATCCTCGGCCAGACGGACCACATTGACGATGGTACGCACCCGCGTCTCGGTCCGGTTGCCGTCGGCGTCCATACCGTAGGCCATGATCTCGATGTTGTTCTCGTTACCCACGGTGAGCGGGACCGCCAGCTTACGCCAGCCATCCAGGGTGGCACCGAGCTTGTCGTCCCGGTCGGTCACGTCGTCCACGTTGATGCTGGCGATGCGCAGCTCAGCGGCGTGCTCGGCCTGGGCCCAGAAGTAGAGCTCATCCACCTCGAAGGGCACGATCACGTTGTAGTAGTAGATGCTGTCGTCGAAGGCGGGCAGCAGGACCTGATCGTTCTCCTCCTTGCCCTCCAGGGTCTGGTTGACCCGCAGGCCGGTGATCACAGGCGTGGGCTGGCTGGGCACCTCGGTAGCCTCAGCGTCGCCGCGGTTGATGACCACGGTGTAGTACCGGCGCACGCCGTCGGGACCGGTGAGCATAACTTCCACGGTGTTATCGCCCAGCATCAGATCCTGGACCAGGTACTCCTGACCGGAGCCAACGCTGCGGCCATTGACGTACACGTTGTGGTGCTGGCTCAGGCCCTTCTTGTCCAGATAGGTGGCGGTAATGGCCGAGATGTTGACCTCGG
Source organism: Muribaculaceae bacterium (assembly GCA_023665245.1). Next base: position 2,538 of record JAMPEH010000110.1, read on the forward strand.
TGACCTCGTTGGGCACATTGACGTAGTAGAAGTTGGTCTCCTTCTCGAAGGTGGGATTGACGATATACTCCTTGTCCACCTCGTGGGCGTCGGTCACCTTGATGGTGGTGGAGTCAGCCAGGGCGGGCACAGAGGCCATCTGGTCGGTGGTATCCCGCCAGACGCTGATCCGGTACTCCTTCTTGGTGATCTTGCCGTTGTCAGCCTTGACTTCCACAGTAAAGAGGAAGTCGGTCAGGCCCTCGGGCAGGCCGGAGACCAGGTAGTCCCAAGTGTGGTTGTAGGTCACAGCCTCGTCCTTGGCCAGGGTGACGGTGTTGCTCGTGTTGCCCAGCTTGTAGACCACAGTGGTCGTGCCGTCGCCGTTCTTGGTCTCAGAGACCAGGTTGTCCCGGGCAATATTGCCCACACCGGGGATGTTGACCGTGAGGCTCAGCGGGTACTTGGCAGACTTGGTGCGGTCGCCCGTGATCGGGTCGATAGAGACCCACTCCAGGGTGACGGTGGCCCGAGTCTCCTCCTCAGGCCGCAGGGTGGGCCGGAACAGGATGGTGTCGCTGAGCTCGTACTCATAGACGTAACGGCCGTTGTCGTCCACGAGAGGCTTGCCGTCATCGCCCAGCGTCTTCACGGGCAGGCCCTTCTCATCCAGCACCAGGCGGTCAGAGTAGAGCGGGTAGCTGAGGAAGTAGTTGACCAGCTCGCTGTTCCACACGGGGGCCATGTGGCCGCCGGAGGTGTACTCCATCCAGATGATGTCGCCGGTGTCGGAGTAACGCTCGCTGTGGCTGCCATAGGTGTCCTTACCATAGCCGGTGGTGGGACCGTAGGTGACCTCGTAAGAGTTGGTGGGATAGGCCACATAGAGCTCGACCTCGTAGGCCCGCTTCTGGGTGACCTCCTGGTTGCCGCTCTTGCGGATGGTCTTAACGGTGATGGTCACACGGTTCTCGCCGGGATGGAGGATGATGTCCTCGGCCTTCGCCAGCTCGTCGGCCTCCATCAGGTACTCGCCGCCCACGGTACGCACGCGCAGGTGGGTGATGTAGCTGCCGTTGTCCTGGCCGCGGGCAATGAGATCCGCCAGGGTCGTGCCCTCCTCCACGGCCACAAAGTAGTCGTAGGTGTCCTCGCGGAACAGAGGCACGGTGGGATCGCTCACCGCCAGGTTCTTCAGGTGGGTATCCGTCTCGCCAGCCAGGTCACGGTAGACAGCCAGGGAAGCGTAGAAGGTGTCGTGGCCGGTCTCGGTGTCCACCAGCTTGATGACGTACCAGTTGTCATTGCCGGAGTAGCTCAGCTCGTAGTTGCTGAACTGGCTGCCGTTCAGAGGCACCCAAGTGCAGTCGTGATCGTACTTGCTGTAGGTGGCCACGTCGGTAATGTAAGCCTGATAACCCTTATTGAGGACGTAAGGCAGCACGAACATGGACAGGGAGCCTTCCTGATCGATGACATTGGCATAGTAGTTGCGGTCGCTGCTGTGGTCGGAGGCGGAACGCACCAGCTCCTGGCCATCCAGCTTCATGTCATCGAAGGGACTGAACTTCATCCGCTCTTCCATCGTGAAGACGTTGGTGACCTTGCGCTCGTTCGCGCTGTTGCGGCTGAAGTGCATGTAGTACACCGTGTTGCCGCCGCGGTTCTCGTTGACGTAGCTGACATCCAGCTCGATGTCGAAGGTCTCGCCAGGCGAGAGCTCGGGCACGGTGACCGTGCCGCCGCCGGAGATGTCGATGGCGTCCTCGTTGACGGCCACGCCATTGCGGAAGGCCTTGTAGCTCACCACGTAATCGGACTCGGGATCATAGGTGATGGGCTTGACGGTGATGTCGCCCTGCATCAGGTCGGGCGCCGCGAAGAAGTAGGTGGTCAGATCGGGATCGAACACGGGCGAGAAGTCATAGTACCTGTCCTCACCGTTGTACGGATGGATGATCTGAATGTCCATGAGCTTGGCGGCGTTGGTGTCGGGCTTGCGGCGGATGGTGACCTTGTAATCCTGGGTCTTCATGCCGTCCTCGGAGGTGACCCGGATACGCAGGTCGTTCCGGCCCACTTCCAGCTCCACGCCCCGCAGCTCGTTGCGGTAGACCACCTCAGTGCCGGGCGCCAGCTCGTATTCGGTGCCGTCCACAGTGGTCACGGTGGTGATGCCGGTGCCGCTATCGGTGACGATGCTCTTGATGGTCTCCTTCTCAAGAGTGATCTTGCCGCCGCTGGCCAGGATCAGGTCAGCCTTGGGATCCAGCTCGCCGGCAGTGCCGTCGGGCAGGGTCACGGTGGCGGTAGCGCCATCGCAGGGCAGGATGTCGGTGAAGTCGATGACCTTGACCACATTCTCCACGGTGATGGAGTACTTGGGATGGATGGGCAGCGCCTCGAACTCAGGCGAGAGGACAGCCTCCACCTTGGGCGCGGTGCTGGGATCGGCCGCGTTGGGATCAACGTGCTCGCCCTGGAGGTTGACCAGGTAAGCATCGCAGCGGTAGCGGTAGATGTGGAGCATGAACAGCCGGCCGGGATCCTCGGTATTGTAACGGCTGTCCTTCACCCGCACGGGGATCTCCATGTAGTTCTTGCCGGGAGCCAGCTCGAAGTCGAAGGCCATCTCGTTGGGATAGGGCTGCATGGAGAAGTTGTTGGTGCCGATCTCGTTGCCAGCAGCGTCAAACTTGTTGCTGTGGTCGCTGTTACGCCATTCCGTGCTGCCGATCTTCACCATCTGGAGGTTGTTCACATTGGACTTCATGGTGGTGACACGGACACGCACGTGGTCGGTGTCGGCGGGCACGCCCACGACAAAGGCATCCACGCCGATGTCATCGGCCCAGACCTCGCCCAGCGTCCACTCGGCAGAGCGGGCGTTGTACTTATCCAGCGTGGTGGGCAGGAAGGTGCCCTCGTGGGTATCCACGGACATACGCACCATGTCGGGATCCACCTGGAGGATGGTCAGCCAGTAGACACGGTACTGCTCCACCGTGACCGTCCGGACATAGACGCTGGTCTCACCGGCCATCAGCTCGTAGTGCGTGGTGGTGTGGGTGACGATACCAGTGTTGTAGTCCAGACCATCCGCCGTGACCGTGGCGTCGTGGTTCTTCCAGGTCTCCACCGTGTCGGAGGTGGGAGGCGTGGGCAGCGTCACGTTGCTGGTGGTGGAGATGGCGGCCGCGACCTTGATCTGCACCCGGCTGGGATCGTTGGGATCGCTCACCAGGGTGGTGGTCTTCATCACGGCGGGCTCACCAGCCTTGACCGCGCTTTCATTGCCCACCGTGTAGCTCTTCTCGCTGGGGGCGACCTCGTTGATCATGAAGGTCTTGGCGTAGGCGCGCTCCACGGCCTGGGCACGGACCTCAGGCGTGCTGCCGGCGGCCACGTAAGCCAGGTAGGTACCGTCCGCCTTGCGGATGGCGTTGGAGCCGTCCACCTGGACCCACTCCAGAGACAGGTCGATCTCGCGACGCTCAATGGTGATGAGATAGTCGCTGGTAGTGCCCTTCTCGCTGGTGACCCGGACGATGAAGTCGTTGGTGCCGGTCTCCAGCTCCACTTCCTTGGTCAGGTTCAGGTCGTTGCCCCGCAGCTGGGTCTCGCTGCCGTCCGCGTTCAGCTTGTACAGGGCCACACGGGCGCCGGTACCGTCGTGATCGTGGTTGATGAAGGCATAGAGGGTGGCCATGTTCACCGAGTGAGGCACTTCGTACTCATAGGTCCAGACGTAGTCAGCGTCACTGGTGGCCGGGTACTTCCGGTTGGGCTCATAGCCCTGGACGCCCATCTTCACGCCCCACTCAGGATGCTCGGGATCAATGGGCTTGAGGGTGCTGTCGTCCGAGAGCACGTGATAGATCATGTTGTACTTCACCTGGTGGCCGGTGGAGGGCACCGTGAGGTACACAGGGATGTTCAGATAATCGGTGTGCTCGTCGGTGGTGATGTCCATGATGCGGGTGCTGATCTGCTCAGTCGCCACATAGGGATCGGTCCCGGTGGTGTCGGGCTCGCCGATGTGGACCATGACCTTCTCGTCGGCCATCGCCACGTCATACAGCGCCTTCTTCTCCAGCTCGATAATGGCGGGATACTCGGTCTCGTTATAGAGGTTCCGGTTCTTGTTGGCGATCATGGGATCGAAGCCGGGATCGTCCTGCTCGCCTGCCAGGATAAGCTTGGTCTGGGTATCCAGCCAGGTCTCGTCCTTGGAGGAGAAGTCCTCGTGCAGGGCGGCGCGGATCATGTCATAGTACTTGTTGTACACCTGGAGACGGTAATACGTATCGTACATACCGCCCATCTGCTCGACCAGCATGGTGTGCGAGGTGGTGGCATCAGCGTACACCCGCAGGGCGCCCTTGCCGTTCGCGTCGGGCTCGTAATCGAAGCGGTAGTCGCCCCTCACGAAGGAGTTGAAGTGCTTGCCCATGAACTGGATGAAGGGACCCTCGGTCTCGGGATCGTCCACGCCCTTCACATCATAGACCTGCAGCTTGTCAAGGTACACGTCCAGGTTGAAGTAGTTGATGATGACCACGTAGTCACGCTTGGGATAGCTGCCGGTGGTGGGCGTGACGGTGACATAGAAGTAGTTCAGGCCGTCGTTCAGGCTCTTCACGTCCACGGTGAGCAGGTGATGCTTCTCCCAGTGGTCGCCGCTCTGGGTCACGGGGATCTCCTCGCCGCCTACGGTGACCGTCTTCTGGATCTGGTTGCCCTTGCCGTCGTCCACATAGACAATGTACTCGGCGCGCTCCATGTAGACGTTGGCGGTATCCTCGGCAGACTGGATCTGGATCTGAGCGGTACGGGTGGTGTTGTAAACGGTGGTCATGGCCTCCAGCGTGTTCTGGGCCGGGTTGCGGTTGAGCTCCAGATCCTTGCCATCGA
>JAMPEH010000111.1 GCA_023665245.1 Muribaculaceae bacterium
CCGGCGGCAGTGCCGATTTCCGTTACTCCGAGTTCATCAATCTGACGGTCAAACTCTGCGTCATCAACGAGGTAGGCCGTTGAAGGGTCATTCATCATAGCCTCATACTCCAATCGGTCTTTCTCCTCGCGATACTTCTGCATATCGAGGGTCTGACCTTCGAGCATCGTGGCTGTTCCCTGCACAATCGGCGACATAATTGAATTGATTGTGCCAAGCACAATTGTGGGAAAGAACATGATGCACAGACCGATGGCAAATGGGCGAAGCAGAGGGAACACGTCAATCGGTTCGGCGGCTGCAAGCGACCGCCAGATACGGTACGCTACATAGAACAGCGCACCCAATCCGGCGATTGCCTTGAATATTTACTTTTAATTTTTTCTATCCCATGGCAACATTTCGATTTGAACTTAATGGCCGACCTACTCGCAACAAGACCTATGTAGTGTATCTTCGTGTTACGGTAAGTGGCAAGCGCAAACTTATCAAAACCCCGATTGAAGTAGGCCGTCCATCCGACTTCAATGCCAAGTGCAAGGGCGAAAACTGGATTCGCGGCGGTGTGCGAGATGCCAAGCTGCTGAATGTCCAACTTGCCGATATTCTTGCCAAGGCGAAAGAAACATACAAAGAACTCGATAAAGAGGGCGAAGTCTCGACGGTTCTTCTCGCCAAGGAGATGAACACAGAGGTTGTGTCGCCGTCCTTCATGGCTTTTGCCCGGGAACGCGCCCAAATGATATATGACAACGGCGGCTGGCGCAATTGGCGTAAGTATTGCGGTCTCATCAACAAACTGGAGGCATTCCATAAGAAACGCCGCATGGCGGATATAACAATAGCGGATCTGACGGTGGATTTACTGACGAAGTTCGACAATTTTCTTCACAAATGGGAAAATGAACGAGAACCGGGTAAATTGTTGCATCCAAACACGATTGAGGTACAGTTCAATATTCTGCGGACATTGGTGCATCGAGCCATTGAGGTCGGAATCATGGATGCTTCAAAGGATCCCTTCCTCGTTTTCAAATACAAAGGAGTCAAGACAACGAAGGAGAAACTTGATGATGACGAGATGCAGCGAATCATTGACCTCGAACTGCCGGGTGGCTCCCTGATATGGAATTGTAAAAATTATTTCCTGTTCAGCTATTACTGCGCAGGAATCCGCGCCGCTGACTTGATACAACTTCGTTGGCGTAACGTCACCGCGTCCGGCAGATTGCATTACCAGATGGGTAAGAACCACAAGGAACGCGACCTTCTTCTTGTTGAGCCCGCTCTTGAAATTCTTCGCCATTATCATAACGATGATGTCAAGCCCGACGATTATATTTTTCCATTACTGTCGAATGATGCAGAATACGCTTCATATATAACCCAGGCTGACAAGGACCGCATGAAGCCTGAGCTGCGTCACAAGATGTATCAGAATGTGTCGGCTAAGAATGCTCTCATCAACAAGTACCTGAAGAAAATAGCTGAGATGGTTGGTATATCAAAACCGTTGTCGATGCACATCAGCCGCCATTCTTTTGCCCACATAGCTCAGGAATCGGGTGCGGAGTCTTCAGCAATTAAAAATATTCTCGGCCATAGCAATCTTGCCACCACCGAACGCTACATGGGAAGTTTCGACACCTCCAAAACAGATGAGACCCTTCGCAACGTTTTTGCCAAAAAGAAATCGGCGGTTGCGACTGAAGAATCCGAAAAATCCAAGGAGGCACAAGCGATAGAACTGCTCAAAGGCTTGACTCCGGAGCAAATCATGGCCGTAATTTCAGCAATCAATAAGTAAAAATAGCCCTCTGTTATTCAGTGAATCACCTCCATTATGCGTAAATTTAAAATTTATCACACAAGCGAATCTGCCCAATTTGAAAATTATTTTGTACCTTTGCACAAAATTAATGACAAATGGACATAATACATCTTTCCAAACTTCGGGAACGCGAAGACCATGTGGAATTTAAAGAAGCAAAACATGATTATCCTTTTGCCGGTGGTAAACACACCGACCCTAAGGATCGGCGGAAATGTGTGCTTGGATATATAGTAGCCTTAGCAAACGAAAAAGGAGGCATGCTTGTCCTTGGTATGCACGATAAACTTCCTCATGAGGTTGTCGGCTCCGATTTCGCAAAAGATGAGACCGGACAACTCGAAGATGAGATTTACAAAAGACTATATATTCGGGTTCACTGCGAAGAGCTGTTTGACAAAGACAAGAAACGAGTTCTAGTGATTCATGTGCCACCTCGTCCAATCGGGAAGGCTCTTCGATTTGAGGGAGTGCCACTAATGCGTGTAGGTGAGAGCCTTCGAGAAATGGATGATCAAGAATATTTCTCTATCTTGCAGGAGCAGGATCCGGATTTCTCTGCTCGAATATGCACAGGACTTGCCATTGAAGACCTTTCAGAAGATGCTATACATAATATGCGGGAAAGGCTTTTTGCGAAAAGAAGCAGGAGCGAATTTTTGAACAAGCCTATTGAACAGCTATTGTCTGATTTACAACTATTCTCTGAAGAAGGACTCAATTATGCCGCCTTAATCCTTCTGGGGAAACCGGAGGCCATCCGAAAATACCTACCACAGAACAATGTGGTTGTTGAATATCGTGTGTCAGAAAACCAATTGCGCTACTCCGCACGACAAGAATTTTGTGAACCATTGTTTACCGGGATTGATAAAATATGGTCCTATCTGAATCAGCCGGCGACAAATCCATTGGTTCATGTGAATGCTTTCCCCCAGGTTTTGGATGTACCATCGTATACAGAAGAAACTGTTCGTGAAGGTATCTTAAACAGCATTCAGCACCGTAATTTCCAAATGGGTGGAGATATTCTTGTAAAAATTTCGCCAGAATCACTTGTGATTTCCAATACCGGAGGATTCCCATATGGTGTGAATATCGGCAACATATTGACGGTAAATAGTGCCCCGAGGAGCCGTCGGTTAGCAGAAGTTATAGAGAAGGCAGGCTTGATTGAACGTTCCGGCCAAGGCGTCGATATTATGTTTGCCAATTGCATAAGTGAAGGACGAAATCTTCCCGATTACTCATTTTCCGATGATTTCCAGGTAACACTCAGAATTGAATCAAATGTCATAAATACACAACTTCGAAAGTTTATTAACGAATACCAAGCCGGGAAAGAGCCGCAGTCGCAACTCAACGTATTTGACTTATTGACAATTTACTCCGTTGTCAGGCGGGAAAGCTCATACATATACGAGCGATCAATACAACGTCTAACTCAGGAAGGTGTTGTAATTAATCATCCCAAGTATGGATACATCATGGGGGATATTTATTTTGAAAAGCATCCTCTGGTCGAAAATGGGAGTGTTGATAGCAATACATGTCGCCGACTTTACTATCTCCTTGAAGATGGACCAAAGGCAATGTCGTCATTTCAGCAGGAATGGGGAGGAGAACTTACGCAAAAACAAATCCGCACAAAGATAGAAGGCTTGGTTGGTAACATCCTCTCTAAGACCGGAAAAAATCGAGGCACACTATATAGTTTTGTTAATATTGGTTAATTTGGAAAATATAGCCCTCGGATAATCAATAAATTAAGTGCAAAAGAAACAAATTTGAGTAATTATCTGCCCATTCTCTAATCTGCTTATGAACTTTTCCCCTAAAGAAATACGCGATGAACTGGCGCGACTTCGCGAGGAAAATGCCCGGCTGAAGGAGTTGCTTCAAAAGCATGGGGTTGCTTATGAAGTAGCATCTATACAGAATGCGTCGGTACAGAAGCAAACGATGCCGACACTGTCGTTGGACGAGAAGGTTGCGTTGTTTCGGAGTTTGTTTCGTGGGCGTGAGGATGTGTTTGCACGGCGATGGTATAGTCCGAAGACAGAAAAGAGCGGCTATCAGCCGGTATGTATCCGCGAATGGAATCGAGAGTTTTGTGATAAGAAGAAATACAAATGCGCTGAATGTCCAAATCGTGAATTCCAGCCGTTGGGTTATGCGGATGTATATGCTCATCTTGAAGGGAAGGATCCGTATGGCAAGGATGTGATTGGTGCTTACGCCATCATGCCGAATAACACGTGCTCCTTTCTTTGCTGCGATTTCGATGACAAGAGCTGCGAGCATGGGTATCAAGATGATGTACGGGCATACATTTCGGTTTGCCGCGACTGGAATATCCCGGCTTACATTGAGCGTTCGCGTTCCGGTAACGGTGCACATGTGTGGATTTTATTCGACAAACCGGTAAAGGCTATGCCCGCACGTCGGCTCGGCAATGCCATTCTTACCGAGGCTATGGAGTTTGAAGGTCGCATGTCGTTCAAGTCTTACGACCGATTCTTTCCCAATCAGGACTTTATGCCGGAAGGCGGCTTTGGGAATCTTGTAGCTTTGCCCCTGCAAGGTCAAGCTCGAAAGAAAGGTAACAGTGTTTTCGTGGATGACCATTTCAATCCCATTACTGACCAATGGGCGTTTCTCCAGCAGATGAAGAAGTTGTCATTGGCTGAAGTGGAGTCTGCTTTATCACTGCACGCCAATCAGGAGCCGCTCGGCCAACTGTCAAAGACGAGCGAGTCTGAGCCATGGGAGCGTCCTGCACCGAAGCCGATGAAGCGCGAGGATTTCCCCAAATCGTTGGATATCACTCGTGCTTCCGGACTATATATACCGATGAACGGCCTATCGGCAAAAGTGGTGAATCATCTGAAACGGCTGGCAGCGTTCAAGAATCCGGAATTTTACGCAAAACTCGGTATGCGGTTGCCAACATTCAATATTCCCCGCATTATATCATGCTCGGAGATTATGGATGATTACTTATGGCTACCAAGGGGATGCGAAGAATCCATCGTTGAGTTCTTCAACGAGAATGGTGCCAGTATGACAATAGAAGATAAGACTAATCCGGGCACATCGATTGAAGCAACGTTTCTCGGCAAACCGCGTCCGGAGCAGGGGGCGGCAATTGAAGAATTGTTAAAGCATCGATGCGGCACAATATACGCAGCCACCGCCTTCGGCAAGACTGTTACAGGCATTGCAATGATTGCAAGAATGAAAGTCAATACACTTATTCTTGTTCACACCAAGGCGTTGCTCGACCAATGGCGCGAGAAACTGGAGGAATATCTTGAGGTTGATTTCGAGCCAGTGGAGCAATCCAAAGGGCGTGGTCGCAGAAAGAAATTCAAGAAATTTGGAGCCTTATCATCAACCGAAAATTCTCTGAATGGGAAAATAGACATTGCCCTCTTGCAATCCTGTATTTCCGACAATGAGGTAAAGCCGTTTGTTCGTGGTTATGGCATGGTAATAGTAGATGAATGCCACCATGCACCGGCAGTCAGTTTTGAGCGTGTGCTGAAAGAAGTCAATGCCCGATGGGTGTATGGTCTTACTGCGACTCCTATCCGCAAAGACGGTCATCAGCCGATTATCTTCATGCAATGTGGTGAGATTCGTTTCACCGCCGATTCAAAAGCCCAGCAAGAGCATCAATCATTCCGCAGACTTCTCATTCCCCGCTTTACCTCATATCGAAATTTGTCTGACGACAAGGGTTATACCGCGATAGCACAGGCATTGTCGGAAGATGAAGCTCGCAACCGATTGATATTGGATGACGTCAAGAAAGCTCTTGATGAAGACCGTTCTCCGATAATACTTACCGGGCTGACCTCCCATGTTGATTATATGACTGCCGAATGTCAAAAGATTTGTAAGAATGTCATCCGACTTGTGGGTAACGATTCCGCAAAGGTAAAGCGGATGGAAATGGAGCGGTTGAAATCTATACCCGAGACTGAACCTCTTGTGGTCGTAGCTACCGGCAAATATGTGGGCGAAGGTTTTGACTTACCGCGTCTCGACACATTGATGCTGGCTCTCCCTGTGTCGTGGAAAGGTCTGATTGCCCAATATACCGGACGGCTTCACCGTGATTATTCAGGCAAAACCGAAGTCAGAATCTATGATTACGTTGACCTCCGTGTGCCAATATGCGATTCGATGTACCGCAAACGTCTCCATGGATACAAGACTGTCGGTTACTCCGTTGCTGTTGTCAACGAGGGTATTTTCGCCGAATCGACAACTGAGTCTATATTTGACTCTGAAAATTTTGAAAGGCCATTTCATACCGACCTTGCCTCTGCAAAACACAGCATTGTTATCTGCGTAAATCGTCTCCGATGGAACCGTACACCGAAAATCATAGAACTGCTCGCGGCCTGTATGCTCCGGGGCGTTAGCGTAACAATAGTTATAAGCGAAACCGGACACCGGAAAGGTGAATTGCAATCAATGGGAGTACGAATCATTCATCGACAGGACAACAAAATGAATTGCGCCGTAATCGACCAAAGCCTCGGCTGGTATGGAAGCACCAACCTCATAGGTCGCTCCCTCCCTGACACCAACGTCATCCGCCTTCAATCATCCGACTTCGCCAACGCCATCCTCGATGCCATGGGCATAAATTGAAGCGAGATTTTCTACAGAAAAAGCCATGCGATTTGTGCGTTCACAAGAACACGGGCAAGGTGTCTTTTCAGGTACCCGAAAAGGTTTTGGGTAACCCGCTGTTACCACAAAACATCCTTGCCGTGTGGGGCAGAGAATGCTCCGAAGTCGTATTCTCCATTTCAACGCCTGTGGCACCATTCCAACGTTATCGCGATGCGACATCTTTCTGTTTAAGATGGACAAGATCCTCAGAAATCATTGAAAAATGATGTCCGAGAACGGAGTTTTTGGGTAAAAGAACGGACATAGAACAGACATTTAGAGACATTGGCTCAAAAAATTTGGAAATATTAAACCTTTGGTATTATCTTTGCGCCATCGCTCCCGAAATTGGGTACGACAGAACAAAAGGCTTTTGCGATATTCAAATATCGAAATTTATGAAACGGCTTTCTACCGTTGTCTGTAAATGAGTCTTGACTATTGCTCTGTACAAACTAATTAATTGATTAACAGCCTTGTCTCAAAAGACGGTTAAATGGCTGTCAAACCTTTAAAACAACTGGGTAGCGGGTTGTCAGACCCAAATGATAGATAGCTATCCGGTTGAATATCCATCAAACTATATATCAGAGCCACTGTACGACTATCCCACAAGATAGCCGGGTAGGCATCATGCTGATTGTGTAACTGCATTGATAGATAGCCTAATACCCATCAGATTATCCTGATGACCATCGGGTATTATAGCTGTCATTCGCTATGGTGTTACAGCGATTTTTCCGGCTACTCTGATATATACCCTTTCTACCGGGTATCCGGTTAACTATCTGTACATAGGATTATCAGACAGGATAGCTGTATAGCAATCTTGTCTAACCTATATAATTCATACCCCTGAGCATAGGGCATAAAAAAAGAACGCTCCTCT
>JAMPEH010000112.1 GCA_023665245.1 Muribaculaceae bacterium
CAGCCCGGCTTGCAGGAAAATCTTTGCGCCTGCGAATGTAACCTTATCTTCATCTGCGGAGCTGCCACTTCGGGCAAAACCTACGCCATGTATCTCAAATCGCTATACGGTATGGATAAGCCGGGCTTTACCGCTACGCTTTTCTCATTCCGTGAGAAAGACTCCCAGAAAGGCTCGTCAATCTTCCGTGACGGAGTGGAGGTGCTTGGTAATTTCGCCAACTGCGACTATGTTTCTTCGGGCAACATCGGTTTCCGCTTTCCTCAATACAACTCGCAGTTACAGCTCGCCAACTTCAACTACAACGTCAACAACCCCGCCGAGTGGAGCGACTTCAAGGAGGATATGAAGAAACGCCAGTCCTCCGACATCGACATTGACGAGGGTACGAAGATGGGGGAAAAAGCCCAACTCTACCTATTCTCACGTAACCGTGACTCTTCGGGTATGATTCCGCAGATGACAATCTCGTTCAATCCGGAATATGAGCATTTCACATGTCAGCAGGTGCTGATTCCTGCCGGTTATACCGAGCCATATTTAAACGGGGTAAGGATAAAGAAAGATTGGGAGGGAAGAATCAGATATTTCTATCTCAAAGGCAAAACGTGGAAAACCGCCATTTGGGGCGACACTCCCGAAGAAGTCGTAGCCGCCGCAGGAATAACGATTTCTGATGAGGAACGCAAGGCCGGAATGGACGAGCGGTCGCTATGCAAGTCGTTCACGGTATTTACGGGCGAGGCTGCGGGCAACCGAAAACTTGTTAACGCCACGGGCGGTCAGTCGGTGGCCAACCTCTCCGCTTCGGGCGATGCGGACGCGTTGCGTGGTGGTGTGTTCCTACCCCGAGACAATGAAGAGGTCAATGTTGACCGCTCTATGATACTGAACCTTTGGGAAAACCCGGTTGATAACTCCGATGAATGGTATGCAACGATGGATATTTCTGCCGGGAAAGAATCGTCCGACAATTCCCCTATGGTTATTTGGAAAGGATTACATATCCGCGAGATACATTTGTATAAGAATGATGAGCCGATTGTCGACTTCATCAACCGACATCTGGATCATCATAAAATCCCGATAACTCACTTCGCTTATGATGCTGCTGGTGTAGGCAATCTATTGGAACAGTGCTTAAAAAAAGGTGCAATCGGTATAACTTCCAATAGTAAGGTGCAACAGGAATACGACCAATTTGGCAATCCTGCGCAGGTGGACGCATACTACAATCTCCGCTCTCAACTTCTAAGCAAGACAGAATTTATGCTTGCGCATGGCGAAATAAGTTGCGGAGTAGATAAGGATGCGTTGTTGCCGTATGGCAAAAAGGGTATGACAAGACGGCTTCTTGATATTCTTTTTGATGAGATAAACCTGTTTATCACCACCGATAAAAACGGCAAAATTTATTATCGCAAAAAAGGAGAATATAAAGATAAGTTCAAGTCCTCACCTGACTTAATGGATGCTATTTCCTACCGAATGTACTTTGAGTTATCGCTTAAAGAGCGCAAACAGCCAAAAGCGCAAGTCCCTAATAACGCATACCATGCTCTCTATCATAGACCGAAAGTAGTCAGTGGTTGGGGCAGGTACAGATAATAACAACAACTATGAATATAAGTCAACACATTCAGTCAAAAGAGTTTTGGAGACGCAGGATTAATCCTGATAGCCCAAGCAAACATATTCCGATGAATGCGGAATTGTACGCCCAACCCAACATCGCATCATTCCAAGGCGACTATGCCCTTTTCACGCAAGAGGACTTCATGCGGGAAAACGAGCCGAGTTCTCACGATATTAATTCTCGATATATGAGTCTACGCCCTGTGTATGACGTTGAGGAGGTCGATAAACTTGATGAGGAGGGTAAGGTTATTGGCAAGGAGTCTCGTTGGAAAGTCGTAGATTTTGACCCTGTGGAAACCGTGCGATTCGGGTTGCAAAAGCGCATCAATTTGAGCAAATCCGTCTTTATGGCAGGAAAAGGCTTTTGGGTGTCACACGAGGACAAGAAACATGACCTTGGGGAGTTGCTTAACTCTTGGAAAGATAGCGCGGGGCTTGACCTCGCCTGGCAGGAACTTGTGCAGTCTTGCTATCTGACAGGCGATGGCGCAATCTATCAGTACGTCTATAACGGTCGTTTGTGTTATCAGGTTTTTAGTTACCTAAAGGGAGATGTCCTTTTCCCCGACGTTGACGAAAACCGCAATAGCGTAATATATCGTTTATACACCCTTCGGGGCAAACGAGCCGTAGACATTTATTCGACCACCAAAGCCCAAACGTGGATTGAGGGAGATAGGGATTCTGAAAAAGAACAGTCATGGATAAGTCGATTCGGAGGTTGGTTCGCCAAAAATCTAAATTGGAACTCAACAAGGATGAGCGAGGATGGATGGCGTTGTATTGCTGATAACCCGGTGCAGACCCCCGATGGCTGTAATCCTTGTGTATATTTCAGGGTTTCAGACATACCGAGTGGAATCGCGCAAGAGGATATATGCCGACTTGAAAAGGCTTGCTCGATGGTCGCTGACGGTGTTCGTTCAACTTCGCAAGCGATACTTTTCTTAAAGGCCACAAATATAGAATCAATGCCGCAAACTGATTCCACAGGTAAGGTTATAGGAGTTAAGGGTGCTATTGACGAAGTCGCCGCCGCTGATGCAAAGTATCTCGCTCCTCCGAATCTATCTGATATAGCAACAATCGACATCGCCAACAAAGAGAAGTCAATCAAGCTTTCCACAATGAGCGTGGATATAACAAGCGAGATTTTCCGCTCGACAGACCCAAGTTCCTCTGCAATCAAACTTTTATTCACAGACACACTGATATGGTGCAAAAGCGAGTTTGTACACCTTTATCCCGGCCTGTGTGATGTGGTCGAGGTGTTCAAGCATCTTGTAGCTAAGATTGAGAGCAACGGCGATATTGCAACAATGCGAACCTCTTGTGGTGTAGACTTTTGGATTCCACAAAACGACAGTGAGGTCTTGAAACGCGAAATTGATATGACGGTTGCTAAAATCAAGAGCCGCAAGGCGGCAATGGCTGATGCTGGCAACTCCCATGTCGAAGACTATGAGCAGATAATGAGAGAATGGAAAGAAGAACTTGACATAAAAGCAAGAGTGCCAGCCGAAGCGACAGCGCAAGTAAATGAGACTTATAATATTAATAAGAGTGTTGAACCGCAAATAGAAAGCAAATCAGAACAACGAGACGGTAAGCCTCAAAAAATAGACAACCGATTGCCTGGGAAATCTGTTATAGACGGCTAATCGGTTGACTCGACTATCCACCGCATCATAGCGTCATAAACTCTTTTAGTAATTTTGCCATCGGTATAATACTCGGTGGCAATTTCTTTTATATGCGTCTCTTTCTCCTTTTTATATGCCAAAAACGCTTCATCGGGTGTCGCAAATGTCCCTATGTGGTATTCTCTACCTCGTTTCCCCATAGAAGCCGAAAACTTTTTATTGTTGCGCTTTACACCTATAGGTAAAACGCCACGCATAGAGTTATTTTTTGTAAATATACAATTTATCTCTTGGGGTACATAGCTGCACTTTTCGGGACAATATACCCTATTGTTCTTTTCGATTATATCCTTATCTAACGCATACCCCTCGACATAATTTTCATCAAACCACTTCTTAAAGTTTGAAAATCTATGCCATTCTTCACATACAGAAACATCTGCATAAGTGGGAAATTTGTGGCGAGTAGATTCGTTATAACACCGCAATAACATTTGAGACCAAGTACTATGTGCTACAGTTCCACACTCTCCATATAAGTCATTTATCCCTACGCCAAAAACGAGAGACTTCCTAACATCCATTCCGCAGATGGGACATCCACATCCCCTGAAATGGCTTGCTGGCCTTTGTCTAAATGCGCCATGCTCGCGACAGATTATAGTTAAGGGCGTTTGTAGATTTATATATTCCGATTGACTATAGTCGTATCTATCGCCATGAATTTTCTTTGCGTCACGAACAAACTTTTGAGTATTTTTCCGTTCTTTGCCGACACAAGCAGGGCATCCATGCCCACATAAATGAGTCATTGCAACTTGTCTGAAAACACCATGCGTAGGGCATATTATTTCCACAAGGTCTTTGCTTGTGTGGTATTTCACCAATGAATAATCATATTTGTCATTATGCACCTCATTCGCCCTCTGAATAAAGTCATGAAGGCTTATTCGCATACTGTCGGTGTTTCTCTCTATTGCACATTTAGGACATCCGCTGCCTTTGATATGCGTTTGTGCGGTCTGATAAAATACACCATGTTTTTTGCACACTATCGCCATTGGAACACGCCGCCCCTTATAATCGATCTGTGAATAATCGTATTCATCACCGTGTACCTCATGTGCAATTTTAAGAAAGTTATCTACAGTTTTGGTGTTGCTTTTTGCCCTTTGAATTTTTGCGCAGATAGGGCATCCCTGTTTTCGCCATAAGTGATGGTGTGGAGATTGCTTAAACTCGCCATGCATTGAGCAGATTATGATAAGCGGCTTCTTCTTGTCCTCATATATACTTTTGGAGTAATCGTATCGCTCTCCATGAACGGCCTTGGCTCGTTCAATAAAGGTTTCTGTCGTCAGTTTTTTCGGCATATCTAAAAACAATTACACCTCTATCAAGAGCCTAAAGTAGCGGTTTGCCCTCAATAGAGATGTAATGTTATATCGTTGTCAACTCGCATAACCGTCACGAAATACGCATTGATCAATCTATTACAAAGATAGCAAATATAATTTTAATTCACAAGTATTACTATTGTTTATTCATGGCAAAGGGCGCGAGTTGTACACCTCACGCCCTCATATCCTTTTCAACGCTTGGTTGATAGGAAGATTATAGTCCGGCAAGTATCAGCTCCTCCGCGAATGGGAGCGACTCGATCCATGCACAAAAGCGGTGCCAAATCGGTAGTCTGTGATTGCGCCTTTGCAGATAAATTCTGCGCAACGTCTGATAAGAATACATATCCACTGTACGCTGCATCTTACCCATTGGAATTTGCTCCTTGGCTTGTTCCAATTCTTCATCCGAAAGACCCTTACAATCTATATGCATAGTACTTTCTGATGCAAGTCGCTCACGACCACACCTATATGTCTCTAATTCCCGATAGAAGTAGATAGGTGCGTCAATCTCCAACCAAACTACTACACCGCGTAGTACCTTGGCGTGCTCGTCGCCGCGCTTGACTAAAGTTGAAAGTAGTGCCAAATCCTTTGCGTCTAATTCAACCTCGCCGTGCGTCTTAAGATGCAAGCCGATGGAGTCAAGCGAGAAGGTTACCTCGCTACGGCAATCCTTGCCAAACGGAAGCCGCAGAGCTTGAAGTGCCGAGCCAAGCCCGGCTATCTCCAAGAGTCTTATGCTAATATCGCTCATAATAGTTCTTTTAGCCTTTGATAGTGCCGTTTAGTCGCCCGGTCAAAGCCGATTAAATCCTCTGCTCTGCTAACGTTATAGCACACGGTTGGATGAGTGCGGCAAAACATTTCACCAATCTTAGAATAAGTATAATCGCTTTTACGGAATACAAGGTACATAGCCATCATTCTCGCATCGGCCACCCTCTGCTCGCGGCTTCGGCTCATAATGACATCAGTGCTTATGCCGTATTCAGTGGCTACCGCATTGACTATCTTCTCTACGTTGGCGTCCATCAGAACAAGTCCATATATGCGGTTTCTGCGAGCGACACAAGTGTATAATCAGCCAATGTGTCGCGCATATACTCGTTGAACGCCTTGTAAGCCTCGTCGAAGTTCTCCGCGCCGACAAGCACTTGCGAGATTGTGCGCTTCTCTTTGGCGGTCTTTTCGTCAATGGTTATGAACGCCACCTTTGCGAGGAAGAACTTGCCGCAGGTAACGTCACCCGTAGTCTCTGCTATTTTCGTCTCTTTGGCAGACGTTGCGTAGAACTCGCCGCTGATATAGGGTTGCATCTTCTCAGTGACGCGAGCCTCGCTCTCGGTCAAACTTAAAGCGTCCGTGAGGTATCGCTCCGTCACTCGCTTTACCTTGCCATCCTCGCCCGTCTTGTCGTAGCGGATGGCGCATTCGTAGTACTTAGCCATCACGCTTTCACTGAAAGTTTACGATACTCCTTAAACAGTTTCTCCAGTTCAAGGCTTGCCTTGCGAGCGCGAAGCCCTGCGGCCTTGTTGCCGCTGACGTTTGCATCGAGGTTGGTGTTGAACACTTCGATTGTTTCTTTGATTTTCTTTGCTAATTCTTCCATAAGTTTGGTTTTAATTGTTTGTAATGGGGTATTCAAGTTCGATTAAAAGCGATATGAAATGCTTTGCTTTCTCCAAGTCTTGTTTGCCACCTTTGCTCTTGTATCTGCATAGATACTTGATTGCAGAGGAAACACAGAAATTGAGGTTGTTAGCCATACAAAACTCCACGGGCTGAATTTTCATAGTCTTGTAGTGGTCTCCACCGACTTGGATGTGCATTGCCTTTGGTTCTCTGTCGGGTGACTCGCAGATAGCGGCCACTCCGTATTCGGGAGATTCTTCCATTGTTATTTCCCAGTTGAGCCGTAACCACCATCAGCCCGCTCGGTCTCTGACAACTCGTCAACCTCCACGAAGTCAATGTGTGGATAGGGCATAATTATCATTTGGGCGATGCGGTCGCCGACGTTGTAGAATTTCTCGCTTAGGCTTACTCCGTCCACCTTGTCAAACTGAAACTGCGGCTTGAATTTCATTACGACCTCACCTCTGTAACCACTATCTATTACGGCAACGTGGTTAGACATTGATAGTCCGTATTTTGAGAGTGAGCTACGTGGGAATACTAAGCCGACATATCCTTTCGGTATCTCAAACGCCAAACCGGTGCCGTAAACAACGTTGCCCTGCTCGTCAAAACTGCGGCTCGTTGCCGTGAGGTCGAGGCCCGCATCACCCTCTTTTGCGTAAGCCGGAATTACGGCCTTTGGGTGTAGTCGCTTTATCTTCACTTCCATAGGCTAAAAAGGAAGGTCACTTGTTTCGGGAGCGGAAGCCGCTTGCTTAGGCTGCATCCCCATAGCAGCGTAGGGGTCGTTGACCTGTGGAGCGGCATTTGCTTCCACCTCCCATTTCCAACAAGACACCTCGGTAAACCAACTCGTCTTGCCCGTAGTCTTGTTAGTCCACTCTCGGCTCTCAATCTCAATGTGGAAAGTGCCTTTGGTGCTTACTTGGAGTGCGGCAAACTTCTCCGCATCCTTGAAATTGGTGAGCAAAATACGCTTGGGATATTGGCCTTCTGTCTCAATTACAAGGCTTGCTTTAGCCCATTCTTTCCCGGACGATTTGCTT
>JAMPEH010000113.1 GCA_023665245.1 Muribaculaceae bacterium
GGGCTGTGTTGGGCAGGGGCAGATGCTCTCCCGGCAGACCTGTCCCGGAGCGGAGATCCATTTCCCTGATTCGTGTTGCCGCCCTCTGTTCTCTCAACCGGTCGGTGCGCTGCTTTGCACGGGTGCGGGCAAGTTCCCGACCGCGGGTCTCTGGAGTGGAACGGTCAGGCGCAAAGTTAGAATCAAACGATTTGGCTTTTGAAGCATAGTAGGGAGTGGATACGATATCGACAGTCGCCTCTTGCCGGATATTTTTCGGCAATTCTTTCATCAAACGCACAGACTTTGTGATGACCTGTCCTGCAGATTTTGTACTCTGTGCAGATGTAACGGCGGTTCGGTAAACAGTCTGTTTGGCGTCATCTTCCCCTTGCCGCTCGGAAGAAGCATCTTTCGGCCCGGTTGCTTCGATCTTTACCATTTCCGCGACCTGTTTGGCCGCTTTTTCATGAGCGTCAATCCATTTCTGCTTTGCCAATTCCTTTGGTGTATGCTCCTGCTGTACTTTAGGCTTGAGGACGGTTTCTCTTTGCTTTATTCTGTAAATAGTCTGCACCTCCACATAATGAAAAGAGGCCAAAAATCACGTTCGACGTTTGATTTTCGGCCTCTTTATCGGGCTGATGGATTATTCATATAAGATGTTGTTTTGTGTTTTCTAATCTAAAATGAAATTCTGTTTGTTTATCAAAATCGTTGTTCTTTATCCGTTAAAAAGACATGTGGGACGGTACGGACAATTCGATTCGGTACAACATTTGCGATGAATTGGCTTGTCCGATCTGTTTCCATCTGGCAATATTTGTGTTTTAGTTTTCATTGCAACGTTTTTCTTCAGATCCTTGCAATATTCGTAATAAAAGTTATCCATAAAACTTTCCCTCGCTCCATCAGCACTTCTAACACTATTATATCGTTTGTGCGAAATATTTCAACCACAAAATTGCTAATTTGCAAAGAATCACCTTTTTGGACAAAACCTTTGATTGATAGCAGAGCTTATAAATTGTGGGCAGGAATATTGCTGGTGGGTTTATATTGCAAAAAATCATTTGTTAAGCGAAAATGCGCCCGCCAAAGGATCGTATTCTTCGGCGGGCGCTGTGCCTTAGTGCTTCTGGTCCAGGTGCTTTACCCGGTCGCGGAGCTCTGCCTTTTTGGCGTCATTCCAGCGGTCGGTGGTGCCTACGAGGTAACCGGTGATCCTGCGGATGCGCTCAAAGGGAACATTCATTCCGCTATGTCCCTGTTGCTTTTCAAAGTTATTCATTGCTTTCTCACACTCCCCACCCGAACAATAATACTGCAAATCGGCTTCAGACGCAAGGCCGGGCCTCACCGTTCCCCGCCACGGCTTTTCGCCTTGAGCGGCGGGTGCTTATCCAAATACTCCAGCACGGTGACAGGGTACCCCTCGTAGTTCCAATCTTCTTCGGGGTCAATGAGCCGGTACTTTTTTCCGCTCACAGGGTGGGTGTCCAGCCGGATCGGACGGTTAGTGAGCAGGGTTCCCCAATGGTTCACAAGGATGTGTTCTGCGATCTGTACAGGGATTCCCCGACCGTCACTGTCGTGCTGCACTTCATACACATACAATCCCTTTGGTACAGTACTGGGATCGATCCACAGATTGGTGAAGATCATCGGCTGACCCAGCACTGTCACTTCCCCGAAGATTTCAGTCATTGCGTTCTGGCCGTAATTCATGCCTGCTCACCTCCCGCCGTATCCATTGTCCACGCCTCATCCGGCTTGGTCGTCATCAGGCGGTAGAGCGCCGTGTCTTTCGGGAAGTCATTCTGGAACGGCACAATCACTCCCCCGCACCGGATCAGCCCATGCCCGGCAGGGACATTGGTGATATGCGAAAGCTGGTTTTCGGAAATGCTCAACAGCTTGGCCAGCTCATCCCGGTCGGTCGCGGCCTGATTCAGCATGACGAGGAACTCGCTGTTGGCGAGCATGAGCCGGGCAGTGTCCGATTGCAGGATTTCTTCCACGTTCTGGCTCACCGCCGTGATATACGCATTGTATTTCCGCAGCCGTTTGAACAGCCGGTAGAAAAACTCGGCGCTGTAGGAATACTTGAACAACAGGTAAAACTCGTCTGCCACCACCCAGGTCCGCTTGCCCTGCCGCCAGTTGCGGATGACCCGGTTGAAGATGGCGTCCAGTGTCACCACCATGCCCACCGGCCGCAGCTGCTCGTCCAGTTCCCGGATGTCATATACGAGGATGCGGGCGCTGGCGTTGACATTGGTCTGCTGGGCAAAGGTGTTCAGGCTGCCGGTGGTATAGAGTTCGGCCGCCAGCGCAAGGTCGTGGGCTTCCTGCTCCGGCTGGGCAAGCAGGACATTGCGCAGGTCAACAAGGGTGGGCGGCTGACCGGTACAGCCGCTGCGCAGGTAGCTGCCGTACACGATCCGCGCACAGCGGTCAAGCAGGGATTTCTGCCGGGCGGTCAGCGCCCCGCGCTCGGCCAGCGGCTCGAACATCGAGAGGATGAGCTGCACCTTGTCAATGAGCGGATTCTGGCCCTCGCCGTATGCCTTGTCCATATCCAATGCGTTGAGGTGGATCGGGCTGTGCGGAGAGATCGGCAGCACCTCGCCGCCGAGTGCCTTTGCCAGCGGGCCAAACTCCGACTCCGGGTCGAGAATGAGGATGTCATCGTCGGCGGCAAGCGCGATATGGACGATTTCCTCTTTGGCGCTCATACTCTTGCCGCTGCCGGACACACCCAGCCGGAACGAGTGGCCGTTGAGCAACTTGGAGCGGTCGATTCGGATCATGTTGCCGGACACCGCATTCTGGCCGTAGTAGATGCCGTCCGGGTGACTGAGCTCCTGTGCCTTGAACGGCATAAGGACGGCGGTGCTTTCGGTCGTGAGCGTTCGCAGGGCATGGATATGCCGGACGCCATACGGCAGGGCCGTGTTGAGACCGTCCCGCTGCTGCCAGCGCAGGGTCGAGAGCTCGCACCGGTGCTTGCCGCCCACGGCCAGCAGGCTCTCGGTGTCGGCATCCAACTGTTCCTTGCTGTCGGCCAGATGCACCAGCGTCACAAGGCCGAACATCATGCGCTGGTCGCGGCCGGTCAGGTCGTCCAGAAACTCGGTGGTCTCCTTGCGCTGAAGCTGCATATCGTAGGGAATAACCGCCGAAAAGTTGCTGACATTATTCTGCCGCCGCTGCCAGTTCGCCACGTTCGTTTCCACGCCGAGCAGCTTGTTCTGGAGTTCCCGCGCCGCTTCATCGGTCGGCACCGGCAGGATGTCAATGGACAGCATGAGGCTCCGGTCGAGCTCGCAGAGCTCATTGATAAACGAATCTTTGATATAGCTGGCGTAGTCCCGCAGGTACAGCACCCGGCCAAAGCGGCCGTCCAGCTTGAAATGGTCGGCATAGAATTCCATGCTGTCGGGGCAGAACCACTCCTTAAAGCCGTGGCCCAGCTTGGCGCGGTCAGCCATGTCAAAGGGGAACGGCGCGGGCTTGCCATCCTTGAAAAAGTCCCGCAGCAGGGAGAGGCGCTCGGCGGTGTCCATCGGGGTGGCCTGCGAGGACAGCTTTGCCAGCCGGGCCGTCACCTCGCCGCCTACACGGGAGAAGTAGGCGCGGGCCTCGTCAATGGATTTCTTGTGCGCCGAGATGGTGAGGTACTGCTCCCGCACCACACTGCTGCTGGTCGCGGTGATCTTGGTGCGCAGCATCTCATTGTACTCGCGGCGGTACCCGTCCAGACCATCTTCTCGCAGGGGCAGCAGCAGACCCCGCTCATACTGGCCCTTATCCACCTTGCGGTTGTGAATGGTGATCTTGGCGCAGGTCCCCGAATCCAGCGCGTTGAGCATTTCGGAATAGTCGAGGAACATGGCCAGCTTATCTTCCTTGCTGGCCACCGCGTAGTTGATGTCGGTAAACCGGTAGGAGCGGGAGTAGCCATCCGTGCCGGACAGAAAAATGCCATCCGGCCAGATACGCCGGATGGGGATGGTATCCTGCACCGAGCGCGGGATACGGAACTTCTCCTTGTCCCGCTTCAGGCTTGCGGCAAGGGTCTTGATCATGCGGACACCCCCATTTCTTCCACAACTTCTTCGCGGCGGGGTTTCTTCTTCCCGGCCCGGATGCGGGCGGCGAGGGCATCATAATAAATGCCGCCGTCCTTGAACACGAGCCTGCGCGGAGTAAACACCTCTGAGCGCAGAATGGCGGCCAGCGTCTGCTCGGCGGTCATGCCGTGGTACTTCACAAAGCCGCAGAGGGCAAACGGCACCGCGCCGAGGACGCTGGCCCAGCCCGCGATCTCGGAACCGGCGGTATTGCAGAGCAGAAAATACAGCCCCACCGCCATGCCAACAGCCAGCAGCGAACACACGAACTGGCGCAGGTTCAGGCCGAGGAATACCGACTCCTGATACTCGCTGATCTCTTTCGGAATCTTGATTTCTATATACATCCCCCCAATTTATCTTGCTGTTTCAAAGCCCCATCATTTCCTTGATGATCCGGTCGCTGGCCTTGACAGCGCCAACCAGAACAAGCAGGTTGAAGATGAGTTCCGCTACATAACTCCAGACGGCGGTCACCGCCGAAACCCCATTGTCAATGGCGGGCGGCGCACTGGACATTGCGGAAAAGATCACACAGGCCAGTGCGATCACGGCCCCCTCTAAGCACACTCCGGCATAGCTTTTGAGAAAGCTGTGCCCGATGTTGGCGCTGGGCTGCCCGGCAAAGGAGGCCATCGGGATCGGTGCAATGGCCGCGAAAATGTACAGCCGGAACATCCTGCCATAGACGGTCAGGATCATTACGAATGACAGCACCGTAATAATCAGCCCGCCCAGCAGGGTGACCGCCCACAAGGGGATACTGTCCCAAAAAGCCCACCTGCGCCACCTTGTCGATGACTTCCTGCGGCAGCGCCGCGCCGGACAGGCCGCCTGTACCGGAGGCGGTCATAATGCTGGATACGGTGCCTTACGCTACCTCAAACACCGCCAGCATAAGTTCCAGCCCATTCTCCACCGCCACCTTTGCCAGAACGAACCGAACGAACAATCCCAGCGCCCGCTCCGGTCGGCGGGTCTCGGCAAGGCTGCCGCAGGTCTTGATTACCCCGGCTGCAAAGAACAGCACCAACAGGCCCAAGCCGATCCCTTTGAGCGCGTTGTGGATGCCCAGCACTACCTGCCAGATGCCGCCGCCCTTAAAGGTTTCGGGGCTTTGGGTCAAAAGCTGCCAGAGCTCGGCCAGCTTGCTGTTCCAGGTGCTGAGGGCGTTGTTCAGATTATCTATGATCCAGCCGTTATCCCCGATAGGCGATCACCACCTTTCTCCCCGCAGCCGTCACGGGGTAACGCCGGAGCCCGTGATAAGTTCGAGAATTTCTTTGGCAAAGGTCACAATAAGGCCGCCCGCCAGCGTGAGGAACCCCTGCGAGCGCTGGCTGGGGTCGTGGCTCTGGAACGACAGGCCCACCTGCACGATCCCCCAGCCCAGCAGGATCATGCCGACCGCGCGGATCAGGGAGAAGATAAAGGTGGACAGGTTGTTGATCACGGTCAGCGGGTCATTGGTCGCCAGCGCGGGCATGGCACAGCAGACCGCCAGCACCAGCACGGCATACAGAGAAAAGGCTATCCGGCCCGGCTTGCCACGTTTGCAGTTCGGATTTTCGGCATTGCAGTTTTTCTTCTGTTTCATGTGTTACCTCCAGTTGTTTGGCTCCCATCTCTCTGGATGGAAGAATGGTATACGCCCGGCATGGGTGGTTCCGGCAGGAAATCGTCCATGTCAAGCAGTTCGTAGTTTTCCGGCGATCCGGCAAGGTCGCCCTGTGCCAGACGCGCGGCAGTGTAGTCGTAGGGCGGTGCGCCGCCGTCCTCGGTCTCGCGGATGTTCGGGTGCCGCATGAGGTCGTACTTGTCATCCAGCATGGGGCGCTCACCCCGCACAAACAGAATCGCCTTGCGGTGATCCAGCACCCGCACCTCGTCCGGGGTCAGGAGTTCTATGCAACATTGTCAAGTGATGAGTTCAATTTTTTCACAAAAAAAGAGCAGGGATACTCAAATCTCTGCTCTTATCTGCTGTTTTCGGCTATATCGTTCAATATCCCCGCCTTACAGTTCTCCGACAAAATTATAAACAATCCGCACTTCCTGTGTCTTTACACCGTCAACCTTCTCCGGCTTGCCTATCAGTATGCGGTTAATCAGACGGTTCAGCACCGTTTCGTCAAGCTCCGTAATGGCGGCATACCGCTTGATTTCCTCCATGAACGTCCGCACATCGCCCTCTGAATGTTCCTCCTCGCTGATGAGCGCCGCTATCTCCTGCATACGGTTCTGGTTCTTTTCCTGCTCCTTTTCCATTGCGTCCGTCAGCTTGAGGAAACGCTTTTCCGTAAGTATCCCCTTTGCCTTGTCCGCATAAAGGCTGATAAAGGTATCGTCTATCTCCTGATTGCGCCCTGCAAGGCTCTCATATTCCCTTTTAAGGCTGTCTGTGTCGGCAAGGTACTGTTTTTCCATCCTCCGGCTTAAACGCCCGTAAAACGCCTCCCTGTCCTTTAGAGCCATAGCCGCAACTTCCTGTATGTCGGCAAGCACAAGGTTATACAAATCCCTCGCTTCGATTTTGTGGCTTGTGCAGGCATCTTTCCCCAGACGGTTATAGGTCTGGCAGATGTAATACGCTTTGTCTATCGGCTCACGCTCCTTCCCCGTCCGGCGGTCTTTGTCTGTCCTGCCCACTTTCTCATAGCGTACCTGCATGGACTTCCCACAGGTGGCGCAGTAGACAATCCCATGAAAAATATTGTAATACGGGCAGCTATTCCCTTTCATAATCGGTGGTCTGCGGTCTATGAGCTGCTGAACCTTTTCCCACTCCGCTTTGGGGATAATGGCTTCGTGGCAGTCCTCTATGATTTCCCTCTGCTCCCTCGGAATGATGTTGTAGGTGTTTGAGCGTATCCCTTTCTGGTGTGTCTTGCAGACAACGTGTGCGCCTTTGTAAAAGGGATTGCGTAAGATAGTGGATATGCGTGAGCCGCTCCATGCGTAATAATTCACGTCACACTCCGTTGTCTGCTTTGTCCTCGTAATCGGTATCTTTTCGTCCATCAGCGTCTTGCATATCTTCATGTTCCCAAACCCGTCAAGCGCAAGGTCAAATATCCGTCTGATGATTGGCGCAGTTTCCGCATCAATGATAAGGTGTCCGTTGTCATCAGGATCACGCATCAGACCTAACGGCGGCTGTCCCCCGCAGAATTTCCCCTGCCTTGAGCGTGTCATGCGCCCCGCAAGCACCTTTTTTG
>JAMPEH010000114.1 GCA_023665245.1 Muribaculaceae bacterium
GTCAGCTTCAGGTAGCTCAGGTCGCTGGGCCCGATCAGCTCGATGTCGGTCAGCTCCACGTAGTCGGGTACGTAGGCGCGGTAGGTCATGTCGGCCTCGTCCAGGATCGCCTCCACGGCGATGATCTTGCCGGTGGGCCGCTCCTCGTAGTACACGATGACCTTCTGCGGCCGGGTGTTGGAGTTGGAGCGGTAGACGCGCAGGTACTTGGTGTTCACCAGCTGCGGCGTGGTGGGATCGCCGGGCACCGCGTGGTTGGCGACCTTGATCTGGAACTGGCTGCGCTCCTCCTCAGACAGCTTCTGGGTCTTGCGGTACACCCGGGAGCCGCTGTTGATGGTGGGCGCGGTGACGGTGGAGTCCAGCTCACTCACAGCCAGCGTGGACGCCTTGGTCTTGTCCTCCTGCTTATAGAGGTTGTGGTTGTTGCTGGTCTGGACCTCCAGGGAGACATACTCGGTGTTCTCAGGCACCACAGCGTAGTAAATGATGGTCTCCACGCCGTTGATGGTCTCCACGTAGTAGGTGGGCAGCGCGTCGATGACGTTGGTGCTGGTCACGCCCACGTTCAGGGTATCCAGCTCCAGATCCACCACGGTGAAGCGCAGCAGGTAATCCTGAGACTTCTTGCCGTTGGAGGAGGTGACCGTCACCTGGTACTCGTTGTGGTAAATGTTGCTGTCGCCGATGGTCTGGCCGTTGACCACGTCCTGACCCAGGCTGGGCTTGGCGTTGATCTGGGTGAACTGCACCTGGGCGCCCTGGTACTTGGCGATGGCGGTCAGGGTGGCGTTGGCGATATTCAGCTCCTTTTTGTCGTTCATCTTGCTGGACACCACAAACTCATACACCGGCTTGCCGGTAGCCGCGTCCGGATCGTCCTTCAGGATGCCGTGGACGTTCAGGTTGGTCTTGGCGTCGTACGGATAGGTCAGAATGACGTCCTTCAGCTCCGCGTTGGAGTTGGTGCGGAACACCTGGAGGTAAGAGGTCTTGTAGCTGCCCGGATTGCCGTCCTCGGAGCGGACCTTGATCTCAAACTGGGTCATTTCCTCGGTCACGGGCACGTTCCGGTGGGTCACGGAGGAGGCGTCGCCCTCGGCGGGATCGTCCGCCTTGCCGTCGGGCTCGCTCAGGGTGACCATAGCCGCGTCGTCGGTGGCCCGGACGCTCAGGTCGATCTTGGTGTTGGTGTCGTCGATGCTGATGCGGTACACATCCACCAGCTCGGTGGAGGCATCCACGTCCTTAATGACCTCCAGATCGCCCAAACGCTCCGGCTCGCCGGTTTCCACGTTGTCGTAGAGGTGTCCGGTCGCCACCGTCTCCTCGTCGCCCACCACCTGGATGCGGCGCAGGGAGGCGTCGTCGTTCACGCGCAGGATGTGGACGGTGTAAATGCGGCTCACGCCGGTGACCGCGTCGGTGACGGTCAGATCCACATAGGCTTCCTTCATGGACGCGTCGTTGTAGACGTCCACAGCCTTGTTGCCCAGCTTCATATCCAGCCACAGCAGCTCGTCCAGGTTCAGGGAGAACCGGCCGGTGCCGTCCACACTGATGCCGTTGCCGTTGCGGGTGAAGATGGACTGGCCGCTGGCGCCATTCACGGCCACCGCGTAGTTGCCCTCGTCCCGGAGGCCCTTCTGGTAGGTGTGGCCCAGGCCCATCTTGGCCGTGGAATTGAGGGCAGTGAGCTCCAGCTCCACCCAGTTGTCGTCGGAGCCGACCTTCAGCTCGTAGACGGTGAAGGCGTTGCCCGCCGGATCGTAGACGGTGCTGGGCTTCAGGCTCTGCCAGTTGGTGTTCTTGTTGCCCGTGGCCGCGCCGTTGGTCTTGTCCAGATTGTCCCGCTTGGCCACGGCCTGGTCGCCGTAGGCCACCTGCAGGCCCTTCACGCCGGTGGCGTAGTCGGCCAGCTGGAGGAACAGGGTGGCGGCGTACTCGCCGTTGACCTTAATGGTGTAGCTGCTGCGCAGGCCGGCGGCGTTCACCGTGCCGTTCCACTCGCCCAGCGGGGCGGAGGCGGCGGCGATCTGCGTGCTGCCCTGCCACAGGGTGATCACGCCGCTCTCGGAGGCGTTGAGCTTCAGGCTCAGATTGCCCTCGGCGGTGTAGTTGGCGGCGTACATATCGCCGTTGCCGGACAGGGTCTTGCCGTCCAGCACCACCTTTTGCAGGCTGCCGCTGGTGGAGGTCTTGGTCAGGGTCACGGTGTAGTCCCCGCCCACCTGGCCGTTGGAGGACAGGATGGACACAGGCACATCCACCTGCTCGCCGGTCAGCGGCACGGTGATCTCCAGGCGGCCAACGCCGGAGTAGGTGCCGTTCATGGCGGAGACCAGCGCGTCGGCATCGGTGGCGGTAAGGGTGAGGGTCACCTGGCTGGCCCGGCGGTCCACCTCGAAGGTCATGGTGCTGCTGATATCGGTGGTCTTTTGGGCGTCGCCCAGGCCGCGGTTCACCTGCACGGCGGCCAGAGTTGCGTCGCCGCTGTGAGAGGTGAGGATCAGCGGGTAGCTGGTGTAGACGCCGCTGTCCATATTGTTGACCACGCTGATGTTATACATCTGCCCGGCAGTCAGGTTGCTCAGGTTCCACACGTAGGTGCGGCTCACGGCCACCTTCCCGGTCACGTCCATGTTCACCTTGCTCTTAACGGGATCGGGATCCACGTCCTTGCCCGTCTTGAAGTCGTGGAGCACCACCTCGTGGTCGGCGGACGCGGTGACCACGGTGAGGGTGGCGGCGGTGGCGCCGCCGGTGAGGGCGGTGGCGTAGCGGCCATAGCTGCTCTCCAGGCTCACGCTGGTGCCGTTCACCGAGCCGGCGGGGGTAAAGAGCACCTGGGTGGGACGGTACTTGCCGTTGTCGCGGCGCACCACCAGGTTGGTCACCACCATGCTGGCCGTGCTATAGGGCTGGCCGGTGCCGTTGAAGGTGTAGACGTACACGGGGATGGTCTGGGTGGGCTTGTTGACGCTCAGGGTCAGCTCCAGCTCCGCCCAGTCGGTGACGAAGTGCTTCTCACCGCTGGCGCCGATGCTCACCATAGCCAGATCGCTGCTGGCGGTGGCCTCGATGCGGATGCGCTGGGTCCCGGCGGGCACGGTGTACTCGTAGCTGCCCCGGCTGGACTTGAGCACCTGACCGTTCACCTTCAGCTCCGCCAGGGCGGCGGTGGCGCGGAGGATATAGAGGTCATAGCTGGCGGTATTCACGCCGTCCACCGCGGTGATGGTCACGGTGAAGTGGTTGATGCCGTCCGGAATGGTGGTCACCAGCTCGCTGAGCTCTCTCACGTCGCCGTTGGGCAGGGTCACGGCCACCTGCTGCTGGGTGTTGTTGCGCTCAACGCGGATCCGGGCGTTGTTGGTCTTGTCGGGCAGGCGCACCAGGTAGGCGCTGCGGCCCTCGCCCAGCTCCACCAGCTGCGCGTTGATGTAGCTGACCGCGCCGATGTTGTCCGCGGCCACCGCGATGCCGGAAATGCCGGTGTCGGTGTCGGCGTAGTAGTCCAGCACCAGGTCGTAGGACTCCTGCTGATCCAGCGGGGTGTCCTTCAGCCACTGCGCCAGCGTGCCGTCCGCCATCATGGCGGCCAGACGGGTGCTCACGTCGCCCTTGCCCAGCTCGCGCAGGGCCAGATAGGCCTTGGGCGACAGGGTGGTGACGGTATACACGTTGCGGCCCAGCTTGGTGATGGGCAGATCCTGGAAGTTGGCGCTCTCCAGCGCGGCGTTCACGATCTGGCCGTCGCCGTTGCGGAGCACGATCATCTCCATGGCGTTCTTGCCCTTCACCGCGATGGTGGCCGGGGTGCGGTCGCCCGCCTTCACCACGTATTCGGGATTGCCCGCAGTCTCCTCGCTGTCGGTAAAGACCGCCTTGGTGCCGTTGAGGTAGATCTGGGTGCCGGTGGCGTCCTTGTCGTTCTTGTAGATGTGGACGGTGTACCACTGCTCCCGCACGGCGGAGGAGGAGACAACGTAGAAGTTGAAGTCCACGCCGTCCTGGTTCTTGGCGGTGGTCAAGGGCTTGCTGGTCAGGTTGTACTCTCCGATGCTGTCCAGGATACCCGTGCCCTCGGCGCTCTGGTTGTAGATCGCAGTGCGCTTAGAGGTGTGGGTGCCGATCTCCTGCGCGGTGCCGGCCGGGTTGACCTCCATAATGGTGGCGTAGGGGTTGCTCCGGGAGGCGTCCACCTGGACGTTCACCTTCCCGTCCTTGATGAAGGAGAGCTCGCCCTTCATCTCGTCAGGCGCCGCCACGTCAAAGACGGTGGGGTTGTTGGCCCGGCGGATGGCCGCGATCTTCCAGTCGGGATCGTTGGGGCTCACCAGCCACACCACGTCCACGTCGGTGTCGTGGTTGGAGCGGAAGATGTCGGCGGTGAAGGTGCCGCGGGCGTTGGGGGTGAGGATACGGGTCTGGCCGTTCACCGTCTCCTCTCTCCAGAAGCCGGTGTCGGTGACCTGCATATACACCGTGGCGTGCTGGCCCTCGGCGGCCTCGTTGGTGTAGCTGCGCACGTAGCTGTGGACATACTCGCCCTTGTTCATGCTGCCGGTCAGGCTGGCCTCGTTGGCCGCAAAGCCGGTGATCTTCACCTTCGTGAGATCCTTCGGATCGGTGTTGGTGGCAACCATGGTCAGCTCCATCTTGGGCTCCACCACGTTCAGGTTGAACTGCTTGCCGTCGGCGGACTTGATGCCGTTGCTCACGGTGTTGCCCGCCTTGGCAGACACGCTGTCCATGGCCACGGTGACCGTCTCGCGCTCCAGTCGCAGGTAATAGGTGGCGGTGACGGGATTGTCCGTAGCCTGGCTGCGGATGGTCACGCTGTAATAGAGGTCATTTTCGCCCTTGAGACCGTCGGTGATCACGGCCGCGCCGTACCAATACTTGCCGTTTTCGCCCTGGATGGCCTCGTACTTGCCGTAGAGCAGGCCGCTGTCGGGCACCAGATCGGCGTTTACAATGGTCTGGATGGGGTTGTTGAAGCCGCTGTCGCTGTAGCGGACGATCTTCTGGATCACGCTGTTGCGGTCAACGGGGTCAAACTTCAGGGTCTCGGCGTCGGGCGCGATCCGGCCGATGTACGGCCACTCCTTGTTGGTGGCCCGGATGACCTCCACGCCGTCCACCACCTCCAGCAGGGACTTGCCGTCGTCGGTCAGGCTGTCCAGGCTGTCGTGGAAGATGTTGAAGTGGCCCAGGCGATCCTCGTCCACCACGAAGCCGGTGGTGGTGCCGTAGCCCTTGTCCTTGACGATCAGGGTGTACTGGGCGGTGTGCTCGCCGTCGGCGGCCTCCACCGTCACGTAGTACGTGCCGCGATCCAGCGGGCCGTTCTTGGCGCCCAGCAGCAGCGTGGAGCTGAAGCCGTTGCCCACGGCCTGGCCGTTGGCCTTCACGATCTTCATGGAAGCGCCGGGATCGGGGGTGAGGATGGCGTTGTCCACCCGGCGGTCGCCCTTGGCGCCGGTGGTGGTGGTCGCCGGAGTGTAGGCGTCCAGATAGAGGACCAGGATGTTCTCCGTCTCGGTGCTCTCGTTGCGGGCCTCGTAGTAGTCGGGGTCGGTGACGCGCTTGTCGTCGTTGACCACGTGGAGCCCGGTCTTGTCGCTCAGGCGGTTCAGGTTCAGGTTGTAGCCGTAGGTTCCGCCGTCCATGGCCTTGTTGCCCGCCTGGGCCTGCACCTGGACACGCATCTGGACGGTCTTAGCCTCGCCCCAGGACTCGGTCATGTTGACCAGGCTGGTCTGGAACACGTTGCTGTTGTTGGTCTCGGCCATGGCCCACATATTGCTCCACTGGGCGTCAGCACCGGTGGTGCCCTCCAGGGTGGGATAGCCGTACAGGGTCAGCAGGCCGTTCTCCTTCTCCTGGCCCTTCTCGCCGCCGTGGGTGTTGTCCAGACCCAGCATATCCAGCGCGGGACGGGCGTACACGCTGGTGCCCGTGATGGTGATGGTCACCGCGGTGGTCTCCAGACCGATGCTGGTGCTGAAGGTGTTGCCAGTGCGGGTGGCCAGCTTGCGGATGGTCTGGCCGTTGGACTCGTAGGCCACCTCCACGGTCACGTCGGTGTCCTCGCCCATGGGCCGGATGGTGAACGGGAACTCACGGTTAAGGAAGGCCACGCCGTTCTGGGTAACGACGCCGTCCTTGGTGGAGGAAATGCGGATGGTGTAGTGGGTCTCCGCGTCGTCCTTGGTGGAGGTGGTGAAGCCGGTGGACAGCGGGTTGGCGTCCTGGCGCATCACGATCTGGTGCAGCGCGCCCATGCCGGCGGTGGCGCTGTCGTACACCACCTGGCCCTTGTCGTTCAGCAGCTCCAGCTTCACGCCGCTGGCGCGGGTGGAGGTGACGTTGAAGTACTGCGCCACGCTGTTGGACTTGTAATCGAACACGCTATAGGCGTTGTTCTCGTCCCGGAGCAGCTCCTCCTGCTTCTCGTTGGCGCCGATGCGGGTGTAGAACACCTTCACATCCAGCTCCATGACGGTGGGCACGATGTATACCGTATGGGTCAGGGTGTGCTTGTTATACTCCTTCGCCAGCTCCTCGTCGGTGACGGTGGGATCCGCGGCCATCTCCTGAATGCGCATCTGGCCGTAGGCGGACAGGACGGAGATGTCCATCTTGAAGCCCTTGGTGTCGCTGCCCTGGGAAATGGTCACATAGTTGTCCAGCGCCTTGGAGAAGGTGCGGCTGGTGGTGACCTCGCCGTTCACGCCGGTCTTGTAGCTGGGATCGCTGCCGATGACCTTGGCCTGGGCGTCCTTATAGCCCAGCGTGATGTCAAACACGGCCGTGGTCACGCTGTCGCTGTCGGGAATGTAGGTTAGGAACTGGCCGTTGGCGGGCATGTTGTAGACCGCCTTGTGCTCCGCGTCCTTGTCGCCCTTGTTGGTGGTGATGCTCTTGATGCTCCGGTCGGTGGAGACCTTCTTCACCACCAGGGTCACCGGGATCTGCTGCAGGATCTCCTTGCCCGCCTCGTCATACTTGCCGCTGGGCACGTAGAGGTAGATGTCCAGGGTCTCCTCCACCTTAGCGGTGTCCAGCTTGATGCCCTTGCGGGCGTTATAGAGGCCGTAGTTGGGCGAGTTGGGATCGTCGTCCTTCTCGTAGCCCAAGCCCTCATAGTAGCTGGCGTTGTGCTGGGCGGGGTTGGCGATGGTGCTGGCATCGGTCTCCGCGAACAGGATGTACTTGGTGACAGGCATCTCCGGCGTCAGGGTCAGCTTCAGGGTCTCCTGATCGCTGGGCACGGTGATGGTGAAGCTCTGGGTGGCGCCGCTGGCGGTCTTAGTGGCCTCCACG
>JAMPEH010000115.1 GCA_023665245.1 Muribaculaceae bacterium
CACAATCTCTCCATGCCGCAGATGAAATTCATCCTGGTTAAATTCCGTAAGCAGCTCCCATGCTTCTTCCCTTGTCATTGTATCATTCCTCCTAACATCTTAATACTTCCCCATTGCTCTCTATTACTTTCAGATACAAGTCAAAAGAGCCCCTGCAGGGATTATTACTGCCAAAAATCCCCGCAGGGGCCGTTAAACCCGTCGATGGCAAGCCTGCTATTCTGCCTTGGAAATGTCAACGCCAAAGTATTTCTCGGAAAGGGCGGACAGTTCGCCAGATTCCTCCAGTTCCGCGAGCGCGCCATTGACAGCCTCCAGCAGGGTGGCCGTCTCCGCCCCCTTGCGGACAGGTATCGCCGCCTGGGTGGACTCCGGCGCCAGGGCAGCGATCTTAATGTCTGCATCGGGATGCGCTTTCATATAGTCATAATACGTAACCTCCGCGTTCAGTGTCGCATCAATGCGGCCTGAAAGCAGCAGTTCAAATGTCTGATTCAGGTCATCCACGCCAGTCACCTCGGCGCCGTACTGCTCTGCAACCTCGGCGTAGGTACTTGAAATGGTGTTTGCCGTATGCTTTCCATCCAGATCCTCCATGGAGCTGATACTCTCATTGTCGCCGCTCACGATCACCGCCGTGCGGTTATAGGCATAGGGCGTCGAAAAATCATACTTTTCCGCGCGCTCCTCGGTGATATCCACACCGTTCACCATAATGTCGTACCGGCCAGAATCCAGCCCCGCAAGCAGACCGTCCCATTCGCCCTCCACGAATTTTGCCTCCACTCCCAGCTTCTCGGCGATCCGCTGTGCGATCTCCACATCATATCCCACCAGGACATCACTCTCGTCATGGTACGTCCACGGCGCCCATGTCCCCTCCATTGCCACCACGATTTCCCCGCGCTCTTTGATCTGTGCCAGCAGGTCAGCACTTTCCGCGGTCTCTGTCCCGGCTTCACTTTCCGCCACAGAAGACGCTTCATCCACCGGGCTGTTGTCCTTACCACAGCCTGTCAGCGCACAGGCAGATAACATCGTGCACGCCATCAAAATTCCCATCATTTTCTTTTTCATAACGCTACTCCTTATCACTCTTTTTGTTTTCGGTAAAATTTGCCAAAAATGCTTTTGTCCGTTCTTCCCTCGGATTGTTGAAAAACGCTTCCGCGCGCTCCTGCTCCACAATGACGCCGCCCTCCATAAAGATCACATGGCTGGACACATTGCGGGCAAACCCCATCTCGTGCGTGACCACCAGCATCGTCATTCCCTCGTCCGCCAGCTGGCGCATGACGGAAAGCACCTCCCCCGTGAGTTCCGGATCCAGTGCGGAAGTGGGCTCGTCAAAATAAATAATCTCAGGCTCCGTGGCAATGGCCCTGGCAATCGCCACGCGCTGTTGCTGCCCTCCCGAAAGCTGGTAGGGATAATAGTCATACCTGTCTGAAAGCCCCACTTTATCCAATGCTTTCCGCGCCGTTTCCCCCGCCTGATTTTTGGGAATCCTCCTGGCGACTACCAGTCCCTCCATCACGTTCTGGATCGCGGTCTTATTGAGAAAGAGGTTGTAGTTCTGAAACACAAAGGCCGTCTTCTTTCTCAGGGAGCGCACATTCTTTTTGGAAATGCTGTCCATCTGGAAAGTATCGCCATCAAAGACCATGGTTCCGGCATCCGCGGACTCCAAAAAATTAAGGCACCTTAACAGGGTGGTTTTCCCGCTTCCGCTTGGTCCTAAAATTGCCACCACGTCCCCCTGCTTTACGTCCAGGTCGATGCCCTTCAGAACCTGCAGCGCGCCAAAGGATTTTTTTATCCCGCGTATTTCCAGCATGCTCACTCACCTCCCTTTTTTGTATGGGTATTCAGACGCCTTTCCCCCACGCGCTGCAGACCGGTGAGCAGGGTGGAAAAAAGCAGGTAGATCAGTCCCACTTCCATGTACAGAAGCAGGGGTTCATAGGTCCGGGCCACAATCCGCTGTGTCACCATGAACATCTCCGTCACCGTGATGTTCGCGGCCAGGGAAGTGTCTTTCACCATAGCAATCAGCGAATTGGACAGGGGCGGGAACGCGGTGCGCATGGCCTGTGGCAGGATAATACGCCTGATGATCTGCAGGTAGGTCATTCCGGCGCAGTACCCTGCTTCCAGCTGTCCTGTGGGGACAGCCTCCAGTGCCGCCCGGACCGTCTCCGCACAGTAAGCGCCCTCATTGAGCGCGAACACCAGGACAGCCGCCGGAAACGGCTCAATGAGAATCCCCACATTCGGAAGCCCGTAAAACACCACAAACAGCTGCACGAGAAGCGGCGTCCCGCGGAACACCCAGATATAGAACCTTGCCAGCTGTTTCAGCACTTTCACGTTGGCAAACTGCACCAGTGCCATACAGACGGCGATCACAAGCGCCATGGAAAAAGCTATGACCGTGAGCGGAATCGTCATGGTCAGGCCCGGCAGTAAAATTTTCCAGAACGAATCCGCAAAAAGGCTCCATAGTTTTCCATCCATCATTATGTCCATCCTTCCCATCCGTATTTTCTTTCCCATGATGCTGTCCCTGCATCCAATCCAGTATGTATTTACTGCAGAAACACATTCCGAAATCTAGTATAAACCAGAAAAACGCAAATAACAAGTGCCATATTGGTTCCACATCAATTAAGAGGCGCTGCTGTCCGGCGTTTTATCCCACTTCAGTTCAAGCACCATTGCCGGTTTTGATTGGCCAGAATTTTGGATCATTTTCGCGACTGCCGGTGTAACAGCGCAGGAAGCCCACTTTCAGACATTCCTGTCTCCGCCTCTCGAAAGCTCCGGAAATATCATGTGAACCATTGCGATAAAGCAGGCGCTTCCCCCCAGAAGATTGGAGACCGGCTCCGCGATAAATACCCCTTTTGCACCGAGATTCCACAGGCGTGGCAGCAAGAGCGTCAGCGGAACCACGATGATCACCTTGCGGAGCAGGGAAAAGAAAATCGCCTGCCGCTTCTTGTTGAGGGATTTGAACACGGTCTGCCCACTGTACTGCAGCGCCTGAAAGATAAATGCAAAAAAGTAAATATGCAGCGCAGGTACCGCAACCGTCAGGAGGGAGGCATCACTATTGAAAATTCCAATAAACATTTCAGGCAGCCGTAAAATAAGCACCCAGACCAGCGCAGTATAGGCAATCGCGGACACGGTGACGACACGGATCGCCTTTTTAACATTATCATACCTCCTCGCGCCATAATTATAGCTTATGACCGGGGACGCGCCGTCAGTGATTGCCAGCACCGGGGTATCCAGGATCTGGCGCACGGAATTGATGATTGTCATGGCAGAGACATAGACATCCCCGCCGAAAGCCCCGAGCATCCTGTTGCATGCAATCTGCACCAGACTGTTCGTGCACTGCATCACAAAACTGGCGCTCCCCAGCCCGATGATGTCCAGAACGCGGCTTTTACTCAGGGAAGGCCTCTTTTTCAGCCTGAGGCGCAGTTCTGCCCTGCCTCCCGTCAGGAAACGCATGACAAACACCGCCGACATAATCTGGGAGCAGATCGTGGCCCACGCTGCCCCCCGCACGCCGAGACCAAGGGCAAATATAAAAACCGGATCTAAAATTATATTTGCGACAGCCCCGAGAAAAACGGTGGTCATCCCTACATTGGCAAAACCCTGGGAATTGATAAAGGGATTCATCCCCAGAGCAATCATGGAAAATATGGTTCCCATTAAATAAATGCGCATATACGGCAAAGCATACGGCAGCGTCGTTTCAGACGCCCCAAACAAGGTCAGGACCGGGCCGCAGAAAACGCTTCCCAGAACTGTCAGGATTCCCCCAGTTATCACAAGCAGGTAAAAAGAAGTGTTCATAATCTCCTCCGCTTCTTCCTGATTGCCGCACCCCCGTTGAATGGAACAAAGCGGCGCGCCACCCGCACCGTACAGGTTCGTGAAGGCTGTAATCAGGGAGATAAACGGAAAACACAGGCCTACACCCCCCAGTGCGAGAAGTCCTTCCCCGGGAATTCTCCCTATGTATATTCGGTCCACAATGTTGTACATCAGGTTTAGGACCTGAGCCACTAACATGGGGGCTGCCACCCGGACGATATTCTGCGTGACATTTCCCTTGGAAAAATCAACTTGCCTTGCCTGCATTTTTTAATCTATCCCTTCCATAATACCAATAACCCGATAATTTGCCGATGCCGCCAAAACCTTCGTCCTCATAGATTTCACAAATCTTAACCGGTTTAGCTTAACTATTATAACATAATACTTTCTATTTCTACAAGAATTTTGCATTTACCTATGGACATTTCTTTAATAAGTGATAAGATAAGGATTTGACAAAGATGATTTTATAAAAAATTGAGGAGCAATATTATGAACGGTGCGAAATTATTCAAGAACCTGAATGGCACAAAGGACATGACGGACGGCAAACCGGTCAGGCTGATCCTGGAGTTTGGACTACCGCTGCTGTTCGGCCTGATCTTCCAGCAGATGTACAATATGGTGGACT
This sequence comes from Muribaculaceae bacterium, assembly GCA_023665245.1. Next base: position 4,532 of record JAMPEH010000115.1, read on the forward strand.
CGATCATCGTCGGCCAGAAACTTGGCGTGGATGCGCTGGCGGCAGTCGGCTCCACGGGTTCCATCAACTTTATGATACTGGGATTCTGCATCGGCGTGTGCAACGGCTTTGCGATCCCTGTGGCACAGGCCTTTGGCGCAAAGGATTTTCCCAGCTTAAAAAAATATATCACAAACGGCGCCATGACAGCGGTTGTGTTTGCCGCGGTCATGACCGTAGCCGTGGGGATATTCACCAGACGGATCCTGACCGTCATGAACACGCCGGAAGCGATACTGGATCAGGCATATTCCTACATATTTACCATTTTCATGGGGATCCCGGCCGCGTTTCTCTACAACATGGTATCCGCCATCCTGCGCTCGCTCGGCGACAGCGTGACACCCGTCATCTTTCTGGTTTTTTCATCCGTGTTAAATATCGTGCTGGACCTTTTACTGGTGGCGCCCCTCGGCGTCCGCGGTGCGGGACTTGCGACGGTGACCTCGCAGGCAGTTTCGGGCATTATCTGCCTGCTGTACATGGTCAAAAAATACCAGTCCCTCTCGTTCCGGAAGGAAGACTGGCATTTCAGCGGCAGCCATGTGGCAAGATTGTGCGGGATGGGCGTGCCGATGGGACTGCAGTACTCGGTCACGGCAATCGGGAGCGTCATCCTGCAGACGGCAGTCAACTCCATGGGGGAAGTGGTTGTTGCCTCCGTGACAGCAGGGAGCAGGATCAGCATGCTCGCATGCTGCCCGTTTGACGCAATGGGTTCCACAATGGCAACCTACGGCGGCCAGAATGTCGGCGCCAAACGGCTTGACAGGGTGGACAAAGGCTTAAAGGACTGCGTGAAGCTAGGAATCACATACGCAGCCGCGGCCTTCCTGTTCATGCTCGTGTTTGGAAAGAAACTGGCGCTGCTGTTCCTCGACAATCCCACGGATGAGATCATCACCCATATTTACCAGTTTGTGCTTGCAAACTCTGCGGCATATATTCTGCTCGCGCTGGTAAATACTGTCCGTTTTATGATACAAGGATTGGGATTTTCGACGTTTGCAATCCTCGCGGGCGTTGCGGAGATGACCGCGAGGGGGGTCGCGGGATTCATCCTGGTGCCGCGCTTCGGATATCACTGTGTCATTCTGGCAAATCCGCTCGCGTGGCTGTTTGCGGATGCTTTTCTGATACCGGCGTACCTGCACGTGATGAAAAAACTTCGGGCACAGATATCATCAAACGGTTCACCCCGCCGCATCCGCCTTCAATATCCACAATGCGTACCCGGCCGAAAGAACACATAACACAGCGGCGGTAACGATATCAAACACCTGCGAGTCATGGACGGCAAATATGCTCAGTGAATTTACAACACCATGCGCAATGATACACGGCACAAGACTTTTTCCCTTGTAAAAAATAATGGTGAGGAGAAAACCGATTGCCGTCGCATAACAGATCTGCAAAAGCGTAAGCAGTACTTCCGCACCGTTCAGCAGATTCACAATATGTCCAATCCCAAAAGTAACGCTCGCAACCAAAACCGCCTTTTTCACACTGTTTTTGCAAAGCGCCTTAAAAAGGAAACCGCGAAAGACAATCTCCTCGATAAACCCTACACACAACATGCTCAGGATATAAAGTACGGTTTCCAGGACAGAAACATTCATTGTAGCGCCGTTCCACAAATTGACGCTCATGATCAGGAGCAGCGGGACAAAATACAGATAATCCTTCCAGTTCCCCCGGAATGGACACAGTCCGTATTTTCCCGACAAGCCCTGCCCCCTGATCCAGCAGAACAGAAACAGCGCCATAACGATACCCGCCGGGGCAGTGACCACTTTTTTAATCCCCAGGGAACCGGAGAACTGATCCGCCACACTGAACAAAACGACATAGGCAATAATCCAAAACAGAGAAAACTTCAGCTCACTCTTCTCATACAATTTCTTCATCTTTTATTTCCTCCTGCAGCGCCAGCACAGCCCCGCGATAGACACGCCCCAGATGGGTGGCAATAACAGTTTCATCAAATTCCAGGGAATTATTGGCAATGATACTCGCGTACCCGTGGACAAACAGGGCGAGTGTCAGGAAAACCTCCTTGGTCTGCTTCCCATCCAGCTTCATTTCCTCCTGCATCGCCGAAAGGACAGGTTTCAGCTCCCCGGAATCTATCATCTGGAGCACGCTGTTTTCGACCGCAAATCCCGACTGGAACAGGAACCGGAACAGATTGGGCTCCGTCACCGCAAAACGGATATAGTTCAGCCCGATCCCAGGCATGACATCCTCCTGCGGGCTGACATTCATCAGGTACTCTGTGTGGTACCTGTCCAGTTTCACGTACACTGCCCGCTTCATATCCTCGATCGTCGCAAAATGATACATGACTGGCTGCGTGGAACAGCCGAGCTTTTTTGCGACCGTGCGCGCGTTGACATTCTCTGCCCCTTCGGCACGTGTGATCTCAAAAGCGGCGTCAATCACCATCGCTTTTGTAATTTTTGCTTTTGGCGGCATGAAAAACCCTCCCCGGTATTATAATTATTGTTATATAACATTCATTATAATACTGGGGAGGATTTTTGTCAAGCTGACATGCGCCCTCTGCATCCTGTTCCGCATAGTACGCTTTCAGCAGCTTTGTGTAGCTCCCGTTTTTAATGGACGCATAATAGGATTCCACCTCCTATAAACGAATGTCCACTGACACACGGGCTGTCGGCTGTGGTGTCGTG
>JAMPEH010000116.1 GCA_023665245.1 Muribaculaceae bacterium
AAGCGGCGGTCAAGGCCGGCAAGTTCAAGCAGGACATCGTTCCGGTCGAGCTCAAGAGCCGCAAGGGCATCACCCTTTTCGACGAGGACGAAACGATCCGTTTCGGTGCCAAGCTGGAGGACTTCCAGAAGCTCAAGCCCTGTTTCCTGACCGACGGCACCGGCATGGTAACAGCCGGCAACGCATCGCCCTGCAACGATGAGGGTGCGGCGGTCATTATGACCAGCCTGAGCAAGGCGCGTGAGCTGGGCCTTGCCCCCAAATGTGCGATCCGGGCTTTTGCGTCGGCTGGTGTACATCCCTCGATTATGGGGTACGCTCCGGTCTACGCTGTCCAGAAGCTGCTGCAAAAGACTGGCCTGAAAAAGGAGGACATCGGCCTTTGGGAGCTGAATGAGGCCTTTGCGGCTCAGGCACTGGCGTGTGTCAAGGATCTGGGACTGGATATGGATAAGGTCAATGTCAACGGCGGCGCCATTGCGCTGGGCCACCCGGTGGGTGCGACCGGTGCGCGTCTGGTTATGACCATCATGGCCGAGATGGAGCGGCGGGACGTTCGCTACGGCGTTGTGTCGCTTTGCATTGGCGGCGGTCAGGGTATTGCCACCCTGGTCGAGCGCATCTGATCCCGGACGATCTTAGTAGAAGCAGGAGGTTTTACAATGAAAACAATTCAAACCATCGGTGTGGTTGGCGCCGGCCAGATGGGTTCCGGCATTGCGCAGGTCGCGGCGGTATCCGGTTATTCGGTCCGGCTGTTTGACGCCTTTCCCGGCGTGGCTGCCAAGTCTGTCGAGCGCATCAAGACCAGTCTGACCAAGCTTCTTGCAAAAGGGAAGCTGGAGCAGTCGGTTTATGACGCGGCCTGCAAGGCAATCCAGGTAGTGGACGCGCTGGAGGAGGTTGCCAAGGCGGATCTTGTGGTCGAAGCCGCGGTCGAGAAGGTTGAACTGAAAAAAGAAATCTTCGCCACCCTTGATAAGGCCGCTGCGCCGGACACCATCCTCGCATCCAACACCTCGTCCATTTCGCTGACCGAAATCGCTTCGGCCACTAACCGGCCGGACAAGGTGATTGGGATGCACTTCTTTAACCCTGCCCCGGTCATGAAACTGCTTGAGATTGTCAAGGGCTATTCGACCAGCCAGGAAACCATCGACACTGCTCTCACCGTGGGTAAGCAGATGAACAAGGTTACGGTGCTGGCGGTGGACAAGGCCGGCTTTATCGTCAACCGCATCCTGGACCCGATGCTCAATGAGGCCATCTTCCTGCTGGAGGAGGGGGTTGGCACCGCCGAGGACATCGACAACGGCATGAAGTTCGGCTGTAACCACCCGATGGGTCCCCTTGCTTTGACCGACCTGATCGGTCTGGACGTGCTGCTGGCCGTGATGGAGGTTCTCTACCGCGAGTATGGCGACAGCAAGTACCGCCCTGCCCCGCTGCTGAAAAAGATGGTGCGGGCCGGCAAGCTGGGCAAGAAGACCGGCGAAGGCTTCTTCAAATATTGATGAGGTGAAACAGAGATGGAGTATCAGTTTGTAAAATATCGGGCTGAGGGACCCCTTGCTTATGTGACCATCGACCGTCCGGCGGCGCTGAACGCGCTGAACGATGTGGTCATTACCGAGCTGCTGGACTGTTTCAAGCAGATCAATGCCGACCACAGCATCGACTGTGTAATCCTCACCGGTAGCGGCCGTTCCTTTGTGGCGGGCGCGGACATTGGCACCATGCGCGACTTTGATGTTTTGCCCGGCCGCGAGTTTACCATGTACGGCCAGCAACTGATGGATTATGTCGAGAACATCCGCCAGCCAGTTATTGCGGCGGTCAACGGGTTCGCGCTGGGCGGCGGCTGTGAGTTGGCAATGGCCTGCGACATCCGCGTTGCATCCGAAAAGGCCAAGTTCGGCCAGCCTGAAGTCAATCTCGGCATCATTCCCGGCTTTGGCGGTACCCAGCGGCTGCCCCGCCTGATTGGCAAGGGGATGGCGAAATACCTTATTATGACTGGCGAGCATATCTCGGCGGAGGAGGCGCTGCGCATCGGCCTGGTGCAGAAGGTGGTCCCGCCCGAAGAGCTGATGAACGAGGCGGAGCGGATCGCAAAGCTGATTCTTTCCAAAGCCCCTGTCGCAATCAAAATGGCCAAGTGTGCCGTTAATGTGGCCGAAGATACCGATATGCGTTCGGGTGTTGCATATGAGGCCGAAGCCTACACGACCTGTTTCCAGGCGCAGGACCGCGTTGAGGGTATGAGTGCCTTCCTGGAAAAGCGTCAGCCCGTATTTCAGAATAAATAAGAACTGAAAGGATGGATTTATTATGATCGATTTTACCCTGTCCCCGGAGCATCAGGAGCTTCAGCAGATGTACCGCCAGTTCGCCGAGGAGCGGGTCAAGCCCCTTGCGCGTCAGATGGACGAGAATGAAAAGTACGATATGGACCTCCTCAAGGAAATGAAGGAGTGCGGCTTCTTCGGCATTCCCTTCGCCGAGGAGTACGGCGGTGCCGGCTCGGATGTCCTGTCCTATGTCCTCTGCATGGAGGAAATGTCCAAGGTGGATGCCAGCACTGGCCTTGCGATTTCGGTCCACACCTCGCTTTGCTCTTCTGCCATCAACGAATTTGGCACCGAGGAACAGAAGCAGAAATGGCTGCGTCCCCTGGCGGACGGCAGCAAGATCGGCTGCTTTGGCCTGACCGAGCCGAACGCCGGTTCGGATGTGTCCGGTGCCCGGACCACCGCGGTCAAGGACGGCGACAGCTATGTCATTAACGGCGAAAAGATTTTCACCACCAATTCCGGCTTTGCGGATACCTTCCTGGTTTTTGCCATTACTGACAAGAGTGTGCCTGCCTCCAAGGGAATGTCCGCATTCCTGGTGGACAGCAAGACCCCCGGCCTCACCGTTAGCCCTGACATTCCCCGCATGGGCATCCGTGCCGCCTCCAATGCCGCCGTATCCTATCAGGATGTACGGGTTCCCGCTGAAAACCTGCTGGGCGGTGTGGAAGGCAAGGGCTTTAAGATCGCCATGAAAGCGCTGGATGGCGGCCGTATCGGCATTGCCGCACAGTCTGTCGGTATTGCGCAGGGTGCGCTCAATGAGGCGGTGAAGTACGTCAAGGAGCGGGTACAGTTTGGCCGTCCCATTGCCGCTTTCCAGAACACCCAGTTCAAGCTGGCTGAGATGCAGACCATGATCGACGCGGCCCGTCTGATGACCTACCGTGCCGCTGTGGCCAAGGATCAGGGCCAGAACTACAATGTGTATGCCGCGATGGCAAAGCTGATGGCTTCGGATGTGGCTAACCAGGTTACCCGGAACTGTGTCCAGATGCTGGGCGGTTACGGCTATGCCCGTGAGTACACGGTCGAGCGCATGATGCGCGATGCGAAGATCACCGAGATCTATGAGGGCACCTCGGAGGTTATGAAGATCGTTATCTCCGGCTCGATGAACCTGAAATAACAGCATATCGATTTTGAGAAAAGGCGGAAAAGACTTCGCTCCGGAGGATTTTCCGCCTTTTTCAAGGGACGGCCCAATCAGCGCTGCCCCTGTGTTTTTCCTCCGCGGCGGGGCAGGCCGCAGCTTTCCAACGCAGCCTGCCCCGGCCGCTATCTTTTGAAAAGGAGCGCTTTGTTTATGAATATTCTCGTCTGCGTAAAGCAGGTTCCGGATACGACCGAGATCAAGATCGATCCAGTCAAGAACACCCTAATCCGTGAGGGTGTTCCCAGCATCGTCAATCCGTTTGACGGCTATGCTCTGGAGGCTGCCGCCCGAATCAAGGATAAAAACCCTGACACAAAGATTGTGGTTCTCTCAATGGGGCCGGAGCAGGCGAAAGCGGCCCTGAAGGAGTGCTTGTCCATTGCAGCGGACAAAGCGTACCTTGTCAGTGACCGGGCTTTCGGCGGCTCGGATACCTTGGCCACCAGCTACATCATTGCCAACACGATTTCCAAGCTGGAGGAACTGGAGGGGAAATTTGACGCCATCTTCTGTGGCAAGCAGGCTATCGACGGCGATACCGCCCAGGTCGGGCCGGAGATTGCCGAGCATCTTGACCTTGCGCAGGTCACCTGCGGCCTTGAGGCGGATGCAGAGGAAGGATCGCTGAAGGTAAAAAAAGAGGTCGAGAATGGTGTCGAGGTCATTGCGGTCAAAACCCCTTGCGTCGTGACCTTTACAAAGCCCTCCTGGGATCCCCGTTTCCCCACGATCAAGCGCAAGATGGCCGCAAACCGTGCACAGATTCCAACCTTGACCGCCAATGACCTGCCTGCCATCGATCTGACCCGTGCTGGACTTCGCGGATCTCCGACCAAAGTAAAAAAGACCTTTGTGCCGCAAAAGAAAACCGGCGGTGTGAAAATTCAGGGCAGTGCCGCTGATGAGGCCGCAAAGCAGTTGTTTGGCATGCTCAGCGATGCCAATGTGATTTGAGGGAGGGATCGGGAATGGAAGCCAAAACCAAGGACCTTTGGGTACTGATTGAGACAAATGAAGACGGCACTGCTAAAAACGTAGGTCTGGAGCTGCTTGCACCGGGCCGGATGATGGCGGACAAGCAGGGCGGTGCGCTGGTAGCAGTCGTTATTGGCTGCGATGTGGATAAGGCTGTGCAGGCCGCGAGTGAGCATGATGCGGACCTGATTATCGTGGTGGATGGACCCGAATACAAGCATTATTCGACTGATGCCTACGCCATTGCGCTGTGCAGTCTTGTGGAGGAATATGGCCCGACCAGTATGCTGATTGGCGCAACTAGCAACGGCCGCGATCTTGGCCCGCGTGTTTCCTGCCGGCTCAAGACCGGGCTGACCGCTGACTGCACCGCGCTGGATATTGATGAGGAATCCGGTAATGTGGCTTGGACCCGTCCGGCGTTTGGCGGCAATCTGATGGCAACGATTCTCTGTCCAGACAACCGGCCTCAGATCGGCACAGTGCGTCCGGGAGTTTTTAAGAAAAGCGAACCGGTTGCACCTCATGCAGTCGTCCTGCGTCAAGACATTCAGATTCCTGCGGAAAAGATACGCACGCAGGTGCTGGAGCTGATTCAGGAGATGGACAATGAGAAGGTGGACCTGGAAGGCGCGGAGATTATTGTATCCGGTGGCCGCGGTGTTGGCGGCCCGGATGGCTTTGAAACGATTCGTGCTCTAGCCAAAGAATTGGGTGCTACGGTAGGTGCGTCCCGCGCAGCGGTCGATTCTGGCTGGATCAACCACGCCCATCAGGTGGGACAGACGGGAAAAACGGTCAGTCCTAAGCTGTATATTGCCTGTGGCATTTCGGGTGCAATCCAGCATCTTGCCGGTATGAGCGGCTCGGATGTGATTGTGGCAATCAACAAGGATGTGGATGCGCCGATTTTTGATGTGGCAGACTACGGTATTGTGGGCGATTTGTTTGAGGTGCTGCCGGTTTTGACGGCGGAGATTCGGAAAGCAAAAGGATGAGACTTGATCTCAAGGATAAATCGAATACCACTATGAGAGCTTTTGCCTGTAAAACGTCCGGAAAACGATTGACGACTCAGTTTGCTTTTGCGTGGACAAAGGGACAAAGGCGATAAACAGATATTCCTCTTAATCTCCTTTTTTGCGAACGGCTGGTCACTCGGATCAAACGGATCCGGGTGACCAGCCGTTTGTTTTGTAAATAATATATCAGCAAAGCAGGAAAGCGCATACCTTTTGGTATGACTTTGCTGTTGGTGTGTTATCCAATGAAATCAGGAGCAGCGTTATGGATGCCACAGGTTTGTAACATTGAAAGGTATGCAGATTGGTTGTCCCCTGAACACACGGCTTTTAGAATGGTTTAGGTTCACTTTCTTTTTCTGGAAAAATGTATGCGGATCATTAAGATTCAAGAATCAGAATAAGGGTGCACCAGATTATTCCTTAAAAGCGGCTGATTTTGTACGAAAGTATGGAATCAGCCGCTCTTCTTTTTTGTACATCGCAATTGTTTTTCACTGTCGCGGCCCGCCTTTCCAGTGTTTTAGAAAACTTTGGACACCTAAAACACAGGAGGAAAAAGCTATGCAGCAAAAGGAACAGAACAATAACGCTGTAAGTTTTGTACAAAATCAGTTTACCGCATATCTGGTACAGGCAGTATATCATACCCGATGCAGTTATCTCCGGAGGCAGGTAAGGTATCAATACATGAAATCCTTGATGGAGACAGCCGAATCAGATGCGGCAGCCGTTCATCCCTTTGAGTTTGAGAATGCTTTACCGATTTGGATGCAGCTTGAGAACAACAACTTGCTCTTTGCGCTGAAATCGTTGGATGAACGGGAAAGAAATATTTTTCTTTCGCGGGTACTGAACGATAAGAGTTTCGATATGCTTGCAGAGAAATACGGCATAAGCTATAAGGCTGTTGCAGCGGTATATTACCGGGCGCTTCGTAAGATACGCATGCGGATGGGAGGATAATAAAGAATGGACTTCGAGGAGAAACTGTATGCCGCAAAACAAGGTGATTGGGCGGCAAAAGAGTTTTTACTGGAGCAGTACAGAACTTTTCTGATTCGCAATGCTATTGTGAACGGCCGTTTCGATGAGGACTTATATCAGGAACTGTGCATTACTTTTCTGAAGTGTGTGTTGATGTTCCGTATCCCGTGATTCCGGCCAAACAAAGTTAAAGGCCAGCCGCTCAGAATTGGGCGGCTGGCCTCTGGCCTTGTTCTATGGATAGAGAAATAGGCGTTATATATCTTGTTTCAGGTAGAAGTGCACATATAAATTGTAATCCCGGAACCGGGTAATCATCCGCAGCCAGATATGGAAATGCTCTGTTTCGGAGTAGAGATTAAACTCGGTCGGGTCGCTGGTGGCCTCGGCTGTCTCGCAGAGCAGCCGCATGGTGTCCAGATTTTTGAACTCCGGCATGGCGAAAAGAGTGGACTGGAACCGGTCGATTTCTTTCACCAATTCAGCGGACGGCTTTTCCTTTTTGCAGTCCCACCAGGTCGTCCACCAACGGTGGTTATAATCCGAACGCGAGTAGACGATCTCACTTTCCGGCCGCATGGTGAAGCCGTCTTTGTCCTTCTTCCGGTTCTCGAAAACCTCCGGGAAAGGGCAGTTCATAGTGAAGATAATCTGTTCGGCCGAGGGATTTTCGGCAGACCTGGTGCCTTGTGCGTTGGTTTTGTCGTTCATACA
>JAMPEH010000117.1 GCA_023665245.1 Muribaculaceae bacterium
TCACAAAGATAGTTATTTTCTTATTTTTGTGGTCATGAAGATTTTGCATACATCAGACTGGCATCTCGGTCAGTCGTTCTACAACTATTCGCGACAAGACGAACACCTTTACTTTTGCCGGCAGCTATGCGAAATAATATCCCTGCATCGACCCGACGCGCTAATAGTGGCAGGTGACATCTTCGATGCCTCGCTGCCACCAATTGCTGCCCAGAAGCTGATGGTGGAGATGTTTACTACCATTCACGACACACTGCCGACAATGACAACAGTGATTCTCGCAGGCAATCACGACAGCTCGTCGCGACTGATGATTCACTCTCCGCTATGGGAAAACTTCAACGTGAGGATTATCGCATCGCCCGACGAACCCGACAACATGATTATAGAACTGCCCGGAATCGGATTCATTGCCGGAGTGCCCTATATTTCCGAATTCAACTATGCAAGATATGTCAGCAAAGACAGTTCCAATCCGTGTCGCGACTATCACTACGGTCTGCTCGACAAAGTCGCACGGCTCAATACCGGCAACCTGCCGGTTGTACTGACTGCTCATCTCGCAGTAACCGACTCCGACCACCTTCGCGACAATGCCGCAAGATTCAGCTACACCGGTCTCGCTGACCTCGGTGAAGGATCTGACTATCTTGCCTTGGGACATATACATCGCCCCTCGACCTTTGGCAACGGAAAAGCAAGATATTCCGGGAGTCCTATTGCATTGAGCTTTGACGAAGATTTCCCTCATTCCGTAACATTGGTCGAAATAACCGAGCGAGGGACACAGCCCGTAATCTCAGTGATTCCTGTTAAGCAACTCCGCAATGCAGTAACATTACCGGCAACGCCACTTCCGCCCGACGAGACTGTAGAATTGTTGAAAAAGCTCAACGACGGTGACGACAACTATCTGAGGATTATTGTAGCGCACGACACGCCACTCCCGGGCAACATGCGGCATCTTGCCGAACAGGCTCTCGACGGCAAAAACTACCGACTCTGTCTGCTGACACGCATTTCCACCTCCGGGACCTCGGCAATCAACAGCCGACAACCCTCCCTGAGTATTGACGAACTCCGACGACTCGACCCGGTAGAGATTGCGCGACGTTACTTCCTAAAAAAATACGGAGCGTCGCTTCCGGAACGGTTTGAACGATGCATACAACAATCAGAAAATGAAATTTTTTAAACTTACAATAAAGAACATAGCATCGGTAGAAACTGCCGAGATTGACTTCACTGCCGAACCTTTGGCAAGCTCGAGACTGTTTCTGATAACCGGACCTACCGGTTCGGGGAAAAGTATTATTCTCGATGCAATATGCCTCGCCCTTTTCCGCACCGCTCCACGACTCGAAGGAATGGGCAACCGTAAGTGTGACGATGACTCGGTTGCCACCGGAGAACTGATGCTTTCATCGCCGCTGTCGCTCGTGCGCCGTGGGTGTGCCGAAGCTGAAGCCTCACTGACTTTTGAGGGGAACAATGGTCGTCTCTACCTCGCTTCATGGGTTGTCACGCCATACGTCAAGGGCAAAAACGCCGGTAAAATAAACTCTGAATCACATCGGCTCGTTGACATTGCCACGGGAGAGACGTGGGAGAAAAAAGGTGACATAAAGTCGTTGATTTCTTCGCCCGAAATTGCCGGACTCGATTACAGTCGGTTTTGCCGCACATCACTTTTAGCACAGGGAGAGTTCACCCGCTTTCTCAATGCAGCAGACAGCGAAAAAGCTGCCATTCTCGAAAAGCTGACCGGAGTAGAGATTTTCTCTCTGACCGGTCGGCGCATCCACGAGTTGAAAGCCGAATCGGTCAAAAAATACGAGATTGCCGCCTCAGCGATAAACGGTATTGAGCTTATGACTGAGGACCGCCGCTATTCTATAACTGCCGCTATTGAATCGCTCCGACTCAACATAGAGAAGCGCAACAAGGAAATAGGACATGTCGATAACATACGCCAACTGTTTGAAACCCGGCTCGACATTGAGAAGAAGCTTAAAACGGAGAACGAGAACCTATCCTCAGCATACCTGCAACGCGAGAAACTCGTCGGGCAACTAACGGAAACGCAACGCAAAGTCGACTCAATGAAGAGGGAAAAAGAAACGTTGGAACGGTCGCTCGAAGAAGCCACGCGTCGATTCGAATCGCTCGGATTGAAATCGCTCAACGACAAGTCTACAAAAATAGCCGATACGATAACCTCACTCGGGCAATGCCGCATCCCGCTCGACAGAATCAAAATCTGCAACAAGGAAATCGAAAAAACATCAGAAGAGATAACAGTCTCAAGAGCCGATTTGGAAAGACTGTCACAACTGACCGAAGGACTCCAATCAGCCTTGACCGAAGCCGAAGAGAATTGCATAGCTCTCCGCGACACTCTCGACATAGCCCGCAGGAGCATAAGCGATGCCGCTGTGTCGCTGCGCTACGGTCTTAAACCGGGTGACATGTGCCCCGTATGTGGACAACCGGTCCATGAGATTCCCGACAATGAACTGCTCTACCGCGCTCTGAAACCGCTCGAACAACAAATGGCGTCACTCACGGTAATCGAGAAAAACAAGCGCGACAAATTAGCGTCACATCGCTCAAGAGTTGGCGCCTTGGAGATTCAGTTGAATAAATCTGCTCGCAAGCTCGAGGAACTGACCGCCTCACGCCTGCAATATGCCGACCGGGCAATCAACCTGCTCAACAAGCTCTCCATACCGCTCAACGAGGATGTAGATCTGACAATCTCGCGTCGTATGCAGGAATATGAGCAACGCCGTAAACAATTGACCAAGGAGATTGACAACGCCACCGTCCAACAAGAGGCACTGATGAGACAGACCAAGGAATTCAACCGATTTCTGCTTTCATTGGCCGACGCAGAAAAATCATTGGCAATCACCAACGAAGCAATCTCTTCAGTGGAGCGACTGATAAAACAGTCAAGCGAAAACATTGAGAATTTCAGCCGTGACAATATAGTAAATGCCCAACGCCTTGAATCGGCAATGTCAGATAATCTGATATTCTCCTCAGCCGAAGAAGCGATAAACCGCATCAATTCAATCAGATTGGAAATCGCTGAACTGACAATCGAGATAGGCAAGCATACCGCTATCTTGGAAAACGACAATAAAAACCGCCAGAAATATTCCGGGATGAGAGCCGAGATAGAGCGTCTTAGAGCAGATTCCGACCTGTGGTCCGATGTCGACAAAGAGTTTGGCGGCGACAATGGGGAACGGTTCACCAAAATCGCCTGCTCATTTATTCTCAATCGCCTACTCGACAGTGCCAACTACTATCTTGCGATGTTCAACGACCGTTACCAACTCGACTCACGACCCGACTCACTCGAGATAATGGTGTACGACAGTCGCGGCGATAACCTCAGAGCGTTCAACACGCTCTCGGGCGGAGAAAGCTTTATGGTGTCACTTGCTCTCGCACTCGGACTGTCGGCATTCCGCGAATCGGAAGCCACCACCGACACAATCTTCATCGATGAAGGATTCGGAACACTCAGTTCCGACTATCTCGACACCGTGACCGAGACCCTTCAACGGCTCCAGCATATCGAAGGTCGGCGAGTCGGCATAATCAGCCACGTCGAGAATCTGCGCGACCGAATATCCACCAAGATTACAGTCACGCCGAAAGGCTCATGCTCCAACATCACGGTCGATTGACACACTCGCACCAATACATATAGAGACAACGAGGGTCACTTCATTTTTGAAATGACCCTCGTTAATCATCTGAATTAAATTCACCTATCTTGCCAAAGTAGTATGTACAGATACTCGTCCCTTTACAGGGATAGTGGTGTCGATATATTCCGACAGGCGGAACACAAGCGTGTCATCGTCGGCAACTTTTACGGAGTAAGCTCCCTTGGCATCAGTGCGTCCGACTTCCTTTTTCTGCTTTGTAGAATATACTGTCACGCCCTTGAGCGGAGTTGATTGTACGTCGCGCACAACGCCCGAAACGCCGATTTTCTTGCCCGTACCTTTGTAGGCAGGTTCATCGGACTGATTTCCGGTCGATGATGCCTTGTTGGATTGACCTATGGTCACGGTCGATTCGAGCGGCAGATTGTCGGAGGCGAATCCTGCCATTATGGTGAAGTCGCCCGGTTCGAGCAACCGCTCTCCGCGATTGTTGGTAAACTTCAATTCCTCCATTGGGATAGCGAGATTCACCCTGCGGCTCTCACCCGGCTTCAGGTTTATTTTTGTGAACGCCTTGAGTTGCTTGACAGGAGTCTCGATTGAGCTGACAACGTCGCGCACATAGACCTGAGGCACGGCTTTTCCCTCGCGGTCACCGGTGTTGGCGACCGTGAAAGCCACCTTCACCGAGTCGGCAGTCACCAATGTGGTAAGGTCGGCAATCGAAAAGGTGGTGTAGCTGAGTCCATGACCGAAAGCATAGAGCGGATCGGGCGATGAGAATACGTAGTCGCGTCCCGGACGTTCATAGGAACCGTGGGCGCGGTAGTAGCCCTTGTCCGAAGGAAGGTGGTTGTAGTAGGCGGGCAAATGTCCGGCACTCTGAGCCATAGATACCGGCAGGTGTCCCGACGGATTAACATTGCCGAAAAGGATGTCGGCTATGGACTCTCCGGCACGTTCTCCGGCATACCATTGCATCACGATTGCCGGCAGAGTCTCTTTCTCACGCCCAATGGCATAAGTTTTGCCTGTGACGAGAACCAAGACAACCGGTTTGCCGGTAGCGACCACGGCTTCGATGAGTTGTGACTGTGCCCCTGTGAGGTCGAGGTCAGGAGTGTCGAAACCCTCTCCACAATTGGAGCCGGAATAGTCGCGTGCTAACGACGCACTCGCACTGCCACAAAATATCACTGCCACATCGCTGCGACTGGCAGCATCTACAGCCTCGGCAATCATCGACGTGTCGCGAGTCATTATTTCACACCCCTTAGCATAGTTCACCGTCACACGGTCACCAACAAGATTGCGGATTCCTTCCAACGGGGTCACACCATTGGAGTTGCTGCGGCTCCACGAATAGTCGCCAAACTGCACCTGGTCGGCGTTGGGTCCTATAACCGCTATCGATTTTATGCGAGAAGCATTGAGCGGAAGCAGATTTCCTTCATTCTTGAGCAGCACGGTGGACTCGTCGGCAATCTCACGCGACAGAGCCACACTTTCTGGCGAATGCATAGCCTCTGACGGGTAACGATTGCCATAGGGGTCGTCGAAAAGTCCGGCTTTGAATTTGGCAAGCAACACTCGTCCCACGGCGCGGTCGAGCGTCTTCATCGAGAGCGTTGAGTCGGCAATCATCTGAGGAATAGTGGTAAAGCAATCACTTGAAGCCTCGGCATCAAGTCCTGCCTCAAGAGCCTGACGGGCAGCATCGGCTTTCGTGGCTGCTGTTTTGTGGAACGTGCGGAGCATGTCAACGGCACCCCAATCGGCATAGACGTAGCCTTTGAAGCCCCAACGACCGCGAAGCACATCGGTCAGCAGATAGTGTGACGACGAGTTTGGCTCGTTGTTCCATGAATTATAGGTCGACATCACAGCCATCACCGGCAACGTTGTCACGACACGGCTGAACGGCTTCATGTATATGTCGAAGAACTCCGAAGTGCTGCCGTTGACCGATGCGAGGTTGAGTCCTCCCGACGGATTGCCGTGAGGACCGAAATGCTTCAACATTGGTGAGATACCGCTGTCGAGATAGCCTCTTACCTCATTGACGGCAATTTCGCTGTTGAGAAACGGGTCTTCACCATAGGTTTCCTCCACGCGTCCCCAACGGGGATCACGCACCACGTCGATGCAGGGCGACAGAATCTGATTGATTCCCTGATAATGCAGGTCCTCACTTATGGCAGTCGCCCGCTTATAGGCGAGCGACGGATTGAAAGTTGAAGCTAACGCAATGTTCTGGGGAAATATCGTGGAGCCTTCATGGACCGAGCCGTGAAGCGACTCGGCAACGATGAATGCCGGGATTCCGAGCCGCGTGCTGTCGACCATATGCTGCTGTATTTTGCGCATGTTGCGCTTGATGTTCTCGCCTGTCAGCGGGAATCCCTCTACGAAGCCATATGCCACGTCACCGGCTATCGCCTTCATGTTGGCAGCGTTGTATTCCTGACCGTTGAACAAATCTCCCGAGTGGAGGTGGCGTATCTGTGCCATTTTCTCGTAGACGTTCATGCGCGGTAACAGGTCGGCTACACGTTCCTTGGGCGAAAGCGACGGGTCCTTGTAGGACTTCTTTTTCAGCTTGATAATCACCGGATAGTGGTCCGAAATACCCTCGGCACGGTCTACGCGCGCATCGATACAACGCTTCATAAGACTCGGCGACAACAATATGTAGTCGATATGCTTGTTTATCGAGTCGAGAGCCGCACTTCCCGGTTCGAGCTTTTTGCTGAACGCCGTGGGATGAGTCATGCGGTCCTTGGGGTCGGGAACATATTTCACCAACGGGTCATGTAGGTCGGCGGCAAAGAATGCTGCCATTACCGACGTGTCAAACATTTTCAGGGCGTTGGCATTGTTCCAGTCGGGACGTTTGGCATCGCCCTTGAGCAGTCCTTTTATCCACTTTGTCTTCTTAGACGTCTCCTGCGCCTCGTAGGGCGATATGGAGTTGAGATCGCCGGCAATCAAGTAATCCTTGAGCTTGAGACTGTCGGCATAGTTATTGATAATGTCGGCTTCCTGACGGCGGAATTTGTAGTCGAACGGACTGAGGTGGGTAATCAGCAAATCGAGACCGGCGGTCTTGACATGAAGAAGACCGTGCCACAATCCTCGTTTCTGCCCAAGTACAATCTCCATGGGGGTTATGATACGCTTAACGGTCTCCAATGGATGCTTGGAAATTACGCCTACCGGGTACCATTCCTCCTTGAGCAGCGAGGTGTAAGGCATTCCGCTGTCGTCACCGAGCTTCTGAAGTTTCTCGGGAGTGAAACCCACAAGCTCGTCAATCATCAACACATCGGGGTCGTTGGTTTGCACCCACTGCAGGAAGTTGGCACGTCTCACGGGGTCGTCCTCCAATCCTTCCCATATGTTGAAAGTGGCAACCGTGAGGGTATCCTGAGCCACCGCCGAGAAACCTG
>JAMPEH010000118.1 GCA_023665245.1 Muribaculaceae bacterium
ATACCAGCCCTACAAGTACCAGTGTGTGGCCCAGAGCACATTGGTGGTGGAGGTATACCCCGCCACCGGCATCGCCACCCCCATGGTGGTCTCCGGCGCCAACCACACCCTGGCGCTGAAGGCGGACGGCACCGTCTGGGCCTGGGGCAACAACTACTATGGCCAGCTGGGCATCGCCGCCAGCGTCAACCGCGACAACCGCAAGAAGGACACCGAGTGGCAGTACTACAGCCCCTATGACCACTGCGATTGTATCGGCAACGCCGGTCTGGACACCTACCACGTCGGCTACGCCCAGAACAACAGCCACCAGCACGTCAGCTCCTGCCCGGGTTCGCGGCATATCTGCGAGCTGACCTACTACAGCCGCTACTGGACCACCGCCACCGACGCCCAGGGCCGCGACATTTTGAAGGATTACAGCACGCCGCAGCGGGTCGTGGGCTGGGAGAGCACCAACAACGGCAACGGCTACAGCTCCAGCGCGCAGAGCGACGGCGAGGGCCTTTCCAACATCGTGCGCATTTTCGCCGGGGAGAACACCTCCTACGCGCTGGATATGGACGGCCAGCTCTACGCCTGGGGCTACAACGCCAACGGCGAGCTGGGCAACGGCAACTGGGACTACACCTACGAGTACGACGCCATCCCCTGCCACCACCATCGCTCTTACACCGCCTCTCACTACTGCTACTGCCACGGCTACTATAACTATTGGGGCAACTGGGTCGCCGGCTACCACAGCTGGACCTACTTCGTGCAGGATACCTCCCAGGGTGAGAATGGCTGCCACGTGCTGAAGTGGGCGGCCACCCGGGATTCCAGCGCCTATTCTCCCGTGAAGGTCCTGGCCCCCGGCACCACCGTGAACTTCACCGGCACCGAGCGCAGCGGCAACCACTGGACCACCGGCAGCTACGTCAACAACAGCCGTTCCTCCTATCTGAACGACGTGGTGACCATGGCGGCGGGCCGCGACTTCGCCATCGCCCTGCTGAAGGACGGCAGCGTGGTCTACTGGGGCAACTCCGGCGGCTACCAGTCCAAGGAATACATGGAAGTGGAGCACCGCAGAGAGGCGCCGTTCCAGAGAACGGTCAGCTATGACGAGGGCGAGTACGCGCCCAGCCCCTGGGGCACGGCGGAGCACACCCTGCGCACCTTCTCCCTCATGGCCCGCGCGGGCGATACCCGTCCCGGCGAGTGGCACGAGACCACCGTGAACTCCCACTGCGCCTACGGCACCAGCTACGACCAGCGCTACGGCTACCAGGGCGTGTCCGGCAGCTGCGACTTTACCAAGTATAACGAGACCGAGCCCGACGCCAGCGCCGGCGTGGCGGGCAACTACGTGACCAAGCTGACCCCCGTGTACGTGATCGGCGTCAACGGCACCGGCCGCCTGGGCGACAACGCCCTGAACGACACGCTGGACAACGGCAGCGTTGACCGCACCACCAGCCCGCTGGCCAAGACGCAAAACAGCAGCCTGTCTGCGGCCAACTATACGCCCAAGATCATCAAGCTGGCGGCAGGGGACTACTATGCCGTGGCGCTGACCTCCTCGGGGACGGTCTACGCCTGGGGCATGAACACTGCGGGCAGCGGCGCGACCCATAACGTGTCCAACAACGACCGCCGCAGCCCCAACACCAGCACCGGGCACGTGGACGCGCCGGGTTACAGCGGTCACACGTACCGCACGGCCATCTACCAGGGCGCGCCCAACCGGGATTACATCAACTGGACGCCGTCCTCCAACCCGGGCTATACGCCCAGCTGGGACGGCTGGGGCGCCATGGGTCAGGGCAACGACTTCCAGGGCAACAACGAGTCCTTCGACCGGCTCTACCCGACCCAGGTGAAGTCCGGCGAGCAAATGACGTCTACCAACTACCTCCAGGATATCGTGGACATCGCCTCGGGCGACAAGCATATCCTGGCGCTGGACGCCCACGGGCAGGTCTGGGCCTGGGGCGACAACTCCAAGGGCCAGCTGGGCGACGGCACCACCACCGACCGCAACCAGCCCACCAAGGTGAAGTACAGCGGCCTGGGCGACGGCCAGATCGAGATCGTTCGCATCTTCGCCTTCGGCGATATGTCCGCGGGCATCGACCGGGCGGGCCATGTGTACGCCTGGGGCGACAATACCTGGACGGAATATAAGGACTCGGGCACCTGGAGCGGCGCTTCCAAGGCCAACGGGCCCAGCTATGTGGTGTCCGGCACTTACACGGGCAAGCTGGGCGTGGCCGGCGTGAGCACCATCAACGAGCTGAGCGTGGCCAACCGGGTCAAGGCCGGCGAGTCCATCGAGTCCGGCGTGGCCGGCAACGAGCGCAACACCAAGGACGACTTCATCGGGGCCCAGAGCGTGGCGCTGAGCCTGAACCACACCACCATTTACAAGGATCAGACCCCCGTTCGCGACGCGGACGGCAAGGCGACCCAGGCTCCGTACATCACCAACAACGTCTACGCCATGGGCGACGCTGTTGGCCTGGGCAACGGCCGCAGCGTGGACTACGCTTCGGTGCCCGCCATGGTGGGCGAGCCCGACCAGCAGAGCATTTACATCCGCCAGGTGATCCAGGTGCACAACATCCAGGGCCTGGACGAGGAGGAAGGCAAGGAAAAGGCCGGAACGACCACTACCATCGAGCTGGACGGCGAGCTGCGCTCCTATATCCTGGGCAGAGACAGCGACTCCACCTTGTCGGTGAAGGTGCAGGTGCCCGAATACCTCAATCCCAGCCGCATCCGCCTCACCGAGGGCGACGCGCTGCGCATTCCTATGATCTATTCCGCCGCTGACGGTGCGCAGGCCAACCTGCTGCACCAGTTTACCGCCGGAACCAACCTCTACCGCACCTCCGGCGTGGATCCCAAGGGCGACAACGTGTTCTGCTTCAACTCCACCGAGATCATCGGCACCAAGGACCTTGACGAGGGCGTCAGCCACAAGGCGGATCCCGTTCTGCCCACGGTGGATCTGTTCCAGGTGATCTCCACCGACGAGTCTATCCTCAAGGTTTATAAGTATGTGGACGCGGCCGACGCCACCAAGAGCTATTTCGAGCTGCGCACCATGCCCAACGCCTTCGGCGAGGTCACCGTTCTCATCCGGGAGACCGCGACCCAGGCCAGCCGCACCTTCACCGTGACGGTGAAGCCCAAGGATTACGACCTGACCGAGGATCCCAACGACAAGCTGGCCGTGCCCAAGGTGGTTTACGGCGAGGACTTCGCCGTGGCGCTGAAGTCGGACGGCACGGTCTGGGCCTGGGGCGCCAATGACTTTGGCCAGCTGGGCGACGGCTCCACCGGCTACGAGTATTCGCCCGTTCAGGTGCGCAACGTGAACGGCAACGGCTACCTGATGGGTATCGTGGACATTATGGCGGGCGGCTTCACCGTCTTTGCGGAGGACGCGGACGGCAACTGGTACGTCTGGGGCCAGAATTACCTCTATCAGGCGGGCAACGGCGACTGCACCCACTACGTCTACCCCACCGGCCTGAACATCGTGGCCGAGGACGGCTACATCATCAACCGCAACGGCAATCCCGAGTGGCTGGATGTGGAGGACGCCGATCCCAAGGACGTGCCCGTCCACAACATCGCCCAGCTCTCCGCGGGCTGGCTGACCACCCTCATTGCCACCAAGAACGGCCGCGCTTACGGCGTGGGCCTGAACAACAACCGCCAGATCAACCTGCGCGCCACCGGAAACAGCGCCATCGACTACCCCGGCAACAGCATGGGGGTGCACGGCGGCACCATGGGCAGCAGCGTGGTGGTCACGGCCACCCGGATCGAGCGGGGCGGCTACATCAACAACGTGGAAAAGAGCGGTGCGCGGGTGCGCGACGGCGTGTCCAGCCTCAGCAGTACCGGTAAGCTGGGCCGGAAGGACAGCCCGAACGCCAACGGCTTCACCTCTCAGGGCTTCACCGCCACCGCGACCAACGAGTCCATCTACTCCACCGCCATCATCGACAACGTGGAGTCGGTGTACGCCGGGCGGAATTACAGCCTGATCCGCACCGTGGGCGGCCAGGTGTTCGCCTGGGGCAATCTGGCCACCGACGTGAACTCCCCGCAGTGGGATATCGGCGAGACCGGCGTGAACCAGAGCAACTACGGCAAGGCCTGGTACCGCAGCAGCGGCGGCACCCTGCCTTGGTATGAGAACCTGCGGGGCATGTCGTCTACCTACGACGAGCGCTGCACCTATCAGTATTGGAACGGCAGCTACGACGGCAGCGGCAACAAGGTCTACAGCACCGTCAACCAGCCTATCCAGCGCCGTCCCATCCTGGTGCGGGAGGGCAGCGAGGTCAACGGCGCGGGCAATTACCTCCGCGACGTGGTCCAGGTGGCCAACAGCTACGTGAGCCAGTACTGGTCCGGCACAAGCAACGATAGCGGAAAGATCTACAACACCATTTCGGAGAGCCATGTGCTCATGCTGGGGATGAACTCGGTGTATTCCGAGGCCCGGGCTGAGGGTGGCTGGTGGGCCACTGACCTGCCCGGCGACGCCGAGAACGGCTACACCGCCATGACCACCGACAAGAGCGGCGTGGTCTTTGGCATGGGCGGCAACAGCAGCTACGAGATCACCGCCAACTCCTCCTCCAGCCACATCGGACGGCCCGTGGTGGTGAAGAACGGCGACGGCGTGCGCCTGGATCAGGCACTGGAGGACGGCGACCGCATCGTGCAGGTGGCCGTGGGCGGCAACCGCAGCGGCGTGCTGACCCAGCGGGGCGACGTGTACGAGTGGGGCGGCGGCACTGCGGGCACCCGCAGACTGGCGGCGGAGGCCACCGGCGCCAAGCCCACCAGCATCACCAGCTATCAGGACACCGGCAAGGACTACTGGGACAACACCCCCGGCAAGTATAAGCAGACCTACGGCTACGCCATGAGCACTCTGGGCTCTGTGGTGCTGAAGTCGGACGGCACGCTGTGGGCCTGGGGCCTCAACGAGGACGGCCAGTTGGGCATCGGCTCCACCAACCTGGCCCTGCGGCAGTCCATCGACAACCCCGGCGAGGTGTATTATGGCCAGGATACCATGGAGAAGCTGTCGCTAAATACGGTGACGGTGGGCGTAGCCCGCGCATCGGACGGCCAGCTCGACGCCACCGCGCCCAGCTACGTGGTGCACCGTCCGTGGTCCATCGACCTGATGGTCCATGAGCGCCAGACCTTCCAGATCGACGTGAACGACGTGGCGATCACCCGGGTGAACAGCTTCAACGTAGTGGCCAACGCGGTTTGGTACAGCAATATCTATGTGAACGCGGACGCGACGGACGAAAAGAAGAAGCGCCTGCTGAAATTCCAGAGCGCCAACCCCGAGCTGCTCTACTTCAAGGACAACACCAGCGGCCTGGCCACGGTGAATTACGACAAGATCCTGCCCGGTATGTATACCTATGTGACGGTGAGCGATCCCGACCGGCCGGAGTACTCTGTGCGCATCCGGGTGAACTTCTATAACGACATCCTCACCTACAACGACACCACCAGCGGCACCAGCTACAACGCGCTGGGCATGAAGGTCGGCGACGATTGGGTGGGCGAGGAGCGCTATGTCCACCACACCAGTATGCCCACCATCATCACCGGCGACAATTTCACCTTCGCGCTGAAGCCCGACGGCACCGTTTGGGCTTGGGGCAACTATACAAACGGCTTCCTGGCCTCCGACATCGACGGCGAGCACGTGATCGTGCCCACCCAGGTGCAGGATCCCGACGATCCCACCGGCTATCTCACCGGCATCACCCAGATGGTGGGCAACGAGAACTTCATGCTGTTCCTCAAGAGCGAGGGCGTCCAGACCAAGGACGGCGAGAAGATGATCGGCAAGGTGTACGCCTGGGGTGCGAACACCTACGGACGCTTCGGCAACGGCGCCAGCGGCGATACCGTGCTGATCGACGCGGAGAACAAGGGCCTGGTGGCCACCCGCATCGACTCCACCCTCTACAGCATCCCCAGCCAGAACTTCAACGGCAACCCGTTGATCCGCCTGGGCGAGGAGCAGCTATTCGACGGCGCTTATAAGACCTTCGACGGCTCCTACAAGACCGTTCCGGGCACCTACGCGCCGGTCTCCACTTCCAAGGAGAACGAGCCGCTGGTGACCCTGTCCAAGCATCTGGATACGACCGAGCGGGCCTTCTATTACTACGAGGACAGCTATATCAACTACGTCATCAAGCTGGCTGCGGGCCGCAACCACGCCGTGGCGCTGACCCAGAACGGCACTATCTACGCCTGGGGCCTCAACGACCACAGCCAGGTGACCCGCGCCAAGGGCTCCATGTTCTCCGGCAGCGTCCTCAGCGCGCACCGGCTGAAGGCCGCCAACATGGTGGACGTCGCCGCGGGCTCCAACCACACCCTGCTGCTGCGGTCTGACGGCACCGTTTGGGCCTACGGCAGCAACACCAACGGCCAGGTGGGCGTGGGCACCACCACCGCGACCTATTATGATCCCACCCAGGTGGTCACCACCGACGGCCAGCCGCTGCGGGGCGTGGTGGAGATCGCCGCGGGCGACAACTTCTCCCTGGCGCTGGACGAAAAGGGCCAGGTGTGGGTCTGGGGCCTGATGAACGGCACCAACCAGACCAGAGCGCTGAAGCTGAGCTTCGGCGAGAACGAGCGCATCATCCGCATGGAGGCCAAGCAGAACATCGCCACCTTCATCACCGACGGCAGCGCGGTGACCTACCGCTGGAACAGCGTGTCCACCACTGCCGCGCCCACCGCCGACAACCGCCTCCGGGCCGGTCAGGCGTATAAGAGCACCTCCGATCCCGACGACAGCGCCGCCAGCGTGCTGACGGACACCTTTATGGCGGTGTCTCACAGCTCGCACACCGTGGTCGTGACCAAGGACGGCGCTATGTACGCCTACGGCAACGACACCACCGGCGCTATGGGCGACAAGGACGGCACCGCCTGGAACAGCAGCAGCCGCAACAAGTGGAGCCAGACGGTGGACGGCGAGAGCATCAACTACCTCTACCGTATCACCGGCGACCGCTACGGCCTGACGCCC
>JAMPEH010000119.1 GCA_023665245.1 Muribaculaceae bacterium
CGGCTTCGCTGATTTCGTGTAATGGCAAACGGCGGCAATAATAGGGTTAATGTCAGGGATTGAAAGGGATTCAGCAAAAGCCATCATCTTTTTAATGTAATATTCAATCGTGGCTTCTTTGTTCGGTGTTCCATCTTCGTTAATGATCACCATTCATGTTTTGGCAATTTCAAATATTGCTTCGTAAATGGTTGTCGGGGCTTTCTCTTGTGCTTTCATAATACAAACGGCTTTAACCCAATCCCGCCAAGGATAACAAAACACTTCAATAATTGGTGTATGTCAGTAGGTTAAAGCCGTGTATGGCGATAACCAATCATTGAAATGTTATGTTATTGAAATCTTGGCGGGATTTTCAAGTTACAAAGATAACAATTTTATTCCTTGCAATGTTGGGGCGCGGTCGGGTATGGCTTCAAATCGGGGCTTCTTTTTGTAAAGTGGGGGCAAATGTTGTTAAGTGTCGCATATACCGGCAACGCATATTCAACCGGGTTGAAATCATCAATCCCGATTCTCAATGCTTCCATCTTGCCAAAAGCAACCATTTGGGCGCGGTGGGGGTCGGAAGCAAAGTATTTAAAAACATCATTCCCCATTTTCGGGGCTTGGCAATGGTTCATCTTGCCGGGGGTCGCTCCCCATCGGCAAAGGTGGCAAAGGATATTGTTTTTATTGGTTTCCATGTCGTTTTTGTCTTGTGTTACATTATGCTTATCGGCTCTAACTCCAACGCTTTTTCAAGTTCAGCCAAATAGGGGTTACGGCTTTTCATGTCCTCCCATAATTCCATGACTTCCGGCGCGGTCGTACAATGGTCGTAATTTGGTCGTTGGTCGGTCGTGGTTTGGTCTTGTGTTATGGGATTTCCCATATCATGCCGGAAGCGTAAAACAATGTCGGCTAAATCATCTTTGGGGCTTCCGGGGTGTCTCTCGGTGGTGGTGTCAATGGAAATGTTAAACCCTTGTTTTGCCAATTCTTGCGCTTTGTTCCTCCATGCTTGCAAGCCATCTCTATCGGGGTAAATGGTAACTTTGCGGTTGAAGTATTGTTGGCAACGTCCGGGATTAAGGTTGTTGAGGCTTCCAACGGCGATCCAAATTATTTGTGGGTAAACAATAGCCAATATAAGGGCGGTTTTCTCGCTTTCAACAATCCCGATTGGGGCGGTTGGTCGTTCCCTTAACAAATGGTCTCCAAAGTTACACCAAGGGGCGCGGCGGTGGTTCTGCTTCATTTCAGCCAACGCCCAACTACTTTGCAAACTTCCGTTGCTCCATGTCTTCAACGGTGGCGCGGTCTTGCGGCTTCCATTTTCGGGGGATATATGAAATAATTTGCAATCAATGCAACGCCCATCGGTGGCAATGTAGGGAAATGAAACAGCGCGGAAGCCATCGGAGGTTACAAACTTGCTTCCCCCGATTCGGTATGCTTCAAACACCCTTAACACTTCTTCCGGCTCAAACTCGGAAGCCAAAAACGCATATAACGCCGTTTCTCGGCTTTTTTCTTGCGTGGCGGTTAGTTGTATGTCTGAAACATAAAACGGCTCTTGTGGGGCTTCCTTGTGGCTTGTGGGGGCTATTTGGGTGGCGGTGGTGCAATGCCGGGCGGCGGCTTCTCGCGTGTGCGCGTGTGAGGTGTAAACTTTTGTAAACTCTTGGGGCAACAAAAGGAATTGTTTCACGTCAATTCCGGCTTGCTTTGCAAGGTTCACAATCATTCCGGCGGCGCGGTCGTGGTCTCGGTATTGTTCCGGGTGTCTCTCTTCCCTCCATGCTTTGCGGCTTGCGTTGTCCGGCGTTCCATGAAGCCGGGATAAAGCGACAAAGGAAGATTCAGCAACCCCCAACACCTTACAGGCGCAACAAAACAATTTCCATTCCTTGCGGTCGCTCGGTGTTATGTCGGTGCTGCTTCTCAATGCTTCCCCGATTATGCCATCTATATTGTAATAATCCATCTTGGTTTTATCGGTTTTTGGTGGTTGGTCGGTCGTAGTTTGGTCGTAGTCGTATTTGGTATTTGGTCGTAAGTAGGGGTATATATCTATAGATATATATACCCCCCTTTTACGACCAAAATTTACGACCAAAATACGACCGGGCGTTACGACCATTTTACGACCATTTTACGACCATTTTACGACCATTAAAAGGGAAGTGTTTCAATATCGGTTTTGGGGGCGTTGGTGGGTAGGTAATAACGCCCATCAATGTTAACCAATATTCCATCTTTCCCCATTTTAATTGCAAGGTCTTTACAAGTTCTTTCGGCTTTCCCGGTGGTGTCGTGGATCAACTTTGTAAGTTCCTTTAGTTGCAATCCGATAAGGGGGATCTTGGCAATAATGGCGGCGTATTTGTCGGGGTTCTTTGGCTTCTCTGATTCCGGGGTGTCGGTGAAGATATAGGGCAAACCATCATCGTTAATGCTGATATTGAAGCCCTGGGGGCGTTTCCCCCGGCAACGTCCGAATGTTGCGCGGCTATAATCCCCCATATCTTTGAGAAACATAGTTAAATCACTCTTGCGTGCTTCTTCCGCTCCCCAACCCCGGAAGTTGGGTTTATCATCATTCCTTGCGCTTTCGTTGGCGTGGATAACGCTTATTAGTGCAATGTCGTAACGCTCGGTCATAACTCGCAAATTGCGGCTAAATTCAACGCATTCTTTTTCCTCCATGATTGAAGCAACGCAATCCGTCCAATTGTCAAGTATCACCATATCCGGGCGAAAATCCATTATTGCAAGTTCCATCACCCCCCTAATATCATCGGCAGACAATTTGTTAAGGGATAAAACTTTTATAGGAAGTTCGGCGGCGGTCTTTCCGCATAACTTGGCGGTTCTTGTCAATATCCGTTGGGTGTCAAATCTCGCTTGCTCGGTATCAAGGTAAAGCACTTTACAACCGGGCTTAACTTTGAAGCCGTTGGCGGTCTCATCATGTCCGCATAACATGGCGGCAAACATTGTTAGGGTCGTTGTCTTGCGTCCTTTGGCAACGCTGCAAACAAACGCTTTCCGTTGTCGCTCCAAAATCGGTGTGCCATTAAACCAAAGTAGGGTTTCCGGCTCTGGTTCGGGGTTGTCTGCTGAAATGGTGGATTGGCTTAATAATTCCCGGTATTTATCCAATGCCGATTCTTCAAGGAAGATTGGCGCGGTTATCGGCTCGCTTGTCAGTTCCGGCGCGGTGGGGTTCTTCTTCTTTGCCATCATCATTCCGCTTTGTTCCCGGCGGCTTCCCATCGGGATATTACCAACTTGGAAAATTCTTTGCTTGTTGAGGTCTCCCAATCATCGGAAGCAACCAACGCTTGCGCGGTCTGATATACAGCGGCACGGAAGTCTTGTAACTTCTTGCTTGTCGCTTTTGCGCTTGGGGTTGCTTCTTCGGGGTTGTTGGGGATTCCTTTGGGGTTAAGTTGTTTGAAGTCTTTAACCCACACAAGAAAGGGCGTTGTTAGTCGCAATGCTTTCTTTTCATATGTCGCGACAATAGAAACGCTTCCTATTGGTCTTGCGGTTCGCTGGGTGAAGCGAATGAAAATTTGCTTTGTCATTGTTTTATTATCGGTTTAATGTGTTGGGCTTCTTGTGAAGCAATGCAAAGTTACAAAAATAATTCCATAATGAACAAATTTTGCTTAATATTTTTACATAACTTGCTTTTGTGTGGGGGGGTAAATATAAAGTCGGAATATTGAAATTATGATTATATTGCAATCATAAACCAACAACGGCTTATCCATCTTCACAGATAAATAAGCCGTCTTATTAAACCTTGCGCGTGTTATTCGCGCTATATTTTCTTTGTTTATTGTGGTGCAAAATTAGTCATTTTGGGGCGGTTATCAAAATTTTTTGCGGTCATTTTTGCGGTCGTTTTTATTATTGCTTTTAAAATTATCATAAAAATAAATAAATAAGGGGATTCCCATATTTGGAAATCCCTCTTGTTGCTCTCTCATCAGCGACGGTGTTTTATCAATCCTTGAAAAGGTAATGGTCTTCGGCTTTCACTTCCACCTTGAAACTCTCAATCTCGCATTTTTCCAGCATTCGCCAAAGTCCATGCCAATCAACAATTGTGTTTGTGTGTGTTTCAACAACCGGGATTTCGTTTGTAACCTCTTCTTGTTCGTTGTAGGTTCTGTGGGTGTAACCCATTGTCAACTTACAAATCCCTGCTTGTTCCGTTTCCGAAAAGTCGTAAAACTTTCTAACAACGCCCTTTTTGTCAACGTAACTTTTGGTCAATTTGGGTTTCTTCTGATCTTCCATATGTTTTGTATCTTTTTGTTTTGTTGTCAATTTTTCAAACCAATTGAGAATAGTCTGCAAAGGTTCTTAACGCTTGTGGGGGTGTGGAAAACTCCCCGGCTTGTCAAACATCCGGCTTCCGTTAAATGATCTGCAATGGCTTGCAATGTCCGCTTTCCCCCGGCAGCCAAATAACGCTTAATCTCGTTTGCTGATTCAACGTTGTTGGGATTCTCGGCGGCGTTCTTTATTCTCGCTTGCCGTGCAACTTCCTTTGTTGCTTCCGTCAATAGGTGCTTCCCCCCGGTAGGGCTTCCCAACTTTATCCCTTGGGCTTTCTTTGCGGCTAAAGCGGCTTTAGTTCTCTCGCTGATAAGTTGGGCTTCTTTCATAGCCATTCCGAAATATACCCCGAATAATAGGGGGTCGGTCATGGCTTCAGCCGGGAAGCCGATAATGTTGAAGTTAACGCCGGAATGAAAAACAGCCTTTGAAGCAAATGTTAGGTCGCGGCTTAATCGGTCATATTTGGCAACAACGACAACGCCGTTATTTTTCCGTGCCATAGCCATAGCCATCTTAATTCCCTTGCGGTCGGCTTCCTTTCCGCTTTCGGTCTCTTCAATGACTTCTATTAAATCCGCTCCGGCTTCCTTTGCGGCGGCTTCAATTCTATCCCTTTGGGCGGTTAGTGTTATTCCTTGCTTCCCGGTGGATCGTCTTACATAACCTATCCATTTAGGGGCGGTCTCGGTGGTGGTCTCTTTTATCATCATCAAAAGGAGTTTTAAAATCACGTTGCAAAGTTACAAATAAATTTATAATTAACAAAACGTCCGATTAGTTTTTTATAAAAATATTTATATGGCTTTTCAACTTTGGCGAAAAGCGGCTTTTGCAATCAAGGGTTTTAAGGCACAAATTTAATTTCGTGTGCCTTAAAACATACCTTGCAAACAACGGTTGTTGTTTCATTCCCAATCATCGGGATTCCGTTTTTTACCTCGCCAAAATCTCGCCATTAATACGCATAATTTTGCGTATTTACATAGGCAAAATTTGGGATATGTAAAGCGACAAAAGAAACACCCCAACAACAGCCATCGGCGGTTATCGGGGTGCAACTCTCTTGTTAGAGTGATACAGAATGAAGAGTCTATTTTGCTTGCATGGTTCTTACAACCTCGCGGTTAAGGTTGTACCGGGGACAACACCAATCCCAAAATTCATTACCAGAAATTTGTCCTTTGTGGTATTTTAACCGCATTTCAATTTCTTCAATATCACAATCAAGCCTTAACAACTCAACCATAATTTTTTCAAGGTGGTTTTCTTCCTCGGTTGGTCGTGCTTCCAAATCGCGAATATCCAACACCCCCGATTTAACAGCCTTTAGGAGTGTTATTTTATCTTCTTTTGTCAGTGTGTAAACCATTATTCTTGTTGTTCTTCGTTATTGTCTGCTTCTATGTTGTCAAGCAAATTGTTGGATATTTCCGTTAAATCGGCTTCCGTCAACTTGTCTAATGTCAGTTGGGCGGCTTGTCGTTTCGGGATAACGTATTGCATTAACTTTTCAAGGAATAACAAGCGGTCTTTTGGTTCAAGTTCTTTCAAATCTCGCTTTATTTGGGCGCGGTTCTCGTCGATAATGCTTGCAATCCATTCCCTAACATCGGCGGTTACTTTGTTCGGTGTTCCTCGCTTTCTTCCCCCGGTCTTGGGTGTTCCTGGTGGTCTTGCCATTTCTAAACAAATCTATTTTAGAAATACCCCCTTTGGCGTTAGCCATCGGGGGCTTTCCCCGATACTTACAATAAACAAAGTTTTTTCTTCTTTAGGGAAGCGGAAAGTTTTCCATAATCTTATCAATTTCCGCGTCCGTGAGTTCCCCGGCTTCAATGTTTTTCGCCTCTTGCCGGGCTTCATTCAACTTGTTTTCAAGTTGGGCGAATTTGGTGTAATAGGCGTGTGCTTTTTGGTCGGCTTCAAAGTCGCATTCCTTTGCGGCGTGGCGTTCCGATTGTGCTTTTTGCAAGTCTCTTACAATTATTCTTGCTTCATCATAGGCAGCTTCATAGGCGGCAACTTTGCGCTTGGCTTCCTTTAGCCGTTTTTCCTCTTCCGGTGTGAAATAAATCTTTTTCCCGAATATCATAATTTATTGTTTTGTGGTTAATACTTCTTTTGTGACAACATATCAACAGTCAAAGCCAACTTCACAGCGTCCCAAACAATAACCCTTACCCCGGTTAAGTCTTTTGGTTCTTCCCCAATGGTGAGGTAACGGCTTAACGCTGGTTCAAGGTCGGCGCGGTAAGAGTCCGGCAACCCTGCAAAATCGGACTTAACTTTATTTGCCAATTTCTTTATATCCGTTTCCATATATTTCTATTTGGTTTCTATTTTGTGGATACAAAGTTAATAAAAATAATTGAGGTTAACAAACATTTTTTCAGTGCCTTATCCCTCAATTTATGTTATCCTTAAAATAACTCTGAAATATCTATTGTTATTCTAAAATTCAGTTCGTAATTATTTCTTTTTTTTGTTCGTAATCATTTCGCGGTTTCTTCCTTGTTGCTTTCCATTTCGGCGGCTTCCTCGCGTGCTAACTTCTTCTCCAAGTCTTCCCAATATCCCATTGCGTGTTCAAGGATTCCCAACAAATCTTCATTCTTTTGGATTGTCGTTATTAGGTCGTTGAAGTCTTGCAACACTTTAATTGCGGCTTCCGCTTCCTCCGGCTTCGCTGATTTCGTGTAATGGCAAACGGCGGCAATAATAGGGTTAATGTCA
>JAMPEH010000011.1 GCA_023665245.1 Muribaculaceae bacterium
AATCTCCCACATATGACTTGAATTATTGATTTCCCATTTTTCCATAGTGCTTAACCGATACCACTTGTCAAAAGCCTCAACAGAGTTTTCGTCAAGCGTGCTTAAGCCGCCGTCCCTATTGTCGCCATAACGCATAAACATTTGCTTAGGCGTTTTACCTTCAAGATCTTTATATTTGGCAGCGCAGTAGCAATAAGAGCAAATATCGTAATACTTGCCTGCCGTCATTTCGGTTATACGCTCTGAAGGTGCATCCTTATCACACTCACCGCCAAGATAATTTATAAAGGCGTTGATTTCATCATCGGATAAATCTTCCAAATATACTTCACGGAATTTGGGAGCATACTGAATCAATTTGCTTCTTTGAATTACACCTTCTCTATACTCGTAAGGCAGTTTTTCGCTAAGATAATCGTTATATGTACCGCTTATAACCTTTTCAACGATTTTTCTTAATTCATAAAGCAAGAAGCACAGCAACTCGTCGTAATCAACAGGCCAATGCTTGTTTTTATTATCTTCAATAATTGTTATTATGCTTGCATTGTCAAGCCAAAGCGAACTGGAATTATCTTCAATGGCGATAGACAGTCTGAACCAATATTCTTCTTTGTCAAACTCTTTCCATTCATTTTCAAATTCCTCATAAGTATCGTAAACTCCTTCCTCATGAAGTTCTTCATAGTCGCCGAAATCTTCAAGACTCCCCTTGGGCGCACAAAACCATAACTCCCAGATGTTTCTGTCCTTAACTGTCGGCTTTATTTTCTGAACCTCCTGCAAGATAAGATTATATAACCTTTGCGATTCTTCGGTAAGTGCTGTACTTTCATTAAATCCGTTGCTGCTGTAATGACGGGTGTACATAATTAATTCAGACGCATATATTCGTTTATAATTTTCCATAATTATCCTTCTTTTAATATAACTAAAAATTAATTGTTTCTTTGAGTCTATAAACCAAAACTGCCTTATAAAAGCTATCCGGTTCGGTTTTAAGCCATTTTAAAGCCTTCGTCAAATCAATGTCAAACCCTTTGCCGAAATATTCGTACATAGCTTTATGCGAACCTGAAAAAGGTCTTGCAACGACACGCTTAACGTTTTCTTCTATGGGCAAATCACGGTTTATCGAAGGATTACAGTTTAATAGACTTTTGCCGTTATCAAAAATAGGCGCCGGCTTATAGCTTCCGTCCGCGTTCATTATTATACCGAGATTATGGAAATGTCTGTCTTCATTCAATACAATATAGTCAAGCGTAAACACTTTCCGAAAATAATCGGTTAAATCCAACCCTACTGTTTGCTTGCAGAAACCTATAACGTACGCTGCTTTGCCCTCTATTCCATTAAATTCTTTTATCTTTTCAAACAGCGGAATACCGGTTACGTTACCGTGCAATCTTTCAAGAGTTACAAAAGATTGAGTCGGAGATAAAAATGTTTTACTTCTGCAGCCTAATTTACCGTTGATTTTACCCTGTTCGTAAACAACGTATTCTTTGGGCTTTAAGGTGGAAAAAGTCAAAAGCTTGGAAACAAGATATTCCACCTCTCCTTCACACCCTTCGTTATCCCCTTTGTACCAATATCCGTCTTTAAAAAACTTCAACTGCGTACCGTCGCTTGTGCCTTCGGTGTCAACAAGGAAATCATCTGAAATTTTCACATTAAACATTTCGCAATCTCCTGGGCGCAACATCCTTCCAAGTTAAGCTTTCACCGTTGAACCTGAACCACAAAAAATCATTATACGAAACGCCGTGAGTCTTTTTAACTATCGCAAGCGGGTCGTAATATGGAATACCTAGCTTTTTCAAGTAATTATCTATATTGCGGCAATCGCGCTGCCAGCAGCGGGTTTCAAGTATGGTCGATAGTCTAAACACGTCGATTTCGTCATCGAAAAAAATCTGTTTGACAGGGTGTTCGGTAAATCTTTGGATTTTGGCTTTATTGTTTTTTACCGTTACAAATGAAACAATCTCGTCATTCCAGAAACACAAAATTTCAAGCCCTTCCCACCTGTTCGGCGTTTGACTTTGAGGCGTAAGACTAATTTCCAATCCCAGCTCTTTTGCAAGTTTTTGTAAAGTTTGCAAACTAGGTGTAACAATACCCGCTTCAATACGTCCTATGGTTGACTGCGGTAAACCGCACCTGTTTGCAAGTTCCCTTTGCGAAATTTTTAATTGCTTTCTCTTTTGCGATATTTCCTTAGCAAGTTGCATCCATATGACCTCGTTAATATAATAGCACAAATGCTATCAATGTGTCAATCGCTTAAAAGAAAAAGCTGGCAGTTCCCAATTAAATTTGGATCCTCCAGCTTTTTTCGCAAATGATATTAAAGTTAAACGACGGTGACGCCGTGATTGCAGACTTTTAAAAGTTGCTCTAACTCTTTATATTTGTTTTTAAGTTCCAAAGCCTTGAAGTTGAATAGATTAAAATCTTCACCATTTATCACGCATTTTACAACGCCGTTTCTTGCCTGCGCATTCAACCATTGACGGGTTTTCTCTCGGATAGCCCCGCCCCTTCCGCTACTGCCATAGCCGTGGATAATATAAGGACAACCAACATTTCTACTTTGGGCATTACTCAAGCTTGATTTTAATATAATAAGAGCGTCGGCAACTGTGGGCTTCCCTTCTTCCAGATTGATTTCTTTTAACCGTTTCATTACTGTTTCCAAAAATACTTAATTTTTTAAAGTCATAGTCAAATTTATCCAGATCTGTGTTCAAAGGAAAGTATCCTCCCTTATCCTGCACATGATGCGAATCACTTCTGGAAGTAACCTTCAAATTTCTACTTTCCACATAAGATTAAAAATTGCACATTTTTAAAATTATCATTGCATATTTATTTCTAATAGCTATGCGCTTTTTAAAATAGGTAACACCATTTCAAGCAATTATATATTATTTTATCATGAAATTTTGCCACATTTTTATGTATAATTTATTTGTACATTGTGTTAATAGCGACTTTAAAATATCCTTATAATTTAATTTGTTTGCAACATATGCACCTATGATAGACATTATGTTATTATAAGATTCATATTGCGATCTCAGAGTTGAAGCATTGAAAAGTTGTTCGGATGTTAAATTAGCATTGAGCATGACTTTCATTCTAGAATAAATATCTGCTATGATTAAATCAGATTCAAATTTGGGAATTGATAAGCTATCATTGTTCACAATATATGTACTTCTTTTTATTCCAGTATCTTTATCACTTAAATACAAATGTAAGCTATCGCTAAAATGTGTGTATTTTCCTAAACCGATATTTAGCCATCCAGCTAAAATTTCCTGTATACTTGTGAATTGTACCAAATTATAAGGAAGTCCTCTAAATACGTCATTACTCCTCATAATTTGCGCCCATTCTAATTTTTCATTTCTAATTTTAAGCAAAGAGCAAATATTGCAAGGAATATCATGGCTGGTACTAGTTCCATTCTCGTTAGGCATATCTTTAACTGGATCCCAGTAAAGCAATACTGTTTGTCTATTATTTGGTCTAGATTTTAGTGCTTCATAGGCTCTGTGCAGTTGGTTAAACCCAAAATTCTTAGCTAACCTATACCCATAAGCGCCATGATAATAATTACTATCCTCATCGCTAGCATATCTTTCATAAGCAGGGTTCCAAAAATCAATTAAATCTCTTTTATTGTCACCAACCAATATCCAAATCAATTCGGCCAATGCAAAACTTATACTCATTGCCGGTTTTCGCCATGAAACCCACTTTTGAAGAGGATCCTCCAACTCTAATACGACATGCAACAATTCATTGGTGTTTGAACTATTCTCCCCTTCAGAGTCAATCTTTTTGCGAGCTTGATAATATAAGTTATTTGCTGTTCTCCCTTTAATCAAATATGCCATTTTACACCTTTTGAGTTATTAATCCCCACTTGGGCGGCAAAAACAACTCGATTTTATCTTTCTTCGGTTTAAATAATTGCTTAATTCTTGTCCTACTTTGTTTACTTGCAACTTCTGGGAATAATACCCTTGAATATTTATCAGTTTCACAAAATAAATTCTGACAATCAATCAATTGAAGCGGTCGCCCAAATAAAGTTTTAAAATCTAATTCTCTTTTTTTAAACTCTTCTGCCTGGTGATCAGCTACATATTTAATGAAATATTCATAATTGTTTGTAACGTCTTTAAAGCATTTCTCTATCCCACTCTTTGCTCCAGGTCCTGCGACAACAAAAGACATTTCATTAAAATCACATATTTCACTATAATTTAAATCTATCGCATATTGAAAAGCTAAAAAGCTTCCTATCATCGGATATTCTAACAAACATTTATATAGTTCTTCTAATGACTTTGATTGAGCAATTTTTAAAGGTAACTTATCTTTCATCATAAGCTCCAATAAAGCCAAATTATTTTTATGCTTTTTATCAAAGCCAAAACTACTTACGCCAGATGGCATAATATAAGCAGCGGAATAAATTTTAAACTTATTCTGCATTAATTCATCCAATGCTTCCCCAAATTTTCCTTGATCAAATGTTGAATATTTAATTTCGCCAAAAGTATTTTCTAAATATTCCCAAGTTTCTATCTTGTTAAAAAACTTAAACAGCAAAATTCTAAATGTTATATCATCTGCTGAATAGTTTTCAGAACTATAAATAACGTTTTTAATTAGATATTGACTAACCCTATCGATTGCTCTATATGCATTTGTAAACTTGAATTTCTGAATAATTGGATCGTCACTCCACGGAGCAGGTTTGTTATATAATCTATTAAAAAAAACTTCCTGTCTTTTATAAGCAAAATCCCAAAAAGAATCATAAACTTGTGTTGTCTGAACTTTTCTCATGCAATTAAATCCTTATTTTTAATCTTTGGATAACACTCTCAACGGCAAAATCTATATCCATATTGTTTTCTATTAAATATTTTTTCCCATCCATGGTAGAACAAAACAACTCTTCATAAACCTTAAAAATTATATCATCTTTTTTATCCGAAAAATCTTTTTCACGACTTTCCCTTGTAATATAAAAATATGTTTTATTTTCTATGTGATCTGTAATATCTTTTTCAATATCTATTAATTTAGAAAGCTTTTCTTTTTTTATTCCATCACTTATACCATACGCTAATGTTGACCACCAATATCTGTCTAAAAGCACGTATTTGCCATTATCTATATCATAAATAATTTTTTTATTCAATAAATCTATATGAGCAGCCACATGCAGCATTTGAATACTTAATGGATCCAAAGGATACTCAAGTTCATTTATGCGCTGGTGATGAATATCGTAAACTATTTTGCCTAAAGTACCATCGGCATTTCCTGGATACTGATATAAAACACACTCAACGCCCATTCCCTTTAATCTTTGAAAAACTAAATTAGATATAGTACTTTTCCCTACATGGTCAATGCCTTCAAAAATTATAAGATTGCCTTTTAAATTACTCATCCCTTTTACCACTAAATAACCTTACCATACCCGACAAGATTAATGCAATACTCAGAGCAACATCATCACAATAACATAATGATTTGTTCTCTTCTTCACTCAACCCATTATTTAGGCCTCCAAAGCCCAAATGATTGAAATGCAATATTATCTCATCTGGCACTCCTCTAGGATGATCCCCCTCCAAACAACGAACAATTAATTCCGCTGCGCCGCCATACGAACCAATTAAATAAATGGGTTTATTCATTAATGACGCAATGTATGCTTCTTCGATTATGCCCGACATTTTTCCCAGATAGCCTTCTGTTTTTCCTCCAATTACAATTCTCAAATCACACTTTTCGTTAATTTGAGCACGCAAATCACTTAAAGATGCAATTAAATTTTCATTACCAGTAATTTTACTATCATGTTGAGCCTGTACTTCATTAAAAATTAATGTCGGTCTTAATGCTGCCTGTTTTTCTTCGTCTATAGGGAAACAATCTAAATGAAAGATTTTAATCCTACCATCTTTATCAGAATTAAAGCAATAATGCTGGATTAAACGCTGTAGTAAATCGACAAAATTATTCTTACTAGGAAAGTTGATGTCCCCACCATAAATTAAATTAGTATCTAACGCCAACAAATAACGACAGAGTTCAATATACATTTTACATAAATGCATATTTGTCTTTTGTATATCACTTTCTTCAGATATTTCTGAAATAGAAATCCCGACATTAATATTAGATAGTGCTACTCTATTAATTCCATCCTTTATTCCCAAAATATATGTAGGTGTTATAAAATTCAAATTCGGTTTAAATGTTTGAAGAATACGAATTTCATTTTTATTTAAAGGCGGCTCCGGATAAAAAATATTATTTATGCCACTCGCATTTTTTAAACTTGTGAGCAATGTATATAACTCTGGCGGATAACAAAAGATAGCAGTTTGATCTTTTTTAAGATCATACAAACTTTCTAAATATGACAAGAACAACTCATTATATTTAATTTTGAGCGTTTCAATTAACACCGCATATATAATATCTCTTTTTTTATTATTGCTTATTATGTCATGTCCTAAATGAATTGTTTTTACATTAGCAATATAAGGAAAACGCCTTGGCTCTCCTTTCTCTAATGCGTCAACTAAAACGATGGGACATCCTTTATATTTAGCGTATAGCGCTTCATGTTGACACCACTCTCGAGATGAGTATGCATCAGTATATATAATTAATAAAGCCGAACCATCTAGATATCTATTTATTGTTTTTTCAAAGTCTTCACCTTTAGGAATATTGTAAACATCAATAAATCTATCTAATGGTGTATTGGTAGAAAGATAATTATTTAATTCATCAGCATAGTTTTTACCATCAATTCTTGCATGGCTTAAAAATATTCTAACTGCGGGAGGAATATTAGGTTGCTCGTCGTAAGAAGCTCTTTCTCTTTTAAATAATAAACGAGACAACTCATGCGCTATTTCAAAACAAAGATAATATGCTTTTTCCTTAAACTTTAAGCATTTATCTGACTCAAATTTAGCTATATCTGCTAATTGAATAAAATTTATTTTAGCTATTTTACGCGTTATAGTGTTACAGGCCTCAATACTACTAATTGATACCGGGTAAATTTTCACATTTGAATTGCTCTCAGCAAAATCGCATAGACTATAAACAAATTTTTGCCATTCGGCATCTAATGCCATTTTTGAGTTAACCAATAGAATAAACGCAATGTGCTGTGCCCCAGATGAAATCAAACCTAAATCCACTGCTGGTTTATTTAAAAAATAAATAGGAATACCTAAACTTTCTCCAGCAAAATCATCTTCTTTTCTTGAAAACTCATTATATAGCACATCTGCATATTCTCTTCCATCCTTATAATCCTTATGCCATAAAACATAAACTTTTAAAGGTGTTTTAGTTGCCTCCATAACGTTGAAATCCTCCGCTAAATTGTGCCGGTTCTCCAATAAATCCTTTTTCCTCGAACTTTTCAACCCATTTAATTAATACTTTCTCATGTTCCGTATCTTTTTTATCACCTCTACCATTAGGCACTATCGCCATAAGCTCATCCGGTATTTTAACTGCATCTTTACCAAAATACCAGTACTTTGTTCCAATCAAAACGTTATTTGAACCCGTGTCACGTTCTAAATTCAACATATTCACCTTGCCATCCTCATAGCTGTGATGAGAATCTTCTTGTACCCATTTTCCATTCACTGTATGATAAATATTATCCCCATAATTTTGCTTTAAACTTCCATTCATTACAGGCTTCTTACATTGATATTCGGGAGTATCCCAATATTCATCAAAAGTTATTTTTTTCTCAACCTGCATAACAAATATGACCTTATTTTTAAATGGACTACTCTTCTCCCCTGACCCAAAGCCCACAATCCAATCGCCAATATTTGCAGTCCTTCTTATAACTGGTTTACAGGTTGCTAAAGTACACATACCATAAAACGGATTCGGAGCAAACCCAAAATCTCTTGTAATTATATAAGAATAAATCGCCATTTAACATGTTCTCCTTGTTACACTTATTTGACGCCGCCCTCCAGAAGGTGTTTGCCATTCGGTCCCTCCCGATAAAGCATTTATCATTTTATTTTTATCCCACGTCACTAAAGAATCGCCATATTTCTTTAATGATTCAGGTATATCATCTGCTGTCGCATTAGGAAGATAAACACCTACTAAACGTTTATCATGCCGTACAGCGTATTCAATCTCCCAATTCACATAGTCTCTGTTTTTAGTCTCTGGGCCAATTAATACAACTACCGTTCCAGCCCAATCAATTTTCGGCGCTAAAATATTATATTTTATGTAGTGTTCGTTGTTTGCTCTATTAGGTTCTGTTTCAACTATAGAACTATCATAAACATTGATTCCTGAACCGACTTGCTTTTTAAAAGGTTCAATATACTTCTCATCTCCGCCATAATGCGAAATGAAAATATTTTTCCTAATTTTATCCATCGTTCCCCCTAATTTGTTTCATAGTATTTTCCCGATCTTAAAGCCATTACATGGTTACTATGATTGGTTTGTATGTTTTTATTTTTACTGTTCTCTTCAGCCAAATTCAACGCCTTTAAAATATTGTCGTTTATCGATGAAAATTGTTCCAAAACTATATATTTAAGATTTTGCGCGAGTTTTACAGGAAAGGTATCAAAGTTAATTTTATTCTTATTATCTAACCGATTTTCAAGCATTACTGCAACAATTCCTTTTCTTTTTCCAACAGCACCTTTTAAAGCTTCATGGATTTCATTATCCACATGCGGTCTACTATAAGTTTCCTTACCGACAATACATAAAAATGTATCACAGTCTTTTAATTCTTGTCGAATATAACCGGCAATTTCATTGTGCGACCACCCATCAAAATTTGCATTTGTCGGCACGCAATAATAAGGAATTCCATTGTAATCTAATATCGCAACTAACTTTTCCTTAAATTTAGTATCTGCCCTATGATAGCTAATAAAAACTTTCACGTTACACCTTTTAATCATTCGAATTACATTAAGAAATAATGATTCTTAATCTTCTTTAAATGCAATTTTTACGTTTTTACCGCAAAATGCTATGCCGAATTTGAGCATCTTTTTAACCCCGCGCATTTTTAAATCGGCATCGTACTTATTGTTGTCAATTTGCTCCAAAGCTTTTTGAGCAAGTTTTTCAAGCGCGGTATCGGTTTCATCCTTGCCTGATTTTAATTCAATGATAATCCCGGGCAATTGTTTGTTTTGCGGTTCGAGAGCAATATCAAACCTGCCTGTTCCTGATTCGCGGTTTGAATAGACATAATATCTGTTATTCATTGTTGCGCACAAACCGACAGTCAGCCCATGATAGAAACTCTCGTTCGACGTATCGTTATAGCTTATCGAATTGATAAGCAGATTTTGAAGTTCGGTCTGAAGTTTCTTTGTATCTCTTTCAAATATTGCAGACTGAATTGAAATAGCGGTAGACTGCTGAACGATATTATCAAGCTTACTCAATATTTCTTTTTCATAAACAAAAGATATTTCCTTGTTCGGTATAGCGACCTTGCAGTAAACGCAATCATTGTTTTCTTGCTTTTCAACCACATTCAGATAGCCTGCAACCAACAGAAAGCTATATATGCTTGAAGGATTTTTCTTTATCTCCGGATAAATAACGCTTGTATCAATATAAGTGCTTATACTTTCCTTTCGCATAAGTTTATTTAAATTATCCATTACATCCGAAGTAGCACCCTCGATTATCTCGCCGATAATATCATTGCTTCCTGTCGAAACCCAATAAGCTTTCGGTGATGAACACTTATCATCCACATAGTTAATAATCGACCACGGATTGAAAATTTCCGTATTACCGAATTTATATCCGTCATACCAAACACAGACTTCCTCATATTTATTATCTTTGCCGTAATACTTCAATAACGCTTTTACCTCTTCTTTGGTAAAACCGAAATATTCACTATACCTGTCGTCAAATATAGAGTCGGTTTTAAGATTATTCATTCCACTGAAAA
Source organism: Muribaculaceae bacterium (assembly GCA_023665245.1). The sequence goes on from JAMPEH010000011.1 coordinate 10,049, forward strand.
TACTTTCTTTTGCTATCTTTAAAATGCCCGTCATAAATGCATAAGAAACATTCGGATTATCCTTAAGACCGTTAGAAAAGAAATTTCGCAAAAATGAAATTATATCATCATAGAATCCGCAAGAATGCCCCTGCTGAACAGGTACGTCGTACTCATCGATAATCAATATGGGTTTAACCGAATGATGCTTGTACAACAATTTCGTTAAAGTACCTAATGAATAAGAAAATACAACAGTATCATTTTCATTCCCGCCTGATAATATTTCTGCATATCTTTGTTTGTCATACTCAGATAGCTTATCGCTGGATGCAAGTTCATTATGTCTTGCAAATTCACTGCGGACCAACACCTTAATCATTTCAAATGTTTCAGCCCACGAATTGAATTTTACATCTTTCAACGAAATAAATATCACCGGATATTTACCTTGTTCGTTCCGATATTTGCTTCCGCATTTCCAGATTTTTTTATCGGCAAAATATACCGACGTATCCTCGCTTGATTTCTCAAAAAATACTCTGAGCATATCCATGTTTAATGTTTTACCGAAACGACGCGGTCTTGTAAACAGTGAAACCTGAGGTTTGGAATCGAGAAACTCTTTTATCAGCAGAGTTTTATCAATGTAGTAATATTCTGAAACAGCCCTTTTAAAATCAGAAATACCAATAGGTAACGGTTTCTTGGTTGTTACCGTAGTCGCTTTCTTTCTAACCGGAATTTTACTTAACGACTCTTCAGGTAAAACCCAAGAATTTGCCTCAATCTTGGCACCGCTTACTTTTCCGCTACTACACAACTGCTGTATTCTGCGAGACGTTACTCCTAATCTTAACGCTGCTTCCTCTGCTGTGATGTATTTAACGATTGCTTCTGACATAAAGGCTTCTCCTAAAACTTTTTCATAATCATAATAGCATAAAACAACATTAAAGTCAATGCCAATTTCGCGAAATTGTAGGCATAAAATATCCCAATTTCGCGAAATTTCGCGAAATTGGGAATACTCATCACGTAAAACTTATTAAAAGTTTTCGGCAAATATCCAAGTGAGCAATATTTTGGGTATTAACTGAGCAACTTTTTTTTTGGGGGGGGGTGGTGAGCAGTTTTTTAAATTAAACTTCGCAAATGTAAATGAGTATAGAAAATACACTGTACCTCTACTCATAATTCTATCGTGCTTTTATGAATTCCCAATATCTGATTGGATCTTTTTCTTTATATTTAGCTTCCATTTTTATGCACTCCATTTCATCACGATTTATTAAGGCTTGATACTGTTCATACATTGCAAAAGAGTAGTTATCATATAGTTCATATATGACTGCCTGCGCCGCTTCAAGTTCGGGTATTGGCTTTATTTCGCCTTCAAAATCATCTAAATCTTTCAAATCATAATTGGTCAAGTTTAAATCTTCCGGACGGTAAAGTATATTTCCACCACGTTTAATAAGCTCATATAAAATATCTATTCTTTTATTTTTATTATACTCCTCGTTAATGATATCATCTTTTTCAATCGGGGTTTGAATTTGATACCAAGCATAGAAAATATCATCAAAATCATCTAAAATAGATTGATCTATATCAAAATATCCTATCTTGTATATCTTCTTAATTTCCCACATAATCGCAGTCTTTTCATCTTCGCCATATTTTTTCGATAAGAAGTCCAAAATAAATTCGTCGCGATTATCCTTCGGTAGCCGTATCACCTCATCAAATAGATGACTTCTTCGAATGTTGATATCAAAAAATTGCTTAATGAATTCCCATTCTTTTGATTCATTACTTGTTATCCTGTTTGTTATTTTTCGCACAAACAACATAAAGAATCTATCATTAGCCTTCGCTACTGTTTCCAAACATTTTAGAAGAGCTTCCTTGTCTCGATCTATCATTGCATTTCTTGCAGCCACTTCGTTTATACTGTATTCTCTTCTCCACTTATCTTCAAGCGATTCCTTTGCTCTTTTCTCATTAAGAAGTTCGTCAACAGTAATATGAAAAAGTTTTGAAAGCGAAAATAAGTTTTCCACACTCATCTCTCTCAAATCATTCCATTTGCTTACTGCCGCAGGACTCACACCAATAATCTCGGCTAAGTCTTTTTGCTTTAACTCACACTCTTCCATTAGTTCTCTGATAAAATTATTCATGGACTACGCCCTCGATATAGTACTTCTTTTTTAATTCATCCACGGTCATCTTTTTTTGATCTTCAATATATTCTCCTCTGTATTCAGACGGAAAATATTTTTCTCTTAACTTTTTTAAAGATAATCTATTTAAATCTTTCAACAATTTCTCTGTTTGCTTAAAATCCCGATTTGCCATATAATCTTTCAAAGATAACCCCAAAATCTCCCTTCTAGCGTGAAGATATGCACCCCATTCGTTTTCGCCGCATATCCAAAATGAAAACGGTTTTATTATCTTTTTTTCGCCATTGTAAAGCCTTTTCTCTAAAGGTTCTAAATCTTCTTCGCCAAAGCCCCCAAAAACCTTATCTTCAGCAATACCCATTTTTGCTCTATTGTTTTTTGTATTTTCTACAGTAAAATATCTATACTTACCCTGTTCGCAAACCGGAACTAAAAGCAGTTTTCTATATTTATTATAAATTCTTTCAAGGATATCGATAACTTCAAATTCATTTGTAATAATCTTCCAATGACCGAGTAGCACTTTGTTGAGTTTTGCTCCACACTCAATTAAAAGTTTTATCCCACGTTTTGTTAGTTCTTCTTCATCGTATTCAATATGAAACTGCTCTCTATAAATATTAAATCTTCCATAGCGATGCGTTACATTTATCGTCTGTAATGCAGCAAGCAAAATGTCCTTCTCATAATCGTCTAATTTTGATATTCTAGACTTTACTTCATCTTCCGCTTCATCTATCACGTCGCTGACGTCATCCCATATATTCTGATGCTTGGAAAAAACAAACTTTTTATTTGCTTCCCATAATTTTTCTTCAACGGTGCTTTTGTGCATTAAAGCCGATTGCTGCTGTATTTCCAGTTTAATATCCGACAATCCACCTATCGGCAAAATGTCATAACCGCAATCAATAATATCATTAATCAATGCACATTCTTCAAGTCCTGAGTTTCTGTAAGCCTCATCATCTTTGCAGTTGACTGCCGGAAGAAATATTTGATAGAACTGCATAACGATAAAATCGAATTCTCTGTCTTCCGAAACAGTTAAGCCTACGTCAACCATCTTCCTCAAAAGTTCCTTAAAACGGGTTTCAATCAATAATTCCTGTTCTTCTCTGATATTGTATAAATCGTCGGGAATATATTTTGAAAGCCACTTGTCGTTACATATGAAATATTTTTCTTTCAAATCAATTTCAATATTATATTGACCGTTCAAAATTTCATCAACGGAGACATGATAAAAATCGGCGATATCTTCAATCAAGGATATTTCAGGAATGGATTTCCCGCATTCCCATTTACTGATAGTTCCATCTTCCAATACCCTTCCGTATTGCTCTGACATTTTATCCGCAAACTCGTTTTGCGATAATTTTTTTTCTTTTCTTAATAATTTCAAAAAACTGCCGAATTTCTTTTTATCCATTTATATTACCTCATCCAATCTTGTCTTTAAATCTTTCTTGATAATCTTATCCATCTTTTCAAAATACGCATAATCCTTTTCCCTTTTCTTTTTTGCAGGAACTTATCGGCTTAAAACTAACTCATAATCTATTGCATTTAACCGCCGCTGTTCAGATGAGTTTGTTACGGAAAAATATAAATTCTTTTGCATTTGCGCTCTGCCGTTCAAATACTCTTCTTCGCTAACTTCGTTAACCGATTCAATAGCGTCTTTCCAATCGTGCTTCACTCGCGGTTTCTGTCTGACAATCGCTGCCGCATCTTTCCCGCTCTCGGCCCCTTCTGACGTGCCCGCACTTGACTTTAACTTTGTAATATTTCATTTGTGTTCCTCCTGTTTGCAAGGATACTATAACATAAGCTATTTAACTTTTTAAGGAATTAAAATTTATATTATTATTCAACTTATAATTTTTAATTAACCTACGGTATAATTATAACATATTTAACAGCATTTTGCAACAGTTCATTTCATTAATTTTCGATTTGCCGCTCATCTCAAATTAACCGTAAAAAGTCCAAGTTGACCCAAAACCAGGCAAAAATGAATATAAAAAACGGAGTACAGCCGTATTTTTAGGCTGTACCCCTATATTTTTCTATTTATTTCAACAAATATACATATCGTTCTAATAAGTTACTACCGTATGTACAGTTGACTTAGAAATATTGAAATGTGCCGCCGTCGAACGTACCGTCGCGTTTTCGGCAATTATATACTCCGCCTCTTTTATTACCCTTTCCGTTATATAATCCCACATATTACCACTCCACACTATTCCCAATTCAAAAAAAATTTGAATTGGGAAAAGTTTAATTTAAGTAGTAAAATATATTCGGAATTTTGTCGATTTATGCGAAATTTTTACTATGTTTTTAAGCTACAAACGTTCTTACATTTTTAGCATTGACAATCGCCACCGAAAATGTTATCCAACTATATATGAGGATTACACATGATGAAGATAGATTATCTTGATGAAAAATTAGTATTTACCTTAGGATAGTACTTTTGCCCATCGCAAAATTTGATTTAAAGCACTTGACACAATAAATAGCGCACTCATATTGCGAGCACGCTATTTAATTTGTTTATAATTTTGTTATTGTTATGAAAGATTAACTTAAAGCGGTTTTATGAAATTTTATATTGGGGTTGTATCAACTTTTTGAATATTTAGCCGTATACGTTAAATTTTCTTTTGGCATATTGAATGAGAAACTTAAATCGGTAGAAATAAGACTATCTCCATTAAACCATCCTAAAAATGAATATTCTTCATACAATACAGCGTTCAATGTTACTACTTGGTCAGCGGTAACTTTTACTTCGTTATAACTATCGGATGAATTATCTATTTTCCCTCCGTCGTCAGGAGTTGAACCCGATTCGACCTATCAAAAATGAACGATTTTTTGCCAAAAATGCGCAAAAACACCTCAAAATCAGCGATTTTTAAAAAATTAGTCCCAACTTAGTCCCAACACATAAGCCCGCATTTTTATTACGTTTAAACAATATCAAATTTTCCGCATATGCGGAATTTTTGATATCTTTCATTCTCCCGTTGAAACAAAAAAAACGGCAAATTAGTTAATTCTATGCTTCTTTATCCATTCAAGCAACTGTTCGTACTTCATCTCGCCTTGCGCGGTCGAAAGACCTACTTCTATAACTTCGTCGTCGGTTGCTTCGATATAAATGCCGTTAAGTTCCAAAAATGACAAAAGCACATACATTCCTATGCGTTTATTTCCGTCAACAAAAGCGTGATTGGAAATTAAACCAACGCCCAGCCGCGCGGCTTTTTCCTCTTTTGAGGGAAACATTTCCTTCCCGTCGAACGTGGCGTATGCCGCTTCAAGCGCTGAATCCAACAAACCAATATCCCGTACGCCATCGCTTCCGCCCGTTTCTTCCAAAAGTATCCTGTGCAACAGCAAAACCTTTTCTTTTGAAAATTTAACATTGCGCAAGCACCTCAAATGCGCGGCGGTATTTTTTGAGAATACGCCTTGCAACAATATCAATTTTTTCGTCGTCGGTTAAATCGCGCAACGGGTTGTTTTCTATATCGACAAGCATATAGCGCGGCTTATTATTTTTAAAAATTACCACGCTTCCCGAACGCTCAACCATTTTAGTCGCCTTAGAAAAATTCTGATTAATTTCAGTCACAGATAAAATCTGATTGGTATTTACTGTCATATTGTCACCTCATATATATTATAGCCATAAATATAGCTATAAGTCAACCTATATAAATAAAAATTACGCATATGGTGTTAAGCTACTTATAGTTCATCTTGCCGCCCATTAATTAGTTTTAATACTTTGCTTTATGCAGTTCATTTTGTAAATCTTGTTCATGCTTTATCAATGCGCATATTAAATTTCATTTCTAATTTATCGGAGGCTTCATTCTCTCCGAGCGAGCTATACAACACAAGCTGATAATCCTGTAATACCATTTTTGCATTTAATGCAATCAATTCAATAAGCGCTTGCCAAGACTTGATTTTAATTCCGTCACATATATGATAACCATAATAAATATCGGGTGTTAATCTTTTCATTGCATGATGCCAAATATAAAAACGTTCACGTAAAAAATTTTCACACTTTTCGCTCAACCAATATAAATAGTTTTTACTCTGATTTAGCCTTACTCCTTTTTCCAACATATCTTTTGCAAATGCAGCGCACCAAATTGCCATACGTTCTTCGTCATCTTTTGACGAACGAAGCATATTTATCGTTTGAAGCGTACCTTTATTGGTCGGAGTTCCAAAGAGGAAAAAGCTATCAATATTTTTTCTTCTTTCCTGTACTTCATTTTTAAGAATAAAATCATAGCCATAAATACAACTTAATTCCGTATTAGCTTTGCACTTGATAATTTCAACAGGCATTTCTTCTGTCAAAATAGGGTTATAAATGCAACAATGTTTCCAAATCGTTAACAAATCTTCCCATTTGACTTCTTTATCTATTTCTTCAAATGACATAATCAATCTCCTTTTAGCTTTTTATTATTAAGTATTTATCTGTCACAATAAAATTGTCGTTCTAACCAATGTGAAAAATGATAACTATCATCATCCGACAAATAAACATCTGAAAATAAATACATAATTATATCGTCGTCGTCAAAAATATCATAAACCCAATCTTTCCAACAATCATCAAGCTCTATATTTGGATTTTTTTCAATTAAAAACTCTGATTCATCTGCTACAAGCACCAAAATCAATTCGTCTAATACGCTATGTGCAATAATTTCTGAACCAAACTTTAAAAATTCAATACTCGATTTATGTTTTAGTTCCCTTTTATTTTTTGGTATGGTATAATATAATAGAAAATGAGCAAAGTCAATATTTTGTTTTAGTTCCCTTTTATTTTTTGGTATGGTATAATAAGTCTTTCACAAGCCGCATTGGGTGAAAGGTTTTAGTTCCCTTTTATTTTTTGGTATGGTATAATCAGCTGCAAATCTCGTTTCCGATAACGCCCGTTTTAGTTCCCTTTTATTTTTTGGTATGGTATAATTTGATTGTCGTAGGCGTCGTCGCTAAGTGCGTTTTAGTTCCCTTTTATTTTTTGGTATGGTATAATGGGCGAACGAAAACTAAGCTAAAACAGGCTGGAAACGGCGAATTTTGAGGGCAATTAAAGAAAAAAACCTTGTTTTTCACTCATTTTGTGAAAACAAGGCTTTTTCTTTTTTTGTAAATTTTGGTTTAGAAAAACGAAATTTGGAAATTTTGCGCGCTTTTTTCCGAAGAAAGCTTTTGACCAGCAATAATTTTTATGGACGCATACTGTTTTTCCGTGACGGTCAAAACCCTAATCGAGCCGCTCATCGGGGCGGTCACCAATAATCTTTGCAAGTGCTTTTCGGCGGCGTCCGTTCCGTTGCACAGTCTGACATAAACGGAATATTGAAGCATATAATATCCGTCTTTAACCAACTGTTGGCGGAATGAAGTTGCCACCCGCCGTTGCTCTTTGGTGCGCACGGGCAAGTCGAAAAACACCATCAATCTCATAAATTTACTCATACGTATGCATATTCATTCCGACGAGGCGGGGCATAACAATATCCTCCCTCTCGCCCTTAAAATAGGCAAGCAAGCTTTCTGCAAGTCTTTCGACCGCGTTGGAAAGGCTGTGCTTCTGTCCGCCGCTGTCCACCTCTAAATTCACTATTCCGAACAGCTCTCTTTTATTGAGCTCGCCCGCGCCGTTTGAATATATGCGGATATTTTCAACGAAAAAATCTATAATCGGGCGGAAGGGCTCTATCATATCGTCCGCCAAATTAAATGCGTTAAGTTGGCTTTTATGAAAAATACCGAACGCGCACTCAAAGCCCCTTGCGCAAAGCTGGCGAGCAATCAGCGAGCGGACGATTGCGTACGCATAGTTCAAAGAACCGTTTATTGCGTTATCCTCTCCGCGAGTAAAGCCGCTTCCGAAAAGCGCGGGGAAATACAGTCGCGCGCCCTCCGCCTCCTTATTGTCCGAGTCGTTGCTGTTTACCTGCTTTGCCAAAAGCTCGAGCTTTTCGGCTTCCTTATCCTTTTTAAAGGCTCTCAGGCATTCCGCCTGCCCCTCTAACTTGCGGCGGATAATTTGCTGCCAAAGCTGCTTTTTGCGCGGCTTTGAAATATTGTTTTGCAATTCCAGCACGCTCAATCTTCTGTAATACCCCTGATAGGGCAAGACGATATTTGCGGGGGTGTGCTTTTCGTCGCAGAGAATGACCGTAGCCCCCGCCGCCACAAGCTGATTTAGCGCGTACGTGGTTACATAGGTGCGCAAGCTGTCAATCATTACGCAGTTTATATCTTCAACGGGAAAAGTTTCTCTGCCGTCCTGAACGGACAACTGCCCGTTTTTCACTTTTAAAAAGCTTTCCGAGCTTATAAAAATATTTATGTATCCCATTGGGTATTCAATCTCTTTTCATTTGTCACAAGGTGCTTTTCGCCCAAAACGTCAACGGTGTGTTTTTGGAGTTTAATCAGCGTTTTAAAGCCCAATTTTGTTCTAAGTCCGTTATCGTGCGTGATTATTTCCGCCGCGCCCGTTGAAATATCGATTGTCTTGTAATAGTAATAACCTTCCTTAGCCTGAACGGCTTGCGCGTCGTCCTTCAACGGGCTTTTCAGATTAAACTCCTTTCTCGCCTCTACATAAATCAAATCGTTGGGATAAAGGGTAAACAGGAAATCAAAGCTGTCGTCTATTTTATCCCATTCGTCGTACTTCTTATTCGGCGTAATAGCTCTGTCGGGCAAATGCTTGGCGTAAATATCCTTTATATAAACGGGTACGCAGAAATACTTTCCGCCTTTCGCAAACACGTCCACGCGCACCATACCGCCGTTATCGGCAACGCGTGTTCCGCCGCCCAACTTCACACCCGCATTAAACGCTTCGGTTATCCACACTTTCTTTACAAAGTTGCCCTGTTTCCCGTCCTTTGTCGGCTTGTAAAAAGGTTCGCTAAACGCCTTTTTCGCGTCGCCGTCAAACTCTGACAGGCGAGAATATAGCGCTTCGTACAGTAATTTATCGTCGCGCTTTGCCTTTTCGTCGTAGCCCTCTATCGCCGATTTATCCTTTGTAAGCTTCAAGGAAGTAAGCGGTGTTTTGCTTGCCGAAACTCCCCTATCAAGCGAACGGGCGGAGCGTACGGTTTCCTTATGAATGGCTCCGTGCGCCTTTCGGTTGGGCATACGTGATACGAACACGGGCGACAGATTTTCAATATCCCCTTCGGAATAATCGAGTGACTGCAACAGCATAAGTTTAGCGGCAACATAATATTGCGGATTTTTATCAAGCCTTAAAAGAAGTTCGTCGCGGAAGCCCACGTACGGTTTGGCAATATAGCCGTTGCGGTCGTCGTACTCGTCCTCTTTCAAAAGTACGCCGTCGCCGTCGGCGAATTTATAGCATCTGCTTTCTCTATCCCAAACGCCGCTTCTTTCCTTAATTTGATTGTACTTTGTAATCTTTTGAATTATGCCGTCGGTAACGCAGGCTATCACCGCCGCGTCGAGCGCGTGATGCTTATCGCCGTCCTCTCTCACCTTTGTCAAACCCCAGAACTTGCGCAAGTATGCGGTAATTCTGCCGTTGACGGCGGTGACCTGCTTTTTCTTGCCCGTAGGTTGCAGGTACAAATAGTCATTTAACAGGTTATATACAAACCTGCTTATATACTTAGTATCGTTGAGCGCACGGGCTTTCCAATCGTTTGCGTTGTCCTCGCTGAACGAACGGCACAGCAAATTTTTGCGCTTTTTGACGTTATGCGCGTATTGGCTTGAAACGAAGGCTTCAAACTCCGACCAACGCGCTTCGTTTGTACCGAAATATTCGAAGGGCGTTTTATTGCCCTTATCCTGATTTTCCTTAGTCAGCACGAGCACCTTGTTGTTGAAGCTGTCGTCGAATGAGCGGCTGTAAGGGATAATGTGGTCAATCTGCACGCAGTTGCCGCCGAACAGTTGCGCTTGCTCTATGGGCTTTTGCGAATATGCGCACTTGCCGCCCTGCTCCTCGTAGAGGCGAAGCTTCAAGACGTCTGCGCCCTTAGGATTAACCAAATTAAACTCGCCGCGCAAGCGCGCTATTGCGTCTTGATATTTCCTCTCGCTTTCCAAATTGTCGCGCTCGATTTCCTTGCGCTCGTCGAAATTTTTGGAAAGCTCGCGTGCAAGCTCTATGTTGACGGCGCAAGGCGAACCGTACCTGTCGATTATTGCGTTTAAAACTTTATATTGTCTGCGACACCGAACGGCGCACGACGGGAACGGCGATTGAATTAATTTCGTCGTTTATCTCTTTGCCGCGCAATTTCTTCAGTTTTGCAACGCCGCCGCCGTGCGATTTAAAATTATAACCCGCCGCCTCGCAAGCCTTGTCGTATTTTAACCCCTGCTCAAGGTATGGTATTATCTTTTGCATAGCCTTTACAGAGAGATTGCCGAAGCCAGAAAATTCACATTCGAGCAACGCCTCCCTCTCTTCGGAAGAAAGCGCGGCGCACTCTTCCGCTTCGTTAAACTTGGCGTTTCGGCGTTCGTCGCTCTTATAATTCGAAAGAATTTCGGCACCTTTATCGAGAAGCGGTATATTGCCCTTGTTGCCCTCGCTAAGCGCCGACCGTATTTCATAGCTCTTGTGCATTTTGAAAATCATTGAGGATTTTTCCGTTTCTTCCGCCGTCCTGCCCTTGCCGTCGGGCTTTGCTGAATAGGACAGCAAATTAAATGTGGCTTCGCCTGGCAAAGACAGCAACTTTTTGACCCGTAAGAAGCTGAATTCCCTCTTCGTGCGGGCTACTTCATAGAGCTTTGCCCGCTCCTCTTCGGTTAAAAATATTTCCTCGCCGTTATAATTGATTTTCAAATTGTTAATTTTCGTAAGCGCGGTAAAATACTCAAACGTGTAGCTTGCCTTAGGCGCGCGAAGCTCGCTCTCTTCGAAAGTGCAGTTCCCCACGTCATAGCCGTCTATGCGGTAGGGGCTCGGAGCGGCGGGGCCCTCGTCATACGAGCGTTGCGAAGAAAAAATATCGAGGTACTTATTTTTGAAATTTTCGTCTATTTTCCGCAGCTCAACCTGCCGTGACAAAATGAGTTCCAGCTCGACTTTTAAGTCCGAGCGCAAAAATGTCTTTGAATATTCGCCGCCCTTGTTGCGCGTTTTGTAAACCTTGCGCCCGTCGACAATATCGAAAAACCTACCGTCAAGATAAATCATTTCGCCGACCGTGCGGTAACTGTTTGCATTTAACAGCTCGCTGTTGCTATTTACGGCTTCTTTCATTTTGCCCGTTTTTTTGTCTTTGAGCTCGCTCTTCCTGTTGGATTCAAAGCCCCTGTGCTTGGCGAAATATATTAAAATACGCGTAAGCTCTTCGCCGCTCAAAGGTTGCGAAAGCCCGATATAGCGCAGGCGGAAAATATCGTCGGAATTGCTTTCCGCCTTGTCCAAGATGTCTTGACCGAAGTATTGCGTGCAAAGAGAGCGCACCCTTTCCAACCTGTGCGCGCGGCGGCGCAATCTTCTTCTGAGCCCTCTCGCAAGGCGGCGGGGCTCGGCAAGCGAAGCCCCGTTTTTGGGATTTTCCGCGCCCTCGAAAGCCCTTACGCCCAAATCTAAAATTCTTAAAGGCTCACCCGCTTTATCGCACTCGAACGCACACCAACCCACCGACGCAACGCCGATATCCAAACCTATTCTGTAATTCATAATTTACCCCTTTGTATTTTAAAAAAAGATGTCCCTATGGAAAACCATAGGGACAGAGCTTTACGGGAAAAATCCCTTATTTCAGTAACCTTTATTCTTTGGTATGGTATAAAGCTACTGTATTCAGTCTATCACACTTGTTCCCTATTGTCAATATTAAAATATACATTTTTACTACGTTATTTTTTACCCCGCCTTTAAATCCGCCCCTACGTACTCTTCATAAATTTTATGAATTTCACTGTGAAGCAAATAAAAATTAATTTTTAAACTGCTTACAAGCGCCTCGACAAGCGGTCGGTTTGCAACAATTAACTCTTTGGCTCTATTGAAATACTTTTCAAGGTCTGACTGCACTTTTTTTGCAAGCGCGTCGTTATATGCGGGACTGTCAAGTCCTGTCGAATCAAAAAATTCAAAGCCCTGACTCGCCAGAATACTGACGTCCTCTTCTATCGTTTCCGACACTTTTTTCAAATCTGAATAGCTGCCGATAGAGCTTGTACCCGTAAAAATTTCTTCGCAAGCCTTTCCCGCAACACTGACTATGTATCTGCGCTCTTTATCCCGATAAGTTTTTACTTCGTAATCTTTTTGTTGAAAAAAACCGCCGTAGCCGTCGAGCAAAACTATGCATGCCGCGTCACCGCCGAGAAGCAAATTCACCGCCGCATGCCCCGCCTCGTGATAAGCGGTTGCTTCGTCAAATTCTTCGGTAAGTTCAGCACCTTTTAATATGAGCCCCGCTTTTATTAAATGCCGCATATGTATTCGTTCGCAACCTTCATACACAGCCAAGCGCGAGGCATTGTTGAATGCTTCTTTTACATATGAATAAGTGCAGTTTTGAGCAAAGCAACAGGAATCGTTCATATTAAAATTTTTATCAACCCTGTCTTCAGGGAAAATGGGCTTGAATATCCCGCACGCCTCTTCTATTTCAGGCGGCGCTAATTCTATTATCATATCAAGTCCCAACTCGCCCAATATGTAATCGGAAATATACTCCTTGCCGTCCGCAGTCATAATCACAAAAACTTCGCCGTTTTTACTTTCGTTCATTCCTCTTGAAAGCGCACTGAAAACGTTTGCGTTCTCTTCCTTACCAAGACGGTCTATATCGTCGATGTAAACTACGGCGCTTTTAGACCTTTTTGCCCGCTTGAATATCTTTTTAATTCCTTCTTCGGTCAAATCGTTGTAAGAGACATACCAAATATCCCTTTCGCAATCTATCGCTAATGCTTCCGCCATAAAGGTTTTGCCTACTCCGAACTCGCCGCATATAAGCAAGCCTTTGGGTAAATCCACTCCGAAATCTACATATTTAGAGGTGTTTTTAAGAAAGTCGCAAATACTTTCTAACTTTTTAACCTCTTTTTTATAACCTATAATTTCCGATATGCGCGACATATTTTCCTCCTCGTTTTAACTATGATAACACATATAACTTGCCAATTCTGTCATATATAAAAATTTTTTTAATTTAATATTGAATTCCGCCCAATTCATTTATGATGGGTTCGCATACGGAATTATCCATATATCTTTTTTCAACAAGTATGGGAATTAACTTTTCAATAAGCGTTTTGTTTTTTACAACGATATTTTCTGCGGCTTTGTAGCATTCGGATATTGTGTTTTCAAATAAGGAATTGAGCCTTCCCGTAAACTCGTAAGGATACGGCAATTCTCTGTTGCGCCAAGGGGAAAACGCATTTTCAATGCCGAACATATATAGTTCCGCCATATTTATCAGTATTGAATGTATGTTAGTTAAGTCTCCGTAAAAATTGTCGTATGTTTTGTTGAATACAATTTTTTCAGCCGCATAGCCGCCAAGAATTACACATATTGTATTAAGTAAATCAGTTTTGCAAAAATATTTGTCTTCATCGTCTTCTTCATAAAAAATCGAATTTCCGTGTTCCCGAACATACTCGTCGATTTCTCTGTCCTCTAAGTCGATATCGAAATCGTCTTCCTCTTCATCCTCGTCGTCATCGCAATAATGGTCGTCCTCATAGCTATCGTCATAGTCCGACAAAACTTTGTTGAAAAAATTATTGCCGAGATTGTCGGGCTCTAAATTAAGAAGATATTTGCCGTCGTTAAACGACCTTGCCACAATAAAGTGTCCTATATTTTTGCATGCGTTTATAGTATCTGAAATACTTGAAGTCTTTCTCGGAATATCCTCTTGCTTTACTTCAAGTATTCTTGTGGTTATAAGCTCCTTACTCACAAAATTATTTTCGTCCGATTGAATAATGCATTCGTTTACAAGCGTTTCAAGCGCCGAGCATGTAAAGCCTGTGCACAAATCGGCAAGCTCTTCCATTGAAATTTCAAACCTGCAAGACGACTTACTTGTATACAGTTTTAAAATTTCCACCCTCGACTTATATGTCGGCTTTCCAATACTGATTTTTTTGTCAATTCTGCCGGGTCGCACCAAAGTTTCGGGCAAGGCGCCGTAGCTGTTACACGTAGCGACAAAAATGAAGTTGTTTGAACTTTTCATTCCGTCTATCAGCGTTAATAGCTGTGCGAGCACCATTTTAGATTGGTCGGTAAAATACTCTTCTCTGGCGTTTGGCAAAAGTTTATCCAACTCGTCGAAAAAAATCATAGCCGGTTCTTTACTTTTTGCCGCTTTTTCAAATGACTTTTTAATTTTTTTGCATATCTGCGCCGTATTATCTAAGTCGGCGATATCTATTTTATATGTAACGAGCCCGCACTCTTCGGCAAGGACTTTTGCAAACAACGTCTTCCCCGTTCCCGCTTCGCCGTAAAAAATGACGCCCTTGGGCATTTTTGCGCCCTTTTTGAGATACTTATCTCTGTTAGATAACACTTCGCAAATTCTTTTCAACTCCTCCTTTTCGATTTTGTAACCTGCAATGCTGTCAAATGTGTACTTCATAATAACACCTCCTGAATTTGATATTTCCATTATATACCAATTACGCCGAGCTGTTATTACCGCAATATCAAGAAAAATTATGCCCCCTTTTTTCCAAGAAACTGTGCGGTTTTTATTGATTTTGTGCCCCCTTTTAGTGTACAATTTTTATGAGGTGCACTATGGAAGAAAAAATTAAGATAAGTTTACACAGAGATATACTCGACCTATTAAAAAAAGACTGCCAAGATTTTAAGGTAATAAAATCCGACGGCAGTTCAAATTTTAACAGCTTTATAAATTTGCTTATAGTAAACTACTATGAAGTATTTACGGCAAACGAAGAAACTTTGTACGATGCGATACGCGGCGCAGTTTCTATAATTCCCGATTATTATCAGGAAAGGGTATTTGAAGATGTGGTAAAGCTGTTCGCAAAACAAAACTATCCGCAAACAGACAAGCACAGCAATACTACTTTTTCGTTCAAGCCTACAAAAATTTCGGAAAAGGCGATAAATTATATAAACCAAATAATACTTAAAGACGAATCGGTATCGTCCTTTTACCGCAGAATGTTTACCTCATATTCCAAGCTGACCAAGAACGAACGCGAAAAGATAATTCACAAGGATAACTATGAATTGCTGAAAAAAGCTATTAAAAAGGGCGTTCAGGTATGCATTGCGCTGACTTCAAAAGACGTGTTTAATAACTCATCGGTTTTTGCCGTTGAGCCTGCAAAGGACGAGCTTTTTAACTATGTTCTCATTTACAACGGAAAACAAAATTTCACCGTGCGCCTTTCTTCGGTTTATTCGGTCACTTTGCTTTCGGCAAAAGAAAATATTCCGTAAGATAACCGAAAACTATTTGAAAGACAGGTTGCCTGCGCCGCGCAATACCCCATGTACAGTACCGACTGCGAACCAATTAAGGTTCAACTCACCGAAAAGGGAAAAAAGCTTTTCAATAAAATTTATCTGTACCGCCCCACTCCCACTAAAATCGAAGGAGATATTTACACCTTTGACTGCTCGGCAAATCAACTTTTGTATTACTTTGAACGCTTCGGAGACAGCGCGCTCATTCTGTCGCCAAAAAAATTGGGGATTTTTATGAGAAATTATTACTATTATGCTTTAAAGAAGTACAGAACAATTTATAAAAACGATTAATACAAAAACAGCCGACTTTTCAGTCGGCTGTTAAAATATTAAATAAAAATTGCGGTGGCAAGCCATAGACCGCCAAGCGAGGCGAAAAGCGTGGGGACGGCGACGGCAACTCCCATTTTAAGAAAGTTGAGGTAACCGAACTTCACGTCGTGCTTGCCTATGATATCTCCCCACATAATTCCCGCGAGCGCGCCTATCGGTGTGAAGAACGCGCCGATATTGGAGCCTATTACGGTTGCGAAAATTGCGGGAAGCCCCGCCGTGTCCGCAGACTGTATAACGGACGAAAACAGCACGCTCATCGGGATATTGTTAATAAGATTCGCCGCGAGAAAAGACGATATGCCGTACTTTAAAATAGGCAAATCGCCGCCCATAGCCTCGCCGATAATTTTAGTAACGCCGCTCTGCGCGAGCGCGACAATCATTATAAACATCGAAAGCACAAAGGGCGCTAACTGGTATGGCGTTCGTTTAAGACAGCCCAAAAGCTCTTTCGGCGGCTTTTTGCGCACTATTGAGATGACTGCCGTAAACACAAACAAGCTTCCTACGGCGCACAGCGCGACAAGCCACATTTCCACGCCGATATACGAGCCAATCGCAAGAAATACCGTGCACACGGCAAGGTGCGCAATGCCCACCCAAAGAGAAAGCTTATCGGAAATTACCGCCTCTTCAACTTCGGCTTGCAGGGGCTCTTTAAGCTTTTTCCAAAACAGCAGATAGAGCGCGCCGAGAGCTACCGCCCCGCCGAAGAGCGTGGGAAAAATACTGAATTTAATATATTCGAGAAAGCCTATTCCGCTTGCCGTAGCAAGGTAAATGTTCGTGGGGTTGCCGATAATTAAAGCCATACTCCAAGTGTTCGCCGCAACAAATTCTGCGGCAAGATAAGGTATGGGGTTGACCTTTGCGTTCTTTGCGAAATAGCAAATAAAGGGCGTGAACGAGAGAATTATTATGTCGTTAGAAGTGAAAACGGTGAGAACGGAAACTATGGCGTACAGCAAAAAGAACAACTTCTTCTGACCCGTGCCCGCGCGTTTTAAGGCGACGTTGGCGAGAAAACGGAAAAAACCGAGCTCGTCCAAATATATGGAAAGCACGGTCATCGAAAGGAAAAGCACAAGAATTTTCAAGGGGTTTATTGCTGTATCCGCAATAAGCGCCTCTCCCACCTTTTGCACGTCCGCGCCGCCGAAGATTAAAACGAGCGCCGCCCCGACGAGCGTTATCAGCCAATATGTATCAACCGTTATTTTCCGAATTTTTAGCTTCGGAAAAAACAGAATGCTTAAAATCATTATTATGCACGTCGCAAGGCATATCCCCACCGAAACCCACATCATTGTAACTCCGAACAGGTCAATTTTTAAAACCTTACCGATTATACTCCACCTAAAAAAATATATCAATAAAATACAAACGCGCTTTAAGAAAATTTTCTTAAAGCGCTTAGAAATATTTATATAAAAATTATTAGTCTTTTTCTGTGGTTTCGGTATTTTCGTTTTCAGACTCTGAAACTTCTTGCAAAGGGGCGTTTTCTTTAACTTCTTCTGTGGTCTGCGGTTCCTCTTGTTTCTTGCTACGTTTTAAAAGTTTTTTCACGAGTTCCTTGTAATATGCGAAATTCTTCGTTTTGAAAGTACACAGCACATATAATGACGGAACGCCGACAAAGCAAATTGCAATTTCCGCAATCAGCCCCCAAATACCGCCCGGCAACAGCATAAACAGTGCATAGAAAGCTGCCGTCGCCGTCGCCGCAATTATTAAGAGAAGAAAAGTTTTTAATAGTTGTTTAAGGAAAGACTTATGAAAGCCGTATTTAAATAAAACGGCAGTTTCGATAGGAAACGAAACAAAAAGAATGGTTGCGACGTAGGCAAGCAATATTCCGAATACTCCCCAAACATAACCCAAGCCTATCGAGCCGCCTATACACAGCGCAGAACCGATGAGCGGTCTGTACCAATCCTGTCTGAAAAGTCCGAACGCCTCTTTAAACGTAATAATGGGCATTCTGAGAAAGCTGACAACCGAGTGCGCAGAAACAAGAATAACTATCGGTAAATTAAATGTGTATTGACTGTCTTTAAGCCAAACAAGTATAAAATCGTTAAACAGGCAGATATAGCAAACTGTTGCAAAAATTATAATGAAATTTGACAAGTATTCTATTTTTTTAAATACTTCGAATTTGTGCTCGTCGCTTTCGCTAACCCCAAGGTCTCCCACGCTTGACATAACGGAATTAAACAAAAGATTAACAAAAAGATAAACGTTATTTACTATCAATGCATAATTAGTGTATACGCCGTTTACGTTGACGCCTACCAATGACGAAATAATTATGCTTTGAGTGCTGAACATAATAACGTGCCCTATTCTGTTGAGGAAAAGCGCCTTTACGTTATCAACAATTTTTTTGCTTTCTTCGGGCAGAATTTTTTCTTTGCGGTATGTTTTTAAAAAGGGATATTTTTTTCTTGCAATAATATCGAGAATTAAATTGCTTAATACCGTTTTTGCAATCATAATTGCAAGATAAGCATAAAAGTTTTTAGTTAAATACAATAGTAAAATCTGCAATAAATTAAGAACTATCGTACTTGAATAATCTACGGCGGATATTATGTAAGCCTGTTGGTCGGCTCTTATCAGCGTGCGCTTATACGCAAGCAAATAACTGCTAACGGTATTTGCAAGATACATAGAAAAGTATATACGCAACTGCGTGAGCGTAAACGGCAGCTCAGACAAATCTTCCGAAATCAGGTGTTGCAAAAACGGAATACACAGTGCGCCGGCTACGGCAACAATTAACGCAATACATCTGTAAACTTTCGCATAAAAGTTCATAATGCCCGTCGTAGCACGCTCATCGCCGTCTTTTAAGGGCTTGTACAACGAATATGCTATTGCCGAAGAAAAACCGAGTTCAGCCATATTCAGCATTTGCAAAATATTTGCAAACAGACCGTTGACCCCGTTATAGGTTTGCCCGAGCATATCGATAAATACCGAACGCGTGACGAACGACACTATAAGGCTGACTATCAGTCCTGCTAATCCGACGAGTGTATTTTTTATTGATTTTTTAGTACGGGTTGCCGCCATATCGACTTTCCTTTAAAAGTTTATTATTTGCCTGAGGCAATATGAGTGCTAATACCACATATAACAAAACACCAAACGCAGACGTATATATCGCCGCGCCGAGAGAATTGAAAAACGCGCATAATAATATTGCAAACGCACCGATTGCGAGAAGAGGCGAAGAATTATCGGCTTTTATTAACAAATACGTAGCTCGGAATTGAGATACAAGCAATACACCATAGCACACGATGCCCGCAATACCGAATTGCGCTAAGAGCATAGGATAGAAATTGTCGTTCATATAGGTGCTTGTAGGTCCGAGAGCATTATCGTAATGAAAGCGCAATTCATAGTATAAAGCCGAATAATGCTTGAACGCTTGGTCCGAACCGAAGGTTGCAAATCCCGAACCGATGGGAAAATATTTTTTAGAAACGTAAATTGCGCCTTCTATAAATGAGTTCCTTACCGATTTGCCGAATAAATAACTTTTGGTTTTCGGCCAAACAATAACCGCTATAATAATTAGTCCTATGATGATAAATATTACATACTTTATTTTGAATTTTTTAATGCCAAACAAAAATTTCATTGTTATGACTGCGCCGACAGTGCAAATTGCAACAGTTCTTAAAGTAAGAAGAATTACGGCAAGGCTCATATACCTTAAAATAGTATACGTCAATCCGTTATTTCGACAAAAAACAGCATAACTGCAAAGCATACAAATTGTTAAGCCGCCGGGATTATTAAAATAAAATTTAAAAGAACGCAAGCCGTAACGGATGTCATAGTCCATTCCGATATCCGCAAATAAATTTAATACTCCCATGCAAAAAGCAACAAACGTCATAACCGCAAAAAGAGCGCTCAATATATCGAGAATTAAACGTTTATCGCGGCTTCCCGCAATGCATAGAACATAAGTAAACGAAACGGGCGCTTTCAGCAATGAAAACGCGTCGATTAATATCGGGGTCGCCCCTATTAACCGAGAATTTATATTGGAAATTATACCGATAGTCGCCAAAACGAGAAGCGCGAAAAATTGCGTTTCGAAAAGCGAAAAATATATTTTACTTGATTTTAACTTTTTGTAATTGAATAGAACGCCGAAAGCGGCAAATAACGTAAAGATTTCATCGACGTATTTTATTAAAAAATAATCGGTAAACTCTTCAATTATAGACACGCAAACAACAAGCGTGACAACAAGTGTAACAAAAAAATTGTGTCTTTCGGGGCATATAAATTTAGCTGTGTAAAAAGTATTTTTTGAGCCTGCGCTTGAAATCATATAACCTGTGCGCCCTCCGCGCATCTAATTCTTCATTTTTCTTCCGTTATATATTTCAATTATCTCGGGAGCAACATAACTCCCGTCTTCTCTTCCGTAGAACTCTTATTTTAAACTCTCCCGAGCTTTATCCGCTAAACCCAAAATTTTTCATTCGGGGCTTTTAAAAGAATATCTTCTGCTACTGTTGCTAACTTATCATAGATTTTCTTTGCAAAATATATATCGTGCAAAGCAATACCGATATTGTAAACCAAAATTCTCTGTTCGGAATTTTCCCTACCCTTTGCTTGTCCGTTTACCACATCGGAAACTTCGGCAAAACTTTTAAATTTTTCGAAATATTTAAAATTTTTAACGTGGTTAAAATCGTCGGCAAACACCTTATCAAAGAATAAATCGCAATTCGTAAATCCTCTCGTATGAATAGGTATTACGGTTATACCTTGAGGAAACACATCGTTTGCGCAGATATCTTCGTTGAATACCGTTGCCGCAGATATAAGCACGTCGCTATCGGATACCACCTCTTCAACGCTATCCGAAAACGTAAAATGCAAATTACCGAATTTTGAAAACCGTTGAGAAAATAAGATATGCTGGTTCTTATATTTTAACAGCTTGATTTCAAAATTTCTTTTTGCGCAAACCGACGCAAGTACAAGAAGCGTTGCGCGCGCGGTATTGCCTAAACCTATAAAACCCAAACGCGTAAAACCGTTTTTTGCGAACAGCAAAGCGGAATGCGCCGCAACCGCACCTGTTCGCATTGCCGTTATCCAGTTACCGTCCATGAGGGCATTTTCTTTGAAGTCCGATAAATTATAAAGCAAAATTTGGCTATCGAGGCTTGGTTCTCTTTTAGGATACCGCGATACTACTTTTGCACCCATTACATTTTCAGACGGCAAAAGCGCAGGCATCGTATTATAAAAAATTCCGCTTTCATTATCGGGCTTCAAGCTTATTTTTGCGGGCAAAGAAAAATCTTTTTTACATTTGATTACCGTATTCACCCATTCATAACATTCTTCGGGCGAAATATTAAGATTTTGTATATCGTCAAAAGTAATAATTTTCATTATGTATTCCCGTTTATTTTAAAAGTTTTTTCAGTGCGCAAACAAGCCGCATATTATCCTCTTTATTCCTCACTGCAAGCCGTACATACTGACCGCCGTTTTTAATTTTTTGCGACAGGTCCTTTATGTAAAGGTCGTACTCGCTTAAAAGCTGTTTAGTAAGCTCGCGCGAGGACATATCTCCGCCGCAAATTTCAACCATAACGTAATTGGCTTGCGAAGGAAACACTTTTAAACGCTTGATTTTTTTAAGCTCCGAAACTAATTCCGCGCGCTCGTTTTTAATTTTAACTAACGCTTCGGCATAGTCTTTTTTATATTTTTCGGCAATCTGTAAATAGAATTCTCCGAATGAATTTATATTCCAAATTGCAACGTCTTTCTTTAAAGATAAAATTAAATCCGTATCCGAGCTTGCGGCTATTCCGAGTCTTACGCCGGGCACGCCGTAAGATTTGGAAATGGACTTCATCACAATTAAATTTTTGTATGCGCAAAGCGTGTCTTCATCTATAAGCGAGCTGTTTTCTTCTTCGGAAAAATCCACAAAAGACTCGTCTGCGATGATACGGATATTTTTATTTTTGCACCATTCAACAAGCTTTAAAACGCCGTTTTTGCTTATATAATTCCCGCTTGGATTGTCGGGGTTGACGAGCACGAGGAAATCCACATTTTTATCGTCGAAAAATTTTATAATGTCGTTTTCGTCATATGCAAACCCGTCTTTTTCGGGAATATATACTATGCTCTTCTCCTTTGCATATCTGTTGGGATATTCTTCGAAAGTCGGTCTGATAAAACCGACGTTGCCGCTTACGCCGTCCATTATGCACTTAATAAGCTCTGCCGCGCCGTTGCCGACTACGATATGTTCGGGCTTAACCCCGAAATTTTTAGCCGCCAAAAGACTGTTAACGCGCATCCCCGAAGGATATTGCGTTAAAAGCGTTTCAAAGTTGGCTTTCATTTCGTCGATAAGCTTTTGCGGAGGATAATAGGGGTTAACGAGATAACAAAAATCCTTTAATTTGGGATATCTCCAATACCCGCCGTAACGCGCTGACAAAAGGTCGAGTTTTTCTTCGTCGCTGGTCGCAAAAATCGAAGAGGCTATGTCGAGGTCCTGAATATCGTCTATCTCATACCACCTATACCCTTCGAGCCGTTTAGCCCTTATTTCGGGGTCGTCGAGCATAGTTATTACGCGCAATACCTGTTCGTAATACTCATTATTGCCGAGAGCCTTGCTGTAAGCCTCTAAAAACGGAACGTAATGCGTAGCCGAGAAATGTTTGCTGAATTTGTAGATATTAACTGTTTTATAATAGTTTGGAATATCGTTGAAAACAAATTTTTTTCCGGGCACAAAACTCTCTATAACGTCGTTATCGCCGAGTTTTACGCATGTTCCGTCCATCCAGCTTTCGTATTTATCGACGAGCGCAAGCGTTTCTCTGGGGTCGTCTATAAGACTTTGCAAAACTCCGTCTTCGAAAATTAAGTCAGACTCTAAAAGAAGAACGTCTTCCTTTAAAAGCTCGTCTTTTGCAAGATAGAGCGAGTATATATTATTCGTTCTGTCATATACGTCGTTATCAATAAATTTAACGCGGGTATTTATTCCGAGCGTACCCACATAGTTTTTAAGCTTGTCCTTTTTGTAACCGACCACAATAACTATTTCGGACAAATTTAATTTGTCAAGTTGGCGCAGCATTCTTTCTATCAGCGTTACGCCGTTGACTTTGACCATACATTTGGTATTGTCGGAAGTGAGGTCTTTAAGTCTTTTACCCATTCCGGCAGCCAGTATAACCGCTCTCATTTTACTCTCCTTGCACGCCTTGTCCTTTGATATCCTCGTCGACTATTTCTTCGCCCGATTTTGTTTTAAGCTGTTCCTTTGAAGCTTCGGACAAGCCATTTTTTATTTCCGCGCACAAATCGCAAGTAGAGCAAGCGTCGAGCTCTTCTTTGGTGACCTTGCCGTCGCGGAAGTCGCGCACGATTTTATTTTCGTACATACTGTACTTTTTCTTTTTGAAAAAGCGCAAAAATTTGTGTTTTATTACCCAAGCGAGGGGCTTTCCGATATACTTATGCATAGCGGGCGAAACAGAGCCAATCATCCAGCATTCTCTGTCGCAACAGCGGACTTTTTTGCGCACTTCTTCGGCTTTTTCGCTGTTCCAAAGCTCGTCCCAAGTCTGTTCGTTGAGGTTACCCATAACCTCTTTATCCTTAGTTCCGTTGCAGGGCATAACGTCGCCGTAAGGGTCGATAAAGAAAGTATCGAAGCTCATATCGCATGGCAAAAGTCTTTTTTGACCGTAGATATAGTTTATAAGTCCGTGATTAAAATATGCCCTGAACCATTTTTTTGGGCTGTTGGATTTAAGAAGCTCGTTTATTAAATCTTCGAAGTGCTGTGCAACTGCGGGGCGGTCGTGAATAATATTTTTCGCCTCTACGAAATAGAAACTGTTATGAAGCGAAGCTGTTGCAAACTCCATATTCATTTCTTCCGAAATTTTGTACAGCGGCACGAGGTCGGCGGCGTTTTTATCCTGTACGGTCATACCAAAACCCACGTCTTTCATACCCATTTCAACAAGGGTTTTAAGCGTTGTATAACCCTTGTTAAACCCGTCTTGCAAGCCGCGAATTTCGTTATTTGTTTGCTCTAATCCCTCTATGGAAATGCGAATACCGATTTTGGGGAACTCTTTGCATAAATCAACTATTCTGTCGGTAAAAAAGCCGTTAGTCGAAATTACTATTCTGTCGCTTTTTTTATAGAGTTCCCTGACAATATCTTTTAAATCTTGCCTTATAAAGGGTTCACCGCCCGTTATATTTGTAAAATACATAGGGGGCAGTTTTTTAATGGTTTCAATAGAGAGTTCCTCTTCGGGCTTAGAAGGGGCTTTATATCTGTTGCACATTGTACAACGTGCGTTACAGCGATATGTTACAATGACCGTTCCGTTTAATTTTTTCATTGCTTTGAAAACTTTTCCTTTAATTCAAGTATTTTTTCCGCATAGTCGAGCGGGTTGAAATTTCTTTCTGCAAATTCCTTTGAGCTTTTGCACAATTCGGAATATTTTTCCTTATCCAATCCGAATATATTTTCTATACTTTCGCAAAGTCCGTTGTAATCTTTATAAACGTATCCGTTGACCCCGTCCTTTACAAGTTCGGGGAGTCCGCCGTTATTTGAAACTATCAGCGGTTTGCCGAGCGCAAGAGCTTCCATTGCGCTATACGGTCCGTTTTCGTACCATTCCGAAGGAAGCGCCGCACAACGGGAATTTTTGATATATCCGTTAAGTTCCTCTCCCTGCGCAAATCCCTTGAATTCAATGTTTTCGATTTTATTGTCGCAAACGTATTTTTTTAGCTCTTCTTCAATGGGACCCGTACCGCAGATTACAAGTTTTTTGCCCGTATCCTTTGCGGCGTTTATGAGCGTTTTTACGCCCTTTTCTTTTGCGAGACGCCCGAAATATAAGATATAATTTTCGTCACTGTCGTTGACCTCGTACTCTGTGTCTACCGAGAGCGGGTTGCGCATAAAAATTACGGGCGACTTTGTAAAGTGCGCTTCTTCGAGTTTTGCCTTATAAAATTCCGACGGACAGATATAAGCCGTAACTTTATCGTACCAACCGCGTTTTTTTATTTGCTTTGCCTCGTAAACGGAGAGCGAGCTCATAAGAGAAGAACCGCGAATACACTTGTTCTTTTTGCAATTTTCGAATTTTCCGCCCAAACATTTTTCACAGATGTTACCGTTGCCGTCGAGCATGGTATACGAGGGGCAGACGGTTATTAAGTCATGCATAGTCCAAAATACGGGCAGGTTGGGGTTGTACTCTCTTATTGCGTCGAGAATGGAAAGAGTTATCTGTTTATGCACGAGGTTGAAAATTACAAGCTCCGGTTTTTCGTCATTTAAAAGAGCTTTCATTTTTTTATATGCCTCTTTGGAGTAGGCAATATGAAACACCATATTGAGCTTGGCTTTCAATCCGCCGTTTACCGCCGCCGCCGAAACAAAATATTTCTCTTGCGCGCACGGAATATTCTTTTCGTCTTTCATCGCGAAAAAGATTACTTCGTGACCCTTTTCCTTAAACGCTTCGGCAAGATTGAAATAATATCTTTCCGAGCCGCCCTTCATATAATGGAATTTATTTACAAGCAAAATTTTCATTTTATAACCTTTTGTATAATTCAAGCGTTCTTTCGGCGATTTCTTCCCAATCGGGGAGCTTTGCCGTCGAGCCGCCGCCCACGTCGTTTTTCAAAGCAAATTCAAGCTTTTGCGTAAGTTCCTCTACGTCGCCCTTTTTAAACGTTAAACAAGAGGAATTTATAACTGACGTGTTTTCGGGAATATCGCTTACGAGACAGACGTTGCCGTAAGTAAGCGCCTCTAAAAGCGACATTGGCATTCCCTCTATATCGCTCGGTAAGACGAAGAGATATGAATTTGAATAGAGCTCGGACAAAACTTGCCCCTGAACGAAGCCCGTCATTATTATGCTGTCGTCGCCCGCGCATTTTGAAGCTATGCCTTCGAAATATTCGTCCGAATGTGACGACGCGCCCGCAATTACGAGCTTTTTATCCGTACCCGTTTCCTTGACCGCCCGTTTCCAAGCGTCTACAAGATAATGAAGTCCTTTTTCGGGCACGATTCTTGCAAGGAACAAAACGTAAGAATTTTTTGTAAGCCCCCAATTTTTTGTAATTTCTTCGGCGGGCGTAATTTCGGGTTTGGATACTCCGTTGGGTATGAATACCGTATCTCTGTTATAAGTTTCTTTGAAATAATTTTTGACATTTTCCGAAAGAACTATTATCTCGTCGGCATATTTGACAATTTTATTTTCGGCTTTTTTGAGGACTTTGGTTGCAAATCCTCCCCACTTTCCTCTTTGCCAATCAAGCCCGTGAACGGTTATTACCAATTTATAATTCCGCTTGCTCTTTTTAGGGAATTTACCAAGAAAAAGGCAGGGGCCCTCTGCGTGAAAATGTACTATATCAAACTCACCTTTTTTTGCCGCTTTTTTAACCTTTTTTGTGGCGAAATAGGCGTAAATTACGGCATCAAGCGACTTCTTGTCCACAGTGTACACAGTTTCAAGCTTGCAACCTTTGTATTCGGTCATGGGTTGATAATTCTTTCTTTTGCGGTTGAAAAGCGTGAGGGAGTGCCCCTTTTTTACCATTTCAGCGGCAAGATTTTCTACCACCACCTCTACGCCCCCCTCGCGGGAAGGTACGTATTTATGACCGAGCATTGCTATTTTTAAGCTTTCGTTGTCCTTTGACATAACTCTCCGAATTTTCGTTTAACTGCGTTAAACTTGATTTATTATTTTTATGTTGATTTCCAAGTGCGGTTGGATTGGAACCACTCGGTGTCCTTTAAAATATCGGTATTATTCGAACACCAGAGTTTGAGGGAGCCGCCTGTACCCTGCTTTTTGTAGTAAAAGACTATGTTGCCGTTCATGGACTCGAATTTGCCGTTTTTGTAGTCTGTCATAAGTGTGGTGCAATATACGTTTTCGGTGTACTTTGCAACCCTGTCTATAAAGGCTTGGGCGGGGAAGGTGTTGTCCTTGTTGCTTGTATATTCGGTTGTGCCGCAGCAGCAACAAACGGCTACGTTTTTGGGCTTAATCACGCTTAAAAGCGCGTCGGTCGAAGCGGTATAGCTGCCGTGATGACCGCCCTTGAAGAGCTCTACCTGAGGAAGCTTGTTATTTTTGACGAGGCTTGCCTCCCCCTCCTTTTCAAGGTCGCCCGTGAAAAGGTAGTTTATATCGCCGTTCTCCGTTTTCTGCGTTAAGAGCACGCAGACGGAATAGTCGTTTTCGTCCGAAGTGCTTTCTTCGTAATAGCGTTGATAGAGTATGTTTAAAGAAATTGTCTGCGCTTCGTCCAAGTAATAAGTTTTTTTAGCGCCGCCCGTTTGGTACCAGCATTCCTTTGCGGTAAATACGTTCGTACCGTTGTCCTTGACGTATTCCACCGCCTGAACGTAGTTGTTGTATATTTGCGTGGTCGCGTTGTGACCCGCAAACTGAATGAGCGTGCCCACTTCGTACTGATATAAAATGCCCGTTCTCGTGCTTCCCGATTTATTGCCGACGAAGCCCGCGATATGGTCCTGGTGCGCGTGGGTGGCGATTACGTATTCGAGCACGCCGTCCGTGCAATAATTATCCACATAATTTTTTATGGTGACTGCGCTGTTCTGGCGCGAGCCCGCGTCTATGAGCACTTCGGTATTTCCGCACTTTATGAGGGTACAGTCGCCCGTGTATTTATTGCCGAGCTCCAAAAAGTGAATAGAGAGCTCCGCCTGCGGAATTTCTTCCGCCACGCCTACGTTCGAGGCGTTGGGGTCGTAGCCGCAGATTGTGCACACTTCGCTTTCGGGGTCGAAGGAGTGCTCGCCCGTTGCGGGAATAACTTCTGCGTTTACGTCCCCGCAGACCGAGCAAACGCGCTCCTTCCTGCCGTTTTGACCGCAGTTATTCTCTTTGACGGTTTGCCATTCGCCGTAGCTGTGCTCCTGCGTCGCCTCTAAAATTTCCGTTTGAACGTCGTTACAGTCGGGGCACTTGCGCTCTCTTTTGCCGTCGTTGCCGCAGTCGTTTTCCTCAACCGTTTGCCATTCGCCGTAAGCGTGGTTGTGGGTGGCGGGTATAATTTCGGTTTTAACCTCGCCGCAGACCGAGCAGACGCGCCGTCTTTCGCCGTTTTGTCCGCAACTGTTTGGGGTCGTTATCTCCCACTCGCCGTAGGTGTGTTCGCCCGTGCCTATGAATTTGTGATAGATATCGGGGCGGACAAACCAGATTATTGCCGCAACCGCAATGATTATTACGAGAATTACGCAAATTATTGCGGTTAAAACGGGATGCTTTTTTGCCGCGCTTGCCGCCCTGTCGCCTCTTTTAGACATATAAATTTACCGATATTACTTTAAATTTTTGAGCTGTTTCAATATTTTTTCGCGCATTTCGATATATTTGTTGAGCTTTGCCCTCTCTTCGTCAACGAGCTTTTTGGGGGCTTTGGAAACGAAGCCTTTGTTTTGCAGCTTGCCGTCGGCGCGGCGGATTTCGTCCGTCACCTTTTCAAGCTCGCCTTGAAGCCTCTCCTTTTCCTTTTCGATATCCACGAGGTCGCCCATAGGGATATAGAGGGTGCCGTTTGCAAGCACTTTGGTTACGGCGTTTTCGCCCGCCTCCTCCGCGCTTTGAATGAAGTTGATTTCCTTTGCGCCCGCGAGCTTTAAAATACTGTCCGCATTAGCCGAAACGAGGCGTTTGCCGTCCGTTACTATATACAAGCTGACCTTTCTCGACGGGGGGCAATCGAGCTCGGTTTTAGCCGCGCGGACCGCCTTTATTATATCCATAATTCCGCCGAACGACTCCGCGTCCTTTTTATAGGCGAGGCGGGAATTGTAGCGGGGGAATTCCTTTAACATTATAGTTCCGTCCGCGTTCGGCAGGTTCCTGTAAATTTCGTCGGTGATAAAGGGAATGAACGGGTGCAAAAGCTTTAACGCGTTTTCAAGCACAAACACCAAAACCGCGCGCGCGCCGTCGCTCTTTGCTTCGTCCGTAGATTTTAATGCGGGCTTGACAAGCTCGATATACCAATCGCAGAAGTCCGACCACATAAAGTCGTACAGTATCTGACAGGCAATGCCGAATTCGAATTTGTTGAGCGTTAAAGTTACGTCGCGTATGGTAGCCTGCAACCGCGAAATTATCCACTTATCCGCAGAGGAGAGCTTTACTTCCGAAAGGGGTTTTACGCTCTTTCCCTCGCAGTTGGAAATTACGAAGCGGCTTGCGTTCCAGATTTTGTTCATAAAGTTGCGGCACGCCTCTACCTTTGCGTCGGAATAGCGGGTGTCGTTGCCGGGCGCCACGCCCTGCAAGAGGGAAAACCTTAAAGAGTCCGCGCCGTACTTTTCTATGACCTCCAACGGGTCTACGCCGTTGCCAAGAGATTTTGACATCTTCCTGCCCTTTTCGTCGCGCACGAGCCCGTGAATGAGCACGTCGCGGAAGGGTACCTTGCGCATATGTTCGAGCCCCGAGAAAATCATTCGCGCAACCCAGAAAAAGATTATGTCGTACCCCGTGACGAGCACGTCGCCGGGATAGAAATATTCGAGGTCGGAGGTATCGTCGGGGAAGCCGAGCGTGGAGAACGGCCAGAGCGCGGAGGAGAACCAGGTGTCGAGCACGTCCTCGTCCTGCGTAAGATTTCTGCCGCCGCAATCGGGGCATGCTTCAGGGTCTTCTTTCTTGCATATCTCTTTGCCGCAGTCGGAGCAGTACCAAACGGGGATGCGGTGACCCCACCAAAGCTGACGGGAAATGCACCAGTCCTTTACGTTCTCCATCCAATTGTAGTAAATTTTGGCGAACCTTTCGGGAACGAAGGAAATTTTCTTATCCGTAACCGCGTCGATTGCGGGGCGGGCGAGCTTTTCCATTTTGACGAACCACTGCTTGGAAACGACGGGTTCGACAGTCGCGCCGCAACGGTAACAGTGCCCTACGTTGTGGACGTGCGGCTCTACCTTTACGAGCGCGCCGCTTGCTTCAAGGTCGTTTACAAGCTGTTTTCTGCACTCGTACCTGTCGAGCCCTGCGTACTTGCCCGCAAGCTCGTTCATGGTGCCGTCGTCGTTCATAACCTTTACGACGGGCAGGTTGTGGCGAAGCCCTACTTCGAAGTCGTTAGGGTCGTGCGCGGGGGTAATTTTAACGCAACCCGTGCCGAACTCCATATCCGCGTGTTCGTCGCCTACGACGGGAATGGGTTTTCCGACTACGGGCAGAATTACGTTTTTGCCTATTAAATGCTTGTACCTCTTGTCCTTAGGGTTTACGGCTACCGCCGTATCGCCGAACATTGTTTCGGGGCGGGTTGTGGCTACTTCCAAACAGGTATCTTCGCCCTCCACCTTGTAGTTTATATGCCAGAAAAAGCCGTTTTCTTCGGCGTATTCGACCTCCGCGTCCGAAAGGGCGGTTTTACAGCAGGGGCACCAATTTATAATCCTGCTGCCCCTGTATATGAGTTTTTTGTTGTAGAGGTTGACAAAGACTTCGCGCACGGCTTTGGAACATTTTTCGTCCATAGTGAAGGTGAGGCGCGACCAATCGCAGGAGGAGCCGAGCTTTTTGAGCTGGTTTACTATTCTTGCGTTGTACTTGTCCGTCCACTGCCAAACGCGGTTTAAAAAGCCCTCTCTTCCCAAGCTCTCCTTAGAAAGCCCTTCCTTTTTAATCTGCTCCACTACCTTTACTTCGGTAGCTATGGAGGCGTGGTCGGTTCCCGGAAGCCAAAGGGCGCAGTACCCCTGCATACGCTTGAAGCGTATTACCGTGTCCTGCAAGGTTTCGTCCATTGCGTGCCCCATATGAAGCTGACCCGTAATGTTGGGGGGAGGCATCATTACCGTGAACGGAACTTTATTATCGTCGCGCTCGGCGCGGAAGCACCCGCTCTCTTCCCACTCCTTATACAGTCTGTCCTCGAAATCTTTGGGGTTGTAAGTCTTGTCCATTAAATACTCCGTTTATGAAAATTGTTAAAAGCTATATTATATACACAATTATTATAATCTTAACTCTCGGCATTGTCAAACACAAACGCCGCAAGCATAAAATGTATTATTAAAATTTTAAGGAGTTTTACTTATTTTGAAAAACAAATTTATTTGCGCTCTGCTTACGCTTTGCTGTGCGGCGGTAATTCCTTTCGGCGCGGCGGGGTGTAGCAACAAAGACGAAAACGTTATCAGAATTAACGAGGTTACGCACTCGGTATTCTATGCACCCCTCTATCTTGCCGACGCTTTGGGCTACTTCAAAGACGAGGGCTATAAGATAGAACTTAAAAACGGAGGCGGCGCCGATTCGACTATGGCGGCGGTACTTTCCGGCAATGCGGACGTAGGCTTTTGCGGACCCGAAGCGGCGGTATACGTCGCGCTCGGCGGAAGCAACGATGTGCCCAAAGTTTTCGGTCAGCTTACAAAGCGCGACGGAAGCTTCCTCGTAGGAAGAAAGAATGAGCCCGACTTCTCCTGGTCGAACCTTGCTGGCAAGGAAATTCTCGCGGGGAGAAAGGGCGGCGTTCCCGCAATGACGTTTGAATATGTGTTGAAGTCCGAAAACGTTACCTCCAACCTCAATTACAGCGTTGCTTTCAATATGATGACGGCGGCGTTCGAGGGCGGAATTGCAGACTACTGCACGATGTTCGAGCCCGTAGCTTCGGAATATCAGGCGGCGGGCAAGGGATATATCGTGGCTTCCGTAGGCGAAAAGTCGGGCGAAATTCCCTATACCTGCTTTATCGCAAAGAGCAGTTTTATAAAAAACAACGATAAAAAGATTGACGCTATTTTAAGGAGCGTTACCAAAGCCGTTAAGTATATTAACGAAACGGACAGCGACACGGTTGCGGGGTATCTTGAAAAATATTTCGACGGAACGAGCCGCAACAGCCTGAAAATTTCGGTTGACAGCTACAAGAGAATTGACGCGTGGGTGACCGATATGGCGATGAAAGAGAGCTCCTTCGAAAGATTGCAGGACGTAATTTACGAAGCGGGCGAGCTTGAAAAACGCGTTAAATTTTCCGACCTCGTTACAACCGAGTCGGCGCACAGAATTTACGAAGAAGTATACGCATAATGCTTGAATTCAAAAATATTGTTTACACCTATCATACGAAAGCGGGCGAAACTACCGCCGTCAAGGATTTGAGCTTTAAAGTCG
Organism: Muribaculaceae bacterium; assembly: GCA_023665245.1. Next base: position 42,388 of record JAMPEH010000011.1, read on the forward strand.
ACGACGACAGCTTTGTTTCCGTTATAGGACCTTCGGGCTGCGGAAAAACCACGATTTTGTCGCTTGCGGCGGGACTTCTTGCCCCGTCGTCGGGCGAGGTGGTGCGCGGCGGGGGCGAATTCGGGTATATGCTGCAACGCGACGCACTGTTTTCCTGGCGGACGGTTGAGCAGAACATTTTCCTGCCCCTCGAAGTAAAAAAGCGGAACACGCCCGAAATGCGGGAAAAGGCGATTGAGCTTGCCGTAAAATACGGGCTTAAAGATTTTTTGAAAAAGAGCCCCAAAGAGCTTTCGGGCGGAATGCGGCAGAGGGTTGCGCTCATTCGTACGCTTGCCGCCGAGCCGCAGACTCTTTTGCTGGACGAACCTTTTTCCGCGCTCGACTATCAGACGAGGCTCGAAGTGTGCGACGACGTTCAGGGCATAATAAAAAGCGAAAAAAAGACGGCGCTACTCGTCACGCACGATATTTCGGAGGCGATTGCGCTTTCGGATAAGGTTGTTGTTCTTTCGGCAAGACCCGCCACCGTCGTGGCGGAGCACCCGATAGATTTCGGTGAGAACGTGCCGAAAAAACGCAGGGAATGCGGAGAGTTTGCCTTGACCTTCGAAATTCTGAGGAAGGAACTCGGCATATAAATTTTAACGGTATTAACTTATGAAAAACAAAGTCACGTATTCGCGCGAGCATCTCGCGTATCTCAAAAAACAGAGGCAGAAAAAAATTATAATCGCCGCGTCGCGCTGGCTTGTGCTACTTGTCCTTTTGGGGCTGTGGGAGCTGTGCGCCTATCTGGAATGGGCGGACCCCTACATTACGAGCTCGCCCTCGCGCGTGTGCTTAACCATCGCCGACTTATACAAAAAGAACACGCTTTTTTACCATATAGGCATAACTCTTATGGAGACGGTCGTAGGATTCATTATCGCCGTTGCGGTTGGATACGTCATTGCGATTGCGCTTTGGTCGAGCGAGAGCCTTAGGAAAATTGCCGAACCGTACATTGTGGTTTTGAACTCGCTGCCGAAAATTGCGCTCGGTCCGCTTATCATAATCTGGATAGGCATAGGCTACGACGCGATAATTTTTATGACGGTAATCGTTTCGGTTATCGTGTGCATAATGAATATGCTGGCGGGGTTTATTTCCGTAGACAAGACGAAGATGCTTTTGATGAAGTCTATGGGGGCGGGGAAGCTTACAACTCTCAGAAAGCTTATTATCCCCTCTTCTCTGCCCGCGCTAATCAGCACTTTGAAGGTTGCGGTAGGGCTTGCCTGGATTGGCTCGATTATGGGCGAATACATCGCTTCGGAGGCGGGGCTCGGCTCGCTTATCAACTACGGCGGGCAAGTTATGAACCTTGACCTTGTTATGGCTTCGACGTTTATTCTCTGCGTGCTTGCGGGCGGAATGTACGCGATTATCGCGCTTGTTGAGAAAAAGGTTGTTAAGCACGAATAATTTATAAAATATTACGGCGGCGCACTTTCGTGCGCCGCCGTTTTATTCAACCGCCTTGCTTCTTCCCCGCATCTCCCCTTGCTTTCCCCGCCTACGAATGTTGCAAGCAACCCGCTCCTTGCTTTCCCCAAAGAATGGGGAAAGTGTCACGAAGTGACGATAGAGGTTGAA
>JAMPEH010000120.1 GCA_023665245.1 Muribaculaceae bacterium
TATAGACTCAAAACTGAGCAGAAAGTTTAAATTTAAATTGAACATTTACTTAAGATATTTGATTAATGTTTTTCAATTGTAATTATGGAGTAACAGTCAGTGTATCTAAAACCGAATAACCTCGATTAGGAAAATCACTTATTTTAGATTTTGATGAATATTTTGTATAGCCATACGTTTTTGTATATATTTTACATATTACATTCCTATTTCTAGACTCAAGTAAAGAGGCGTTTTTAATGTCTCCTTTCATAGGATCTGACAGACCCGAAGGAAAATCAGAATTGCTAGGATGGTTGTGAATGTCTTCTCGGATGAAAGTGTTTTTTAATAAACCATCATATAAGATTAAAGAACTAAATTCTTTACCTGATAGATGCGACGTACTAATATAATTCTCTTCAGATGATCCAAATACTCCTGTTTTGATTTGAGTCCACTCCACGATGGTATTATTCGCCAAGAATTCAAATAATGAAGTGGAGACATCATCTCCTTCGAGATTAAAATACATATAACTGTCAGATTTATCATTGGGTAGAAATGATTGATTCTTGATGGTGCCACATTCTCCTACCCATGCTGAAGTCTTCTTAGACTGACTATTGTTGATAATGATCATATCTAAATCATCAAAGGATTGGGTATTTATAAAGTTGCCAGATTCATCTAATAGCCAGATGTCCAATCCGTTGTAATCTATATAATTCACCGGATTGTTTGCGCAGTAAAGATATGGAGAGAGCCAGGGGTATTTCTCGCAGAGGGGGTCGATGGAGGTGAACTGCGGGATGGCCGGGTAGTGGCGGCGGGCTCCGAAGTCGTATTCGTTGAGGCCGTTGGCCGAAATCAGCTCTTTGCCGCCGAACCTGTAGGGCTGGCCGGTATTGTCCTTGCCGAGGTCCGCGATGACCGCGCCGTAGGGGTAATATGCGGTGGTCTGCTCGATTGCTCCCGTCGTGCCGTTGACAACAGCCCGGTTGTTGCCGAGGTAGTCCTGCGTATAGTAATGGAACGTGACTGTAATACCGGATATTGTGGCGTACCCTCCGGGAAACTGCACCATGTCGATGCTGCCGTTGCGGTAGATAACCGGGCCGTGGTATTCTATTTTGTTGAGTCCCGCTATCTCGTAGGACTCTGCAGAGGGTTCTCCGTCCCCCATGGCGGCGGCAGCCGGGTTAACCGGACGGGAGAGGTTGGTGTAGTGCTCCGTCTTCAGCTTCACCCCGTCCGCGGAGTAGACGTTCTTCGTGTAGCTGCCGTTGGAGAAGTTTATTCTTGTTGGATTCCCGAAGTTGTCATATGCAATGTTGGTGATCCCACGGCTCTCGTCCTTCGTGAGCGCACCCCACTCGTTGTATCCGAAATCCATTTCCCTCCGCTTGCCGGGATAGTCCATGCTTCCAGTCTGCGTCACATCCGCAGCGTCCTCCAGCACCGAGGCTATGCGGTTGCCATAGTACGAGATGTGGAGGTTGTCCACCTTGCCGTAGTTGCCGTCGGCCTTCAGGCCGTGGCGCTGCAGACGGCGTATGCCGCCGTTGGGCATGAAGTTGAGAAACCGCTCGGTGTAGCGGTCCTTGTTGGAGGAGAGAGTCGAGCCCTCGCCGTATTCGGCAAGCGTCAGCCATCCGTAGCCGTTGTAGGTGTATCTGTATCCGCGTTGCCTGTGGTCGTTCATCAACCACACCATCGAGCTGACCGAGCCGTTGTAGAGCGGCTTGCCCGGACCATCGGTGTAGTGCAGTGTCTGCGCGAAACCGGGTCCGTTGATGACGGTGGCCTGTCCTTGCAGGTTGTAGCTGTAGATGACGGTGCCCCCCTTGCCGGAGTCGCCGCCCCTCTTTGACGACGATACCCTTCCGAGGTCATCGTATGTCAGCGACGACACCCTCTGCCTCGTGCCGTTGACCGTGACATCGGTGTGCAGCAGCAGTCCGGTCTCCGCGCTGTAGGTGTTTTCAGTGAGCAGCGTTGTCTTCGTCTGTCCTCCGCTTTCCTCTGTGGTTTTGGATGTCAGTGGCTGGTTGGTGAAGGTGTAGGTGTTCTGGGTTACGCGCAGCGTGCCGAAGTCGGTGACCTCCCTGAGCTGCGTCACGTTGCCGCGCAGGTCGTAGTACATCGCCGACAGCGATTTGCCACCCTCGGAGTTGTAGACCACCGACCCCGTCTGTCTTCCTTTGGCTGATACGCTTGTGGGGCCTCCAGAGAGGCGGCTGTCGAGGGAACTGACGAAGGTGTAACCGTCATAATAGGCCACAGTCTCAAGGGTTGCCTGCTGTATCCTTGACGCATCAGCAAGTGTGTAGCCTGAAGACTGGAAACCGGATGTGCCACCGGTGTAGGCGGCGGTGTTGACAGCCTCGCTGCGGTTGCACGATGACGAGAGTCCCTGCATCACCTGCCTTCCGGCCTTGTCGTAAAGGAAGAAGCGGTGCTTCCCCTGTTCCCTCAGATTGGGGTCCTGCATGAACGTCATGCGTCCCGCGCGGTCATACCAGTACTGCGTGTATCCCCCTCCGGGTATGAACTTCTTCACCACGTTGCCGCTCTCGTCATAGCGGTATTCGTATGCGAACTTCTCCTTGTAGCCCGACAGCTCGTAGCCGGGGCTGAGCACATAGCGCAGCTGGCCGAGGTCGTTGTAGACGAAATAGGTGTCGTTCTGCCCCTTGCCGCTCTCCGGGCCGCGGCGCTCCAGCACCTTTCGCCCAAGGCGGTCGGTGTAGACGGTCATCTCGTTGCCGTCCTCGTCGACGGTACGGACACCCTGCAGCGTGGATGCGGCGTAGTAGCCGTCCTCGACGAGGGATATGGAGGTCACCGGAGCACGGTAGAGGCGCACGCTGTTGGCCTTGTTGCCGACATATTCCGTGGTCTTCCCCTTCAGGCCGTTGTCGTGCCATGACTTGCCGGGGGTGGTGGTCTTCAGCGGACGGCCGAGGGCGTCGTAGGTGGTCTCGGAGTATGCGTATGCGTCTCCGTGGGTGGATGTGGCCATGGAGAGCACCTGCGCCGCGGTCTTTGCCTCCATGTATGTGCCGCCGACGCCGGGCAGCACGACGCGCAGTTCCCTGCCCAGCGCGTCGTAGGTCTGTGCAGTGTAGACGTGTTTCCCCTGTGTGTTCATCCCGTATTTGGCGAGCACCGAGCGTCGGCCGAGGCCGTCGCAAAACTGCTGGTCGACAGTGTGTTTTGTTCCGGTGGACTCCAGATATCGGCGTGATGTTACGGAGTTGCAGGCACCCTTGAACTCCCCCGTGGGATGGTTGACGAGCGTATAGGAGTAGCTGTCGGTGATCTGGCCTGAGTCGAAGGCACTCATGAGCAACCCCATGCCGTTATATTCGTATGTGGCGGTGTGGCCGCTGGGCTCCGTGACCGACGCAACCCCGAAGAGGGGGCGGTGGGTATAGATGGTCGTCAGTCCACCCGGTGCGGTCATAGATTTGAGTTGTCCGTGGGTGTCCCATGAGAACGAGGTAACGTCGGTCTGGTTGACGGTGATCGACAGTGGCCGTCCGAGTGCGTTGTAGGACGAGACCCTCTCCCTCTCTGGAAGCGTGGAGGGGATGGAGACGGAGGCGTCCGACGTGGGCATCGACCATGAGCGGGTGGCGACGGGATAGTAGATGTCGTTGAAGAGGGCGTATTCCGTGTCGGTGCCGGAGAGCGTTCTCTTGTCGCGGTCTGTCACCCTTACGGCCACCACGGCATCTGTCTGTCCGTAATCCACCAGACCCCGGCACATCGCGTCCGTGCGCTCAAACGGATATGTGCAGGTGGTGGTCAGTGTCCTTCCACGGCTGTCGGTCACTGTCGTTGACTTTGGCTGTGTGGTGCGCAGCTGCGGGTCGTAGGTGTAGGTGGTCGTGGTTACCATGCCGGAGCGATGATCGATGACCCTCTTTTCCCTTACCGTGGCGGCGCGTACCCTTGCAAGGCAGCGGCGCATCTCGAAATGACCACCGTAGAGTGAGTAACCGCTGTAGCCGGTGTTCACCTCTCCCGTGTAGAAATTGTAGCTGTAATATTCGTATGCTGTCCTCACACCGGTGTCAAACTCGCGGAGAAGGTTCACCCGGTCATAGTCCGTCTCCCCGGTGAGAATCTCGTTGCCTCCGGAATCCCTCACTATCCTTGAGACAAGAAGCGGAAGACGGTTGCCGGTGTCGATGAGAGCCCCTTCGAAAAGGCTCGGGTTGAGCGTCTCCGTCACGCCGAACAGCTCGGCCAGCTCCCCGTCATGGTAGTTGTATGTGACGGTGGAGTTGTCGGCCCGTGTCTCGACCACCTGCATGTAGGCCGCGGGGCATGTCGGCTGCAGGGACGAGAACTGCGGGCTGGAGAAGGCCTTGCGGCGGCGGTGGAAGACAGTGCCCAACACTATTCCGTCGACTCCTACATATGAGTCGCACCACATCAGGCTCTCCGGCGATTCCTGCGTGGTGGTGCCGGTATAGCTGTACCTTGTCGTGTGCTGGTTCTGTCCGTCGGATGTCGTCATTGACGCGATGCGCGCCCCGCCCACGTCAGACCCTCCGGCATGGTTGCACTCGTATGCAAACGACACATATCCACCTGTCGGCAGTGTCAGTTTCGTGAGCAGCCCGTTTGTGACTCCTGATTTCACCGGTGTGCGGTCTGCAACCGCCGTGATGGTTCCCTTCATGGATGGACACACCTCGCGCAGCCGCTCCATGACCCTCTGTGTCACCACGGAGGTGTTTTTCGTCCCACGGAAGTACCCGTAAAGGTCGCTCCAAAGGGCGGCGTTAAGGTAGTCAAGCGGTGGCAGGCTGATGCGCGTGTCGTATTCGAATGTGTAGGTTCCGGCCATGGAGTCGGACAGCGACCTGAGGAGCCTTCTGCCGTACTGTGGCTTAGAGGCGTCGTTGGATGCCCAGTATGTGTCGTTGCCGAACGTCACGGTACGCAGAGTTTCCCCTTCGGACGACACCACCCTCATGCGCTCGAGCCTGTCGGTCATCACCCCGGGGTGAGGAGCTGAGTAGTCGAAATATACGGAGTTGCCGTTCCACGTTATTGATTCCACGAGTGTCTGTCCCGAGAAGTAGGTATAAGCCGACTCGTTGACATCGACTCTTTCCTTGGTTCTTGGATAGCCCTCGCTGTCAGGTTCTGTCTCGGGTCCGGCCACCACCGATATGTCAGACCGCCTCAGGTCGAGCCGCTCCCCATGCCGATAGTTGAAGTGGATGTTGCCCCAGGGCGTGGAGATGTCGGTGACATACCATGCGGTGGTGAAAGGCATGCCCTCTCCGCGGGAGTCCATGCCCGTCCTCTCATGATCGGAGAATGTCCATCTTGTCCCGTCGGGAAAACGGATGGAGAAATATGAGCTCAGCTGCTGTCCGAAGCAGTCTATGAGGCATGGATCGTGGTTGACGGTGACAAACTCGCCGTCGTTGTGCGAGTAGCGGAAGAGAAGGCTGTGGCCTCCGGCGTTGAGCGAGTAGCGGTCGGATTCCGTGTCATATTCGGGGTTGCCCGTGAGTATGGGCGTGGCAACCGACAGGTTGGGGTTGGAATATGACAGCGCAGATTTCATGTAGTCGAGGTCACGCAGTCTGTAGTCGGTTGACCCTAACCCCGTATATTCAAGGTCCGGGCCTCCGAGTATGGTTCGCGTGACGGCTCCTCCGGCGTTGAGGCTCCAGCCGAGGCCGACACAAGTGGGCACCTCGTCGACGCGGCAGCCTGAGGCGTGGTAGCTTACCGATATAGGGAGAGTGAATCCTCCCAACTGGATTTCATATAACGGTATGGTGATGTCGGGGATGCCGGTGGTGTGGCTGACGGGATACTCCGCGTAGCGTGCCAGGGCGACCGCGTTGGGCGACGGCGGTATGAGGCCCCTGAAGAAGCTGTCGTTGGCGACATCAGACTGTGGCATGACGGTGTGGACGGTGTCTCCGGGCATCTCCTGCAGTATGCTGTCGGCGGGCAGGGCGTTGCCCTGCGCCTTGCATGTGAGAACAGAGAACAGCACGCAGATGATGGCGGTCATTGTCCCTGCCATCGTTGCACTGGATGTAATTGAGGGAAGGTGTCCCGGTATTTTGGAAAGAGGATTTTTCATGATGCGGCCTTTTTGGAATGGGTGAAAGCGGTTGGTTGGCTACGGAAAACTGATGTCGGTTGGGGAAACGGGGACTATATGATAACTTTTCTGGTCGTCTGTCCCCTGTCGGACTTTATGTGGATGAGCACCACTCCACGGTGGTCTCCGGGTATGTTAAGGGTGAGTCTTGTCGGCACGGGACCGGCACTGATCCTCACCGGTTCGGCCAGCATTATGCCGGAGTCGGTGAACATGGTCAGTTCAAGTTCAATGTTGCCTTCAGCTGACGACAACGTTATATCGATTGCATTTTCGCTTGCCTTGGGTTCGGATGCCTCGAAGTCAGTGGCTTCTCCATATGGAGCCGGATTATCCCCACCTCCTTTGTCGGATTTCTTTTTCATTGCCATCTGCTCCCCGGTGTCTGACTGCTGGCGGTGAGGAGGATAATACATGGCCATTGTCTGCATCGGGATAGTGTCGCATACTTCCCCCGATGTCCTGATACTTGAGGTGGTTGTCTGCACAAGCACCGGATAGCGTGCCTCTCCGCAGTGCCAAATCAGCCTTTCGGTGAGCAACCGCTCGGTCATCATCCTCTCCACGGGGACAATGAGGTCGGAGACAGTCTCCGGTGGTATGCTGTCTGATGTGTCCCGGGTAATGGCCGTGGAATCAATGTAGGCCATGTCAAGGGTCCATCTTGCGAGGGTGGCGTCTCTGATTGTGTCAGTGCCGTCTGTCAATGACCAGCCTTTTTCAATGGAGGTTCTTGACACTCCCCTCACTCTTTTCAAAACGTTTCTTCCATGCGTGAAGACCGATCCGCTCCAATTATCTACGAATACGTCCCCATCTTTGAGTTGCATATCCACGGCCGAGACCGGGGAGTCAAGGATAAATAAGGTGGCGCGGTTCTCAAAACCGAAGTATCTCAGGGTGTCGGAGGAAAGCAAGAACTTATATTTGGTGGCGAACTGCAC
>JAMPEH010000121.1 GCA_023665245.1 Muribaculaceae bacterium
GTGGCCACGCTGCCCCGGGTGATAAAGTCGTTGGGACCAAATTCACCGCTGGGGTAGCCGATGACGTAGTGCTTGTGGAGGGGCTCATAGACCGCGTAGTAGACCGTATCCTTGGTGATTCGAGTATCGGCGGGGTTCACCATAGTGGGCTCAGCCTTCTCCGGGTCAGTAGTAGACCAACCCACAAAGGCCCAGTTCCCCAGGCCCTGCACGCCTGGGATCTTGCTGGCGGCAGGCTTGGTGTCCGAAGGGATGGAGTCCGTCGTCTTGTCTGCGCTGACTCCCTTTGCCCCCAGTCGGTACTCGATATTGCAGGGGCACCCCGCCCCGGCGGCGGGTACCGCCAGGGCGAGGGTCAGAACGATAATCAGGGTCAAACTCAAAATTCTTTTGTACATTTCCCGTGTGCCTCCTCTCAGTCAGCCAGGCTGAACTTCTTCAGCAGCGCGGACACGACCGTGCTGGGGCCGCCATCGTTGGCGTCGTCATGATAGCGCCACTTCTCGTCGATCCAGCACTTCGTCCATTGTTCGGGCACGACATAGCCCCTGGGCTGGGTGTCGTCCACCGTGAACTCGTGGTCGTTGGCGGCTTCAATGATCTCGTAGTAGGCCCACTGGTCTTGGGTCACATCGGGCCAGGTCATGTACTCGGTTGTGCCATCCTCGGTGTTGTTGCTGGCAACGCCGGTATGGACGTACTCGGTCAGGCCCTCCAGGCCCTCAGCGTTGACACCGCGGCCCAGGTAGGCATTGAAGATCTTCACCGTCTCGTCCCGGCGGATGGGATTGACGGGCTTGAAGGTGCCGTCGGTGTAGCCGTTGACCCAGCCGTTGATATAGGCGGTGTAGATGCCGTCCACGGCCCAGGTGCCAGCGTCACCGATGTCAGTAAAGGGCACGCTTCCACCGGTCTGGACGCCGTTGAGGCGGGCCATGACCAGGGCCAGCTCCTGACGGCTGATGGGCTGGTTGGGCTTGAATGTGCCATCCTCATAGCCATTGAACACACCGTACTTGGAGCAGTAGGCAATGGCGCTGGCGGCCCAGTGGCCATTCACATCGGTGTAGCCGCCCGGATTGCCGTAGTCGGCGCCCTCCACGAAGTTGGGCAGCACCGCACGGGCGATGATGGTGGCCACAGAGGCGCGGTCGATGTTATCGGCGGGGCCGAAGTTGCCGTTGGGATAGCCGATGACATAGTGCTTGTGGATGGGCGGCTGCGGCACGGCGTAGACAATCTGGTACACCGCGTAGAAGGTGGTGTCACCGGTGATGGACATAGCCTTGGGATCGGTCAGGGTCCGCTTGGCGTCCTGTTCGGCATTGCCTGTGGGACCATTCAAACTCCAGCCCAGGAACTTGTAGCCAGCCAGAGCGTTGACGTTGGGTACGATCTTGACCTTGCTGCCGCTGACCATTTCCATGGTGGGATCATTGGTGGTGCCGTAGAGGCCCAGCAGGTAAGTCACCTGGTTGGGACAGCTCGTACCGCCGCCACCGCCGCCACCGGGCTGGGTGATCTGGATGGTCAGGGTGTAGGTGGCCTTCACCACCTCGCCGTTGACGTCTACGCCCTTGGCCTCCAGCGTCAGGGTGTAGGTACCGGCTTCCGCGGTGTCCACATCGCTCAGATCCAGTTCCGCGAAGGTCCAGTTCTTGTTGCTGGCCTTATCCAGCTCAGGCAGAGGCACCAGTTTGGTGGCGGTGCAGTCCAAGCCCAGTCTATAAATGCTATCGGATGGGATGTCACTCCGGATGCTGAGCTCCATGTTGTATGTGATACCATCATAGGAGCCCAGGTTGATGGTGTACCGGCCCAACTGGCCGCCCACGGTGGTGCTGATCCTGCGGGTGTCGTTCACCGCAGGTCCGGTCTTGTCCCGTTCGTTGTCACGGTTCACGTCATCGAACATCAGGGTGGGTGTGGGAGCCTTGACCACTTGGATGGTGAGCTCATAGGTGGCAACTACCTCGTTGCCATAGGGATCCTCGCCCTTGGCCTCCAGCTTCAAGTTGTAGCTGCCTAGTGCGATCATTCTGGTGTCCACGCCGGTCAGATCCAGGGTGTAGATCGTCTTGTTGACGTCCGTGTCGGGCTGGACCTGGTAGAGGTCGCCCAGGCTGTCCGGCGCGGTCAGATCCAAGGTGTAGCCGCCAGGCAGCATCTTCTCCAGTTCTGTAACGGTCACACCGGTGACGGTGTTGTCATAGGCGCCCAGCTTGATCAGGTACTTGTCCAGGCTCTGGCCCTTTTCCACGGTAATGGTCTGGCGGACCGCGATTGGACTGTGGGGCACCTTATCGTTGGCGTTCAGCGCATTGACATCCTCAAACTCCAGGTGGGACTTCTTAGGCAGCGGGGTCTCCTTGATTAGGGTGACCTTCTCTTTGGCCTCGTCCTGGCCGGTGGGCTTGTGGGTCACCTCGGCGTCATAGTCCTCATCGGGAGCCTTGTCGCCGGCGGTGTAGTTGGGCTCTTCACCCTCGGGGGCCTTATCCTCGTAGATGTAGTTGGGATCGGCGGTCAGGGTAACGGTGGCGGTGTAATCCTTGCCGTCCTCAAATTCCTTGGTGGGATCCACGGGCTTGCCGGTCTCATCGGTCCACTCCACCTTGGGATCGATGGGTGTGTTCCCATGCCGGTCTGGTGTGTTGGGCTTGATATCCTCGCCCTCAGGATCGGTGGCGGCGACGGTGATGGTGGTGTCAGGCTTTCCGCCGGGAGTAGGATCGGTCAGATCGGTAACATGGGCCTGGGCGATGATCTTGGGCTGGACGGTGAAGACCAGCTCATAGGTGGCTACCACATCAGGATCGCCTCCGGCTTCGGCCAGTTTAGGCGTGCTGTAGCCCGCGGCGGTAAAGCTGATCTTGTGCTCACCCACCCACAGGCCGGTGGTGGCGTTCAAGGCGGTGAGGTTCACGGTGAACTCCAGATCCTCATCCACCGTATCACCCTTGACGAAAGAGGGCAGGGTGCCATCCACGGCGAAGCCCTTAGTCCCCGAATCCTCCGTGAGGGTCAGGTCATAGATCGTGCCGATCTTCTGGAGCTTGACAGTATAGCTGGGCTCGGTGTCCAAATAGACCACGTACTCACCCTTACGGTAGGTCGTCGTGTCGTACTCCAGTTCTTCCGGTGCCTTGGTCGGGTCGGTGTCCACCCTGGCGGGGCTATAGTCGTCGCCCCGGCGAACATCGTCAGCGTCTACAATGATATCGGCGAACATCAGGCTCATGGGCGGCTTGTGGGCATCCACGTTCTTGGTCACGCTAGCAGGCTTGTAGTTCCACTTCTCCGTCCCGGTGAGCGGCTTATACTCCACGGTGAAGGTGTAATTGGCGGGGCCCTCCTGATAGGTGCCGGGATTCACGCTCCACTTGGCCGTATAGGCGCTGGCCACATTCACCGTGCCGTCCTTGGCGGTGGTATTACCTTCGGCGGTGTTCTTGCCGTCGGCAATCGCGGTGGCGGGTACTACATCTTCGACGATCTGGTTGACCACGTTGGTATAGGTAAACTGATCCTTGTCCACGCCGCGGCCGCTGGTGGGATCGGCAGGCGTAAAGCTATCACCCACGATCTCCAGCTGACCAGGCTCCACATTCACGGTGAAGGTGGTGTAGTAAGTCTCGTCGGTACCGGCAATCACAGCCTTGACATAGAGCACGATCTCATCGGGCACCATCTTGTCGGCCAGGTTGTCCTCGTAATCCTTGAAATCGGTAGCGCCCTTGGTCTGGACGTTCACATCGGTGGCCCGGTAATCATCATCGAAGGTGACCGCGCCGGTACCGGTGTTCAGCGCCAACCAGTCGGGCATCTTGTTGTCACCCTCGCTGTTGTAGTAAACGTTGCCGGGCAGCGTGGTCACGCCCAGGTAGGTCTTGACCTCATCCTCGGTGAGGACGCTGTAGACGAAAGTGGGATCGTATGCGGCGAGATCCCAGCCCTTCGCGATATCCTTGGGATCAGGATTGGTCACAGGGGTCTGCGCCTCAAAGGCCTTGCCGCCATAGAGCACCATGGCGGTACCGGGCTTGAAGGTGATGACCGGTTTGACCTGGTACTGAGGCATATAGTTGCCGCCTGCGATGCTGCCGTCATTGGTACTGCTCACCGCAAAGGTAGATGTGTAGTTGGCGGCGCTGGCGAGCTTTCCACCAGGGATAGTGACCTCAAATTCCACCATCTCGCCCAGGCCCAGGGTGAAGCCCAGCTGGGTCACATCGGTGGTACCGTCCTTCGGGGTACCGTCGGCGTTATAGACCGTCACCTGGGTCAGGTCCGCAATCAAATTCCCCACATCCGTCTGGCCGATGGTAAAGTTGGACAGCGGCATGGCGCCGTTGTTCTCCACCCGGGCGATGTAGGTCAGCACATCGCCCTTGGCGGTGCTGTAGCCCTGGGTCAGGGCCAGGTCGCCGGTCTTGTTGAAGGCGGGAGGATTGACAAACCCACCATCAGGCAGCGTGCCGCCCCGGTTGGCGTTGGGCGCACCGTCCACATTGACCCGGTTATCGAAGTTATCCCACCACTTGATGGAATTGCTGCCGTATTGGATCTGGATGGTGTTGCCCGCATGCTTGTTCACGACATCCCCATCGCTGGTCACGTTGACGATCTTGCCGGGGTTACTGGTATTCGTCAGATCGGTGGCGTTCCAGGTATAGCCGTCCACGATGGTCCTCTGACCGCCTACCGCCGCGACCTCAAAAGCCCCGGCGGGCACGTTCTGGAAGGTCACCACCGCGCCGTCCACACCGCCATTGGTGATGCTGCTGGCATTCCAGGTGGTGCTGCCGGCGTTGGGCTCCTTGCCGGTGTCGTCAGGCTTCAGCGTAGCGCTCTCGATCTTGGGGGTGATGCCAGCTGGCATGTCGGTATTGGCCGGAGTATTGTCCTTGACCACGAAGGTCACATCAAAGAGCTTCTGCTCCAGCTTGGCGGCAAAATTCTTCACACCGTCCACGGCGATGTCGCTGCTGGAAATCTCGGCGGCGTAGGCGATACCTGCGCCGGTGGCAGCGCTGGTCCAGTTGGTGCTGTTGGCGTCCACCATAGCGCTCAGGGTGTGGAGCGGCTGGGCCCCAGTCTCAGACCAGGACTTCACCTTGGCGGTGGCGTTGCCGCTGGCCTTGGTGGCATCCACCGTCACCTTCACGCTCATGCCGGCCAGCACGGGGGTAGTGACAGAGGTGTTGGTCCCGGTGGGAGCGGGCAATTTGTCGCCCCTGGTATAGGTGGTCACATCCTTGTCATCAGACACCGCCACGCTCAGCGCGTTCTGGATGGCGTTGGCCGCCTTGCCCGTCCCAGTGCTGCCGGGCAGGTAAGAGGCAAAGCCGTCGTGGGTATTGACCACACTCATATTGGGGGTGTGGGTCACGGCGAAGTAAGGCACGGTGGCCTTGAGATTGGTGGTGGTAGCATTCACAAAGCCCAGAGTCTTGTCGGTGTTCACAAAGTTCGTACCGTCTTTGTAGCTGGGCGCGTAGACCTCATAGGTCTTGGTCAGGTCGATGGGAGCCTGGTACACCCGCTCGGTGCCGTTCCAGGTGGTCGCCCAGGTGCCGGCGCCGGTAGTGAAGGTGCCATCCCCATTATCAGTGACATTCAAGGTCCCGCCCTGCTCCACCAGGAAGACCACATAACCCGGATCGGCGGTGCCGGAAACAGGCTGGGTGTTACCGTTCAAGGTGATTTCCACACCCACCGTCCGCTTGGCTTGGATCACATCAGAAATAGCCTTATCCACGGCGTTGGTCTTGTTCGCCGTGGTGTTGGGCGCGTAAGCAATGAGGTAGAAGTTCCGGTCCATATCAGCGGCAGTCAGGGTGTATTCCTTGCTGTTGGCGTTGGCGCTCTTCACCTGGTAGCCGGTGTAGCTGGTGGTCAGCGCGCCGCTGGCGTTCACGCTGAAGCGGCCCTTGATGGTCTCCTTGTCCGCCGTTTCGGTCTTGGGTACGCTGACCCAGGCGAAGTGGACATCGTCATCGGTCAGGCCGGCAGTAAAGGCGTCCTTCTGGTCGGGCTTATTGCTGACCTTCACCATCACATTGTTCAAGCTCTTGTCGTTGGTGTCGTCATAGCCCTTGGCCTGGAGCTTGTCACCCTCGCCGGGCATGCCGATAGCGGTGGCATCCCCATTCACCTGGGTGGCGACGCTCTGGATAGGCTGCTGGTCAATGGTCAGATCCAGCACGTAGTACACGTACACCGTACCGGCGGTGCTAGTGCCCTTGAAGCGGAAGACAAAGGCTCCACTATCCTTGCTCCAGGCGTCAGTCCCCAGCGTCAGGGTAGCCGCGTCGACGGCGGGGTTGGTTGCATTGCCATAGGCGGCCTTGGCGGGCACCTTGGTGCCCGTGGCCATCACATTGCTCAGGGTCAAGGTGATTTCACCACTGGCGGTGGTGGCGGGAACATCCACGTTAGCGGTGGTGCTGCTGCCTGCGGTGAACACGGGGGTATTCACCGCGCCGGTACCCTCCCAGTTGTTGTTGGTGCTGTAGTAGCTGTTGTTGTTCAGCACGCCCTTGTTGGCGGCGGCGAAGTAGAAGACATCCATGGCCACGTTCATGTCCATGTTGCCCTCGTTCTCCAGCTTCAGCGGGAAGACGATGGTGTCGTTAGCAGTCACATCAGCCAGTTTCTTGTCAATGTAGTGGTAGTAGTGCTCCACGCTCTTGGTATCGTGGGCGTAGTCGTTCAAGCCGGACTTCACCGTGATGTCATTGGCGCTGTCGCCATCGTTGGTGGCCTTGTCGGTCACGCTCAGAGACAGGCTGGAGCCCACCACATGGACCTCGAAGTTGTAGGTCAGTTTCGTCTCGCTGGCGGCCACGCTCTCGCCGGTGAGCACGCCGCTGGTACCCAGGACCTCATCCTCAGCCGCCTGGCCGGGCTCCCAAACCACCTTTTCAATGACGGTGTTGCTGGTGTTGGGGGCGGAGGTAATGGTGTAGGTGCCCTTCACCACCGTAAAGGCCACCGTCTCGTTGTTCTGCAACGAACCGTTGTTGTTGCTGTCGGTCACGGTGATCAGGGTCGGGT
>JAMPEH010000122.1 GCA_023665245.1 Muribaculaceae bacterium
TCAATTCTCAATTCTCAATTCTCAATTCTCAATTCTCAATTCTCAATTCTCAATTTCCTATTAGTCATTCGCCAGTGCAGGTATCCTCCCAATGCCCCTAATGCTATCCATGTGATTGGGTTCGATATGAATCCCAAATCCAGGGAAATCATCAGGGCGGCGAGTGCCGGTATCCACATGGTCGTCAATTTCAGTTTGGCGGCTTTTGCTGTGGTTATCACCGGAGCTATTATCAATGCCACCACTGCGGGGCGTATTCCCATGAAAATTGCACTCAGCACCCGGCTGTTTTTGATCGTCTCTGGTGTCAGAAAAATCGCTATGGCGAGTATTATCAAAAACGATGGCAAGATGGTGCCTAATGATGCCACAATACCTCCCTTCACTCCCCGTAGCCTGTCGCCTATCGAGGTGGCTATGTTCACAGCCAATATCCCCGGCAATGATTGCGCTATCGCAAGCAGGTCAAGAAACTCATCTTTCTCTATCCAATGATGTTTATCCACTATCTCTTTCTCTATGATCGAGATCATGGCCCATCCCCCTCCAAAGGTGAATGCGCCTATCTTAAAAAACGTCAGGAAAAGCTGCCAATATATGTTCATGTTGTTTGATTTTTCTCTTCTTTATTATTTAACATTTCTCATCTCATTATTTCCAATTTTCCTCAAATAATTTCCAAATTCTTTTATTTTCCTCTCAAAATAATCGCTTATTTCAATTTTTATTGTTAACTTTGCAGTTGCGCTTTTAGTGCCCCCTCTCCGTCGTGAAATAAATATAGTCGCCTGTCAATCGACAACCGACAACTGAAAACTGTCAACTGAAAACAAAAACTATCATGGCACTCTGGTTTGAAACCAAAATTAGATATGACCGCATGCAGGAAAATGGAGCGGTTAAAAAAGTCAACGAACCCTATCTCGTCGATGCTCTGACTTTTACAGATGCAGAAGCTCGTATCATAGAGAAAATCACTCCTTTCATATCCGGTGAATTCACGGTCTCTGCCGTCAAGAAAACTAAAATTTCTGAAATATTTTTTGATGAGTCTGACTATGCCGACAAGTACTATATGGTGAAAGTCAATTTCATTACTCTTGATGAGAAAAGCGGAAAGGAGAAGAAATCTGCAAGCTTCATTCTTGTGCAGGCCGGTGACTTTCAGAATGCGCTCGGTCGTTTCCAAGACGGAATGAAAGGAACCATGGCAGACTATCAGATCGCTTCAATCACTGAGACTCCACTTATGGATGTCTATCCCTATGAATACGACTCTCCGGAAAAGACAGCTAAACCTGCTGAATGATTGATGATGAGCAATATTAATGAAGAAATAATCAAGCTACATCAGGAAATTCCTGAAGGTGTTGACCTTTGCGCTGTAAGCAAATTCCATCCGGCTGAGGCTATAGAAGAGGCATATTCGGCCGGACAAAGAATTTTCGGTGAGAGTCGTGTGCAAGAACTCCTTGAAAAATGCAAGGTGCTTCCCAACGATATCAAATGGCATTTTATCGGACATCTTCAGACCAACAAGGTACGCCAGCTTATTCCCCACGTATCTCTGATTGAAAGTGTCGATAGCGAGCGTCTCCTGAATCTTATTGATGAGGAGTCTGCTAAGGCGGATGTGGTAACCAAAGTCTTGATGCAACTTCATGTTGCCAAAGAGGAGACAAAATTCGGATTTTTCCCGGGGGAGTTGATCGATTATTTCAAATCCCGTAAATTCGAATCTCTCAAGGCAACTCACATCTGCGGAGTAATGGGTATGGCTTCCAATACTGACGACATGCAGAGGGTAAGGTCCGAATTCCGGCTTATAGCCGACACCCGGCGTCAGATTTTGGAGATTGCCCCGGATCTCATCGGGTTCAACATTGTCTCAATGGGTATGTCGGGCGACTGGCCTATCGCCGTTGAAGAGGGTGCTAACCTTGTCCGTATCGGCACTGCCATCTTCGGCTCCCGCCAATATTAAAATTATTAACCTTAAATATCAATCTAAAATGAGTAAAACTTCAGCCGCAGCGACTCCCGGATCGGGACGTACAGTTGCAATCATCACGATGTTTTTCATCTTCGCGATGATCTCTTTCGTGACCAACATGGCCGCACCGTTCGGCAATATCTGGGGATTCAGATATGAGTGGGCCGGTATGGCAGGTAATCTTATGAACTTCACGGCTTATCTCTTTATGGGTATTCCGGCAGGCAACATGCTTATCAAATATGGATACAAAAAGACTGCCCTTATAGCTCTTGCAGTCGGTGCTATCGGACTTTTCATTCAGCTGGCTTCAAGTTGGGTAGGTGTTGGCGAGTCTGCTCTGTTTGTTTATCTTCTCGGTGCTCTTGTCTGCGGTTTCTGCGTTTGTATGCTTAATACTGTGGTCAACCCCATGCTCAATCTTCTCGGCGGTGGTGGCAACAAAGGAAACCAGCTCATACAGACCGGCGGTTCCCTCAACTCTCTTTCTGGTACTCTTACCCCGATGCTCGTCGGTGTGCTCGTCGGTACTCTCACTAAGGAAACTACCATGGCTGCTGTGGCACCCCTCGTTATCACAGGTATCATTATCTTCGTAGTCGCTTTTATCGTGATCTCTTTCATCAAGATTGAAGAACCTCAGAAAAACCTTAAGAAAGCTACCTACGAACACACTCCGTTTGCTTTCCGCCACTGCACACTCGGCATCATCGCCATTTTCTTCTATGTAGGTGTCGAAATCGGTATCCCTGGCGAAATGAACGCATGGATCTCCCGCGAGAACTTTGAAGGTGCTGCTGCAGTTGCTGGTTCACTCGCTGCTCTCTACTGGTTGCTTATGCTTGTGGGTCGTTTCCTCAGCTCTATCATCAGCGGAAAAGTTTCTACCCGAACTCAACTTATCGTGGTGTCTGCGGTAGCTCTCTGTTTCCTTCTAATTGCAATCCTTCTTCCCGAAGACATCCGTTTCCAGTCGCCGAGCTTTGAGGCTCTCAACATCACAAGCGGTGAAGTGCCTATGAAGTGTCTCTTCCTTTTCCTTTGCGGTATCTGTACTTCCGTGATGTGGGGTGGCATTTTCAACCTTGCCACTGAAGGACTTGGCAAATACACTGCCAAGGCTTCCGGCCTTTTCATGACCATGGTGGTCGGTGGTGGTATTATGCCGTTTATTCAGGACTGGATTGCTCGCAACTTCGGTTATGTCAATAGCTACTGGCTTGTGTTTGCGATGGTGGCATATATCTTCTACTATGCTCTCATCGGTTGCAAGAATGTCAACACCGACATCCCGGTAGATGAAACCAACGAAGACCAGGTTCTCAACGCAGGTTAATTTTTGATTCTAATATGGACTCATTGGATTATGATCCAATGAATCCCGAGATGATTTTAATATAACTCAAACTAATAATAACTCAAAGACTATGTCAAAGACAATTGATTCAGCTCTTCTCACTCGTGGCGCAGACAATATGCGTATGCTTATAGCTGAAATGGTGGAGAAAGCTAAGTCCGGTCACCCCGGCGGTGCCATGGGTGGCGCAGATTTCGTAAATGTCCTATATTCTTCTTTCCTCAACTACGACCCCGAAGATCCCAGCTGGTTCGCTCGCGACCGTTTCTTCCTTGATCCCGGCCACATGAGCACAATGCTCTATTCAGTGCTTGCGCTCACCGGTAAATATACTATGGAGGAACTCCAGGGTTTCCGCCAGTGGGACACAGCAACTCCCGGCCACCCGGAACTCAACGTGGCTCGTGGCATTGAAAATAGCTCAGGCCCTCTCGGTCAGGGACATGTATATGCTGTCGGTTGCGCCATCGCAGAGCGTTTCCTCGCTGCCCGCTTCGGAAAGGTTGTGGAGCATAAGACCTACGCTTTCATTTCCGATGGTGGCATCCAGGAGGAGATTTCTCAGGGTGCCGGTCGTATCGCCGGTAATCTCGGCCTTCACAATCTCATCATGTTCTACGACAGCAATGAGGTTCAGCTTTCCACCAAGGTTAAGGAGGTAACTTCAGAAGACACCGCAGCCAAATATCGTGCTTGGAATTGGAATGTGCTCGAGATTGATGGCACAGATCCTCTCGCCATCGCAGGTGCAATCGAAGATGCACGCAATGAAAAAGAACGCCCCACTCTCATCATAGGTCACACTGTTATGGCACGCAAGGTTGTTGCTGCCGACGGTAGCAGCCTTGAAGGACATGTCAATACCCACGGACAACCGCTCTCTGCAGCCGGAGCCGACCTCGACAAGACAGTTGAGAACCTCGGTGGCGATCCCAAGAATCCTTGGCAGATTTGGGACGACGTGAAGAAACTGTATGCCGACCGCCGTGAGGAACTCATCAAGAATGCTCAGGCCCGCAAGGCTGAGTATGCCGAATGGGCTCAGAAGAACCCGGAGGAGGCCAAGACTCTTCAGGATTGGCTCGAAGGCAAACTCCCCGATCTCGACTGGACCAAGGTAGCACTCAAGCCCAACATGGCTTCCCGAGCTTCTTCAGCTGCAGTGCTTTCATTCCTCGCTGATCATGTCCACAATATGATTGTCAGCTCTGCCGACCTCGCCAATTCCGACAAGACCGACGGTTTCCTTAAGAAGACTCATGCCTTTGCAAAAGGTGACTTCTCCGGCGCATTCCTCCAGAGTGGTGTTGCCGAACTCACCATGGCTTGCATCTGCAATGGTATTGCCCTCCATGGTGGCTGTATCGCAGCTTGCGGCACATTCTTCGTATTCTCAGACTATATGAAACCTGCCATCCGCATGGCGGCTCTTATGGAACTCCCCGTGAAGTTCATCTTCACTCACGATGCCTTCCGCGTCGGTGAGGATGGCCCGACCCACGAACCGGTAGAACAGGAAGCACAGATCCGTCTTCTCGAGCAGATGGACAATCTCGCCGGTCATCAGGCAGCCCTCGTGCTCCGTCCCTGCGACAGCGCCGAAACAGTGGAAAGTTATCGCATAGCTCTTGAAAACAAGAAATCTCCGACGGTTCTTGTCTTCTCACGTCAGAATCTTGAAGACCTTCCAGCTGCCGACCGTGCAGCTGAGGCAAAGAAGACTGAGATGGGTGGCTATGTGGTATATGATGCCCCCACCACCAAGATTGTCCTCGTTGCCAATGGCTCTGAGGTTGCTCTTGCTATGCACGTGGCTGAGAAACTCGGAGAAGAGGGTATCGGTGCCCGTGTGGTTTCAGTTCCTTCTGTAGGTCTTTTCTGCCGTCAGCCCAAGGCTTACCGCGATGAAGTGATTCCTTATGGTGTGAAGATGTTCGGCATCACTGCCGGTCTTCCCGCAGTGCTCTATCCCGTGATGAAGGGTGACTTTGAAATCTTCGGTATGGAACGTTTCGGTGCGTCAGCACCTCTCAAAGTTCTCGACGAGAAGTTCGGCTACACAGTTGACAACGTCCTCGCCAAAGTAAAAGCTTTCCTCGCCAAATAAGTAACTTTTCAGTTTTTTGATTGTATCGTTTTAATTTGAACAGTTACTTAAAATAATAAAATTATGATTGCCCCACACGCTTTTGCTTGTGGGGCTTATTTTGTAACCTTATTTTGCAATAGTTTGGATATTCTTGTTATTTTGGTTAATTTTGTAGTCTGAATGTATTGATATTTTTTGATAATTTTACAGAGGTTTGAGCAACAGATTGAAAATATTGTTTGATTTTGATGGGACTGTAACCAAAGAGGAGACAATCCCGTATGTTGCCATGCGTTTGGGACTCAGACAGTATGAATTAATTGCGGAAATGACTTCGGCTTCTTCCGGGTCGGAGGTGGATTACGAAAAGAATCTCAGGAAAAGAATAGAAATGTTGAGGGAAATCACAATTGAAGATTTCGTATCAAATGTTCCAAAATCATTGCTGCGGGCAGAAGTTGTGAGTTTCATCAGGGAAAATGCAGATGTCTGTGAGATAGTCAGTTGTAATCTTGATTGTTGGTGCCGGGCCATAGCATCCGATTTAGGTGTGGCTTGTCATTTCTCCAAGGCAATAGTAGAGGATAGACATGTGATTGCCATAGATTATGTCATGGATAAGAGAACTGTAGTGGCTGATTATAAAAGACTTGGGTATGATGTTGCGTTTGTGGGGGATTCAGTCAATGACTTTGCGGCCATGGATGAAGCGGATTTGGCTGTGCTTTTGGACAATGGATATATTGATAAAGTTAATGTAAATCCTCGATATCATCTGGCTGTTTCAGGAAAAGAGGTTGTTGAGGTTCTGAATAATTATATAATTGAATTTAGTGAGGACTGAATATGATAACTTTGGTTACAGGGGGACAACGTTCCGGAAAAAGTGTTTTCTCAGAGAAACTGGCTCTTGAGCGTTCATCTCATCCCATTTATGTTGCAACTGCCAAAATCTGGGATGATGATTTTCGACACCGTGTGGAAATTCATAAACAACGTAGAGGTTCCGAATGGTCCTCCATTGAGGAATGTCTCAAAGTTGGAGATCTCTCAATACCTGAGAATGCAGTTGTGCTGCTTGACTGTCTGACACTTTTATCCACTAACTGGATGTTTGAAAACAATGAGAACACAGAGGATGCTCTGGTCAATGTCTCTATGCAACTTGATATGCTTTTTGCAAAAAATGCTGATTTTATAGTTGTGACCAACGAAATTGGACTGGGAGGCATCTCCGAAAATCCTCTTCAGCGGAAATTTGCTGATCTCCAGGGTTCAGTCAATCAGTATGTCGCATCCATTGCTGATGAAGTCTATCTAATAATTAGTGGTATTCCTCTAAAGTTAAAATAAGAGTGTGCTTAGCTGAATTTTGGTGACCGTTTTGTTTCAAATATGTTGTATAACAAGGGGATTTCACTCTTCCGATCTCCATCAGTTACCATGCCTCTGGATGCCGTGTCGATGAAATGCCCACCAGCGTAGGT
This sequence comes from Muribaculaceae bacterium, assembly GCA_023665245.1. Next base: position 6,927 of record JAMPEH010000122.1, read on the forward strand.
CTTGGATGGGTGCTGAATTCCGGCGGCGCAATAACAAGAACCATCCTTGGCAAACCTTACATGTTCTATTACAGTGCCTCGGCAAGCGACTACACCTATTTCAACGAGGACAA
>JAMPEH010000123.1 GCA_023665245.1 Muribaculaceae bacterium
AGGATACCGCCGCGCCCGACGAGGGGGCGGAGGAGGAAACGCCCGCCCAGCGTCCCGCCAAGGCCCCGGCCAAGGCGGCGGCCGTTGCTGCCGACGACGGGATCGCCCTTACTGCGGAGACGGGGGGGACCACCTATACACTTACCGCTGGTGGTACTGTCGACTCCTTGCATTTTACAGTTGGTGCGAAAATGGAAGTAAAATCGAAAAACTATACGATTGAGGGGGAAAATTTCTCAAAGTATTTTGACCCTGGGGGAAAAACACAAAGTGGCAATGCTGGCCGTTACATCATAATTAAGTTGAATAATCCCGCCACAATCAAGGTTTGGAATGCAAATAGCGGGAACACGGTGTTGGCGGAGAGCGCTGATTCTGTTACTGCCACGAAAAAAGCTACGAAGACAAGCAGCGATAGGATTGATACGTTCGATGTGACGGAAGGCGGGACGTATTACTTGGCGTTCTCTTCCAAGGCTTATATCTGCCAGGTTCAGATTGTGGAGGCAGGCACCGGTTCCACCCACACCCACAACTGGTCCACCGCATGGACCCGCGACGCGAACTACCATTGGCATAACTGTACCGCGGACGGCTGCACCGTGACCGACAACAGCAAAAAGGACGGCTACGCCGCCCACAGCTGGGGCAACGAGACCGTGACCAAACAGCCCGACTGCAAGACCGGCACCGCGGGTGAGGCGACCTATAGCTGTACAGATGGCTGCGGCGCCACCACGACCAAAGAGATCCCCGCCAGCCATAGCTGGAACAACGGCACCTGCGCGAATTGCGGCGCCGAGCAGCCCACGTTTACCAACCAGGGCGGCTGGATGGAGAGCGCCTATGCGGAGTGGTCCCTGGCCAATGTGGCCCAGGGCACCACTTATACTGCTTTTGTGGCCCCCGCCGGGACCACCAACTGGACCCAGCTGGACAGCCAGCTCATCCGGGAGTACCCCAGTTACATGCGGGTGGACGCCCTGGGCCTGGCCGCGGGCAGCTATCAGATCAAGGTCGTTGGCAGCGACGGGGTGGAGATGATCTCCGACGCTCTGTCCGTCACCGCCCACGACCGCAGCGGCTACGGCTTTGTGGGTGGCACCCCCGGCGCCTATAACACCGACGGTACGCTGAAGAGCGGCGCCAAGATCTATTATGTCACGAATACCACCGAGTTGACAAGTGCCGTCAAGCAGTCCAGCCCCGCCGTCATCCGGGTCCTGGGCAAGGTGGAGAGCACCGGGATCACGCTGAAGTCCAACGTGACCATCGAGGGCGTTGGCAACGACGGGACCCTGTATGGCGGCGGCATCAAGCTGACCAACGGCACCGGGGAAGTCCGCAACCTGGGTATCATGTGGTCCGCCACCGGCAGCTATGAGGACTGCGTGACCATCGAGGGCGGCAAAAACTACTGGATCCACAACTGCGACTTCTTCTACGGTCAGGCGAACGACACGGAAAACGACAAGCAGAAGGGCGACGGCGCCCTGGATATCAAGAAGAGCAATTACGTCACCGTTTCCTATAACCACTTCTGGGACAACGGGAAGACCAGCCTGTTGGGCGGTGACACCACCCAGGTCCAGGACTACCTGACCTATCACCACAACTGGTTTGACCACACCGACTCCCGGAACCCCCGCATCCGCAACGCCAAGCATCTACACATTTATAATAACTACTATGACAGCAACAGCGAATACGGCGTGGGCGCGGTGTACCAGTCCAACGCCTTTGTGGAGTCCAACTATTTCCGGGACTGCGCCTATCCCATGCTCATGGCGGGCCAGGGCAGCGACGTGGCCGGAAAGAATACCTTCTTCCCCGGCAACAACAACGATGACTATAGCAAACCCGGCGAGTCCGGCGGCGTTATCAAGGCCTATGGCAACATGCTGGCCGGGGATTATACCTTTGTGCCCTATCATGCGGAGACTGCCAGCACGGAATTTGACGCCTATGTGGTCACCGACAGGAACGCGACGGTACCCAATACTGTGACCAACAAGCTGGACAGCGCCACCACCTATAGCAACTTTGATACCGCCAGCGATATGTACGCCTATACCGCCCAGACCGCCGAGGCGGCTATGGCCACCACCACCCAGTACGCCGGACGGCTGCAGGGCGGCGATTTGAAGTATGACCTGGAGGGTATGACGAAGGTGGACGATAGCCAGTACCCCGGCCACGTCCTGCCCGACGCGGGGCTGAAGGCGCTCATCGTGGATTATCAGAGCGATCTGGTGAGCACCGGTGGCACGGTGACCCAGAACCACACCGAGACCATCGGCTGCGCCAACGGCGACCACGAGTGGGGCAACTGGCACATCGCCGGCACCGCCGCCCGGGCCGCCGGCACGATCACCGAGGTCCAGACCTGCCTGCGCTGCGGCGCGACGGGTAACACCCGCACTTTGAGCCTGACCAACGTCCAGGCGGACAGCGTGGGGGCCACCGCCGCCACCGGCGGCAGCACGAAGCCGGAGCCGACGCCGACGGATTGCGACTGCGCCACCACGCCCCATTTGGCGACGAAGACCGTGGAGATCAAAGACGGCGAGACGCACTATTTTAAGTATGAGCAGGGCAAAAAGATCTATCTGAAAAATACCGATGTAAACGATGCGAATATTTGGAAAAGTGCCAGTTCGGACGACACGAACTTGAAGGCTGACAGCCGTGTTTCTAGTGGTGATAACACAGCATTCAAGTTTGTCATGAACAAGCCCGGCACCTATACGATCACGCTGACGATCGATGGCGTGGCGGCCCATGTGGTCACCATCGTTCTGGTGGCGGAGAGCGACCACGTCCACGTTTGGGCGGAGAGCATTGATGGCGTGGCCACGGAGAAGAACACCGATTGGGCCAGTACCGGTTGGTTGATCACCAAGCGGGCCAGCTGCACCGAAGCCGGCGAGATGGTCCGGGTCTGCATCAGTACCGAGGGGTGTGACCTGGAAAGCAAGAATTACCGGGAGACCGCCACCATCAAGGCCGCCGGGCACACCTGGGGCGCGTGGACGGTGACGACGCCGGCCACCTGCCAGCAGGCGGGCCAGCAGACCCATACCTGTACGGTGGAGGGGTGCGGCGCCAGCGAGAGCGAGGCGATCCCGGTGGCGGCCCATGTGGACGCCAACGGCGACGGCCTGTGCGATTACGGCTGCGGCACGGAGGTCGTGCCTACGGCGTGCTGCAGTGAGCTGAAGCCGCATAAGGCGTCGGAGTATAACACCTTCGACCTGTCCTTGTGTGATGGCGAGACGCATTACATCGAGATGCTCAGCAGCGGCAGCAACGTAAAGTTCTATTTTAATGAAGCGTCTAACGCCGACTATACTTACGCCAGAAATCATTGGAGCATAAGCGGTGCGAGTGGCGTTTTTGGCAGCACGAGCAATGATACGAGCAATAAGGGTATTTCTAGTAGTTTGCAAAAGAACAAGTCCGGCACGGTGACGATCACGAACTCTAATACGAACCGTTCGCTTACCCTGGTCGTGGTCGATCTCAGCACGATCGAAGTCACCGTTACCTATCAGGATGTGGACGGTACTGTCATTGGAGAGCCCACCACCGAGGTGGGCCGTTTGGGCCAAAAGCTGACTGAGCCCGCCGCGCCCACGGCGCCGGAAGGCAAGGCCTTCGCGGGCTGGTACGTGGTGGAGAACGGCGAAGTCACCAGCAAAAAGTGGGACTTCGCCAACGATGTGGTCAGCGATAAGGAGATCACTCTGCGGGCCGCCTATGGCACGCAGTACGTGGTGCACTATTACCTGATCGAAGACGGGCAGGAGACGGCCAAGAGCGTTCCCGGTCTGGAGGATACGGTGGCGTTCTACGCAGGGGATATTGACGAGACCACCGTCATCTCCGTGGCGGCGCCGGCGGTGCTGGGCTACATCCCCCAGCAGACGAGCTATGAGCTGAAGCTGGCCGAGAGCAAGGTCCTGTTCATTTATTACACCAAGGCCTATGAGACGCACACCCACCGCCTCATCCCCGCCGCCGGCACGGGTATGATGTGGGGGGAGATCGTCATTCCCGGCACTTCGGGCGCTACGCTGGAGCTGGTGGGCAATGACGAGGCCCTGGGCCTTACCGCCGCCGTCAACAACACCATGGGGCTGACCGTTCAGGGCAGCGCCCTTGTGGCGGCCGATTCCGTCACCGGGGACACCGCCGCCAGCACGGTCTATGTCAAGGCCACCACGGCGGACGGGCAGGTGTCCTATTACTACCTGACCGTGGAGCCCCCCACCACGGCGACGGTGACCTATAAACTGGTGGACGGGGATTCGACGAAGGTCGCGAGCACGGCGCAGCCCTTCACCGCCATCGAGGGTTGGGACGCGAGCAAGCTGCCCGCCGGCGCGGTGGTCAGCGAGGACGGCATGAGCATTACCGTCTCCAGCTATGTGGGCGCTCCGCTGCCTGTCATCCCCGCTTTTGGCGATTATCCCACCGGGTATCCCTACAGCGTGGGGCAGACCGACGGCTTGAAGGAGAGCGGCAAGAGCTTCGCCGGTTGGAACATCGCCAGTTCCAAGGGCGGCAGCGTGCTGATCGACGGGGAGAAGTACCACAATACAAGCAAAGACAATAAGAACCAAAACCTGCCGAAGGAGGAGTATGAGGCGGGCAAGGCGATCATCAACAGCGCGTCGGTGACTCTGGAGTCGGGCTGGCGGAACTATAAGAGCTATCTGAACGTTCTGGCCTTTGACGTGGAGGGCAAAGACCGCCTGCAGGAGCTGGAGATCTCCATGAAGCGGATGCGGGAGACCGAGGACTACGGCTTTGCGTCCAACCTGATCCAGCTGGAAGTGGCCGCCGGCGTTACTTATGACGCTTGGCAGGTGGAGTTCCTGTACGACAGTACCCCGTCGGTGGATATCGACATGGTCATCGGCGACAGCCAGTATACCCTGCTGGGGATGTACTTCCCCAACAAGAAGACCGAGAGTACGAAGGAGGTCAGCATCGAACTGCAGGAAGGCACCGGCGTTTGGCAGCTGGCCAAAATCCCCACGTCCAATGCGGGGCAAGGCGAGACTGCCGCGGACGCTCCGGCGGTCAACCTGGTCCTGACCGAGGCCTACACGGTGAAGTATGTCATTCCCGCGGCGGCCGGCGTGACCATGGCCAACGATACGAAGACCTATATTCCGGGCGAGCAGCGGCTGCCGTCCACGGGTGTTCTAGATAGTGACGAGAAATATGAGCTGGATTCCACCGGGACCCGGAGAAAGGTCGAAAACAAGAACGTGGAGTTCGCCGAGCAGATCAAGCTGGCCGCTCTGCCGGAGCTGAAAAACGATCCCACCCACATCCTCAACGGCTGGTACGTGAAGAACGACCAGGGCGAGGACGTGTATTACGGCGGCGAGGGCGCTCTGCTGGGTCTGACCGGCAGCATGAAGGCGCTGGACCCCAACGGGGACCATGTGATCGAGCTATATGCGACCTATGATAAGCTGGGCAAGGACTACACGGTGAAGTACGACCGGAACCTGCCTGCCGGCGTGGACGGCACCGGCGTGGCGCAGCCCGCTACCACCACGCAGAATACGGCTAGCGGCTTTGCCACCTTCCTGGTGTACAACGAGGAGCTGGTGTTGGAAGGCTGGGAGTTCAAGGGCTGGAGCAAGGATGACCCGACCCCCGCCACGCTGGAGGGCCTGTATCAGCCGGAGGCGAATCTGATGGTCGAGGATCCTAATCCGGAGACCGCTGAGCCTGTGCCGGAGGTCACCCTTTACGCCATTTGGGAGCGGCTCAGCCACACCGTTTCCGGCACCATCGACAACGGCGGCACCGTGACCAACAATGACCAGACCGTGGCCCATGGGGAGCAGTCCCTGGCTATGGTCTTCACCCCCGCGGAGGGCTATCGGATCACCGGCGTGACCGTCAACGGCACGGCGGTGGCCGAGCCTGCCATCGCGGACGACGGCAGCTATACCTACGCCGCCACCCAGGTGACCGAGGACACCCTCGTGGAAGTCACCACGGAGAAGAAGGTCTATACCGTCACGGGTATCATTGGAAACGGCACGGTGAACGGCAAGGAAACGAAATTCACCCAGACTGTGGTCCACGGGGAGCAGTCCGAGCCTATGGTGTTCACCGCCGCCCCCGGCTATGAGATCACCGGCGTGAAGATCACCGGCCCCAACGGGAATTACACGAAGTATCCCCAGCTGACCTATACCTATCCCGCCAAGGAAGTCACCCAGGACATTACGGTGGAGGTCACCACCGCTCAGAAGCAGTATTATCTGGCGTTCCGGATGGCCGATGACAACCTCAACAAGGCTGAGTTTATCGCGCCGGAGGGCCTTGTGGAGGCGCCGAACTCGACCTACGACTACCGTTATGAGTTTGACTACAACACCCCGGACATTCAAGTCCAGAATCCCGACAGGCCCGGTTATGTCTTCACCGGCTGGAGCACGGGCAACTATAAGTCGACCCTCCAGGGCGACACGACAAGCGCGGGCGGTCTGGCCAACGTGGTGGTCCCCACCCACTATACCTTCAGCAAGGCAGACGCAAATACGCTGGTGTTGACTGCCGGTTGGCAGGCCGACACCTTCACCTTCGCCTACCAGTGGACCTGGCCCGAGGCGGGGCCCGTGGCGGGGGGCGACGCCGTCACGACGCTGTATGGCGAAAGCGGTAAGGTGGAGACCATCCAGAAGCCCATAAACGTGAAGACCGCGACCGGGACGTTGCGGCAGGAGGTCAAGTACGCGCCCAGCACGACGCTGAACGTGCTGCAGGGGGAGGATAGCTACCCGCTGCCCGGCAGTCAGTATTACGCCAAGGACAATAACGGCAGCGTCACCGGCGTGTATACCTTCTCCGGCTGGACCGCCTATAACGAGAAGGGCGAGGTCCTGGCCGACGCCTATCAGCCCGACGCCGAGACCGGCTCCTTCACCATGGCACCCA
>JAMPEH010000124.1 GCA_023665245.1 Muribaculaceae bacterium
TCCGTGACGGTAACAAACTGTTCGTAGATGTCCGGGTGCAGCAGCTTGAGCCGTTCCAGACTATCCTTGTTGATCCCGGTCTTGCGGGTAGGCTTGTAGGTGACGGTATAACGGATACCGTCCCGCTCACAGTCTGCTATGCAGCTCGGCCCCATCTGCGCGATGAGGATGCCGCGCAGCCGCTGGATCTCCTCCTCCCGCTTTTTGGAGATCGTCTCGGACTGCTTTTTCTCGTCTGTCAAGCGGAGATACTGCATCAGGGTGTCGGTCATCCCGGCATCTAGGGCGACGGCCTGTGCCTGCGGGTCAGCCGGACCGCCGTACCGTCTGGCACTGGCAACGATAAGGTCACCATCCTCGACGTAGGGCGGCGGGCATTTCGCCTGCACATGGTTCTCCCAGAAGTTCTTTTCTAAATAGATCATCTCCTCCTCATACGCGGCATCCCGTTTCACCTCACGGATAATGACCTCGTCCTCGTTGTTCCCATATAGGCAGCACAAAAAGGCCCGGTCAATGTCCATAACGGCCATATAATGCCGCACCTGTGTTTCGTACCAGGCTGGAACGATCTCCCGGCCATCCGGCGACCACCAGTGATCCCGCGCGTTATAGTTGGTGGTTTTGATTTCAAGGATGGTTGTTTCGCCGTTTGGCAGGGTGGCGAAGAAGTCCACATCGGCCAGCATAAAGGGATATTGCGCGTGCCGGAACATCTTCTTGATCTGGAAGATGGAAAAGCCTGTTTTGCGGCTGAAGATTTTTGCCACAAGGTCTTCCAGCAAATTTCCCATCTCCAGGGCGACCCAGTTACCCTCGTCCGGTTCAGCAGGCGCAATGCCCAGCTTGTCGTAAAAAATATCCCGTGCGGTACGGAACGGCGAGATGCCGAGGATCGCCGCAACATCGCTGCCGCCGATCCCGCGCCGCCGCCACGCGAGCCATTGCTCCCGCGTAAGCCCGGCGGTGTTGACCATTACGGTCGGACTTTGCCCTTTGCGGGGCAGGGTGCTGACAGGCATCCGTCAGGCCCCCTCTCCGTATTTCAATCTCCGCCGGGGCGGGCGGGCTGCGCGGCTGATTACACGGTACTTGTAGTGGACACGGCCCCCCTGCTTTTCGCTGCGGGCCATGCGCAGACGGGTATGCCCGCGCTTCGACCAGCTTTTGTGGTTTCGTCTGGTTTTTGCACTCATTTTCGATGACTCCTTTCTCTGTGTTTGATGTATCCTCAACGCCAACCGGCGCTTTGGCAAGGTGTAGCGCCGGGCAAAATGCCGGCAAACAAAAAAGCGGGAATGACAAAGAGGCGATAAAAGCCTGGCGCTCATGGCAAAACCATGAGCCAATGTCATTCCCGCTTGATGTGTGTACCCTATGGTACAAAATAAAAAAGCCAGTGACCGCTACACCCCAAAAGAGCATAGCTGTACCACTGGCAAATCAATACAAACTCAACAACGTGTGCAATGCGGCCAAAAGCTGCTTGACGGGCAAAAGGCCCGAAATCCCACGAGGGGCGCGCACAAAAATCAACTACGGTGTTTATGATACCACAATATATAGTATCTGTCAAGAGAATTATTCTATATATTGCGTTTCAAAAATTTTTTGAAATTTTTTTGGGAAAATGTCGAAAAAACGAGGTCAAATCCATATTTATTATAATAGATGGCTCCCTGCTCAAAGGACAGACAAGCCATTCGGTGTACCTTGACAAACGGCGCCGCCGGCCTTATTCTCCGTCCGGCGTCTATATCCCTATCCCGGCAGTCATACAGGAGCGGCGGACAGTGCGCATCCTCTCAAGCGCGCCCGCCGCATAAAGGCTGCACAGCGGCCGCCTGACAATACGCGGCGGAAAACCACGGCGCAGGAAGTGGGCCGGGACAGGGCAAAAATTGATCTGCTTGCGGGTGGAAGATACAGGGGGTACCCCGATAGGATTTCCGCTGTTCCCTCGCAGGCTTTAAAGGAGGAATTACAATACATCATGTTTAAGGAATACCCCGATATTCTCACCGTTGCACAATTAGCACGGGCACTGCATATCAGCAAAGCCTCTGCGTACCGGCTGGTCAACGAGCATCTGATCGGCTGCAAACGCATCGGACGGAAAATCATCGTACCCAAAAGATGCCTGATTGACTATGTGCTCTCCGCAAGGTATACTGAACCTACACCGTAACAGCAGGCAATTTCTACTGTCAAAAAGGGGGACAAGCAAATGACAGGCAGCCTGCAAATCAAAAATGATAAATTCTACATGGTTCTCAATGTATTGGATCACGGGAAACGCAAGAAAAAATGGATCGCGACCGGCCTGGACGTCAAAGGAAACAAGCGGAAGGCGGAGCTTCTTTTGCGGGAAACGCTTCAATTCTATGAGGATAAGAAAGGTGATCCCCGCGCTGAGATGTTCTTTTCCGCCTATCTTCAGCACTGGCTTGAGATCGCACAGCGAAAGGTCGATGCCGTTACCTATCAGGGATATGAGCTGCTGGCCCAACGCCAACTCATCCCGTGGTTTGAAGCAAAGGAAATCCGATTGAGGGACATAGACCTGCCCATTCTTCAGAATTACCTTGATGAAAAGGCGGCAAGCGGACGTTTGGACGGAAAGGGCGGGCTTTCTCCCCGAACCCTGAGACTGCATAAAAACATACTGAACCAGGCGCTGAATGAAGCCGTTAAGGATGAACTGATTGCCAGTAATCCCTGCCAGTATGTAGTCCTGCCTCAAAATGTCCGCTATGAATCCGCCTTTTACACTGCGGAGCAGCTGAACAGCTTCTTTGAGGCGATCCGGGACGATCCCCTCTATCCTTTGCTGAAAATCACGGCAATCTACGGCCTGCGCCGCAGCGAGGTATTGGGGATAAAATGGGACAGCATTGATTTTCAGCGTGGAACACTGACGATCCGGCACACCGTATCTAAGGTAACCAAGGCTGTGGAAAAGGACAAAACCAAGAACTCCACAAGTTACCGATCCTTTCCCTTGACCGAAGAAGCAAAGCAGCTTTTTCGTGCCGCAAAGATGGAAGAAAAGGACAATCGCCGTTTGTTTGGCCGTGAATATCACGAGAGCGATTATGTTTTCAAGTGGCCTGACGGACGGTCTTATTGGCCGGATTATATTTCAAAGCGGTTCTCCGCGCTGCTCGAAAAGAACAACATGTCCCACATTCGATTTCATGAAATTCGTCATAGCTGCGCAAGTTTACTCATCAATGCGGGTTTCAACCTCAAGGATGTGCAGGAGTGGATGGGCCATGCGGACATCAAGATGACCGCAAATCTCTACGGGCACCTTGATGTAGCAAGAAAGAGGGATATGGCCGCAAGGCTATCCGGTGATTTATCCCTGACGGAATAAAATCCAAAGTGTTAGAAAACGGTTAGAAATCCATGGATCAGGGAAAAAGAAAAAAGCCTTGAAAAATCGGCAATAAACAACGATTTATCAAGACTTTTTCGCTGGTGGAGATGAGGGGGATCGAACCCCTTACCTCTTGAATGCCATTCAAGCGCTCTCCCGGTTCATCGGTAAAGCACCCCGCAATGAGTGAAGGTGTAGGCTTTGTTTTTGCGTATGATTACTTCATTTCTTTGCCGATATTACTTCTGGCCATAGTGCGTACCGCACTGGGCAATTTCCAAGACATCGTTCTTTATCCTGTACACAAGGCGGTTCTTGCCATCGATCCGGCGGCTCCACCAGCCGCTCAGATCACCCTTCAGCGGTTCCGGCTTTCCGATTCCCCTGAAAGGATCTCGTGAAACCTCTTTCAGCAGGGTATTGATCTTTCTCAGCACCGCCGGATCTTTCGTCTGCCAGGAAACGTATTCCTCCCATGCCGTTTCTGACCAGTCCTTATGCATCGTCCGCAACCTCGATCAAGTCATGACGCACACGACGCCCGGATTCCAGTTCCGCAATGGAACGGCGAAGCACTGCCTGATTTGTTTCACTCCAAAACGGGTCGGTCGAAATCTCAAAAGGAATCCGCTGTTCACGGATCACTGCTTTCACAAAGAGATTTACCGCAACGGATGCGTTCATCCCTACTTCTGCGCAAAACGCATCAAACCGACGCTTCAAATCCTCATCCATACGGACATTCAGTGTCGTTTGGCTCACAATGACCTCTCCTTTCCTGTCGTCATCTATAATGTACCACATTGTATTCACATTGTCAACGAAAAGATGTATTTTCGCCATCATGATGCCGCCGCTCTCATGTCATAATCCTCCGGCACATCCACACCAAGCTCAAACTGTGCGAAGTTCATGTTGAATTCAAGATGCAGGCGGTAGCCCTCATACACCTCTGCCCTCCTGATAATGTACCCCGCGATCATCTTTTTTACTGCCATGTCGCTCTTGTCAAACATCTCAGACCATTGCAGCAGCTGGCTGTAATCCGCCTCGATTTGTCCGATCCTGCTCTCGCTTTTCTCCAGCTCCGCATTGAGCGCGGTCAGCGCCTCGTTGGATTCCAGCATCCTGATCCTCGCGGCGTCCACAAGCTCGGACAAAACATCTTTCGGGAAGCTGCCCCGGCCTTGTATGGACTTCACGACCTCCGCTTTCAGCATATCGTATTCCTTCGCGGCTTTAGCGCACTCCGCCTTTGCCGCCGCGAGACGCTCTTTCAGCGAGGTCATTGCGCTGCGGTGGGTCCGGGACACGATCTCATCCCGGCTGACCGCCCGCATCCTGTCAAAAACAGTGTGCAGTGCGTCTGTCACAATCCGGTCGAGGATGTGCATGGTATAGCCGGTCGGGCCGCTGCATTGGCAGCGCTTTCTTGTCTTGTTGTAACAGACGTACCGGATGCGGGTGCGGGTAGTTTTCTGCCCCGCCGCGTTTGTCCTGCTGGTGGTATTGCTCGTCAGGGTCAGCCGCCCGCCGCAATGTCCGCAGAACACGTTCCCCGAAAGCAGCGACTGCCCGCCGGTGTTGCGGGGCATGGTACGCTTTTCGTTGTACTCGTTGGTGCGCTCCTCCATCAGGCGCTGGGCAAGCTGGAAGTTCGCGGGCGGGATGATCTGCAGCTCCGGGAATATCTCGGAACGGGTTTCGCCGCTGCGTAAAACGCCGGTGTACATGATATTATGCAGGATATGTCCAACTGTCGCTTCATGCCAGTTCTTCCCGTCGCGGGTATGGATGCCCTGCTCATTGAGAAAGTTAGCGATCCGAAAGCGGCCATAGCCCGACCCGATGCAGAGGTCGAACATGGTTTTGACAATTCGGGATTCTTCCTCGCAGATTTCCAGCTTCATAACCTCATGCTTTCTCTTATTGCAGACGCCGCTCGGCACAAGCCTGTACCCAAAGGGCGCGATGCCGCCGCGAAAGCGTCCCTCCTGCACCATTTGGCCCAGTGCGGCCTTTGTGCGGATCGCTGTCTTTTGGCTCTCGCCGTCCGCCTGCCAGAAGCGGATGTAGTTTGTCAGCCGGTCAACGTGGCTGCTGATCGTCTGCTCCCCCTCGTTGACGCTCCAGACACGGATGCCGTTCTTGATGAACCACTCCACCACAAAGGGCGTTTCCTCCGCGCGTCGGCCAAGACGGTCGAACATGAAAACCAGCAATATGTCAAATCTGCCCTGCTCCGCGTATTTCTTGATCTGCTGGATCTTATCCCGGTCGTTGGCGCTGACCTTAAAGCCGGACACGCCGGTTTCCTGCTCCTCCAGCACGATCTCCCAGCCCATACGTCCGGCAAACTCGTGGCAGGCTTTGCGCTGCACGGGAATGTCCGCCTGGTTCAATTCGTCGTGGTCCACCTGTTTTGTGGTGGAAACACGGTATAAACAACAAACTCTTTCAGCCATTTTTGTATCCGTCCTCTCTCATTGCGTTTGGAGGATCAGATACCTGAAACATTCTTCTGTTGTCAAGGTCCCCGGTACTTGCTGCGACAAGTATCTCATACCCTCCATGTTTTGGCAAGGCTGGCGTTACAAATTCCCTCATGAGATGCCTGAAAGCTGGACGGCGTTTTCCGGCATACTTGCAGTATACGCGCTCCGCTGTCTGAGAAAAGCGTCGATCAGGGTTTCTTTGAGCAAGGGAGCCAATGCGGGGTTATACTGCTCCGAAAAGCTGATCGTGACATTATGGCCGTCTATGACCATGTGTGCCTGCTGCATGGAATTACTCTTGTTTCTGTTCTTTCCTTTCAAAATAAGCATCATCCTTTCTGTGCTTTAAGGTAGGGGGTCCCGAATCATCGATTTTTTACCGGCTGCTCTGCGGTTCTGTTCTGCTTTGCTGTCTCCATTTTGTCCTCGACACCCCGGAGGCGGGGAAGTCATCCGACGGCGGCTTGCTGGGCCGCTCCATAGGCGTTTCACCTCCCCGCCTTCTTTATGGCCGGGCCGCGAGTTACGGAAGTATCGTTAGCCCTGTGTGCTGTCATCGCCCGGACGGGAGCAGCCCGTCCTTTGCAGCCGGATGTGTCGCTCGCCCCGACCCGATAGGGGGCCGGAGGTCATGGCGCTCCGCACTGTTTGGCTTGGCAGTTTTCTGCCGCACACAGGAATGTGCCGGATGAATGAGTATTCTGTTGTCAATGTGCATGGGAAGACGGTGTCCTTATAGCCTCTGACTGGCCCTGAGAATTTGTCCCCTCAGGGAGTAGCCGATGGGAAGTGCCATTTCACACCCTAATCTCGGAAAATTAACAAAAAATTCACATTTCGAGGGACAGGGCAAGGTTTTCGCTTCTGCCGCAGGGCTTTCCCACTCTATAACGGACATCTTTTTGGATTTTGGAAAGGTATCTCGAAAAATTCTTGCGTCTGAAATTCAAAGGACGGTCTTTTGGTATCTCCCCTCACCCTTAACGGACATCTTTTTCGCGTTTGTTGACCCTGCCATTGAATTTGTCACAAAATTGTAATATTTTATCTATTTTCCGGCTTGGAAACCGCCATGCGCTGCC
>JAMPEH010000125.1 GCA_023665245.1 Muribaculaceae bacterium
CGTCAACCTTCGCCGCTGCCACTTCCTCCACCCCAAAAACGCAAACTTGCTATAAGGCTATGGGCTGCGATGAAGAAAATGGCTGGTTTGACGAAAAACCAAACGATACCTTCTTTAACTATCAAGAAGATGGTACTTGCTATAAAGTTACAGGGTGTAAGGCTCCATATAGCAAAACTACCCTTGATGCAGATAACAAACCATTGGCTTTGGGAGATAAATATACAAAATATGACTATGCATATTATGCACCAGCTGACATAGGTTGCTTAAAAACACCTTATTATGCAACATTGAATGTATGTAAAGTATTAAATGGTGGTCATATTGTCATGCTTAACGATAATAACCTTCACAATTCGTATAGTTCTGGTAGTAATGCAGGTGTACGCTTGGGAGTTACTGTTTATAATTCCAGAAGCAACGGCACATATATTACAAGTCAGGAATGGAATAGCTATACAACAAATATTACTGATGCACCTCAATTAGAAACATCTGAGTACTTTGCTATTGATTATGGGCAACTTAGTCTCAGTTTCCCAGAAAATAAAAATCTAGCTATTGCTCTAAATACTGCGCATCATACACCTACCGGAAGTGAGGGAACTCTGAAACAACAATTGAAAGATATAATCAAACGTAATACTGCATTAGGTAATCCATACGGACTATCAGAGCTCTGCGAAGAATCTGATTATGAATCAGATACCCTTAAATGTGTCAATGATACCCAGAAATTAGGATTTGTCTTAAATCTTAAAGATAATGGTGAATGTAAAAAGTCTTGCCAATACTTTGCAACTGTTACAGAATCTATTACCGGAGAGAGCAGCGATATTCAATGCGTGGATCAAGCAACATACAAAATTAATGTTACTGGTTCAGCAGGATGTAACACAAGTAATGTATGGTGGACAGCAACTAGATCTGAAAGTTCTGTGGGGCAGATTTCTCCAAGTTCGGGTTCTGGCAGTGGAACAGTTACCTACTCAAATATTAATGCCAAAGGTACAAGTTTAGAGATTAAGTTCTCTGTTGGTAGCAATGATTCGATTACGGTTAGTAAATCCGGAACTGGCTCTGTAACGTATTATGATACATATGAGGGTAGCGAACTTATACGAGAAGTTGCTTGTAGCCGCAACTGCCATGATTATAATTACTTTGAAAGCACAGGTGAAATTGCAAGTCAGTGCACAGGTGTTACTTCAACTAACGTTGCCGGCAAAACATGTTACAAAGCTACCGGTTGTGCTTCGGGATATAAAAAAATATCACAGTCTACAAAAGATGATGATGTCTATTGCGGCGACTTCTATTGTCAAAAATTAACCTGCCCAGATGGTTATTATAAAGATAAACCTAATAGTACTTACTTTAACTATACTGAATCTAATGGCTGTTATAAAGTAACAGGGTGTAAAGATGGGTATCACGATAAGCGTTACGGAGTTCATGGTTATACATATCAACCAACTGGCTATACTTGTTGGAAAGACGATATTTATTATTTAGATATGTATTACAGTACTAGCAATGCCCAAATTATGGCTGGATGCAAAGTAGGTTATTTTAATGCTTCTATTCCTTTGACCATTACTGCTTCGGGTTACAATACTCAATTGATGCCTGGTCTAAAATCAGAGATAACTTGTGGCGTAACAGGACAGTCTGAAAAACAGAAGGTTGCAAACACGTCAAGTTCATATAATTTATCTAATTTCAGAGAATCTGCAACATATGGGTTTACAGCTGGTGGAAATAACGTATCTCTTAGTGAACGTTATCCAGAAAGTTATGTTCTAGGAGTTGGCGTCTTTAAACTCAGAGTTCAGGAGGATGCCGCGCTAACAATTAAATGTATAGATAGTATTGAAGATTATGGAAGAATGATGTATATCACTTGTACTGCAAGCTCAGCAGTTACAGCAGATACAAAAATTAATTTCACTATGGATTACTCCATGAAAAAAGGACAATGTTATGCAGCCAATGAAAATGATCGTCCTGGAAGCGGATTTGATGACTACAAGCTAGATAGTTATGATACTGTCTTGGTCATCAAAAAAGGAACAACCTCTATCAAAACAAAGATGCTATTAATGCAAGGCGAGGAAACCTTTAATGGAGCTAGTTGTTTTTACGATATTGATGATTATCGTTGGCAGGCCAGATTAGAGGACCGAACACTTGTTGGAGAGGAATACTGGCCATGAGATAGTAATGTCTCTACTCACCATAATAGCCGCAAGATATCATCTGCGGCTATATCTTTAAAACATTTTTGACAAAAAAATAATATTTCTTGACTAATTAAGAAAAAAGAATACCATTGCTTTGATTTAATATTTATTTTGTCGTGAAAAATTATGATTTATATAATTGAAAATTGTTTTATCTTTTCATAATTTTAGCCTTTACGGTTTTTCATGACATAAAAAACGAGAAATAAACTTTAAAATAAACCCTTAAATTTTTTTTTATGAAAAGCAAATCTCTCTTTTGGCGCGCGATGCAGATATGCATGGCCGCTATGATGGTGTGTTTGTGTTTTGCGTGCAGTGAAGACGAACCTGCACCAACACCGACACCGGACGAACCTAAAAACGGTGAGGTATCGTTCAATGTAGAACTCCCCGGTGGCAGCGGTTCAGGCACAGCCTCATCCCCTGTCATTGTAACCTCCGGTGAAGCGCTCAATATGGCTGTCAGCCAGAAAAGCAGTTACACCGACCCGACCGGCAAGGTATACACCTGTGAACCATTAGCGACAATTTCGCTTTCGGCTCAGCTGGATACGGTATATGCAAAAGATCTAACAAGTTTAACAAGTGTAAAAGACGGTTCGGACGTCAAAAGCTCAACTTCCGGAACTAATCCTGTCAACCACAAAACACTGCAAAAGTTTAATGTTGGCGGGCAGGAAATCGCCTTTGATCTCATGCATGAGGTCTTTACGATAACCAACTCGGTTAACGAAAAGATTGAAATGCCGTACATCAAAGTTAATCAAGCCAAGCTTGGCAATGCGAATGCAACAGAAGAAACCCCACAAGGACGTGCTGCTGCGGTTGTTTCAGCTGTAACAGTTCGTCCGCTTGCAATGTCTCGTGCACAGACAATTACCGATTCTACAATGTATGAAGTTAATGTTCGCCTTAATTTGACGCTTGAAAGTGTTCACTCTAAGGAAAACAGTACTCAAACAGTGGAATTCTCGGTTAACTATGTCGGTGTTGTGGAAACAACAACGACGCTAGAAGACCCCAAGTCTGATTTGTCTTACATATGGGACGTTAAAAGCGGTACGAACAGCAGTTCTTCACCTTTTGTACAGGAGGGGCGCAATCCGATGGAAATCTGGATGGTGCAAACGTCTGTCTACACTGACGAGTATACCAATAAGTTTACCTGCGAGCCGAAAGCAAAAATTATCGTTACGACGCCGCAGGATACGGTTTGGGCTACTTCTGTTGAAGATTTGCGAAAGCTAGCGGAAACAGCTGACAATGTTGGTGAAAATACCTCTGCCAAGCAAATCTTTACTGTTGGTGATAAGCAAGTGAGTGTTGATTGGAGCTACGAACTTGGCCAGACACTTAATGACAAAAATGTGGTGATGCCGTACTACAAACTTTCTCCGGCGAAACTGAAAAATGTTTCAATGAAAGAAGTTGACGGAGCCAACACAGCGACATCTGAAAAAAATATCGCTGCGTATGAAATTACCGCTACTTTTGCCCAGACAGCAACGGCTGACGGTTTTGCCGGCGATTTTCCGCAAAGTTTTGACATTGAGTATGTGGTTAAATACATTGGCGCAGTAGAGGTTTCTATCGTTGATGTGGTTTATACCAAAGGTTACGAGTGGCTTGAAGCGCATGACAACCTTGCTTTGCGTGCGAATGTGACTATTACACGCGAGATCGTCTATTCCAATGGTAAACGAGAGACAGAGAAGTATCAGAGTGCGAATTATATGTTTACGCTTACTGGTGCTAGCTCAAATCCTTATGGGCGTAGTGGATACTTAGAAATTCCTCTTTCCGATGGAGAATGTTTGAGTTTTCTTAATAACCGCGAAACAAATTTTTATGATGATGTTACAGCAATATATACGACTAAAACAGGTGTTCCTAACCTTAATAAGCTGAGTCATCGTGTTTATGCGGACGGTTTTTACGAACCATTTGGAGAAGAATATCGGTCACTATATCGTAAAGAGTATTCAGAGCAAGCTTTTGGCGAGGATAACCATGAAGAAGGCTGGTATGTTAGATGGGCAGTGCACAACCGCATTGTTTCTTTAATGTACGAAGATTATGATGAAGTGGATTATGGTATAAGAAGATATATACTTGACACCGGTCATTATGATTTGTTCTATTACTTTAAAGATACCGATACTGTTGTAGACTTTGCTGATAAGCAACCTGAGCGCAGCTACTCCTTCACCGAAGAGTCTGCTCAGATTGCAGAAGGGCCTGCTCGTGTGTTCAAGCACGAGTGCAAAGTTCGCTACTTAGAGCGTGACTTCTATATCGCCACAGTTGATACCGTCTATCAGAACAAGTAATCGTCTTTACACACTATCAAAACGCCGCCGGATTTCCGACGGCGTTTTTTCTACATAACTAATGAAATAATTACTGCAAATACAAATACTATAAGAATAACTACTCTTTTTTCATCCATTTTTATCTCCTTTTTCTACTATATAAGCCTAAAAATACGAATTTCATGATATAATTAATAATATAACCATTTGATTATACTTAATATATCAAAAAATATTGACAAAATTTTATTTTATGTCATTTTTTACTTGACAATGCTGCATATTTTGTATATTTTAAGTCCATAAGAAAATAAAAGAATTACTTACATAGACTTTTCGGGTACTCAATTCTCCTAATTACGACCATTGGCATTCCGGAGTACCCCATAAAATAAACCGATTCTCATCCTTGTTTCCTCCCATAAAATCGGTTTATTTCCATTTAATAAGCCACTCATTCAAATATCAGTCTCCCTCCTTCAAAAAATCACAGTGGCTTATTTCCCCTCTTCTGGTGTTTGAGCTTTTGGTTAACAATTTCACTTTCTATATAGCCAAACATCCGAAGGCCGCCTTTTCTTTGAACGCATCCAAAAAGGCGGTTTTTTTATTTTAAATTTATTGTTGTTGCTCAGTCATATTTTTTTTATTTCGTATTTATAAAAATATATAATAGCCGCAAATGGTATCTTGCGGCTATAAATGATAATATGGTTATTATCTTTGTTTTATTGCTCAGTATTACGACAAAACGACCGAGCTATGACCATAAATCTATACTCAGAGAATCTGAGCGAGTAGTATAATCAATAGTAGTCTGGTCAACACTCCATGTAGAACTTGTATTTCTATTTCTTGCTTTTAATTTGTATTTATAGGTCGTACCTTTCGGAGGAGCTTGGACAACTAATTTTCTTTTAAAACTGCTGTTTGCGGAAACATACGGAACATCTATCGCACCACGTTCAATATCCGGCATATCATTATTCATTTGATAATAAAAAGTTTCTTCACTTCCATTTTCTATGCGTACTAGTTCCATTTGTACACCTTTCATTACTGAATCGCTATTATTGTAAATGGTTATTTCAAGTTCAAGTGCCGCATACTCAGGATAATAACAACTATTCTCTGATTTGCAAACAGGTATAATTTCTTTCGTTGTTGAGGTTTTATATTTATATTGATTAGTTACAAGATTCCAATGCTCAACCAAATCATTATCTATGATAAGTCCATCTCCACTGCTCTCACAGGTGGATTTTGAACCAAAGTACCCGGAAGGACACGTCATCATAGTCTTATCAACGATATCGTAAGTGTAAGTAGCACCATCTTTAAAGTCAAACTCCCAGCACGGATTACCAGTTGTATCATTTGCACTGTATTTAGCACAATTTGATATATCAGCAAATGTGTTATTTGTCGTACCATCTCCATGACACAAATTATATGTTACACCACTTGTTTTCAGAGCAATATGAGACAACGGTTTTCTTGATTGGCACATATTAGTTGAGCCAGATGCTTTGCATGTGATTTCCGGTGTATAGCAAAGCAAGCCTTTAACAACACCTTTGACCTCTTGCTTGCTGTTTAGAGTATTCTTTACTGTTACTTTTGTTTTACCGGAAGTCATATAATCACCGCTAACGTTTTTGCCTATATCAGCTCTATTTTTGTATATGCTAACTTCTTGATAAGAAGAGCTATTAGATCTACAATAAGAACAATTTTGTGATGCACCTGGGTCATAATTATATGTCGTTCCAGTGTATTGCATATAGAAGTACTTATCATTTGGAGATTTCCAGCAGTGATTAGCGTCATCTTGAATACAATCAATACCTTTGGCAGCTTTACAAGCCGCAGCAGTTTCATAATATCCACTTGGACATGCGCTTGTGAAGCGGAACGTATATGTATCACCATTGGCTGTAACGACTTGGTTAGTGCTCAATGATTTCAAGAGCAACCCATCTGCATCTGAAATCGTATCGCCAAGGTTAACTTCATCATTATCAACAAATAATGTTATCATATCTATCCTGATACAATCAATAGATCCATCATCTTTACAATATGCATTCGCAAAGTCTCTTGTGGATGTTTGGTGATTATTAAATATCCAATACATTGTATCATCGTGATAATAAGGATCCTCCCACTCTCTGTAAAGCCCTGTTAGGATTACCCCAACATCTTGGGCCGGTCCATCTGTGGTCACTGTTCCTGTTTGTTTTATCGTTTCTTTCGGCCACGCGCCTGTTAGCTCTTGTGTAAAGCGTACATCCACGAAGTATTCCTTCTTGTCTTGTTTATAGCAAGTTTGCGTTTTTGGGGTGGAGGAAGTGGCAGCGGCGAAGGTT
>JAMPEH010000126.1 GCA_023665245.1 Muribaculaceae bacterium
GACTAATATAGTGAATAGTGAATAATGAATAGTGAATAATCTAATAATCTGGATTAAAAAAATCGCAATTCTTCGGGAATTGCGATTTTTTTAATTCATGAATAAAGGAAGCGCTTGATGGAGCGTTTGGGGGTCTTCTCAAATTCGTTGGGGATGAGCTGAATCTTGGATATCCGCTCGTAGGGAGCCACAAGTTTGTTGAGCTCCTTGCGGATGTCCTCCAGTTTACCCGTCAGATCCGTGCTTGCAAGCCCGAGTTTGTCAAGAGCAGGATAATCGGGGTAGACAAGGGCTACCAGTTTTCCTTCTCTTTCCACTACCAGCGACTCTGCCACGAAGGTCATGTTGTTGAGTTTGGCCTCAATCTCCTCTGGATATATGTTCTGTCCGTTTGCCGAGAGAAGCATGGTCTTGTTTCTGCCCCGCAGGAAGAGAGTGCCGTCGGGAGTGCGGGTGCCCATGTCGCCCGTCTTCAGCCAGCCATCCTTGTCGAGAACTGCATTTGTGGCCTCCGGATTTCGGTAATAACCCTTCATCACGTTGACTCCCTTCACGCATACCTCTCCGGGGATTCTCTCCGGGTCCTCGCTCATGATTATTGATTCCATTATGGGGAGTGTCCGGCCCGTGCTTCCTGGCTGGAAGTCATGCCAATCGGTATATGAGATCAGCGGCCCGCATTCGGTCATGCCATATCCTACGGTGAATGGGAACTTAATCTTATGCAAGAATTCCTCCACCTCATGGTTAAGGGCAGCGCCACCCACAATGACCTCATAGAACTCTCCGCCGAACGCCGAGATAAGTTTTTTGCGTATTTTGGAGTATATGATGCTGTCGATGATTGGAATGGATAGCGTCCACTTGATGGCTCCCTTTGAAATCATCGGAAGGATCTGCTGCTTGTAGATTTTCTCAAGGATAAGAGGCACGCAGATGATAAGATTTGGCTTCACTTCGCCAAGAGCCTTCAGCAGGATACGCGGCGAGGGAGTCTTGTCGAGAATCGTCACGTGGCTACCCACTGCAAGGGGTGTCAGCATGTCGAAGGCGCAGGCGTAGGCATGGGCAAGAGGCAGGAAACTGAGTGCACGGCTCTTGCGGTAATGCAGCTTGCTGTGGATGCCGAAGCATACGTTTCCGGCAAGGTTGCGGCCGGTGAGCATCACGCCTTTTGAAAATCCTGTGGTGCCGGATGTATAGTTGATTTCCGCCACTTCCTCATTGTCGCGGTCGGCATATTTGATGTCGGCCGGCCCGAAGCCATTGGGATATTTCTTTTCGAATTTTCTTTTGGATAGACGCGCCATTCGGCGGATTTCCTGTCCCTCGGCCTCATAAAGCACTTCGTGGGAATTGAGAGAGAATACGGCTTTCACCTTGACGAGGGTCTCCGGGTCTATATGTTCCCATATTGATTCCTGCACTATGAGAATTGTGGCACCCGAATGATTGAGGATATGGGTTATGTCGATGGGATTGAAATCCGGCAATATCGGCACCACAACCGCACCGTAAGTGACGATACCCATATAGGATCTCACCCAGTCGGTGGAGTCTTTGCCGCAGACCGCAATCTTGTCGCCCGGCTTTATTCCGATCGACTCATAAAAGGTATGGGCGAGGGCAATCGACTGGGCAAACTGTCCGTAGGTGACTGTTACGTTTTTTGTGTAATCTGTCAACACCGGCAGATCCCAGTTCTTTGCAAAACTTTTCTCGTATATCTTGATAAAATTCAGTATTTCCATTCAGGTTTAGATTAGGTAAGGCGGTCTTAAGACGAGGTTGAGGGAGAGAGAAAAAAGGGAATCCCCTTATATATAATAACGAAAAAGTTGCACAAGAGTTAACCCATGTGTGCAAAAAAAAATCCGTTTTCGCACACATGGGCACTATTTTTTAATTGAGACTTGCTTCGGCTTGGGCGAAGCCAATTGAGAGGAGTTTAGAAGTTGGCGGCGATTTTGGCTGCTACCTCCTTCATCTTCTCCGGATCGGGATTGGAGATCTTCTTGCGGAAATCCATGTCGCCCTCGGTCTGAAGTGGCACAAGGTGGATGTGGGCGTGAGGCACCTCAAGGCCGAGCACTGCCTGGCCTACCTTGCGGCAGGAGATGGCTTTCTGAATGGCCTTGGCCACTCTCTTTGCAAACACCTGGAGTCCGGCGAGAGTGTCGTCGTCAAGGTCGAAGATATAATCCACCTCCTGCTTGGGGATTACCAGGGTGTGGCCCCACTGAAGGGGATTGATGTCGAGAAATGCATAGTAGCGGTCATCTTCCGCCACTTTGTAGGAGGGTATTTC
Source organism: Muribaculaceae bacterium (assembly GCA_023665245.1). Next base: position 2,309 of record JAMPEH010000126.1, read on the forward strand.
CCCAGCCACTATTTTAGAGAAGATTGTCATGATCAGAGTTCGATTTTGATTACTTCGAAATCAAGAACTCCAGCGGGAGCATTCACTTTCACGATATCGCCCACCTTGTGACCCATAAGGGCTTTTGCAATGGGTGTGGAGGAGGCGAGCTTAAACTCGCGTAGGTTTGCCTCATTCTCAGTGACAATGGTATAGGTCATCTGCATGCCGTTTTTCACATTCTTGATGGTCACTTTATTGAGTAGCCCCACTTCATCGGTGTTGAGTTTGCTGTCGTCGATTATACGTGCGTTGGCAATGAGCTCCTTGATCTTGGCTATTTTCATTTCAAGCATGCCCTGGGCTTCTTTGGCTGCATCATATTCAGCATTTTCCGAAAGGTCGCCTTTGTCGCGTGCCTCAGCTATTGCGTTTTTGATGGCGGGACGCTGTGCTTCGAGTTCAGCAAGTTCGGCCATCTTCTTGTCATATCCTTCTTTGGTGAGATAAGTTGCCATGGTGATGATATAATGATGATATAATTAGGTATCGCTATGCTCAACCTAAGGTTTATTAGTTTATAGTTTATAAGTTTAGTTTATTCGTAAGACATAGTCTACGGTCTGATAAAACCATTGTAATTTAATAAACAACAAACCTCAAATTAAGTTCGCGATTGGTGAATAATTTCATTTAAAGGTTAAAAAAGTTGAGTCCCTTTTATCAGCGACTGATTCGGTCGCCTACAAAAGGACCCCTACAAATATGGTGCAAAATTACAAAAAAAATCGCAAACAGCCAAATTCTTTCCGTTAATTTGAATAAATTTGGTTTACACGAAAAATTTGATTAATTTTGTGAGATAAGTATGTGGTCACTTTAATTTTTAATTTTATTCGAGGATAGTTTCGAGTGGATTTGGCATTCTGATGATAGAGCATAGTGGACTATGTGATTGAAGAAGAATGGCAAAGACACCGAAAATATCCCGAATAAAATAAAAAAGGAAAATCTTAAGCTTTAAAATTAAAGTGACCACATACTTATAGTCTAACAATCAAAAGAGAACCATATAAAAACAACATATTATGCAAAAACAACTTTTACTGGCAGCCGCTTGCCTTGCCGCGGCAAACGCCCTGGCCGACTCCCCTCTCTGGCTACGCGATGCCGGGATATCACCCGACGGAAAGACCATAGCCTTCACCTATAAAGGTGATATCTTCTCAGTGCCCGTAGCCGGTGGCGAGGCCCGGCAACTGACCTCCAACGAGGCCTACGATTCCAAACCAATCTGGACTCCCGACGGCAAAAAGATAGCCTTCAGAAGCGACCGCGAGGGAAGCGACGACATCTTCATCATGAACGCCAACGGTGGCAAGGTGACCCGGCTCACAACCTCAAGCGTGGCTGAAATGCCCCTCGCTTTTCTCAACGACTCCACTCTCCTCTTCTCCGCCAATGAGATGCCGGGACGCACTTCGGCGCAAGCCCCGATTCTGCCGCAGACATATTCATTAAATATAAACAAGCCGGGAACCCGCCCCGTGCAGTTCCTCTCCATGCCGATGCTTTTCTCATCGGCAGGCAAGGATGGCAAAATCATCTTCACAGACAAGAAAGGATATGAAGACACCTTCCGCAAGCATGAGCGCAGCAGCGGCACCAACGACATCTGGCTCTACGACAACGGAGATTTCCGCCAACTCACCACTTTCAACGGCCATGACCGAAACGCAGTCTGGGCTCCCGCCAAGGATTCTTTCTATTTCCTCTCGGAGGAAGACGGCACCATCAATGTCTATGCCGGAAATCTTAACGGCGGCAAAAACCAACTTACCAAATTTGAGAAGCATCCCGTCAGAAACCTGTCGGTGTCTGACTCCGGCCTGATGGCTTTCAGCTGGGATGGAGAACTCTACACTCTCAAAGAAGGTGGTCAACCCCAGAAAGTGAACGTGGAGATTATAGCCGACGATTATGACCCGGACCTCGTGAAACGCTACATCACCGGCGGTGCATCAGCATTCTATGCCGCCCCGAAAGGCAACGAGGTGGCCCTCGTGGTCAGAGGCGATGTCTACGTGACCGATGCCAAATACAAGACCACAAAACGAATCACCGACACCCCGGATCAGGAACGCACCGTGAGCATTTCTCCCGATGGGAAATTCATGGTCTACGACAGCGACCGCGAAGGATACTGGCAACTCTTCAAAGCCTCCATCAAAGACAAAGATAAGGATCAGTTTGCCTATGCCACTGAAATCGTGGAGGAACCTCTCTACAAATGCGCCACAAGCGCCATGCAGCCCACCATCAGCCCCGACGGCAAGAAGGTGGCATTTCTCGAAAACCGTGGCGACATCCGCGTCATCGATCTTGCCACCAAGAAAGTGGTAACAGCCCTCGACGGCAAATACAACTACTCTTACTCCGACGGCGACATAGAATTCACGTGGAGTCCCGACAGCGAATGGCTGCTGACAAGCTATATTGGCATCGGAGGCTGGAACAACATTGATGTGGCTCTCGTCAAAGCCGATGGCTCTGAGGTTGTGGACCTGACTGAAAGCGGTTTCAGCGACGGTAATCCCCAGTGGGTGCTCGACGGAAAGGCTATCGCCTTCGAGTCGGCCAAGTATGGCATGAAAAACACCGGAAGCTGGGGCAACCAGAGCGACATCATACTCATGGCTCTCGACGGCGAGGCCTGGGACAACTTCAATATGACCGAGGAGGAGGCCGACCTCAAGGAAAAGGCCGACAAGGACAAGGATGATGATTCCGATGGCAAGGATGACAAAAAAGGTAAGAAGGACAAGAAAAAGGATAAGAAAGACAAAAAGGAGAATGCCGACAAGGAGAAGAAAGACAAGTTCGTGCCTGACCTTGCCAACCGCCGCTACCGCACTCGCCGCCTGACCGGCAACTCCGCACTCATCGGCGATTATTTCCTCACCCCGAAGGGCGACAAACTTTACTATACTGCCTCAAGCACCGAAGGAAAGAGAAATCTCTACAGCCGTGACCTCAAGAAAGGAGATGTCTCGGTGGTGGCTCCCGGCATCTATGGCATGGAGCCAGATGCAAAGGGAGAAAACCTCTTCCTCTGGAGCAACGGTGGCATCAAGAAGATGTCGCTTTCAAGCGAAAAGATGGAGGATGTGGAATATGAGGCTCTCTATGACCGCCACCCTTCCAAGGAACGCGAATATATCTACAACCACATGCTGCGCCAGGTCAACGACAAGTTCTACGATGAGAACCTCCACGGAGTGGATTGGCAATATTATGGCGACCACTACCGCAAGTTCCTCCCCTATATCTCCAACAACCGCGACTTTGCCGAACTCCTCAGCGAGATCCTCGGCGAACTCAACGCTTCCCACACCGGAGGACGTGCCTACGGCAACGGCCCGGATATGAACACTGCATCTCTCGGCGCTTACTTCGACGAGTCTTACGATGGTGAGGGATTGAAGGTGGCAGAGGTGATAGCACGCGGTCCGCTTTCCACCAAGTCAGCCTCTGTGAAACCGGGTGAAATCATTCTTGCAATAGATGGCGAGACAATCGCGCCGCGTCAGGACATCAACCCGATTCTCGATGGCAAATCGGGCAAGAAGGTTCGTCTTTCAGTGAAAGGCAACGACGGCAAGACACGTGACATCTCCGTGCGTCCGGTGTCTCCGGGCACTCTTTCCGAACTCAGCTATGACCGCTGGGTGGAACACAACGAAGCGCTGGTGGACAGCCTTTCCGATGGAAAAATCGGTTATATCCATGTGAAGGGTATGAACACCGCAAGCTATCAGAATGCCTACGACCGCATCCTCGGCAAGTATCGCAACTGCGATGCTGTGATAGTGGATACCCGCTACAATGGCGGCGGTTGGCTCCACAACGACCTTGCCATCCTTCTCAACGGCAAGGAATATGCACAGTATGCTCCACGAGGCCGCTACATAGGCAGCGAACCATGGGCACAGTGGAACAAACCGTCGGTGATGCTCGTCAATGAATGCAACTACAGCGATGCCTCCGGCACACCCTACGTGTATCAGACTCTCGGCATCGGCGAGGTGGTTGGTGCCCCGATTCCCGGCACGATGACCGCCGTATGGTGGGAAACCCAGATTGACCCGAGCCTCGTTTTCGGTATTCCGCAGGTGACCAACCTCTCGGTAGATGGCAAACCTTTGGAAAACCAGCAGCTGAACCCCGACGTGGTCATCTACAATGCCCCGGCTGAAGTGCAGTCCGGACGTGACGCACAGCTCGAGGGCTCAGTCCGCCATCTGCTCGACAAACTCAACAAGAAATAATCACCCTTATTTCTAATATTTCTAAATTCTATCCAAGGTTCCGAATCGCATCCCGATTCGGAACCTTTTTTAGGCCCCATCTCATACAACCGAAATGACTCATTCGTACATTTTGTCCGTTTTCGGACAAAACTCCAAAGATAAATATCATTAATACTTAAATACTTACACTTTTGGCACACAGATTGCCAAGATTCATCTGGCACCCCTCACATAGGCTGCCAATTCAACATTCAAAATTCAACATTCCTGCACTGTGGATAGAGAAATACCAAAGGCCGAAAGATTCAAGGCCAAACAAAAGAAATGGAT
>JAMPEH010000127.1 GCA_023665245.1 Muribaculaceae bacterium
TCACCCGCAAGCGGGAGCTTCCCCACCAAGGGGAAGCCTATATTAAGGTCGTATTGCATTCTTAATTCTGCATTCTTAATTCTGAATTCCCAAAGCCCCGCTTTCAAGCAAAAAAACAGAAAAAGCCCGCGCGGCAAAATTGCCGCGCGGGCACCCTTTAACTTTAGTAAACTTAATATGTAAGGCGGCGGAAAGAACCGTCTTCCTTATGTATCATAATCTTGGCTTCCTGATTGCCTGCCGTTTTCTTTGCAAAAGCAATGGCTTCCGCCTGCGTCAAAAACAGCTTCAACGCCTTATCCGCGCCCTGTGCCTTTACCTGCCATTTGTTATCGTCCTTTCTCTTGGAAATGTGATAAATTTTTGTAGCTTTGCTCTCTGCCTCTTTTTTGTCAGCCATAATCTCCTCCGTTCCCCGCCAAAGTAGGTTGCGCGGTGCTATCCTATAAATTTATATATGCATTTTAACACATTTATGCTACCTTGTCAAGCGACTTTTTGCCCCGCGTTGTCATAATAATTTATTACAACCGCATAAAATTGCTTGATTACTTTATTTCGGAGTGATAATATATGCCTATGGAAAAAGAAGAATTGACGGCTGCGGAGCCCGAAACAGCGTCCGCCGAGGAAAACCAAACGCAAGTCACGCCCCGAACGGCGGCGCCCGAAACGGAAAGCGAGCCCGTAAAGCTCACGAAAAAACAGCAGTTTTTTCAACTATTAAAGTTTACGGCATTTTCTCTTTCTGCGGGAATTATACAGTTTTTATTGCAGTCCACTCTGTTTGACTGGACGCACGCTTTGACCTACTGGCAGGCTTACCCCATTGCGCTCACCGCATCGGTTATCTGGAACTTTACGTTCAACCGCAAATTCACGTTCAAAGCGGCTAACAACGTGCCCATTGCCATGGTGTTGGTGGTCATATATAACCTTTTAATCGTCGTGCCCTTTGCGATACTCGGCGAATATCTCGTGGGAATTTGGGGCGACGCTTTCGGTATGTTAGTTACGGTTATACTGCTTTTAATTAACTTTGTAACCGAGTTTTTCTGGGATAAATTTGTGGTATTCAACGGCAAATTTACGGCTAAGCTCGAAAAGCTTTTCCGCCGCAAAAAGGCGTAAACATTTTGTAAAGCCGCCGCAAAAGGAGTAATTTACATATACGTAATCACCATTGAAAATACTAAGCCCCCCCGCCGCAATCCGCGTCGGGGGGTTAAACATAAATTAAGTTTATCTCCCGAAAATTATTTTTGTATTGTATCCGAATTTTGATTATAAGCCTTTGCAACGCATTTCCACTCGCCGTTCATTTTCAAAAGCAACAGATAGTCGGTAAAGTCTATCCTTCCGCCCCAGCCCTCTTCCAAAACGCGCACGACCGCAAGCGTCTCTTCCACGGCAACAACGTCTACTCTCGCCTTAAAATTTTCGCCGCCGGAAACGGTATCTACGTTGTGATAGAACTGCTCGATGGAGCCGTGCTCTAATTTGCCGTCAAGATAGCCGAACAGGACAGCCTCGTCAATAAACAGTTCCTTTGCGTACTTGCTGTTACCCTCGGCAACGCTCTTCACGAACTTTTGCGCCGCCTCTTCAACCGCCTGATACTCTTTGATTTCGTCTCTCATAATAAAACTCCTTTTTATAAAAAATTTACTTTACATATATACTTTAAAATGGTATTATTTATTTGTCAAGTACGCACATTTTTGTTCGGTACTTACAAAAAGTAGAGTGTAAAGAGGGCTGTTATGGAAGAGAAAAAGCGGTGTATTGCAACCGAAAGACTGTGCGATACGGGGTTCAGCTACACGCTGTCGCTGATAAGCGGCAAATACAAAATGACGATTTTATATACGCTAATGGAATTTAAGGTCGTCCGTTACAACGAACTGCAACGGTATATAAAGGGAATTTCATATAAGACTTTGAGCTTGTCTTTAAAAGAGTTGGAAAACGACGGCTTGATTATCCGCAAGGAATACCCGCAGATACCGCCGAAAGTGGAATACAGCCTGTCCGAGCGCGGGAAGTCTTTAATGCCGCTTTTGGACGGCATGTGCGAGTGGGGCGACAAGAACAGAAGATAATATTAAGTAGTGTATAAAATCAGGGTGTATGAAAACAACGCCTGTGGTTTATCTAATATATTTTTTGTTTAAACGCTTGTAATAATTCCTATAAAAATCACGCATTGAGCCGAAAAATTGTTGCTCCGATTTACTGTTTAGTGCCCTTTCTCTCTTCAAATTTATAGGCTCAAACGTAGTCAATAAATCTGCTATTTGGAAAAGTCTGTAATAGGTAGGTCTTACGTTCTGCCGAAATTCTATATTCTTATCGGCAAAGAGCGCAGCCAAAATGCTTGTAAGCTGCTTTTGTCCGTTATCGTAGTAAATGATGATTTTATCAAAGCTATTAAGGAATTCAAACTTATTTTCTAAAAAGGCTTTTATTTGCGCCGACAATGCGGCTATAAGCTTAAACTGATTTTCGTTTTCCTTCTTTTCAACGACAAACATTTTATAAGAAAAATCAATTTTTGCGGCAAAAGCCATAAAGCTGTTTAAAATATGCTTCCGCTCGTCAATGGTTAAAAACTTATAGACCTCTTCTTTCCTTATCAGCGGTCCTGTATGTAAACAATGCTTCTCATAACCTTGCATAGTTAAACTGTTATCCAGCTTCACGATTTCTGCGGCAATATTTTCCGTTTGATTGTGAAACAGCATAGTTACTAAATAATACGGACAAGCCTTATCAAATTTTCCGAAGTCACCTGACTCGTCGATAAATATACTTAAATACTTTGGCATAAGTAAAAAAATTGGCGAGGAATACCCCCGCCCCGGTGGACCTTGGGAATTTCAACCCAGCCCGAATCTATTTTTACAATATTATTATATGCCTATTAGGAAGAAAAGTCAATAACTTGGTTATATTTTTTTATCAATAAAATCTTCCGAATTTTTTATCTTTCGGTGGCAGCGAGATAAGCAAGGCAAAATTATTTCAATATGCGACCCGTGTTGCGGTGGCGGTGGCATGGCTATTGCGGCAATTGACGTTCTCAAAAACGATTACGGCGTAAATTACGCTATGGACTGTTTCGTGGAGTGCGCCGATATAGATATTCGTTGCGTTCATATGACCTATTTGCAATTAGCGCTTGCCGGTGTTCCTGCAATCGTTAAACACCAAAATACTCTTACCAATGAGCTTTGGAGTATTTGGAAAACACCAGCGTTTATATTCCAATATCACCGTTTTTATAAATATCTAAATCACAAATAAAAGGAGTTTACAATGAAACTTTATTTAGAACCAAACGACATAATTCAAAATGGCGAAATTAAATATACCGTACTGTACTTATCAGAAAAAATGAACTGCAACGTAGCAATATTAAAACGAGATACCTATTGCCCATATGTAGTAGCTCACGATATTTACGAACAACCCGACAATACTTACCATTGGCGCTGGGGACATTACTTTAACCATCTTGAAAACGCCCATAAAAAGCGCGAAGAACTGATTTTAAAATACTTACGATAAAATGAAAACCTGGAGTCCTTACGGATTCTGAGCTATTTTTATGTTATGTAAGAGCTTTATTTATAAAGAAATATGTGATGGTAAAATTACCATCACATATTTCTTTTGCAATTAATTTCAATTTTATTTAACAGAACAATATTAGACTTATAGATATAATTATCAAAACTACAAAAAGCCAACCAACTAAACAGTAAACAACTTCTTTACCTGTTGCTCTATTTCCTGTAGTATACATCTTTCTGTCGGTACCGCCATGCATACATAGAATACCTAATGCCATACACTCCAATATATACAAGACTCCCAACACAAAATCATTCCTATCATCTAATTTTTTCTTTTTACTTAATATATACTTTATTAGGCCCACAATAAATAGAATAACCAAAAAGACGATAATCCAACTTAATAGACAAACACCTACTTCTTTCCAAGTGGGTTGTTCTCCAGTTGTACTCATTATTCTATCAGTACCACCATACATACATAGAATACCTAATGCCATGCATTCAAGTATATATAACATAAGTTACTCCTTACTAATTAGTTGAAAAACTCAGGATACTTTATAAATAATTTACCAAGCTGAACTCCACCTTTTATTAAACCTGTTATTAATGGCTTAAATAAAATTTTAGTATATAAATCACCTTTAGAAGGTAGAAATGGAATAGCACTTGCTAATAAAGTAAGTCCAGCATTAACGCCAACGTTTATACCAATAGTTTTTGCATCATAACCTTCAGATAACCCATATAATGCTGTTGTTGCTGCTGATGATACGACACGACCAGCCCCAAGAACGGCTTTGCCAACAGGACCAGCAAACATTGAACCAGCAATCATTGCGCTATCTAAAGAACCGCCCAAAGTAGAAACCGCAACGGAACCTAAATTTATATTTTCGGCTCCCTTTTCCATTGCTTGATTAGCGATCTCTCCACAGCCAACAACAATTCCTCCAACAGCAGTTGTAACAGCAACTGTTGTACCAATAGTCGCAGCCATTGAAGCCCCAACACCAACCGCTCCAGCAATAGCACCAGCGGCCGCACCAGCAGTAACTGCTACTACGGCAGCAACAGCAACAACTACTGCAACGGCAGCCACTACCATAGCAACTTTTTTAAAGAACTTTTTTAAACTCCAGTTGCCCGTAGGGTCACAGTTATTAACAGGATTGTTTTTACAATAAGCATACAAATTTAGACCATTTATTGTCTCATAGTTTGCATACTCTAAACTGTCCCGTGAAATGAATCTGCAAATTTCAGGGTCATAATAACGTGATTTAAGATAATATAATCCTGTTTCCCTATCATAATAATAGCTGTTATAACGGAACGGATTTAAATTTCCGATATGATTTTCATCTTCTATATCGTCGCCATTTTCAGCAACGATTGCATGATTTCCCCAACAGTCGTAGATATATTTTACAACAACATTACCTAAATTGTCAAGTATTGCGATTATATCGCGCTGAGAGCCTTTATCACCAAATTTTAAAATCGCCCATTACTGAATATACAGGTGTTTAGACGGTTTAAAAATACGGAAAAAGCCCTGAATACGACTTGTATTCAAGGCTTTGACTGGTGTGCCTGTCGGGAATCGAACCCGAAACCTACAGCGTCGGAGGCTGTCACTCTATCCAATTGCGCTACAGACACCCGTTTGCAATCCGCAATGCGCAATTAAGGAATATATTATTGCGTAATGCAGAATCGGCAGTTGCGGTTTATATTATATACTTTGCGCGGCGAAAAATCAACCTTTTACGCAGGCGTTTAAAAGGGTTTAAAGCCCGAACGGCGTTTTCGTGACCGCGAAAATTTCAGCTCCTCGCGTAGGCGGCGACTATCCCCTTTAAAATCTCCACCACCTTTTGCATATGCTGCACCGAAACAAACTCGTTCAGCCCGTGCGCGTTGTGCCCGCCCGTGCAGATATTGGGGCACGGCAAGCCCATAAACGACAGCGACGACCCGTCCGTACCGCCGCGTATCGGGCATACGATAGGCGCAACCCCAACTGCCAGCATGGCGCTTACGGCATTTTCGATTAAATGCTTATGCGGCAATATTACCTCGGCACAGTTGTAATATTGGTCGCGCATGGTAAGCTTTACCCGCCCGCCGTACCTTTTATTCAGCGCGTCCACGGCACCGTATATGAACGCCTTACGTTCCTCGAATTTTTGCCTGTCGTGGTCGCGGATAATGCCGTGCACCGTGCAGTTTTCGACTCCGCCCTCAATTTCCGTGATAAAATAGTATCCCTCTCTGCCCTCGGTCGTTTCGGGGCGTTCGGCGGCGGGCAGAGCATTTATAAACACGTTGGCAACGCAGACGGCGTTTATCATCTTGCCCTTCGCCGCGCCGGGGTGAATATTCACGCCCGAAATCTTCAAATCGAAGCACGCGCCGTTAAACGTTTCGTAGGTTATCTCGCCCAGCTCCTCGCCGTCGACCGTGTACGCAAAATCGCACCCGAATTTTTCGACGTCGAAAAGCTTAGCCCCGTGCCCTATTTCCTCGTCGGGCGTAAACGCAATGCCTATCTTGCCGTGCTTTACTTCGGGGTGCGAGACGAGGTATTCCGCAAGCGACATAATCTCGGCAACGCCCGCCTTGTCGTCCGCACCGAGCACCGTCGTGCCGTCGCTCGTGATTATATCCTGCCCCGCAAGAGTATTCAAAACGGGGAACTTTTCAGGGCTGATTTTGCCCGTTGACAGGCATATATCCCCGCCCGAATAGCTTTTGTGCACCATGGGCTTGACGCCCGAACCGCTCGGTTTATCCACCGTGTCGATATGCGCGATAAAGCCGATTGAAAACTTAGTTTCGCAGTTCGCGGGAATGCACGAATAGACGTACGCGTTTTCGGTGACTTCCACATTCAGCCCCATAGCTTTAAGCTCTTTGCAAAGCAGAGCGGCAAGGTTTTTCTGGCACTCTGTCGAGGGCGTATTGTCGAAATTGCTCTCGTCGCTCGGCGTGTCGATTTGCACATAACGTAAAAATTTTTCTTCAACGTTTTCCATAATTGATAACCTGTTGTTAATGTAGAATTTAGAATTAAGAATGTAGAATTGAGGTAGGATAAATCAACCTCTATCCCCTCTTCAAGGTACCCTTCTCACACGCCGTTTTCCTTACGGCGTGTGAGAAGGGTGGCGCCGTAGGCGACGGAAGAGGGTTGTGCAAATTCGCCCGCAATTAAGCCTTCCCCCTACGTGGGGAAGGTGGCACTGCCATAAGGCAGT
>JAMPEH010000128.1 GCA_023665245.1 Muribaculaceae bacterium
AGGAAAAAACAAGACTTCTGGCAGGAACGTCAATTTTCTGGCAAGAACGTCATCCATTTTTTTAAATTTGGGAGTTGACAAATTTGAAAAGCTGTGATAATTATCCAATAAATTCTCTGTTAATTCTTCGTGCAAAATGTTGTTTTTTTCGTGCAGATGGCATATACTATAAGCATTAGCAGGAAAGGAGATGATCATATGGCTGGCTCTACCACAAACATCAGCATCCGCATGGATTCGGATTTGAAGGCACAGGCCGATACCCTTTTCGGGGAACTCGGCATGAACCTTTCCACAGCGTTCAATATCTTTGTCCGCCAGTCGCTCCGTGAGGGCAGGATTCCCTTTGAGGTTTCCTTAAACCAGCCTAACAGGGAGACAGTCGCTGCCATGATGGAAGCGGAAAGGATTGCAAAGGACCCGTCCGTGAAAGGCTATACCGATCTGGACGAACTGTTTGCAGATTTAAAAGCGTGAGAAAAGCAAAATATACCATCAAGCCTACGACACAGTTTAAAAAAGATTACAAGCTGGCAATGAAGCGCGGGCTGGACATCAGTCTGCTGGAAGATATCATCGCCACCCTTGCAATGGGCGGGTCTCTTTCGGAGAAGAACAAAGATCATGCTCTGTCCGGCAACTGGGCGGGACACCGGGAGTGCCATATCTTCCCGGACTGGCTGCTAATCTACCGCATTGATGATGATGTCCTGGTGCTGACATTGGCCCGTACTGGGACACACAGCGATCTGTTTGGAAAATGACACATAGGCCGCCGTTTGGGGAAACACCCTGAACGGCGGTTTTTCCATGCTTATAGTTCCCACCCTTTCTTTTCTTTGCTAATCCATGATTTTTTTACGCATCCTCTCTCTTTTTCTTCACAACAAATATCACGCATACAATACCGGCAGCAGCCAGCAGGATGCTGATTATCACTGCACTCCACGGAAATGCGCGGCTGTCTGTGTCTGGAAGCTGCGCTCCGGCATCTTCCGTCTTGGCCGGGGACGAATCCCTGTCTGTGCCAACGCTGCTTTCCGTTTCGGAATCCGCGCTGTCCTCTGCCTTGTCATTTACCGCAACCACATAATCTGACGCATGGGTAAATGCAAGCAATACTGTTCCGTCCTCTGCCACTTCACCGGAAGAAATAAATTCCAGCTCTCCGATGCTCTCGTTGTAATAATAGAGGCTTGCAGCAAGTCCCGCGTTTTCCATGCCGATATTCATGGAGAGCACTGCCGTAAATTCAAAATCGCCGTCATGCGCAAGGCTTAGCTGGATATGAAAACGCTCCCCTGCGACACTGTTCACAAGCTCCTCCGGAATTGCATTTCCTCCCATTGTTACAGAAAAGTCAATATCGCCTGCCCCGTCCGGGGTAACACTCTTTCCGTCCACGCTCCAAGTGATGCCGTTACCCATGTCAAAGGTAATCGTGATGTCCCTGCCCCTGATACGGTCAAAAATATCCCCCGGCACCACGGCAGAGCCGTTCATGTCCACGTTGATGATGTTCCCGTCCTCTGTCTTTTCTTCCTCTGCACGGATCACATCCCAGCCGGTCTTGCCGTCCCCGCCTTTGATGAATGGGATGCCCGGCTCCGGCCTTGTATCTTCCGTATTGTCGCTGTCTGGCTCCATATTTTTGGGCTGGCCGCTGTCCGGTTTTGTTGTATCATCTCTCGGCTGGTCACTGTCCGGTTTTGTCGTATCATCTTTCGGCTGGCTGCTGTCCTGCTCCGTATCTTCTGGCTGGCTGCTGTCCGGTTTTGCTGTATCAACTCCCGGCAGCTTCGCAATCGGCCTTGTGTAGCTGTGGCCACAGCGGGTGCAGGTATAGGTCATGACGCCTTCCTCTGAAACCGTGGGCGCCTTTGTCATCTGTGAATGGTAACTGTGACCGGATGCCGGAATGCCTTCTGTGTAGCTGTCGCCGCAGGAACAGCTGTACACCTTGATTCCTGTCTCCGTGCAGGATGCCGCTTTTGTCTCCGCCACGCTGTAACTGTGCGTGTGGCTTTCGGAGGGCAGTCTCGGTATGCTCTCCTTATAGTTGTCTCCACAGCGGGTGCAGGTGTAGGTTCTCTCGCCTTCGCTCCCTGTGGTCGGTTCTCTTGCCACGCTGCCCTTGTAATCATGGCCCAATGCCGGTGTCGCATTTCCTGTCCTAGCCTTTACGCCACAATCCTTGCAATAAGTGTCCCCCGTGTAGCCGCCTGCGGTACAGGCCGCCGCCACAAATCCACGGACTTCTGTGCTGCCGTGTACGTTGCTGTCTGTTCCGCCGTAAGGCTGGTTACATCTGGCGCAGACTGCTCTCTTGGAACAGGTCGCCGTTCCGCCTGTGTGTCCCAGCGCCTTCACCACAATGCCGGATTCCACCACAGCGCTGCATTTTGTACATTCCCTGTGTCCCAGTCCATTCTCTGTGCAGGTGGGCGCTTTTTCGCCCTCCCCCGTATAAAGAATAGCTCCTGCCACATGGTCACAGGACGATCTTGTGAGGGCAACCGTCACCGTCTCATTCTCATAATTGCCCTTATCCGCTCCGGTGTAAACCGCAACGGCGCGAACCGTAACCTCTACTTCAAGCGCTTTATCTTTATCCGATGCCTGCCATTCCCAGCCTGCCGGTAATGGCACACTGCCTACTTTTTCAATGCTGTTTGAGACACTCATGGCGCTGCCCGGTATGTTCGGGGCGTTCTGTGCCTTGTTTACGGTCAGCCCAGCCTCCGTTTCCACACTGCTGTAATTTGCACTGTCGTTAGGCGTGAACACCACAGTGTACTCCGCGCTGCCGCTGGCGGGCTTTATGGAACCATCTTTCCATGCAAAGCTGCCTGCGACTGCTGTGTTATCCGAACTGCTGTACTGTACAGTTCCACCAGACAGCCCGGAATCCTTTAAGGTGTCCCCGTAGGTGATCTGCGCCGCTTTGGGCAGGTCTGCAATATAAGGTGCTGCCTTTGTTACGTTTACCGTGACCGTCCTGGTCACAGTCTCATAATTCGTTGTATCCTTTGGTGTAAAAACTGCATGATACCCGCTGTTATTCACGGTTGGGATGATACCCGCTTTCTGCCAGCTCCATGTGCCGGGAACATTCACTGTTCCTCCTTCCAAGTCTCTGTCCTGCAGGGCAGCAGACGGGTTATATACCCTGCCTGTCACCGCCGGGGCTGCGGATACTGCCGGGACTGCCCTGTTTACTATGATTGCCGCCGTCCCCTCCACAGGGGCATATGCTTTATCAGTTGGCGTAAATACCCATACTGCGCTTGTGGTTCCCGCATTTGGTGTGGCTGCGGCATCTTTCCATGTAAGGGTACCTTCCACTGTCTTCCCGTCATCACCGACAAATTCCGCTCCTTTCAATACCAGCTTTGACAATGCCTCCCCATAGGTGAGGACATTGTTCTCCAGGGTCACTGCCGTGCCATCTTTCAGGCTGACAGGGATCTGGTCGGTCAGTTTCACCTTTACCGTGATCGTAATATCCGTATAATTGCGTGTTGCCACGGTAACAGTTATGGTTCCCCCAGCATTTTCGCTCCCATTGTTCAATGTGTAGGATAATTTTCCACCGTTTACAACAGGAACTGTACTGTATGTCACATCCCCTGACGTTTCCGGCGTTCCATAAGTTACGGTCCCGCAGTCTTTCGGGAGCAGTGCCGCAAGGTCGATGCTGTCCGCATTCCCTCTTGAATACAGATAGCTCCTGTTCATCTCGGCTACCGTATATCCATCCTTCTTTGCCACAGTGACGGTAATGGTCTTATTTGCGGCGGCATTATAATTTGTGGATGCTGGCAATGATACGGTAATGATTGCCGTGCCTGCGTTCTTGATCGTCACTGTACCGTTTGATACGGAGATAACATCCGCCCCCGCTGTCACTTCATACCGCACGTCCGCCTCTGTATTGTTGTCTGTGACATCCAGGGTAAATGCCGCACCGCCAAAGGTCTTATTGTAGGTATCTGTGCCAACCGTGATCTCTGCGTCTGCCTTGTTGATGGTCAGGCTGCCCTCCTTATAGGTGATTTCATAATTCCCTGTCACGTCCCTGCCGCTGCTGTTTTTAATGCCCGCAGCAGAAGGTGTGATATTGCCGCCGGGGACATCCGCTGTACTGGCAGTAAGGGTGATGCTGTCCAGACTGTCGCCGCTGCAAAGCCCGGCAGCAGTTACATTGCCTGTACCCTGTGTGATGCTCCCGCCATAGGTGATGGTCTGGTCGTTGGCTGTGAGCGTCAGCGCAGCCTTAGTAATGGTATAGGTTTTTTCCGCCGTCCCGGTATAGTTGCCTTTGCCTGTGATGGTAGCGGTAACCGTTCCGGCGTTTGTGAAATCGGTGGCGCTATAGGTAACGTCATAATCCGTTCCCTCTGCCAGCGTGGTTTCACCCTGTTTGACCGTAACTTCGGGTTTCTGCTCCGCGCCGTTGTAGGTGGCGCTCTCCGCACCCAGCGACACCATGTCCGCCGTCAGTGCGGCGGGAGCGACGGTGAAGGCGGCGGTGCCCAGGAGAGGGTAATTCTCTGCCGCCACGGCATCCATGGTAAGCCGATATTCCCCTGCGGGCAGTTTGTCGGGGAGATAGCCGTTTTCAGGCAAGTCAACCTGCTGCCAATCCTCTCCGTCATCTTTAGCCAGAAGCCATTGAGAATTTATAAGTTCCATCTCCGGCTCAATCGTAAGGAGATCGTCAAGTTTTACCAAGTCCGTTTCGCCGTAAGTAAGAATGGGAATGTTAAAAATCACTTTGGCAAGCTCTTTTTGATATTTCCGGCAGTTCTGGCATTCCAGATTGTTTATTGTGATATTGTCCTCTGTTTGGTATGGAACGTGAACAAGGTCATGCTCTCCTTTATTCACTTCACCTTCGCAGACCGTACACACCTTCCAGTGGTGAGTATCGTTATACTCCCAATCACCGGGGGTGCAGTCCACCCCCGTCCCCTTATAGCCGCAGTAGGGGCATTTCAGACTATGGGTGCCGTTGTTGTTGGAGGTAGGGGTAACGCCCTTGTGTTCGCACTCGCCCACTGTATAAGTGCCGGTCAGTTTTGCCGGGTTCTCCAGAGTAGTCAGGTTGACGGGCTGACCGCCCTGATAATAAGCATAGTGCTTCTCTGCGGCATTTGTACTGTTGTAGTTCAGCAGGAGGCGGCCCACAGTATCAGTAGAAGTACCCATCTGTATGCCGTGGAACGTGCCGCCGGAGAGTTTGACTGTGGCACTCTGATTCTGCCCAACATATAGCCCGATGGGGTTTGTTTCCGATCCCAGAACACCGTCTGTGACCACAAGCTCACCGCTATTAAATCGTACACTCTCCATAGGCGTAGAATTAGTCAGTATCGTGCCGCCGGTAACGGTCAGTTTGCCACCGTTGACACTAAAAATGAAATTATTAGGCTGTCCGGTAAGGGTAAACTCCCCGCCATCAAAGATGATATCGCGGCCTGCGAGGACAAACAACTGCGAGTGTGCCGTCACATCATCCAGCAGAGTGAGGGTGACAGTGGCAGATCCAGCACCATCCATCGCCTCCCAAGCCTTGACAAATTGGCTGTAGCAGGTGGTGACGCCGCCGACTTCCACCGATGCCACAAGCTCCACGCCGCAGCCCTCGCACTTATTGTCCGTACCGGGGGTGTGTTGAACATCTTCTTCGGTCAGTCCGCAGGCGGAGCAGGTCTTTTTGTGGCTGGCGCCGCTGTCAAGCTGCTGATACGTGCTGGCCTCATGCTTACATTCCCGCACCGTGACATTCTGAATGGTAGACCCCTCATTGTTATCATCCTTTGAATCCAGCCCTTCGGTAACAGGAGCATCGCCCCGGTAGTAGGCGTAGTGAGTACCAGCCTGCTGACCATAGTTTGCCAACAGCTCTTTCAGATACCCATTAACCACCCAAATTTTTCCGTAGGTCCCGGCAGAGAGGGCTGTGTGGCAGCGAGTTTCGACCGTTAACGAATCAATATTTACACCCGCGCCGGTAACTGTCAGGTTACATGGAGTAGAATCAACATTTGAAATATGCACCTCAACTCCGCCGCGGAAGACGCCGCCCTCCAGTATCAGGTTTCCGCCATATATTCTGACTGCATATCCCACGCCTTGAACCACGCCGTTGCCTTTGACGGTCATAGACGCGTTTTTATCAGAATAAATAGCGCCGGTGTCGCCGGTACAGTTGATGTTATGCCCGTTCAGATCCAGCGTAAGCGTGCAAGCGCTGTTGATTATGACAGCACTCTCCATCTCCACATTCGCCAGCAGCGTGATAGTTCCGTTTGCCGCCGCATCCACGGCAGCTTGCAGGGTGCCGTAGTAGGTGGTATCGCCACCGCTCTCCACCTTTGCCACAAGCTCCACGCCACAGCCCTCGCACTTGCCGTCCGCACCAAGGGTGTGGGATGCCGCCTCAATCGTCTGTCCGCAATAGGGGCATTCGCCGCCGTGGGTTGCGCCGTTGTCATTGGGCGCAGCCGCGCCGTCATGGGTACAAGGCACCACCTCGACATTAGGCTGATTACCCGTGGCATCCCCACGGATAAACCCGTCCGTCCCCTTGAGGGCATAGCCATCAGCCAGAAGGACGGAGATGGAACGGTTGATAAAATTTGGATATTCACCATCACGTCCCGGATAAATACTGCTGTATGTGCCGCCGGAGATGGCAATCTCGTTATATTTATCAGCGTTCAGGCCCTCACCATTGACGCCCACTGTGCCGCCGGTGATGGTAACATTAGCTTGAGAACTCGCAGCACACAGGGCAT
>JAMPEH010000129.1 GCA_023665245.1 Muribaculaceae bacterium
CAATAGTACCGACAAATAGGGCTGGAAGCCCTGCACTTGGTTAACCCCGGACACTTGTGTCCGGGGAGACAACCCACGAGGTAGGAGAAGGATTGTAATACCTCTAATGTAGATTTTTAACATAAAAATTTTGAAATTAATTTTGCAAAAGGAAATATTTCACTCTCAACAAGGGGCTAATGGCAACGGATGCTTGGTGGCGCGTCAGCATTCGTTGCAATCCGCCACAATTAGATTTTTGCCCGCGAAAATCGCCGGCCATCCCATCTGACAATATCTATAATCACTTAATTATCAATCAAAAAAAGAATCTGCAAGATTCGCATCGACTACGGCCACAATGGCCGGATCCGTATATGGGCTTAATCTTTTAAGACCCATTCTGTTGCCATTATAATTGTCTGCAATAATGACCAATCAGAAGAAGCCATGGTTTGTAGTTCTCGCTTTGAATCACTCATTTGGAAGTCACTCATAAGTTTGGAAGTAAAATACTAATAAGTTTGGAAGTAGAACACTCATAAGTTTGGAAGTAGAGCACTCATAAGTTTGGAAGTAAATTAATCATAAGTTTGGAAGTAAATTAATCATAAGTTTGGAAGTAAAATACTCATAAGTTTGGAAGTTTGAGTTTTTTTTGTTAATTTTGCATCGAATGGAAATTAACAACTATGGATAATTATTTACCTCGATACATAGAATCCACTATCCGGAAAAAGATGAAATCAAGTGGTGTAATATTGGTAGAAGGCCCTAAATTTTGTGGGAAAACCACCACCAGTGCACTATTTGCAAAAAGTGAAATTCGCCTTAACACAAAATCTGCTATACAGATTGCGTGCATAGAACCATACAATGTGCTTATCGGTGAACGCCCAAGATTAATAGATGAGTGGCAGACAGTGCCTGATCTCTGGAATCAAGCCAAGGCATGGATTGATGAAAATCCTGGATTCGGACAATTTATTTTCACAGGGAGCTCCACGCCTGTTGATAATTCTGATATATTCCATTCAGGAGCAGGTCGAATTACTCAAATCATGATGCGTCCTATGAGTCTTTTTGAGTCACGTGATTCCAAAGGTGTTATTTCTCTATCATCTCTTTTTGACAACGATGGACAACGAATATTCGATATAAACGAAGGATACGGATTAAATGACACAGCTTTTCTCTTGTGCAGAGGAGGATGGCCACTTTCCATACAGCCGGAGAAGGATATTGCACTCGATGTTACATCAAACTATTTCGAGAGTTTGTTTAATCTCAGCAACAGCGAAAATCCTAAATTCAGAAACAAAAATCCCGAAATAATGAGAATTGTCATGAGGGCATTCGCCAGGCATGTATCGTCACAAACCTCCACTACAAAAATCTTAGCTGATATTACAGCCCGTGATAGTCGGTCCATAAGCAATAAGACATTCGATGAATATGCAGATGTCCTCACCGATTTGTTCATAATAGAGGATATGGAAGCATGGAACCCTAATCTAAGATCAAAGACAGTGGTGCGGTCAACTCCAACTCATCATTTTGTGGACTCCTCAATAGCAGCACAGGCACTTGGTGCTTCCCCAGCAGACTTAATGTCGGACCTCAATACATTCGGACTTTTGTTTGAAGATATGGCTGTCAGAGATTTAAGGATATATGCACAAACCATCAACGGAAACATACTTCATTACAGAGACAGTCGAGGTCTGGAATGCGACACAATCGTGCATCTTAAAGACGGTCGTTGGGCTCCAATAGAAATAAAGTTGGGTGGTGAGTCTCTAATTGAAGAAGGAGCCGCTAATCTCATTAGGCTTAAATCGGATATAGCTGAAAAGCACCAGCCATCATTCATGATGATACTCACTGCAACCGGACCCGCCTATCGACGCAAAGATGGAATTTATGTCGTGCCCATAAATTGCCTTAAGGCATAGCCTCCATCCCATTTATGGTTAAGCAGAAATCGGCCATCTATTCCTCTTCCTTTTAGCAGAAAATATAAAATACGCTTTGACATTTAATATTTTATTGCTAAATTTGCAGCTTATGAGGTGCAACCCCTCCGGGGTTGATGTCGGATTATACAATAACCGAGGGTGCAAGCACCCCCGGTTAACCAACTGCAAGACCTCCGGCCTTGAGACAGGTTTTAAAGACCAATAGTACCGACAAATAGGGCTGGAAGCCCTGCACTTGGTTAACCCCGGACACTTGTGTCCGGGGAGACAACAAAAAACAACAGCAACCCCGGAGGGGTTGCCCTAATATGAAAACAACATGGAAGAGATACTGGAATTTTTGAAAAAATTGGCTTGCAACAACAACCGCGAATGGTTTGCCGAGCATAAAGAGGAGTACCTACAGGTCAAGGCAAAAGTGGAGGCCTTCACCACCGAATTGATGACCCGCATGCTGCCGTTTGAGCCTGACGTGGCGCGACTGAGCGTGGCCGACTGCACCTACCGCATATATCGCGACACACGTTTTTCACAAGACAAAACTCCCTACAAAACCCACATCGGAATTTTCATCAATCCCCCTTTCGGCAAAAAGACCAACCGAATGGGATACTACCTCCACATCGAACCCGGACAATCGTTTGTGTGCGCAGGCACCGTCTGCCTCCCCACCCCTACCCTTACCGCCATCCGCAGGTCAATCTTCGACAATATCGATGAATACCTGGAAATCATCCATAATCCCGAATTCATGGCCTTTTATCCCAGCATAGGCATGAATTTCCTGAAGACCGCTCCCAAAGGATTCTCTCGCGACTGGGAATATCTCGACCTGGTTCGTCCGAAAGACTTCATCCTCGAGCATAAACTCACCGACCGACAGATGAAGTCCAAGCAACTCCTCGACATCGCCACCGAAGCATTCCGAATCGCCAAACCCTGGTGCGACTTCATCAACTACACCATCGACGAACAAGACAATTAAAAAAGATAAACTTCTTTTGAGATTTTTTTTGAAACCGCCTTAGGGGCGGTTTTGTTTTATAGTCGAATCTGATGGAATTTTATAAACTATTGATACTATGAAAAAGACAATTCTATTGGTAGCCGTGGCGATTCTGTCGCTGGGCTACATGAAGGCAGAGACTCCCGACAATCAGTGCGAGAAATGCGACACCACTTCAAGAGTCGCAAAATTCAAAAAAGGCGTGGTCAACGTCTATGAAAAGGCTAAAGACGGCACCGTGGAAGCGGCCGATACCGTAGGCAGTTTTTCTGCCCGTACCTACAAGAGTGCCAAGAAAGGCACTGTAAAAACTGCCGGAAAAGTGGCTGATTTCTCTGAGAAAACCTACGACAAGGCTAAGAAAGGCACAGTGAAAGATGCCAAGAAAGTGGCCGACTTCTCCGAGAAAACCTACGACAAGGCCAAAGAAGGCACCGTGAAGACCGCCAAGAAAGTGGGTAAATTCACTGAAAAAACCTACGACAAGGCAAAGCACGGAATCGCTGATTTCTTCAAACGTGACAAAAAGTAGCAATCACTCTACAAGTTCACTGAACAAACCACTGAAAGTGGCGTCAAGATCAGATGTCAGCCCCGGATGGGGACGCGACGTCTGAATGACGCTGCTTTTCACTGCCGATATCCACCGGAATCTTTCCTCCACCGCATATTGGGCCACAGGCCCGGCGCTCTTCTTGCCGTCGGCTATGTCCACAAACGACTGAAGTTGCCCGGCAAGCATCGGAAGATCCACGTCGGGTGCAAACGCCCTAAGCCTCTCTTCCCGAAGATGCAACTGCACGCGGAGCCAACGACGCCGCTTGCACATCATGGCAAGACCGACATTGATAAATTCCTCCCGCTCCACGCAGGGCACATACCGGATCACGGCATACTCATACTTGTCTTGCTCTTGCATCTTCCGCTATCTTTACAATATCCACTTCGCGCAACCTCTTCATAAGGAAATTGCGATATACCTCTCTTCTTTCCTCCGCATCCTCTGGCGACCCTTCGTCCCACCTCAGCCACTCCTCAGGCAACGCATCGACAATGGCCGACAACACCTCGGGAGTGAGACGACGTCGCATGATTGCGTCGGCCTCTTTCATCTTCGAGGCCTTATGCAAAAGGGCATGGTCCTTGATATAGGGAAACGGTGTAAGCGCACTCTTCTCCCAGTCGCTCCAGGCATGATGGAAATAAAATGAAGCGCCATGGTCAATAAGCCAGATCTCATTATGCCAAAGCAGCATGTTGGTGTTCTTGATGGTGCGGTCCACATTGGTGATGAAAGTGTCGAGCCAAACTATTTGCGAGGCAAGCAAATCATCGATGGGATTAACGTATGGGTCGGCCGTCATAGCCCCCTGTAGATAATGCACCCCGAGATTCAGGCCCTGACTCCACTTCAGAAGATCCTGTATTTCCTCGTCGCCCTCCGACTGCCCGAAATATTCATCAAGGTTCAGAAACACCTGCTCGGGCACCCTGAGTCCTGCCGCTCTTGCTATCTCGCTGCCCATGAAGTCAGCCACCAAAGCCTTCTCTCCATGTCCGGCTCCACGGAATTTAACCACATATTTAAAACCATCGTCGGCCTCTGCCAGAGCCGGCAACGAACCGCCCTCCCGCAGAGGTGTGATGTAGCGTATGAGATTTTCCTTTCTTATTTCCATCTTTTATGGGATTGAGAGGGGTCATGACTCCGTTAGTTACTTCTGCGATGGAAAAGGCGGAAGAATTCGCCAATCCAAAGCACTATTGAGGTAGCCACGATGATGATGAGCCAATCGAGTATGCGGAGTGGGACCACATTGAAGAATTCTCCTCCTACTGTCACAATTGCTATCTGACCGAAAAATATCAGCAATGCAATTGAGAGAAATCCCTTGCAATTCTTAAAGTGCAGGGCACTTCTGCCGGTTTCGAAAGCCTTGGCATTAAACATATTCCAGAACTGTAGGAATACGAATATCGTGAAAAATAGTGCCAACTCATAAGGAGTCAGGTCATGGCTTGCACCCATCACAACCTGTCCGACCTCTGTCAGACTCGTGATATCTATATGATGGAAATAATAAAGCAATCCTATCAACGCCACAAAGAATAGTCCACCAACACCGGCTATCGATCTCCACATGGCATGATTGATGATGAAGGCTGTGCGCGAACGTGGTTTCTCATTCATCACCGAATGTGAAGGAGGAAGCGAAGCAAGCGCCATGGCTGCGAAGGTGTCCATGATGAGGTTTACCCACAGCATCTGGGTCACTGTAAGCGGTGATTGCATTCCCATGAAGGCTCCACACAGCACTATCAGACTTGCCACGACATTCACCGTCATCTGGAACAAGATAAACCGCTGGATGTTTTTATATAGCGATCGGCCCCACATCACAGCCCGGCCTATCGACGAGAAGGAGTTGTCGATGATGGTGATGTCGGATGCCTCCTTTGCCACGGATGTGCCGTCACCCATCGAAAGACCCACATGAGCCGCCTTTAGAGCCGGGGCATCGTTGGTGCCGTCGCCAGTGACGGCCACCACTTCGTTTTTCTTTTGCAGGGCCTCCACCAGACGTTTCTTGTCCATCGGGCGGGCTCTCGCTATTATCTTGATGTCTTCTACCCTGTCGAGCAATTCATCGTCGGAAAGAGCGGCAAACTCCACTCCGGTGATTATGTTGCGGTCAGTGTCTTTGGAGTCATCCCAAAGACCAATCTGGCGGCCAATTTCTTTGGCAGTACCGGGGGTGTCGCCGGTGACAATCTTCACCTTTATTCCTGCATTTAGCACTTCCGCCACAGCTTCGGGCACATCTGCACGCACCGGGTCGGAGATGGCTACAATGCCAAGGAATGAAAGATTGTCGGCCACCACTTTGTTGTCCTCTATTGTCTTGTCGGAATCTTTCAGCACCTGATATGCAAACCCCAAGGTGCGCATGGCCTGGTTCTGATATTCCAAGAGTTGGGCATCAACCTCTTGCTTGGTTACCCCCTCATGGTTTTTGCACATACCAAATATGATTTCGGGAGCACCCTTCACATAAAGGATTCTATCGCCTGAGGCGGATTTCACCACCGTGGCCATATATTTCCGTTCGGTGGTAAAGGGCAACTCCTCCACTACACTTGCTTCGCTCCGCAGTTTCTGATAATCCACTCCCCTTTCTCGCAACCATAAGATCAAGGCTCCTTCAGTAGGATTTCCGAGCACCTCGACTTTCTCCTTGGAAGTATCGAGCTGAGCGGTGGAATTGACCGCAATTCCCTCATAAAGTACTTCTGTGGGAGGGTTGCCATAAAAATTGGTGTGGGCCACCTGCATGCGGTTTTGAGTCAGCGTACCGGTTTTGTCGGTGCATATCACGGTGGTTGCACCCATCGTCTCGCAGGCATGCATCTTTCGCACCAGATTATTGGTCTGGAGCATCTTCCGCATGGAATAGGCAAGCGAGAGAGTCACTGCCATGGGCAAACCTTCCGGCACCGCCACCACAATGAGAGTGACGGCTATCATTATGGTCTGGAGAAAGTAGGCAATAAATCCCATCCAGTCAAAATCCGGAACATTGATGAAATACATCACCACTCTGCCCACTATAATCAAGGCTGCAATGCCATAAGAAATCCAGCTAATGAGTTTGCCGAGCCTATCTAATTGCTCATTGAGAGGTGTCTTGACGCTGTCGTCGATCTGCGACGCTACAAAGACTTTGCCGTTTTCAGTGTGATCGCCCACAGCGGTGACTTCCATCACTCCATGACCTTCCATAACCTTTGTTCCGCGCATTACCTCGTCGCTGG
>JAMPEH010000012.1 GCA_023665245.1 Muribaculaceae bacterium
GCTCCAAGGATGCGACCCCTAAGCCATAAAAATTTTATGAAATGGGGTCTAAATTTTTCCGAACAGCAAAATTAGCAAAAATTCTCCTTATAATCATAAAAAAAACGCATAATTTTGACGAAACAGCCTATTTCGACAATACATATTGCTTGTAATAGGCGATCAGAAGCGCAGTCATCGGAAGGGCTATGATCATTCCAAGGATTCCAAGCAAGGTCCCCCACACCGAGAGCGACAGCAATATGATGGCCGGATTAAGTCCCAACGTCTTGCCCATTATCTTCGGAGTCAGCACATAGTCGCAGATACATTGGCTCACCACATAGACGGCTATGCATTTGCCAAACTCCGTCAAAAAGCCCGTGCTCCCCGTCAGCGAATCAAGATAGCATAGTATCACCACCGGTATGATCGTGACGTATTGCACGTAGGGTATCATGTAGAGAATGCCCGTCAGAAGTCCCATCACTATGGCAAGCGGCAAACCGGCTATCGAAAAACCAATGCTGTAAAATACCGCCGCACACGATGCTATCACTGCCTGCGAACGGAAATACCGGTCCATATTGTCTTTTATGTCATCGGCCACCGGATAGACCCTCGCCCGATATTTCGGAGGCACCACCTTCCGGAATCCGCTCATCAACTGCCGATAATCAAGCATGATGAAAATCACGTAGATGAATGTCAGAAGCCACTCTATGGTGCGCATCACTACGCTGACAGTGGCCGACAACACCGAGGTGCTTTTTGAAAAGAACTCCACTATCTGCTGAGGGTCCAGATAATGGCGCCATTGGTCGAGATTCATGTTTTTGCTGATATAGTCCTGCACTTCTGGCGGAAGAAAGGGTGTGGCATGCCCCGACGAGTCTTTGATGAGCCCCTCAAGCTGCGTGATCTCTTTAGAGGCCAGTGGCACTATGATGAAAGCAAGACCCACCACCAGAATGGCAGCCTCAAGCAATGTCATGAATACCGGTATCACACGGCTTTTCAATTTCAAATGACGCTGCTGAAATGTCACGATCGGTTCCAGCACATACGCTATCAGGCATGCCACGCAGAAAGGCAACAACACATTGCGCAGATAGTCTATCAGCCATATTATTATGACCACAGCCACTATCGCTACGATTGCCCTTATCACCTGGTCGAATGTTATGGTTTTCCTTGCTGACATATTATTCAATTTTAATTTAAATTATAACAATTTAATATGAAAGTGGATTATACCCCCTCTCAAAAAAAATCTTTTTGCCGTCAAGACGTGTTATAAAATCAATAATAGAAAAAATTTCCCAATCATGATAGACCTTACAAAGATAGAATCCCCCGCCGACATAAAAGGAATGTCGGTCGACGAATTGACCGAATTATCAAAAGAACTCAGAAAGAATCTCCTTCAGAAACTTGCTGCCCATGGCGGACATGTGGGCCCGAACCTCGGTTTCCTGGAAGCCACTGTGGCTCTCCACTACGTGTTTGACGCGCCGAAAGACAAAATCGTTTTCGACGTGTCCCACCAGACCTACGTCCACAAAATGCTCACCGGAAGAATGCAGGCCTTCACCGATCCGGCACACTACGACGACGTGTCAGGATTCACCACTCCCAAAGAAAGCGACTTTGACCTCTTCACAATTGGCCACACCTCGACGGCCGTCAGCTTGGCAGGCGGTCTGGCTAAGGCCCGCGACCTCTCAGGAGGCTCCGAAAGAGTGGTGGCTGTCGTGGGCGACGGCTCGCTAAGTGGCGGTGAGGCTTTCGAGGGTCTTGACTTCGGTGCCACTCTCGGCAGCAATTTCATTGTGGTGGTCAACGACAACGATATGTCGATTGCCGAAAACCATGGTGGCATCTACGCCGACCTTCGACTCCTTCGAAACACCAACGGAGAGGGCGAACCAAACTATTTCCGCACGCTCGGATATGCCTACCGATACGTGAAATATGGCAACGACATCCGCTCTTTGGTCAAGGTCTTCGAGGAAGTAAAAGATTACCCCTACCCTATTGTGGTGCACATCAATACTCAGAAAGGTATGGGTTATTCGCATGCCGAGGCCGAAAGAGAGACATTCCACTTCTCTGCGCCTTTCGACATCCCCTCAGGACAGCTCCTCAACATCAGCGAGGCTCCAAACTGGGCCGATATCTTTTATGACACCATGCAGCCATTGATGAAGGCCGATCCGAAGACTGCCGTCATCACAGCCGGCACTCCGGGCGTGATAGGGTTCTATCCAAAGCGCCGTCGCGAAGCCGGACGCCAGTTTATCGACGTCGGCATAGCCGAACAGGAAGGCGTGGCCCTCGCCTCCGGCATGGCAAAAGGCGGTGCGCGTCCCGTCTTTGGCGTGATGAGCTCATTTATCCAGAGAGCCTACGACCAACTCTCGCAAGACGTGGCCATCAACGGCAACCCGATGGTGCTCGCAATCTTCGGCACCGGCGTCTACGGTCTCAACGATGTCACCCACCTCGGATGGTTTGACATCGCATTGATAAGCAACATTCCGGGTTGGGTCTATCTTGCGCCCACCTGCAAGGAGGAATTCCAGGCCATGCTGCGATGGGCAGTGAAGCAGACTGACTTCCCTGTGGCTGTGCGCCAGCCGGGTGGTATGGTATGGGAATCGGGCAAAGATTTCCCCGAAGACTACTACGACCTCAATAAGTTCAAGCTATGCCAGATGGGCGAGAAAGTGGCGGTGATTGCCGCCGGATCCACCTTCAAGACTGCCTTGGATGCCATCGGCAAACTCTATGATGAAGGAATCACCCCTACCCTCATCAACCCTGTCTTCCTGAGCGGCATCGACAAGGATATGCTTGAGGAGTTGAAGAAGGAGCACCAGTATGTCATAACTCTCGAAGATGGTGTGCTCGATGGCGGTTTCGGCGAAAAAATCGCCCGCTATTATGGCGATTCATCCATGAAGGTGATCTGCCGTGGCATCCCGAAGGAATTCCTCGACCGATACTCCCGCAAGGACCTTGCCACCGAATGCCATCTGACTCCAGATGCCATTGAGTCTGACATTCACTCCCTCTTCAAAGAAGAATAATCAGGCTCTAATCAAATTCGTTTTTTGCATATCTGCCATAAATTTTGTAATTTTGCAAATCTCAAAAGAAAAAGCAATTGAGAATATACTGTTATGATCACAGCATCGCAAAAGAAAAAAGAAAATATAGCGGAATATCTGCTTTATATGTGGCAGATTGAGGACCTTATTCGCGCATTCGGTCTTGACATAGACCGGATACGCGAAAACATCGTCGACCGCCATGAGGGCCTTTCCGAAGAGCAACGTCGCGAAATGTCCGAATGGTATGAGTCGCTGATCGACATGATGCGCCGCGAAGGTGTCGTGGAGAAAGGACATCTCCAGCTCAATAAAAATGTGATCCTGGCGCTCGACGACCTCAACACTCGCCTTGTGAAGGATTCCCGCTACGCAAAGTATGCGGCGGAATACTATAAGATACTGCCACTGATTGTGGACTTGCGTTCAAAGGCAGGTGAAAACAAATCGGGGGAAATCGAAACCCTCTTCAATTTTCTCTATGGCATCCTTCTGCTCAGAATGCAAGGAAAGGAAATTTCCAAGCAAACTCTTGATGCAGCAGCCGAAGTGTCGCATTTCCTCGGCACTTTGGCCGCTTATTATAAAAAAGACTTTAACAACGAACTTGACCTCGAATAAGACCCCATGTCAGAAGAACTAAACAAGGAAATAGCGCGCAGGCGCACATTTGCCATAATCTCTCACCCTGACGCCGGAAAAACTACCCTGACTGAGAAACTTCTCCTCTTCGGAGGTGCCATCCACGTGGCAGGTGCAGTAAAAAGCAATAAAATAAAGAAAACAGCCACATCCGACTGGATGGAAATTGAGAAGCAGCGTGGCATCTCCGTGGCTACTTCGGTGATGGGGTTCAACTATAAGGATTACAAGATCAATATCCTTGACACCCCGGGCCACCAGGACTTCGCGGAAGACACTTTCCGCACACTTACCGCCGTGGATTCGGTCATAATTGTGGTCGACGTGGCCAAAGGCGTGGAGACACAAACCCGTCGTCTGATGGAGGTATGCCGCATGCGCA
Source organism: Muribaculaceae bacterium (assembly GCA_023665245.1). Next base: position 4,117 of record JAMPEH010000012.1, read on the forward strand.
AGACCCCGGTCATCATTTTCGTCAATAAACTTGACCGTGAGGGGCGCGATCCTTTTGACATCCTCGACGAACTCGAACAGGAACTCAAGATTTCCGTGCGTCCCCTCTCTTGGCCCATCAACATCGGGGAAAAGTTCAAGGGCGTCTATAACATCTACGAACATGGACTTGACCTCTTCACCCCCTCAAAACAGACCATCAGCGAACGCGTGGAGATTGAGGATGTGAATTCCCCGGAGGTCGACAAACTCGTGGGTGAGGCTGATGCCGCCAAATTGCGCGAGGATCTCGAACTCATAGAGGGTGTCTATCCCGACTTCGACAAGGAGGCCTATCTTCGCGGCGAGGTGGCTCCCGTTTTCTTCGGTTCTGCCCTCAACACATTCGGAGTGAAGGAACTTCTCGACTGCTTCTGCGAAATAGCACCGGCCCCGCTGCCCATCGAGGCCGTGGAGCGCGAGGTGAAGCCTCAGGAAGAGGGGTTCTCTGGATTCGTCTTCAAGATTCATGCCAACATGGATCCCAACCACCGAAGCTGCATAGCTTTCGTGAAAATCTGCAGCGGAAAGTTTGAGCGTAATGTCAACTACAAGCACATCCGCCTCAACAAGATGCTTAAGTTTGCCGCCCCCACTGCCTTTATGGCGCAGAAGAAAAACATTGTGGACGAGGCTTATCCCGGCGACATCGTGGGCATTCCCGACACTGGCAACTTCAAGATCGGCGACACACTGACTTCAGGCGAAGAATTGCATTTCAAGGGTCTACCCTCGTTCTCGCCGGAGATGTTCAAGTATCTTGAAAACGCCGACCCGATGAAGGCGAAGCAGCTCGACAAGGGCATCAACCAACTTATGGATGAGGGCGTGGCGCAGATGTTCACCAATCAATTCAACGGACGTAAGATTATCGGCACCGTCGGACAACTCCAGTTTGAAGTGATACAATACCGTTTGCTGCATGAATATGGCGCACAATGCCGTTGGGAACCAATCAGCCTCTACAAGGCATGCTGGATAGAGAGCGATGATGAGGCAGCCTTGGAGGCTTTCAAAAAACGCAAATACCAGTTTATGGCAAAAGACAAGGACGGACGCGATGTCTTTATGGCCGACAGCAACTATGTCCTCCAGATGGCGCAAAGTGATTTCCCAAAGATAAAGTTTCACTTTGTGTCTGAATACTGAATAATATGAGGGAAGAGGGCGGTTTTGAGATGGTTTCGGTATGGTTTCGGTATGGTTTGGGATTGAAGGACAGGGATTTGAGGTTTAAGAGGAAATGGAGGATTTGAGGTGAAGTGTAGCGGAAGTGTATTGAAAGTGTATTGGAATCGTATTGCGGATTTGTTGCGCGTTTGTGGCGCAACAAACACAGGGGCAACAAACGCAACACACGGGATATTAAATGGAATTAAACTATGGGAAAAATCAAGAGCGTGTCGGTGGTGTTGAGAAGCCGACCGAGAAAGAACGGGCGCAGTGCGCTTTTCCTCGACATCAACGTGGACGGGGAAAGAAAGATGGAGTATCTGAAACTCTATCTGACGAACGGAACGAGCCGTGCGGACAAACTGACGGACAAGGAGACGATGCGGGTGGCCGAGACCATACGCGCCAAGCGTCTGCTGGAGCTGCGCGAGGAGGGGCTGAAGGAAGAGAAGGAGGAGAACAAGCGGCAGAGGATGCGTCTGCTCCCCTATCTGGATTCCATCATCGCGACAAAGAAGGGATCGACGGCGCAGGCGTGGCGCAACATGAGGAGCCATCTTTTGCGGTATGATCCGGACGCTGACCGCTGGCTTGACGAGGTGACTCCTGACTGGGCGCGTGGTTTCCGCAAGTATATTGAGAATGCGAGGCAGTGGGATATTGACGACCGCAAGAGGGCGAGAACCCCGAAGGAGATAGCGGAGGGGACAAAGCTGCTGATGTGGCAGAAGTTCCGGTCTATATTCACCCATGCTGTCAACGACTGGCATATTGACCGCAATCCGACTGCCGGAATCGAGGGTTTCAGGGAGCAGTATGGCGAGAGGGAGTTTCTGACTATTGACGAACTGAAACTTCTCATCAGGACACCGATGCCGCATGAGCCGGTGTGCCGGGCTTTTGTGTTCTCCTGCCTGACGGGGTTGCGGTGGAGCGACATCGTGGCTTTGCGCTGGAGGGATGTGCGCGAGAACAACGGACACACAAGGCTGGTGTTCACACAGCAGAAGACGCGGAACCTGGAGTATATGGATATTTCGGAGCAGGCCGTGGAGTGGATGGGCGAGAGACGCGATGCGGACAATGTGGTGTTTATGGATTTGACCACGGAGCAGGCGGCTCGCATCAACGTGACGGCGTGGGTGAAGTCGGCGGGCATTGACAAGCACATCACGTTTCACTGCGGGCGGCATACGTTTGCGACGATGATGCTGACGCTGGGCGTTGACCTTTACACGGTGAGCAAGCTGCTCGGACACCGGAGCATCGAGACGACGCAGGTGTATGCGAGAATCCTCGACAAGGGGAAGTCAGAGGCGGTTGACAGGATTCCGAAGCTGATATGAAATAACAAAGGGTGCTGTCCTCGCGGATGGCACCCTTTCAACTAATACCATGAAAAATTACAAGAATCTATGCTTTATTGTTCAAAATACTGACGGCAGAGATTACGTTTGGGATTTCTCCCTACGGAGGGGAACTTCCCCTCCATAGAGCGAAAATTGGTTACTTGCGTGTTGATTTCTGAAACCTTTCCCATAGGCAATCCAAATTAAGTGATTGAACATTTATCTCTATCGGCTTTGGGATTTCTCCCGTCAGGCCGAAATTTCCTTTCTTTTTATAGTTGAGCAACATTTTTTTGCAATATCTCTCATAGTTGTATAAGCACATTCCATTCATTATGCACTCATACATTCGCGCCAGACATTCGGGGACAATATCCAATGCGATACGCTCTCCTAAAAACAGGGTTTCCTTGCAGTATTTCATCAAGCAGGCGTAAAGATACTCTTTTACATGCTGGTTTATGGGTTGTATGTCAAGTGTCTCAAAATAGTGTTTTGTGAGCAATGCCTCGTCTGCCACCAACTGCAATTTACGCTTGCGCTCCTCTATCCCATCGGCGATATGCTTTGAATTGCGCCTTAAATATTCATAGTAGTCTGCCTTGTCGCATAGGATAAGGTTGTCAGCGCAAATATTGTGAATGTCTTCGTCTTTGAAGATAATATAGTCTCCATCTTCATAGTTTGGTTTCCAAGCCATGGCAACGGCTTTTGCGGCTTGAATATAGCGTGTTTTGCCATTCTTGTTGAAGAATGTGAGCCGTGCCGTCGCCTTGCCGTTTCCGAAGTTCTTTTTTGCATATATGACACTTTTCATGCGCCCTCTGTAACGGAATTTGCCATCGCAAGTGCAACTGAGTCCATCAATCGCCTTGACATCTCTATATATTTCCTGATTGCTCATACTAATCCTATTTTCATTTTATTTCAGTTTTATCAGTTTTCCGTTTATTTGGCTGTTTTCAAGCGCGGTGACGTTTACCCCCCCCCAACACACGAAGACGCTGCCACAGCCGCCTTTGGGGGCTTGTGTGCCGTCGGGGCGCATGAACCCGATGCGTCCGCGCATGATGAGAAGCGCGTCGGCGGTGGGGAAGATTACATCGTGCCACACTGCGGTGTCCATGCGGTTGAAGAGCAACGCAATTCCATTTGCGTGACGCGCCATTTTCTTGATGAATGGTTCAACATCGTGGCGGTTGTAGGGTGGGTTGCACCAGACTCTGCCGAACCATTCTTGCGCGAGTCCGTCGTCTTCCTTGGTGTAGCACACATCTGCCGTGTAGAAGTCGCGGCTCGGTGCGCAGGGGTCAAGGTCGAAGTGACCGAGGGCGCGGATGATGTCGGGCGGCGTGTGCCATTCGTCGGTGCGCGTGGCGCATTGCTCAAAGGTGGTGTTCATAGGTCGAAAAGTGAGAGTTGTTTGGGTGCCGTGAGAGGCTGGATTTCGTTTTCGGGCTGGCCGGGGATGAAGAGTGTGCGGAAGAGGTGGTAAAGACACGAAACGACAATGCTGTTGCCTGCCAATTTAAAGATAGATGTCTTGGCAATGCCTTGGTCTTTGATATACTTCAAATCTGCCTTCTTTAGATGGAGTCTATTCTTTATGTGCCTGTATTCTTCAGTCCTCGGCTTATATTGACGCAGTTCCATAATCAAGCCTTCAATACATAATTTTTGAGATTTTATCCAATTCTTTCTCTCTTGTGGGTTATTGAAAGGATAACCCATAATTTTGTAAATGTCGGAATCGTCAACGTCCATGAGGCGCATCGCCTCAATACACGTCATCTTGCGTACGGCCACACGCGGCGCGAAGTAATCGCGCAAATCGTCCTTGGTGGGGTTTGGTTTATATTCTGGTCTCATTTCTGTGTCGTTTAAATAGTTATGTTGTTGTCACAACTGAACGTTGTTATCGTGTTGCTTATCCCGTCCATCCTCGGCGCGTAGCCTTTGGCGGCCTGATACGGCACGCCTATGTCATTCTTGTATAGGTGGCGTATCTGTTTGCCGTATTCGCTCCGGCATTTGGTCAGTATCGTGGGGAATCTTATCATCGCTTATCGTTAAAAGGTAGTTGTCTTTACTTACGCTTGTTATCGTGCTTGTGCATCCGTCAAGGCGGCATTCAAAGTGCTGGGTGTGTCTGCCCCCCCCCAACTTTATTTCTTCCTCTGGACGCAACGGCGCAGGTAGTGAGCAATCGCTTCATCGGCTATGAGTATTAATGGCGTGTGGGCAACGGTGACGGTCGGCGAGATTCCCTGGGGGGGTAAATCTGCAGTTCGCTGACTCCGCGCAAGTCCTCGGTGTCGGACTGAAATGCGCGTATGTGGCCGTCGGCCATCAGTTTGTATCTAATCGATTCCTGTCGGTTCATCTTTTATCTCGCATATTAGTTGTTCGCGGTTGCTGAATCTCGATGATGTCACGCAGCCGAAATAGGGGTTGGCGTGAAAACTCAACGTGGAGCAATGGCCGCCTCCTCCGCGCTCGTTGCTTCTGCCGAGTATGTATCTATTCTTCATCTTTGAGCCAAATGAAGCAATACTGACCGCCGCAGGTGACTGCTCCGCTGACCGCCCCCCCCCCTCCTGCACCCTTGCCCTGCGCAACGCGGACGAGGGATAGGATATGTCTATTATGCCGGGCAGGGCGAGGCGGTAGTAGCCGGTGTTGTTGTTGGCCGGTGGCCGAAGTATCGGTGTGAGTTTATTCATCTTTGATTGTCATTATCGCTGGTTCGTGAAATCCGCTGAATATGTTGCGCGGGCCTACCTTCTTGTAGTGAGCCGTGACGCAAGGCCATATTCGGGGGGGGTAATTGCGTTAATCGGTATCTGCTCTCTCATCGTTGATGGTTATGAATGACGTGAATCGGAAACGCGTCGGACATTCTATGGAGTTGTAGGTGGATATTACCCCCCCCGTGAATGCAGTGCGCCGCTGACTCCGCTAACAAGGTTGATTGCAAGTTCCTTTCTCATCATATATCACAATATATGCAAGCGAGGGCGTGTGTCTGCCGGGCAGTACGTTGACGTGGTTGTCCTTGTGGTTGCGCGAGGCAATTGTGGGTGATACCCCCCCGAAAGTTTATTTATCGCTATCATCTTTCTCATCTTTTCTTCGGTCGAGTATGAAGTAAATGTTTGAGGTGTCAAGGTTGGTCTTGATGGTCCCGCTCATCTTTTGGTTGATAATGCAGTTGTATCCGTCAAGCCACAATCCGTTACCCCCCTAAAAGGAGGGTGCGCCAGTGTCGGCGTATCAGTGCTTCAAGGTGTTTGCTCTTGCGTATCATTGATAACTAAAAATCCAAGTATCGGATAATGACAACCCCCCCCCATAATTCGTGAGACACGCCGCTCCGCTTCTTGTGGTCACGGTGGGCGCGACTCGTTCAACGAGGGATAGCGGTATCTGCCTTTTCTTCTCTAATGTAAATTATCGCGGTCTTGTGGCGAGTGGTCTTGGGTGGAAGCACATTGCATATGCCTTGCTTGCCAAGATTGCAGGTGATTGCAATTGCCCCCCCGACTGAAGCCATAACGCTATCTGTCTATTCATCCTTGATATACATTACTGCGGTTGACGGATAGTGTCTGCCCCCCCCGACTCCGAGAATGTTGGTTATTCCGTTCTTGAAGTCGCGTGAGCGCAGGGTGCCTGCCACTCCGCTTGCCAAGTTAATTGCCGTTTGCTGGTTCATCTCTTATCACTAAAAACGATGTGTAGTGCTGTTCCTCGCGGACAGGGATGGAGTTGCGCCACGATTGCTTGAAGATGCCTGCAATGACCGTGGGCGATACCCCCCCCCGATTTTCCGTTTTGGACTAAATTAATCGCTATTCCTCTTCGCATATCACAAGTATTGCCAGGTAGTTCCACAAACGGCCTTGTCCGATGAAATAATCAACTCTCGCCTTTTCAAACGCCCTTGCCATGAGTGTCGGCCATGTTCCGCCGGAGGTCTCATTTATCGGGACAGACTGCGCCAAGTGTCTTCTGTGCATATTCGGATAACTCTTCGTAGTGTTGCTCCATGAAGTCGAAATCAAAGCGTCCGTAGAGCCGCCGCGATGCCTCCTCGACGTGGTAACGCCATAGAAGCTCCTCATAGACGTTGGGCTGGTCGAGAATATCGCGGACTACTTTGTTGCTTACCCTATTCTGTTCAATCCAAGCATCGTCGGGAACTTCTTCCACCGGTATCATAATATCCTCGACGTACTTGTCAAGCGGAATTGAGTTGGGGAAGTTGTAAACAAAACCCTCGTCAAGAGAGGAAATCATAAACACCCTTTCTCTATTTTGGGGAATACCCATATCCTTTGCGTTGACTATCTGATAATAGGACTTATAACCAAGCGAATCAAGCAGAGCAATCCACTTATTGAACTCCGGCATGAATTTCTTGGAAATCAATGCGCGAACATTCTCCATAAGCAGATAGCGCGGTCGGAGCTCGCGGAAACATTTCTCACATTCCCAGAGCAGGCCGCTTCGTGTGCCGCTTCCCTCTGAAAATCCCGCTTGCTTACCCGCCTGGGATATATCAGTGCAAGGGAAACTATAGGTTACTAAATCTATCCCTTTCAATTCCGGATGCTCATTCCATTCAATCTTGCTTACGTCGCCAAGATTCGGGCAGTGTCCGTGGATTGCCTGATACGCTTTGAGTGCAGCCTCTTCAATTTCCGCGATGGCAAGCACCTTGTAGTCGAAAGGTGGAAATTGTTCCTTGATTCGACGCAGGGCGATAGCCTGTGAGCCATAGCCAGCGAATAATTCTATAACTTTCAGCGGATTGTCGGTATTATACTCCATCACATTCATTCTTCCTTGCTGTAGTCGTAGGGGAATACGTCCATGTACGCTGTCTCAGAGATGGAGGCTATCTCAAAGTCGGCCATCGTGCCTTTCATGCGGTCGAGGAATGTCTGGTAGGCGTTGTTGAAGTCGCTGGCCTGCACCAACATCAGTTGGGGCGATTTCTTCTCGCGGCCGGAATCATCAACGGTGAGGAAGTTAATCTTGACTATCCACCATTTGTCGGCGTAGTCACTTTCGTCGAAGAACACCTCGCTTATCTTGGTGCGCTTGGCGGCCACTGCGGAGTATTCGCCGCTGATGCGCTTGCAGACGTGTTCGATTACGCTCGCCTCGGCATCCGTGAGCGAAAGTGCGTCCACCAAAAATTTCTCGCATACGGATTTCTCCGATCCGTTTTCCTGCGTCTTCTCGTATTTCAACGAAGTCTCAAACCATAAAGCCATTGTCGTATTTCGTTTATGTCGTTAAATTCAAGGTTGATTGTCTTAAAACGGGAGGGGATCTGCGTCTGACGGCTGGGGTGCGGGAGGAAACTGACCCGCGCCAAACGGCTGCTGCTGTTGGGGCTGATACGGCCGTGGTTGCTGTTGCGGTGCCTGCTGGGGATAGCCGTAGGGCGTGGGCGGTGTGTAGGTGGTCTGCGGTCCCATCATGCCGTAGGGGTTCTGCTGGGGATAGGCTTGCTGCTGTTGGGGATATTGCTGCTGGGGTTGTGGCGGCATCTGCTGCGAGAGGTCGTATTTGCGCCAGATGGTGGCCGAGGTGAAGTGACGGCCGTTGTATTCGCTGACCCCGAAGTCAACCTCCACGTCAACCTGCTCGCCGTGGGTGAGGCTGATGTTGTCAACGTTCTTTCCCATTATGGTGAACGCAAAGCCTTTCGGATAGGTAGGGTTGGAAGAGTCGTAGACAAGCACTCCCTCGCGTTTCTTGAATTCCTTTCCAGCCTTGGAGGTGCCTGTCTGCACGTCTCCGATTACCGTGATTACTCCTTGTATTCTCATATCGGTATTTGTTGTTTGTGTTTATGTTTATTTGTTTGACTTTTCAAAGGCGTAGGTGGCGATGGCCAGCGCGTCCGCTCCCCACAGGGTGACTTTATGGTTGGGATAACGGCATTGCGCCCATGCCTTGATGCGGTTTTTGTGGGCGGTCTTGGCCTCGCCTTTCTTACCCTGGAGGTTGAAGTGTTTCTGCCATTTGGCGGGCGTTATCATCGTGGTGGGGATGTTGGCGGCCAGCAGAGCCATTTCCAGGTGTCCGCAGTGGCGCGAGAAGGTGGCCGTGGCTTTACTTGACTGACCGGGCATTCCGTAGCCGACGGCCTCCATGAAGCAGATTGGCTCCGCGTCCCAGCCTTTGAGGTATTGCAGGATATCCATCGGCGTGGAGGGCATCTTGACGCATTCGATGAGCCGTCCGTTGCAGTCGAGAACCGCGATGCCGCCGTTGGCTCCGGGGTCTATGCCCAAGTAGATTGTTTCCATTGTCTTATTTCAGTTCTTTAATTTCTTTATCAGTGCCTTTATTTTGGGGCATTTCCCTTTGTCGCAGGCATATTCCTTGGCGGTGAGCCTCGGACAGTCAAGGGGGCAATGCAGTTCTTCTGAAAAGGCGTGAAGCGAGCAGACCGACTTGTCAACCTTGCGCCGGCAGCACTCGCCCTCGGCGTAGTTGTAGAAATACGCGGGGCAATGCCGGTAGAGGTATTTCACAAGTTCATCCTTGTCAACTTCGATCCTTATCATAACTCATTCGATTGGGTTTTCATTGCTGTCAAACCCGACTCCGTTTCTCCGGGCGGCTATGACCGCGTCATTGCGTGCCTCGCGCAGGCTTGCAAGCACGTTGGAAGCAAGCACAAAGTCGGGAGAGTCGGTCGGCATTTTCTCTCTTGTCTTTGACAGGGTGTTTATTGCCTTGTCGATGTGCCTTATCGCGCTGACAAGGCGGCGGGCGAGCGGGGAGGATTGCATGGGGTCAGCGTTTTACGGATTCCAACATCATGCGCATCGCGGCATACTTGGCACGGAGGTCGTTGTCTTTGCTTTGCTGCTCGGAAGATACGGCTCGGACGTTATTCATGATGAGGTTGGTTTCCTTAATGAGTTTCGCCAGGCCATCTGTGAATCGGTCGTAGCCGAACTGAACCTGATCGTTGGAGTTGAGGATAACATATCCGTCACCACGGACGTTTTTGAGATAGATATTGTCACTTTTCAGCAACTCCCAGCGGATTGCATCCACAATCTGCATATAGGCAAACTGATTTGCCTGATACGCTTCAAGAAACTCCTCGGTGTTGGCATAATCGCCGATGGCGGGGGTTTCAAGACCGCTTTTCTTCCTTAACCATTCGTGGCTGATGAGGCTTCCGTCTGTGTGGTTGGTGAGGATTTCCTCAAGCAACGCCGACAATAAATCATCTTTTTCTTCTTTCATAATTATGTTGTTTTAAATTAAATGTTTACTATACTATACTAAACTGAACTACACTGTACTAAACTGAACTACACTGTACTTCACTGCACTATACTATACCTTACTTTTCTTATATTTTGCTCCCACCCACGGAATCGAACCGTGGTACGCCAGCGTGGGAGAGGTTTGCTTTGCTTAACTGTACTTTACTCCACTTAACTTTACTTTACTCTACTTTATTTCTCTGGTATTTTGTTCCCCGTGCGAGAATCGAACTCGCCTTAACCATTCGGGGAAAACAATACTGCACTGAACCGAACTTTACTATACTATACTATACTACACTGAACTAAACTATACTAAACTGAACTACACTGTACTTCACTGCACTATACTATACCTTACTTTTCTTATATTTTGCTCCCACCCACGGAATCGAACCGTGGTACGCCAGCGTGGGAGAGGTTTGCTTTGCTTAACTGTACTTTACTCCACTTAACTTTACTTTACTCTACTTTATTTCTCTGGTATTTTGTTCCCCGTGCGAGAATCGAACTCGCCTTAACCATTCGGGGAAAACAATACTGCACTGAACCGAACTTTACTATACTATACTATACTACACTGAACTAAACTACACTCTTCAATACTTTACTGGTCTGTTCTTAACATTGACGGACTATGGTGCAAATTTTAGGAGCCGCCCGCAGAATCCAACTGCGGTACAAGCATTGCGGCTCGGTGGTGCTTGACTTTACTCAATGGTATTTAATAGTCAAATCTAAACTTGACTCTACTCTACTAAACTAGACTTCACTGAACTGTACTATACTGTATTTGACTTATTTTATCTTTTCGGCTTTAAATTTGCCGTATCTTTTTCTGTATGTGCCGATTCCGTAACGCATACCGCCTATTTCCATTGCGGTCACAATGTCGGACTCGTCGAGTTGGGTCTCATCGTACCACACCTCGGTCTCCAGCGACCATTCGGGGATGATGGCTCTGGCGGTGGTGACCTTGGCCTTCATGATGCCGACCGCACGGATGTCAACGTATATCTGCAACTCATAGAGTTGTTCGGGTGTCTTGTCGGCATCCTTGAACTTCAGGATGGAATCGCCTATGACCTGAACGGAGCGCGTGAACTTTGCGCCCAGTTTCTTTTCCTTTGCGGCGGCGGTCATCGCATTGGCGATATGCTCGGAGGGAATGAAGTATTCCCCTTTGGAGTTGACGTAGAGCGAGGCGAGGAACTTCAGTTTCATAAGTTGTTCCAAATCGTCGTCGGTCTTCTTGCGCTTGGCGGTGATTTCCTTCATTTTCTTTGAATACTCGTCAAAGGGATTGACGGTGCGAGGGTTGTTGAGCATCAACGGCATCATGCCATTGAGACGGAATTTGATTGATTTCATTTCCTTACTTTTTATGTTGGTTATTATAATTTTTATAATAGCGGTCTATTTTATTTGTTTTAATTTTTGATTTATTTTTCATGATATTGTATAAATATACAATAATTATAAATTAATGTTGGATTGAATTAAACAACATCAATCAAAAAGCAGAGTTTTTGAGGGAGGGAGCGAGACACAATACTCCCTAACGCGGACAGGCGCGTTTTGAGTTTTGTGCCGAATCAACCAAAAAGCATCAGCCCCGTCGGTCGGTCGCTTCGCCACCCTGACACACCTGCAATGTTGTCAAGTTTTCGGGAAAGGTTTCTTGCAGACCTGCATCGCGCTCCCGATAATCACCTTTCGGCTATTCTCCCTGCGCCTACGCCATGATGCTTTCCTTTTGCGTAGTTTTCGTCCCCAATACCAAGCGTTCATGTTTGTACACCGACAAATATCAGGGTGTGAGGATCTGAATCCTCCGTGTGGCTCTTCTCTCTTATTCTCCCTACGCCGTCTTTACTTCAGTTCAAGTGCGGTCTTACGACTGGAGATAAGAAAAGAAGAGCCGTGCTGGTAAGGACAACACGGCTCTTCGGGTATAGCGAGGTGGATTTGGGGATTCACCGGAAACTATTCAAAGGATTTTGATGTCTTCCTTACTGACACGCTGCAAATTTACAACATTTTTCAGCGATTTGCAAATAAATTTTTGATAGCCAGCCACTTGTGTAAGGCTTACCCGTGCGCTTTCAATACACTTTCAATACACTTTCAATACACTTTCGATATGGTTTCAATACACTTTAAAAGTTATCTACAGGTGTTCATTTTTTTTGTCAGCGGCGGTCGAAGATGCGGATTCGGGCATCGTCGGATGCGGAAACATAGGCATCGGAATTGTCGTAGAGCCGGATTTGTATCCGGCAGAACTCGTCGGCAGATATAGTGACGGATGAATCGTGGCGCACCCAGACCACGGCGGCAGACCAGCGCGTGAAGTGGAGACGGCCGGTGCAGGAGCCGAGCAGGACGTAGGTGCCGTTGGAAAGACGCGCATCAATGTCGGCATCCACATAGACTCCGTTGGATTCAAGGATAACGGAGGGGAACCTGCTTTTGATAAATTCAAGCGAGGGGAAGTCATGCTCAATGGCAAAGTCCTGCCCTTTTTTGAAGGAGGCAATGAGTTCGTCTTCGGTTCGGTCAGCAGACCATTCGGACTGCCACTGACGGCAAAGACCGCAGGCAATGGCCTGGGACCGGAGTTGTGAGTTGAGGTCGTTCATTTTTTTTATATTCAGTATTGCGCCCTCACACCGATTCAATGCGATGCGAGGGCGATGGAAAAATGCTTACTTGACATAGAAGCCAAAGGATTTGTTGGTTGTGGCTTTGGTGATGGTGGAGGCGATGGTCTCGGCAGACAGCCGCATTGCCTCGGCGGCCACCATGTTGCGCCGTGTGTTTTCGGCAATCATAGTCAACTGTGCCAACTGACCCTCGGCGATGGCAGACAACCTCGGCATCGTCTCGCGGAAGAAGGTATTGAAGTTGAGGTTGTTTTCAGCGCAGTATGCCCGGATGGCGTTGATGTATGATGCAAGCAGGTCGGCGGTGTCCTCGGTGATGTTCTGGATTCCGGCTCGGACTGAATTGTCGGCAGACTCCACATCGTCGAGCAGACCGCCCGTGGCCTCGTTGATGGCGTTGTAGAGGTCTTCGGCGGCGGGGATGCCCTTGTCGCGGATTGTGTCGAGATACTCCTTCATCGCGCCCACCTCCGAAGCATCGAGCTCGAAGTCGGAGCCATACGCTCCGCTCATGCCGTCCTCACCGAAGAGATACTTCTGCAGGTCTTGAAACATCGGGGCAAGGATGTTGGTGGAAATCATCTTCGACACAAGGGAGCGGAGAATGTTGCCGGCGGTCTTGTCGAAGGCCTCTGCCGCGTCCTCGCCTTTGGCAAAAGCGTCCACGAGCGCGTCGCCGAACTGATTGGCCCAGTCGGAGAGGTTGATGCCGTAGACAGTCTCGGCCATCTCCTCGGCGAAATCGCGGATAGCCTGCTTCTGCTCATCAATCTGGTCAAGGAGTTCCTGATAAGCCTCGGGATCTTTCTTCTTCATGGCCTCCATGTCGGCCTTCTGCCGCTCCATCTCGGCAAGCTCCTCTGACATGAGCTGACGTTCATAACCGAGCGCACCGCCCTCGTTGTAGGCATCGACACGCGCCTGATAGGGGGATTTTTCCTTTTCAAGGCTGCTTAATTTCCAAAAATCGGATTCGGAAATGCGTCCCTTGCGCTTGATATTGTCAATCTGCCTCTGAATTTTCGCAAGTTCAGCCATATCCTCGTCAATGCCGGGGACGAGCGAGAACTTCCGGTTGCCGAGGTAATGCTCCATTCGCCGCTCAATAGCGTCAATCATATAGTCAATCTGCTGCATCTGCCTTTGTGACTTCTCGATGTCCTTTTGCAGACGGCGGTCGTGGAACTGATTCCAGATGGTGATAGGCGTGAGCAGGGTATCGACAACGCCGGAAAGAATACCGCCGATGTCACCTTTGAGGGCAGACTGGAAGACGCTTGATATACCACCTGTAATTGTGGTCAATGATTCAAGCGCAGTTCCCACGGCATCCCATCCCGCTGATTCCGTGTCAACGCCGAAGGAATCTGCCATATCCTTGATGGTGTTGAAGGAGTCCATAAGACCGCCCGCAATGTTGTCAACAATGCTGACAACCGATGAAATATCCTCGGCGAGTTTCTGATTCCTGATAATCTTGTCGCGGATTTTGTCGTAGATGGCAAGTTCCTTTTTCAGGGAGGTTAATCGCGTTTCGGCGGCTTTCCTTGCCTTTGAATCACCTTGCTCCTTCGCCTTTGCAATCTCCTCTTCGGCTTTCTGAATCTCAATGACCACCTTTGAGCGGTTGGATTCGTTTTCCTCCGTCTGCTTCTTGAAAAGACCCTCGAGGCCGGAGGTCATGAAGGTGAAGGCGTTGGAGCGGACGTTTTTCAGTTTATCGACCTGCTCATTGATGCGCTCAATCTCCTTGTAGTAGTCCTCTGCCGATATGGTGCCTGCCTGCAGCCTTGCATCGAGGTTCTGACGGATAGTATCGCCAATCTGCTGCGCCTGCGCCAGGGTGAGCGAATAGATGGAGGAGAAGAACTTCAGATACTCCGTGCTTTGCTCAAAGACCTTGTAGTCGGCCTCGGCATTGATGCGCATCGTAAGATTCTCCTTCTGCGGAGCGGAGAGACCGCTGTCGGACTGCACACTTTTCAGTTTCCGGTCGCGCTCGGCGTTTATGGCCTGAATCTTCTCCTGCGCCGACTGATACTCTTTGAGAATGTCGGCCACTTCCTTGCGCTGCTGCTCGGCATAGGATGCAATCTTCTTGGTGGCTTCCTCCCAAGCCTTCTGCAACTCGTCGGGCAGGGAGGTCTTGTTGGAGTCGTTGATTTCATCGAAGTTGAGAATCTTGATGTCGGGACGCGCCTTTTTCGCCGCCTCTGCCATTTCGTTGAACTGCTTTTTGACGAGCGATACGTAGTCGGTGTTGGCCTCGGCATCCACGCCGAAAGCGAGGGAAATGGCGAGGTTCTTGTTGCCCGTGGCACGATAAACGGAGTCGTAGAAGTCCCAGTTTTTGAGCTGGCGTTCATACTCGCGCTCAACCATGTCGAGGGCAACTTTTATCTTCTCGTCCACCTGGCTCTTGTCAATGGCGAGCAGTTCCTTCAGCAATTCATTTAGCAGGGATTCACGTTGTGAATGACCCTTGATTCCGGCCTTTTCAAGTTCGGAGCGGAGTTCGTCCACCCTCTCGTAAAACTCCTCTGCGGTCTTTGGAATCTTTTCTTTTGGGATAGCGGAGAACAAACCCGATTCGGCAACCTTGTCGTAAGCCGCGTCCTTGCCGACTGACTTCTGCCACTTCTGCACCTCGCTCCAAGCGTCCTTCAAGTCTTTGAAACGCTGTTTGAGCATTTCTGCCACGGGGTCTTTCTTGCTGCCGGAACCACTCTTGTTGGACTTTTGGTCTTTCGTGGCGAGATCTGTCCATCCAAGGTATTGCAGCGCTGCCCACACCTCGTCGTATTCCTTCTGTGCCTTTTCGATTCCGACCTTTGCTTTCTTGGCGGCATCGAGTTCGTTTTTGGCGGCCTGCAGAGCCTCCTGGGCGGCGTTGCGCGATTCATAGGCATTGCCGGATTTAGTCCAGTCCGTCACCTTTTGATTAATTTCATTGGTAAGGCCGGGATAACCCTTTTTGCTTATAATTTCCTTTGCGAGTTCGGAGGGGGCGTTTTGGGAATAAACCAACTGAATAGTCTGCTCCAGCGGATGTGATTGCAGATATTTCTGCATTTCACCGGAAGTGATGCCAAGGTCTTTCATGACCTGCCGACGTGTCTGCTCGGCGAGTTTCTGGAATACATTGCGGGAAGCATCGGAGAGATTGTCGTATCCACCGTTTTGAAGTTCGATGGCCATCCGCTTGACAGCATCATCACCCTCCTTGACAGCATTTCTCCAAGCCTTCTGAAAAGCGGGCGTGATTTTATCCTCCTGCAACGGTACATCCCAGAGATTGGAGAAGTAATCGCGCATCATGTCTTTTGCTTCTTCACCCGCATCGTTGAGCTGGTCGAGCCAGGAATTAATGGCGATGGCGAGTGGAATCTTCTGCTCTTGACGAAGTTTGGCAGGATTCCAGCCATTGGAGCGCATGTTGGCGTTCATGTTCTCGGCAAACTCCTGCATCTTTTGCTGCATCTTGGAGTAGGAGTCGTAAACGTTTTTTGTATTACGCAAGTCGATCAAATCCACATCGGTGAGCGACTTGGAAAGGGCGTTATAGGCAGAGAAATCTGCACCATTCTCCAAAATATGTCGGAATTTTTCCTCATACGTAGCCATATTCTCAACGGCAGAACGGAAGCCCTCGCTTGCTTTTTCGGCGGCCTTGACCGCTTTCTCAACAGCAGCGGCGTTGTTGGCGACAAATTTGGTGATATTATCGCTGCGCTTTTTAAGAGCGTTGGTGTAGTCCTTTGCTTCCTCGTTGATGTCATCGACAAAGAGACTTGTAAACCAATTTTTTCCATTGGTGGCGTTTATTCCACTCTCAATCCAATCATTGACCTTACTATCACGTATATAGTCAAAAGCAAAAGATAGTCTTAAGATTTTACCTTCAAGAAAATCATATTGCTCAATGAGCGAACGGACGTGGCCGTCCTGCGCCACAAGGGAGTCGTTGATGTCGTCGATGGGCGTGGGGGAATAGTCCTTGATGAGGTTCTGCATCTTCTCGATGCCCTGCTGGAGTTCAAGGGTGGAAAGGCCATCGGAGACGGACAGAGTTTCCAATTCCGTCTTTAGGTTCTTCGCGCCCTCGGAGGCCTTGGTGAAGAGAGTGTCGGCAATCTCCTTTGCCTTTTCCATCTCCTCTTTGTTTTTGGAGAAGGCGTAGGTAAGAGCGGAGATTCCGGCCAATGCAAGGGTGAACGGATTGAACGCAAAGCGAAGGAGAGTCATGCCATAACCTTTGGCGGCCTGCAGGGCTTGATTCATCATAACCTTGGTGCGGCCTATGGAGGCCGCGTGGTTGATTTCAGCCTGTGTGGCCGCGATGTCTTTCTGCGTCATGCCGACAGTGACAAGCGCATACTCCGCTTCGGCGGCAGTGATTTTTTTGAGAGCCACGAGGCGAAGCACGTCCTCACGGGTGAGAAGTTTCTTCGCCATCAAAGCCTCGGCTTCGGCACCCGTGAGCATTTTGGAGTTAAGAATAGCGAGACCCTTGATTTTTGCGGCACCCTGGGCGGCAAACTGCTCCGTGATTTCAGCCTGCGTGAGGTCGCGGTAGGAAGCGGCGGCGGCGTTGTTGGCCGCGATAATGCTCCTTTTTGAGGCGATTGATTTGAGTTCGGAGGTGGTCTGATGCGCCGTGGCGACACCGGCTGCCATCACTGCAGTCTTGTAGATGAGGAAACCGGCACCCGCCGAGCCGAGCATGGCGCCGAGAATCTGCCAGTTCTTGGTGAGGGTCTGGAGAATCTGCGCCACGTCTTTCAATCCCTCGCCGACAGCGGACTCGGCAATCTCGCCATACATCAGCTCGATGTTGTCGCGGACGAGCTTCCAAGCGGTCTTGACCGACCCGGCGAGCTGCTCCTGCATGTTATAGAACTTGCCGCCCTCGTCGGTCATATCCCAAAGCACCTCCTTTACGAGGTCGAAACCGATTTCCCTTTTCTTGATGCGTCCCATCACCTCCTGCACGCTGACAAACTTGCCCTCCAGCTCGGTGAGTTTTTTGGAGAGGAGGTCGTAGATAGGGATGTTGGTGTAAGCGAACTGCTTCGCCTCGAGACCGTCGAGGAATGTGCGCGACTTGGTTTTGCCGAAAGCGAGGATGAGGCGGTTGATGTCGATGGAGGTGGCCGCGGAGATGTCGGCCAATCGCTTGGCGGTGTCATAAACCTCGTTGTACTGCACACCGTAGGCCGCAAGAGCCTTGACCGACTTGGTGATTTCCATCACGCCGAAGGGAGACTCACGCGCAAGCCCCTTGATTTGTCCGAACAACTCCGAGGTCTTGCCCTTGTCACCGAATATGGTGTCGAGCGCAATCTTCTGATGCTCCAGTTCGCCACCTATCTCGATGACCTGCGAGAGAAATTCCTTGGCGGCGTGGATTGAATACATCGAAGCCATGGCCGCTCCGAGTTCGCCCGCGATGCGGATGTTGCTACCCAGTGCGCCGCCGAGGTTGATGGATGCGTGAGCGTGGGCCGAGGCTGCGTCCCTTGCGCTGATGTGCGATGCCTTCAGGCGGTCGAGTTCGGCACGGGCGGCCTTTGATTCGCCTGTCATTAGCCGCTGGTATTTAAGCGCGTCGGAAGCAGTGAGGTTGGATGCTTGGTTGAGCGCGTTCTGCACGGCCTGACGCGCCTGGCCCTTCATGACCTGAATGTTGATGTCGAAAGTGCGGCTTTTCAGTGCGCCCTCGATGGACTGATAGAGCAACTGCTTGTCGATGTCGGCCTTGACACCGTTGCGGACAATCTGCTGAATGCTCGTGGAAAGCGCGTTGGGGTCGGCCTCCAGTTTGAGTTTGCGCTTCTCGGCCTCCTCGACGGCGGTCTTTATGGTGTCCTTGAATTTCTGCGTGTCAAGGTTGATGCCGATGTTCTGGAGTTTTCGGGTGATGGCCTGAATGTCCTGGTCGGTGAGGTCGCGAAGCCGGACATCATAGAAAAGAGAGCCTAAATCTGCCATTTGGATTGAATTTTAATGTTGAAAAATTGATTTTGAATGTCAGAGCTTCGACTCCTTCTTGCGGGCGGCGAGCATACGCGCCCAGTGGTCGTTGGCTTCATCGAGGGAACGCTGGTCGGGTCGGCTGAAAGTGCGCGACCTTCCTCCGTCCATCTCCACGCGGTCGGTCTTCGGATACACGATGATGCTCTGGTCAATGGCCATGAGTTCAACCTGCGCCACGGGCATCGAGAGAAGATAGAAGAACGGAGGCGTGACGGGGATTCCGGCTATTTTGAGGGGCTGGGAGAGCCACTGGCGTTCCTTGCAGATTTCCCAGCGTTGCCCCCAGACAGTTCTTGCAGGGAACGGGACACTTCTTCCCGGTTCATCTGCATCATCGTCTCCCGGATCGCGATCAGATATGTGGTATTTGCGAGATAGTCCGTCAAGGGAACTTTTTTTTTAATCTCGGCCACGGCCGGGGCAAGGTCGGCCTCGGAATACTGACGGATGTAGAAATACCACCGCCACACCAGCCACCAGAGGAACTTTATCTTGAAATAACCGTTGAGGCGGGCGGCGGCAACGCATTTGCACGAAACCATATCCTCGCGGCCTTTGCCGAGAAGAACCTGCGTGATACGGTGCTGCGCATGTCCCGTGAGCATACGCATCCGGATAACACGTTTGCCGAGGGGAATCTCGGTGGCCTCGTTGTCGATGATGCCGAGCAACTGACGCTCATCGTCGAGGGAGGGTTGCTGAACGGGTCTTTTTGCCATAATTGCTTGTTTGGACTGATTCTAAATAATCAAGGGCGGCGGCACTGAACCACCGCCCTGTCGGTTTTGCTGCGGAAAAGAGAAAGCGGGGGTTACTCGCCGGCCTCTGCCTTTTCCTGAAGGATGATGAGGTCTTGGCCGGATGCGTCCTCCAGTGTGGAGATGGCTACGTTGTAGTAGCCCTTGGCATCGCCGGTGGCACCAACGAGGTTGGCGTAGTTGTCGGTCTTGGGAAGGGCAATGGCCACGGTGTGTTCCTTGTCGCGGAAAATCCACGCGCCCTGCACTTTCTTAACCTTTGTGGAGTAGCCCTGTGCGGAATAGGTCTTGTCGCCGATTTTGGCCTGCTTGGCCTCGCCCACCTTGGTGTAGAAGAGGTCGGAGAGGTCGGTGTGCAGTGACGGCACCTGCATGGAGATGTTGTCGTCGCCCTTCTCGCCGAAGGTGTACCACACGCGGCCTTCGGTGATTTTCTCGCGTGTGATTTCAGGCGCACCGAATTCAAAGTTCACGCCGTCGGAGGAGACGGGCATCGCGAAGTCGGCTGTGGCAAGAAGGTCGGTTGCGGCTGTAAATTCGGCGGGGAGTCCGTTTTTGTAGAAGTAGGCCTCGCCCATGCGTCCCATGAGGACTTGAAGATCTGCTAAAGTTTTCATAACTTATATGGGTCTTTGAAGAAATTAATTTTATTGACTGTGACTGAAATCTGGAATGTAACGTAATGGAAACCGCTGTCGCCGCCACCACCTACCTGACGCGGACGGTCGGCTGTGAAGAGGCCTTGCTTTATCGGGATGAGGGCAAGGAAGGCATCCATCATCTGCTGGAGACGGAAGGTGTTTTCAATCTCGCCTGACTTGTCACGCGCAAAGAGAGTGACGTGCGCGATTCCGGTCTGATAGGTGTCGGCGCGGTCGCGCAGTCCGTTGTTCATGCGCAGCACGATGTAGTCTTTCATCTGCTCCGAAACAGCCGACGGGCGTGTGGTCAGGAACACCTTCTCCGCAATTGGCGAGAGAAGCGTGTGGAGTCCTTGCAGAACCGACATACGCGGGGATTGATAGTATTGCTTTTCTTCCATCATTTGAAATATTTATCGACCTCCATCTGACACTTGGCGAAGTTGTCGGTGACCTGCTCATGTCCGAGATATTCCGTGCCACCAACAATGGTTGCCTTAAACTCGTTTGGTGCGTTCTGCTGGCTTTCAAGGAAGTCGTAGTTGTCCTGCTGAACCACATTGCCCTTGGTGTCGGTGTGGGCGGTGAACGTGTGTTCTTGAATGTCGCCGTCGTAGCGCGTCTGTCCGGCAAAGAACTTCTCGCCTTTGCGCAGTTTTGGCTGAATGGGCTGACCACCGACATAGAGCGTATCGAACATTCCGTCGGCATAAGTGGCACCGGCCGGAGAAGTGCGCGTGTTGCCCGTCATTCCTGGGAGAATGCGCATCTTCTGCTCCATGTCGGAGACCATATCGGCGGTCAGTCGGTTGAGCCTCGGCATGAGGTCTGCCTTAATCGCGGCCTTTGCCTTGGCGAAACCTTGTCGGAGAGCGGATAGATTGTCGGCCATATTATCAGATGTCGGAAAGATTATAATAGCACTCGGTTGAGCCGTCGGGCGAGCCGGGCATCGGCAGAGGAGAATAGTTGGGATGAAGCACCATTACGTCCCGGTCTTCTCCGATTACGAAATCAACGAACTCAATGGTATCGCCTTTTTTGACTTCCACACGACCGGGAAGCGATAGGCGATAGTCGCCGTACTGCACCTGACCGAACTGCGACGAGCCAGTGCGGAACGTGCGGATGTTGGTCAAGGACTCGCGGCGGCATTTCCCCTCGTAGATTACCTCGACCTCATCCTCCTTGTCGGAGAAAGGGTCGGTGGACTCCACGAGCCGGACAATGCGGCAGGAGTGGGGATAGCGCAGTGTGAGCAAATCGGGTTTCATAGGTTGATGATTCGTATCTTTGACTTAAGCACGGCCTCCTCGTTCCATTTGGATCGGAGGGCGGTGTACTTGCGTCGCCATTCGTCGATGTTGGCACCGCTGACCTGCCAGCCTCCGTCGGAGTAAGAGAAATTGCCGTCGGCAATCTTCTCCACACTGCCTCCGACGGGGAGGTTGGTAAGCCAGTAGTAAACCTCCGCCTCGGCAAGGTCAAGGTCGCGCTCGTCAAGGTCATCGACAGGAGTGTCGGGCGCAAGGCGGCGTTTTGACAATACCTTCTTCAACCCTTTCTCGGTGAGCAGGTCGGAAATACCAGTGAGGTATTCGCTGATGGTGTAGGCTTCGGTTTCCATATTCCGGGTCTATCAGGCGGTCACTGTTGAGATATACATGTGTTTCGGCATCGAGGGAACGCAGAGCTGCGCGAACTCGGAGTCGATGTAGATGGAGTGGGTCTTGGGGACGGTGCGGGTGGTCAGCACAAGACGGCCATCGTGGAATGTGGCCACGTCCTCGGGGTTGTAGCCCAGTGTGAGGGGTTTGACACCCTGGATGTCACCAATCTTGCCTTCGGGAATAAAGGCGATGTTGGTCGGCACGAAGTTCTCGATGGTCTCCTCCACGAGGTCGGGGTCTCCGTTTTCGTCCTTGCCGGGTTTGACAACGGTGGCAAGCGAGTCGCGCAGACGGATTGCGTCGGCACCGATGAGTTTGCGGAACTGCTCGAGAATGGCCTCATCGTCGAGGTTTTTGACGTTGGCCTGCGCCACGGTCTGGTCGGCGGCGTTGGGATAGAGGCGGGCGGCCACGGCGGCAATCACCTTTGAGTGACCGCAGAGGTCTTCGGCTGTGGTCTTGGCGATTTCCAGCACAATGCGACCGAGGAAGTGCTTCTTGCGGCGGATGAAACGGATGCGCGAGCGGCAGTAGCCGACGGGATCGGCCTTTGTGCCTTCCGTGGTGTGTTCAGCATCGGTCCACCAGCGGGCGGTGCTTTTAAGGGTGTCGAAGTTGTCGTCGGGAATGCCGAACTTAAGCGTGAGACCCTGAATGCCGCGGGGGTTGTTGGCGGCGTTGATTTCAAACTGACCGGTGGAAACGAGGCGCATGCGCTGATGCGTCAGAGCGTTTGAGTAGGACTGGATGAGTCCGTCGGTGGATTCGTCCATGAGGCCCATGAAAACCTGCTGGAGGTCTTCGTTGAAAGCAGCCTGACCGAACTGCTGCACAAGCTGGAGCTTCTCCATGAGGATTGTGCGGTTGAGGCGGTAGAACTGCTTCTGGGTGGGGATGTTGCCCGTCATGCCCTCGATTTGGCGCAGAGCAACCTCGTAGCCTTCGGATTCGGGATCAACGTAGGTGGGCAGAGGTGTCATGCCGGTGGAGGCTATGAGCTGCTGCCATGAGTAGGAGAGTTTGGGAGCCTGGAAGTCAAAGCCATCGACGGAGAGGGCATCGTATTTCTCTGCGTAGTGGTCAACCCAACCCTGCCAATCCTCGTTGCCAAGGCCGAAGTTGATAAGGTTTCTTAAAGATTCGTTTTGAGTGTTCATAATTTAAACTTGTTGGGAGTTGGGAAAAATCAGAATACCTGTTTCACGCCCGGCACGAGGGTCTTTCCGGCTTCAGCCACGGCCTCGGGGAGCATGTACTTGTAGATTTCGCCTTCATAGACCACGGTGGCGGTGGCGATGGTGTTTGCGTCCTTGACGGGGATGTCGCGGTCGGTGTAGCCGAGGTTGTCGCCGGAGGCCTCGGCGGCCTGTTCGGGAGTGAAGCATTTGACCTCCTTGCCGCCGTTCTCGTTCTCATACCATGATGCGAGTGTTCCGGCGGGGATGAGTTTCTTGTCAACCCAGTCGGCGATGTTGGCGACACGGCCACCGGCGGGATACATCTGGCGGATTTCGCGCCATACCTTGCGGGCGTGACCGAAGGAGACGGTCTTGTTGTCGAAAGTGTTTCCTGTTGACATTTTGCAAAAGGTTTAAAAAGTTAAAGAATAGGGATTATTTGTTCCATCTCTCCTTTTTCGCCTTGCGGGCAAAAAAGTCGTCGGCGGCGGTTTTTCCTTTGCCGGAACCATTGTCGCCACTGCGTGGGGCCGCTCCCTTTCCACGGCAGGCAGTGTATTCCTTGTCGTATCGGCCAAGCATCTCGCGGACGGTGTCATCCAAAGACTTGTCGGCATCGAACGTCACGCCCTGGAGGGTCTTGTCGAGGACATAGGCATCATCCGCTCCTTTCTTTTTGAGTTCAGTGCGGACTTTGGCGAGGATTGACTGCTGTTTTTCAGCGGAGTCACGTTTGCCGAGCTTGTCTTCAAGGGCGGCGATGCGCTCCAGCAGAGCCTTTGAGGCATCGTCTTCTTTCGGAGTCTCGGCGGGTTTCGGGGGTTCGGCGGGCCGGTAGTTCTTTTTGAACTCGCTGACCTGTCTGGTGACCTCCTCGGCCACGCTGTGGGAGAAATTACCGTTGAGGGATTTGAGGATTTTGACGTGCTTGTCGTAGTCAAACTCCTGACCTTCTGCGGGCAGGTTTTCCGAAACGTAGTCGGAGAGGGTTCTCGGTGAGAGCGAGGTTTGTCCAAGCTGCTCGGTGAGGGTGGTGAGGATTTGTTCCTGTTCCATATCGGTTGATTAATAAAAAAAAGAGCCTCAACGCGGAGGTTTGTCCTCCATGTTGAGACTCTCGGTCTGCAAATATTATGTCACTTCATTGCTTCATCAATCATTTCCAGTGCCTGACGCGGATGTATTTCTTACATTTGCGGCATTTATGGCGTGTGAGACCGCCGCCGATGGTGTCTTTGACCTCCATGAGGACATTTCCACACACGGGGCAACGGACTGCATTTTCCTTTTTATAAAAATCCGACTGGTCGGAATCTAACGTGGAAAACCATTTCTGCATTGGTGAAATCGAATTAACACTTGCAAATTTACAATATTATTTTGTTTGTTGCAAATATTTTAGCAGATTTTGTTAAATAATTACTTTAAATTTTGTAACTTTGCATCAGTAATATCCCATAGAGTTCCACGAGAGCCGATTGACAGCACCGGAAAAGGCGTTGTCGGTTGGCTCTTTTTTGCATCATGGCAATATCGAACATCAGCGACATAGTGAAGACGGCGAATGGGCGCGAGGTATATACCTACGAATACATCCGCAAGTTGAGGAAAGAGGATTCTTCCCTCAACATCATCGCGCAGAGAGGTGGGCAGGAGAACGCACTCTGCTCCATGGCCGACATTACCATCAGCGGAGGAAACCGTGGCGGCGGGAAAAGTTACATGCTCTTGTTTGAGGCACTAAAGGATGTGCAGAAGCAGGGTTTTTCGGGATTGATACTCCGAAACGAGCGCGACGACCTCACCAACATCATCAAGCAGTCTAACCGACTCTTTCCGGCCTTCGGCACCTACTTCACGTCGAAGGACATGATGTATTGGCATTTCTCCGCCGGAGGAGACCTTTATTTCTCATATCACGCTGGTGATTACAAGAAGTTTGAGATACGTTTCCAGGGCCGTGAATACAATCTCATCGGCATAGACGAGATAACGCATATTGACTACAAGAAATTCCAATACATCAAATCAACGCTGCGCAACGGCATAGGATTGAGAAACCGCATCATAGGGACGTGTAACCCCGACCCCGATTCATGGGTGGCACAGTTCATAGGCTGGTGGATAGACGAGGATGGCAATCCGATAAAGGAGCGTGACGGCCAACTGCGGTGGTGCTTCATGATGGGTGACGACGTGACCGACATCGTGTGGGGTGACACGCCCGAAGAGGTCTATGAGAGGTGCCGGCACAAACTTGACCCGCTTCTCAAAAAAGGCGATGACTGGCGCGACTACATCCTTTCGGTGACATTCATAAGAGCCGAATTGGACGACAACAAGAAACTCCCAAAGGGATATAAAGCCAAACTTGTCGGACAGAGCGAGGAGCAGGTGGCAAGGGATCTTTTGGGCAACTGGAAGTTCAAGGCCGCGGGCGATGACATCATCAAGTGGCAGGATATGGAGAACTTCTTCAACAACGCCATTCAGACCAGAGACGGAGTGAGGAGATGCTCCTGCGACGTGGCTTTCGACGGCGGCGACAACCTCGTGATGTGGCTACTTGTCGGCAACCATTTCCAGGATGTGTATGTGTGCCGAGCCGACAGCCAGCAGACAGTCAATATCGTTAGGGGCAAACTGCTGGAATGGGGAGTGAGGGAGGAGAATTTCACATACGACCTCAACGGAGTGGGACAGACCTTCAAGGGGTATTTCCCCAAGGCACAGCCATTCAACAACGAGGGGGCGGTTGACCCCAAACTCAAATACATCTATCACCGATTAAAAGACCAGGCCGCATACACATTCGCCGACGCGCTGAAGGCCGGGGAATACTCCATAAACCCCGCCATATTGGAGCGGCGGTTTGACGGCAAGGGCTACAAGGGAATGTCGCTGCGCGAGATACTGCTGAAGGAGCGCAGGGCGATAAGACGCGACGAGAGTTTCTTAAAGGCGTGGAAGATAATAACCAAGGCGATGATGAAGCAACTCGTGGGCAATTCTCCCGACTTCATCGAGGCGATGCTCTATTCAAGAATTTTCAAGATTGTAAAACCCCATAAAAAGCCAAGAGGAATAGGATGGTTATAACATCAGACATACTCAACAAGCGTCCGTGGACGCTTCCGGTGGCGAAGTACAACCCCAGACCGGTAATTACGTCGCGTCCTGAATCGGTCAAGGTCAGCGACGAGCGTTTTTTGGAAATGATAGTGCCGCAGCTTGACTTCCTGCGTCAGTACTATCCGAGCGGACATCTCATCAACGATACAAACTACTACCCCGACCGACTGAAATACGACGAGGAGAGGAAGCAGTTTTTCACCGAGAAGGTGGTGAGATGCGCCTTTCCGTTTCAGATGATAATAACGGCGCAACACCTTGTGCATATATCGGGCAACGACGTGCGTCACGAACTGACCGACGCAAAGGTGGACGAAAAGACACAGACTCTTTTCCATGACTGGCAGAAGGGATGGCTCAACGAGAACATCGAGACCTCTCTATATTATCTCTACAAGTCAACCTATACGACGGGTGACGGAGCGGTTCTTTTCTTCCTTAAAGAAGGGAAAATGTACACAAAAAACCTGTCCTTGCTCTACGGCGACAAACTGCTTCCCAACTATGACCCCATGACGGGAAAACTCCGTGCGTTCGGCAGGAAATTCTCCGACTTTGACGAGGAAAGCCGCGAGAGGGTGCAGTGGCTGGAGGTGTGGGATGAAAAGTATCTCTACCGGTTCCGCCGCGACATCAGGGGCGCGAGAGGCGCGGTGACAAAGATAAAGGAATGGTTCGGACTTGACGGCTGGGTGCTTGACGCAGAGCCGGAGGAGCATGGCTTCAAGAGGGTCCCGGTGTCGTATCACAGACGCGACGAGGGAGCCTGCTGGAGTTTCGTGCAGGATGCCATTGACAAATACGAACTCGCCGTGTCGTATCTTTGCCAAAACAACATGGCCTACGCTTTCCCCATCATGGTGCTTCAAGGTGACGACATAGACATCCAGGGTGACATCTACGGACAGGTGAAGGCAATATCGGCCGACAAGGATGCCAAGATTGGCTACTTGGAGAGAGGTGACAACACGGCGGCTTTCACTCTGCAACTGGAGACGCTTCTGAAACAGATATTCCTCGGCTCGTTTGCCGTGCAGCCTCCTGAAGTCCACAGCGGGGATTTGCCGGGTGTGGCGGTAAAACTCATCTATGCCCCCTCGCTTGACTGCGCCATGATAGACGCGAAGGAGTTTGACCACGTCATTGACGACGTGCGCCAGCTCTTCACCTACGCCTACGGGGTGCAGGAGAAAAAACTGACGCAATACCAAAGCCTCAACATCATCAGTTATATAGAGCCGTATGTGCATCAGAACGCCGCCGAGATAATCAACAACATCGTGCAGGCAGTCAATTCGGGAGTGCTGTCAAGACGGACAGGGTCGGAGCGCACCAACATCGGACGCAACAACGAGTATGACCGCATCATATTGGAGCAGAAGGAGGCCGAGAAAGCGGATTTGCTCTATCAGATAAAGACACAGGAGATAAACAACAATACAAACTCTAACAATACGGAAGAATGAGAAGGTATGGTCTGCCATATCAAGGTTCCAAGAGCAAACTTGCGGAACGGATAGTGGATTTGCTGCCGTCGGCAAATTGTCTCTATGACCTGTTTGCCGGAGGATGCGCCGTGAGCCACTGCGCGTTGCAATCCAACAAATGGGGCAAGGTATTCATCAACGATATAACGGATAGTGTTAAACTCTTTGAGGACGCGCTTAACGGCAATATCCCCGACGGCTCGGAATGGATAAGCCGTGAGGAGTTTGAGCGCAGAAAAGACACTGACCCCTATGTGAGGATTGTGTGGTCGTTCTCCAACAATCAGAAGAACTATCTCTATTCACGCGAGTTGGAGCCATACAAGAAGGCGGTTCACGAAATGATTTTCGCCTCTACGCCCAACGAGCGCAGACTGAAATTCAAGGAGGTTTGCAGACTTATGCCAGCCGTCATAGGTAATCCTCCGTATGTCTCGGATTCTCGGGGGGGGGGCAGACCGGCAGACCAAGTGTCGTCGGAGCGTTCCCAGAGGTTGCTCACCGACTTCAGCCAACGGAATTTACCCCCCCCTCCCGAAATTCAGAAGGCTCATCGACCATCAGAGCAGCGAGTCGTATCAAAGACTGCTTGTATCGCCACGAGCCGATGGAGCGAGCAATGCGAGAGGATGCAGGCAGAGGAACGGCGGGGGGGGGCTGGTGACAATCCCTTTTGCGCCGGGGAGTATCAGACGAGCGTAGGCGACTACCGCGATGTCGAAATACTCCCGAACTCAATAATCTACTGCGACATCCCCTACAAGGGAACGAAAGGCTACCGAAACAAGGGATTTGACCACGAAGCGTTCTATGAGTGGGCGTTGAAGCAAACTCAGCCGATATTCATAAGCGAATACGACATGCCCGATGATTTTGTGGCGATAGCCGAATGGAACAGGGTCAGCACATTCTGCGCTACCAACAACAATTTAAGGAAAGTGGAAAAGATATTTATACCGAGACATCAGTATGACACAACCAAGTGACAAGGATATAGAGAGGGCTAAACGCTGGCTTGTGAACCGGCTGGATGCGGAACTCTCCATGACAAGGGATATGGAGAGGTTATTCCGTGACGCGGCCAAGCGGATTTGCGAGGTGTGCTACAAGTACAACACAACTCCCTTCCGGCTGACGATGAACAGCAGGATGCGCGATGAGATTGAGCGCATAATCGAGGAGTTGAAGGAGCAGCTCACGGATGATTACCTGACGCTCTGCGCGGCCTGTGTGCCGAAGGATGAGGACGATTCCGGCATTCTTATGTTTGCGCTCCGGCAGGGCAAGGAGGATGATTTTTCAAAGTCGCTCAATGAATATGTGGATAATTATAAAGAGGAGTTAAGTCTGCTTATAGGGGCAGGCATTTTCCTCGGACTGTCGGCGGCTGCAACCGCTGACTCTATCGGCAGGCATCTGCGCAAGCCTTGGAACAACCCTGACCTTGCCGAGGCTGTGGAGGCTCCGCTGACCTACGGACGAGGACGGACAAACTCGATGTTTACGGCCACAAGCAACCTCACTAAGCAGGGCATCGCGAACTCCTGGATGCGGAAATGGTATGACGACCACAAGGACGCGGAAGGGTATTGGGTGATGCGTGGATCATCCTACGACTGCTCGATTTGTGATGCGCAGGTGGGATGGCATCCCGGCGAGTACGAGTTGCCACCATACCACTTGTCATGCTGTTGCATTGCGGTGCCGTACAGAAAAAACTGAATACTTTTGTTTGGGTTATATACTCTCATGTGCCAAATCCCGCCATCCGTGAGGACAGCGGGGTTTGATTTTAATTCGGTCTATGAATTAATAATCCTTCAGCAGTGCAAACAAGCAGTTTTCGCTCTTGAAGATCCTGCTGGGCATATTGCCGGTGAAGTCGAGTTTGGCGGCGGCATCCTCAAACTCGCCTTCGTCCTCCGGAGTCAGGATTTCGACTCCATTGCGCTTTGCGTCTATGAGGATGTATTGCGCAGCCTCGGCATCTATCTCCGCTGGGTCGGCATTGGTGGCATATACGCCGTCTATGATGTCCTCGGCGGTGATCTCCTCTCCATCCACGTTGACGGTGGGCGCGTCGCCGTCGTTGAACCACCATGCGAGTGCTATCTCTTCTTCTCCGTCTGTGTAGACTTCTGCGCTTACTTCGCCCGTCCATGAGCCTACGACTGCGAAAAACTCGTCCTCGTCGTAGTATTCAAGTTCGCTGTGGGTGTCGCTGGTCTCGGTGGTTGCGCCGGTGGCCTGGAGGTGGTTGTACTCGGCATATTCGTTTGCCTGTTTCTCGGTGGTGAAAAGTATTGTTCTCATGATTCTATGAATATATTTGGGTTTATTGTTTAACGTTGTTTGGGTGAAGTTTATTTAAAGAACTCCATTTCTTGCTCGGTGAGGTCGCGGACTCCGGCGCCGATATATTTGCTTGTAAGCTTTACGTCACTGTGCTGGAGCATCTTTGATATGGTGTAGATGTCAACCCCGCGAAGATGAAGGCAGGTGGCAAAGGACCGGCGGGCGGTGTGGCTGCTGACGGCATCGCATTTGTCAAGCTCGACCTCCTTTCCGGCCTTGAAGATTTTTACCTTTTCGATAATCCCGACCTTGCGGCATATACGGCGGATGCTGTTGTTATACGCAATGTCGGAGATCTCCACCTTTGGAGTATTGCGGATGTAGTCGGCCACAATCGGTTTGAGGGGCAGCACTGCCTCCTTCTTTGTCTTCTGCGCCACAAACACAAGTTTGTTTCCCCGGATGTTTGATTCGTTGAGGTGCAGGATGTCAACGTGCCGGGCACCGGAGTAGGCACCGATAAGGAAGGTGTTACGGACAAAAAGCTCGTTTTTGCTCTTCGGCTGGTAGTTCTGAAGGCGTTGCAGCTCCTCCTCGGTGAGGTATATTTCAGTGGAGGGGACTTTGCGAGGTGAGAGGATTTTTGCATAATCCTTCGGGAGTTGCACCTCGTCGGCATAGGTGTTCAGAATCACCTTCAGGCGTGTGCAGTACTGGTTGACGGTGTTTGGTGCGAAGTTGTCCGAGAGATAATCGACAAACCTTTGCAGACGAGGTTTGGTGATATAGTGCCAATAGGCAGGCACTCCGTTTGCTATCCTGAAATATTCGAGGATAAACATAAGACCGGGATATTTCATGCGGAAGGCCTCGGTCAGGGGCGTTGTGTGGCGTGACATTATTTTTTCAATGAGTGACATGGTGTATTACTTTATTAACAAGTTTGACAAGCAGTTTTATTATTAACCTTATGAGGATATAGGTTGAAATTGTTATGGCGGCGCTGATGAAAAACATCGTGAAGAAGCCGGGTGTGACACAGGATGCTATCCAGATGATGAGGATGATCCATACTAATAATCCTATTGCGAGCATGTTTTTTGTGTTTTTGTCGGCAAGGAGTTTTTTTGGCTCCTTGCCTGATGGTTAAAATTTATGTTGCGCCCACTGCTGGAGGTCGAGAAATCCGTTTCTCATCATCTCCATGGCGATTGTTGCCCTGATGGTTGAGAGTTCCGAGATTGTTGCATCTTTGCGCTCTTTAGGTGCGTTGAGCAGTGAGATTCTTTCAATCTCCTGGAGAAGTGCATGGAGTGTCAGTTTCGCCTGCTGTGCTGATAGTTCTATGGTCATAGATTTGATTTTTTTTGAAGTGAATAATTATTTAGACTGATTCTAAACAATGCGTTTGGGTGGTCGGTCGGAGTCAGGAACGCCGGGCGGGCCGAATGCTGGGTCTGCGACAAGTGAAACATCCTGCTCCGCATCCACAATCTTTGCCACCTCTCCCTTGTCGGCCGCATGGCATCCACAAACGCCTTGTGTCGGTGTTTTGTCCTCGACAAGCATGGTTACTTGCTTGGTCGCGTTTGGGCGGTCTATGACAATAATCTGCGGCTCGGTGCATGGATTCTCCATGACTTCCGGTTGCGTTGTTTCGGTATCTGATACAATCCCCGGCTTTATGTGTTGGTTTTCGGATCCGGTTGCAGTGTCAAACTTAACCTCCACACCTGCGGCATCGGCGGCATTGGTGAATGCGTTGAACTTGTCTATCATGTCGAGAAGGTTTCCGAGTGCCTTAATCGGTTCTTCCAAAGCATCCAGAATGTTTGTGACGGCCAAAAGTGAAATCTCCCTGATTCCTTTGGCAAGTTCCGACATGGCGGCGTTGACAGATTCCATGAGGTTGCAGACTGCTTTTATGGTTTCGGTGTAGTCCAGTGCTGGTTCTGCTTTTGGTGCCGGTTGCTTGCTCCTTGACAATTCGGTGTCGTAGTCCGATCCGCGACGGTGGAAGGCATCGACAAGCGGAGTGCATGACTGCTCCTCGATTTTAAAATCGGCATTCATCGGGAATATGAGTGTGCAGTCGGTGTTGGTGTTGTCGAATACGATTGTGCTGAAACTGGAGTTAAACCATAAGCAGCCATCCCAGTTTTTGAGAACTGCTCCGAGGTGCCATGCGTGAACTCCGAAACAAACATTTATCCTCGGTGATCCCACCAAATTAAATTTGCACTCCTGGGTTGTGTTGGTGTCATGGTTGAAAAAACTTGCGGTTCCGGTGCTGGAGTATGCCGGAATCTCGATTATGATTCTTGCTATGCCTGAACCATCCCTTTTATCCTTTGCCTGCTTTATTGACATCTTGACAAACTTTGTCAGTGTCTTTATTCCGTCTTTAGAGAACTCGACAAGGCCATCACGGTTGATGTTGGGAATAACTCTCTCGTA
Source organism: Muribaculaceae bacterium (assembly GCA_023665245.1). The sequence continues at coordinate 36,301 of JAMPEH010000012.1, forward strand.
TGCCGGGAATGTGCCTTCTATGGCCGTTGTGACAAACTTCCTGCCTTCTTGGGTTGTGATCCTGATGTTTCCGGCATCCGAGTCGAGAAGTTCAAGTTTGCACTTTTGGCCGGCAAGTTCCTTCATGGTCTTGGTGTCAACGATGATGTTTTTAATATCTCCTTCGACATTGGAAACCGCAACAGGAGTAACGTTTAAAATTCGCGTGTCACTTGCGACCATACGGGAGTTCCGGAAGTCGATAAGCACTCCGCACATTTGAGGCCTGATTGTGTCGGTGGCTGCATAGTCAACGATATATCTTGTCTCGTTGGGAAAATCTATGGTGCAGGATGCTGTGGTCTGCTTTTCATCCTCGCGGATGAATGTAATGTGGTCTGCCTTCTTTATGAAGGATGTTTCCCACATCTGGAGAACCCTGAAAACATCATTTAGTAGGATCGTGAGGCGGAAGGTGGCGGCTGTCAGTGTTATTCCCTCCATGTGATCCCCAAGATCAAGTTTGTTAAACTCGTCATATATTTCCTTTGCGGTGTAGTTGCCGGGATAAACTTTATCCTTAAACTGTTCAAACAGCCCCAGGGCGGCGGCCTTCAGCTGGGCGTGAATGCTGGTGTTGATCTCTTGTTGTGTCATGGTGGTAATTATTTTGCATAGATTGATTTTGGAAACGATAGGTTTAATGCTTTCTCCCATGCCGGCATCCGGGTATCAGGAAGAGAGTTTAAAATATTATTCATATAGTCAGCAGGCAAGGAAACTGAAGAAAGATAATTTTCTGTGATTTCATTTGTCAATATCTGTTTTAGTCGGTGTATTCTGCATTTAAGTTGTAGTACTCGGATGCCATCAGTGCGAAACCCAACAAGGCATCTTTGGCGGCCTGAAGGTTGGGAAAGTAGGTATAACGGCCGTCGAAGTCGCTGGCGGTGTCGTTGTCCCCGGTGGCATATCTTTGCGACTCAATTACAAACTCGCCTTCGAAGAGTTCCAGCCACAGGTTACAAATGTTTCCTTTCTCATCCTTCCAAGTGAGAAGTAACTCGCTGGGGCCAAACCATTGTTGGATCATTGTTTTAATTCCCTTGTAGTCCATAGTTCTTATTTTGTTATGTTGGTTAATATCCTTGATATTTCGTTAGTCAGTTCTTCAGTTGTAAAGTAGTCGCTGGAGAAACAATAATCTTTTCTCACTGCCTTTAAAATAACCGGGGTTAACTCGCTGATGGTCGCCCAGCCTGCTTTGTAGTGGTCAACTGCTGTGTTGATCTCATCGGTGAAGTGCAGCCAAAGCAGGTTTTCAAGTGTCTGCGGTTCATATATGGTTCTTATCTTTTTCATATCGGTTTTTGTTTGTCGGTTAATACTCTTTGTTCCTTTTCAGGGTTTCACGCCTGAGAAGGCGCGTGTGCATGGTGTTTTACTCTTTCCCTGGCTGGTGTCGTACGCCCACCGGCCAAAGGTCTAAGCAAAGGAATTTTTGAGCCTTCCAAGGCTGCGCGTTTCTGCGCAGGAGTCCGGGCGATCCTGGGGGCAATTTCGGAAGCCTTATAACCGGGGTTTTTATGTCACTACCTCGACAGTTCGTATTATACTGCTGATCCAAGCAGTTGAGAAGGGAGGGGAATTTAACGCCGTGCCGGGCGTGCATCGTTGACCTGATGCAGGAGGTTGCATTTTTACAACTTTCTTTGTTGCCTTTCATATCCGTTTATCTCCGAGGAGATCCGGGCGAGTCGCTATTAAATGGTAATTTGACTGTCTCGTTATTCCCGTATGTTTGCAAACTTTGTTCCCCGGTGGTGTTTCACGACCACCGGAAAAGGTGGAGGAGGTTTTTATATCGTCAGACCGGAAGCCCTTCAAGGTATGCCGATATGATAAGGAAGTAGCAGAAGGCGGAGAAGGCGGCGAGGACAAGACCGCAGACGAGCGCGTCAAGGAGTTCTTTATATCTTTTCATGATTGAATGTTTCGTCGATGTAGTTAACTGCGAGGATTCCGAAGACAAGCAGCGGCATCACTGCGAAGAACACCCCGGCGATGATGTTGCAGCCGAGAGAGTCAAGGCTGTTGGCCGGGCAGTTTATAAGCATGATTCCGATGATTACGAACACCGCACAGATGGCAGTTACACACAAAGGAGTTATAACTCGGTCGAAGATGTTGAAAAATGTATTCATGATTTTAATGCTTTAGAAGGTGAATTTGAGGAGAGAGGAGAAAATTAATTGAAAATGATTTCGCCTTGTCTGATGCAGCAGTTAGCACCAAGTGCATTCAGGCGACTCCTGGTGGTCGGTGTGTGCCAGCCGCAGGTGTCATACTCCTTTTCGTTGGTCTCCTTATTGATGGTGCAGATGCAATTGCCGTGAAGATACACGAAGATGTTTTTTTACACCAACTTCAACCTCGGTGTTGGACTTGCGCCAGTTGCGGCGGTTGCGAATTGCATAAAGCATTTCAGTTTCGATTGCTCTCATGATTTTGATTTTTTGAACTTTTGTGCTATCTTTGCACTGATTTTTTGAACTTTGCCCGGTTAATAATCTGCGAAGATGAACACCGGGCTTTTTATTGAACTCTCTGCAAGAGGTCTATTTTGTAACCGTCTTACATATATATAACGCTTGATAGTATCAAATTGTTTTACAAAACATCAACTTTTTTTCGATATTTTTTCAACTTTTTTTCAGTTACTTATATCAATCTTTTCAGTAAGCAAGAATAAACCTAACATATAGTGAAACATCATCGAGAAAGGCCCTGAGACTGCCCGGAAGACACCTGAAGCAAATAAATGAAGGTCCCTACATATAAGCACCTGAAGCCGTCAGATACGAAAAAATTTGCTATCTTTGCAGTTTAGAATCAATCTAAATTAACTATAAATATGAAATTTTCCCCAAAACTCAAAACCTTTTGCGACTCTTACGACCTCCGGCCCCAGGAGGTGGCGGTCGCAATCCTCCATGCCAACGGCCTGAACTGGTCAGAGGCCTTCGCAATCGTGTTTCAAACTCTCGACGATGAAGCCACCACCAACAACAACCGAGCAATGTCTCTACTGAAAAATCGTCCGAAGATTGCAACCCTTGACGCAAAACTGACCCTCGAACTCAAAAAGAACCGCGAAGCCCTAGAACTCTTCGACAGGTTCAACGCAAAGAAGGCCGCCAGTAGCAAAGATCCTGATGGCTGGGATGAGAACTTGTCACCTTCCAAGAATGTCGAGAAGATATTCAAGGGGGAAATTGGAGGATTGAGAGGGAAGGAAAAAATAGATGCTGGGTTGAAATATGCGAAAATGCTTGGTTTTGACGTGGAAGAAAGTGATACGATTCATTATTATCTCCCTTTAACCTGCTATCAATGTGGGTTATATATTCAAAATTCAAAAGACAAGGAGCAAAAATAGTTCTCTCCATTATGATTTTTGTTAGGTTTATTCAAAATAAACCTAACTTATTGGGTTGTATCGGTTAAATTGTCTATTGGATAGTGTTTTGTATAGGGTATATACCCCCCCTTTATACGCAAAATATTTCGTTGTGTTACCTCTCACAAATTTTTTTTAAAATAAAAATTTTTCAAAAAAAACAAAAAAATCCATCCTTTTCAATCCATATCCCAATAAGACCAAAAACATTCCAATAAGACCAACAACTTAATATTCAATCTTATAAATAATGATTATCAATACTTTATATAAAAATTAAAAAAATATGTATATTTTTATAGAAAGTTATGTATATTTAATGTAGATTTATTATCTTTGTAAAACATTATTTATTAAACATATATGTATATCATGAATATTATGTATATTTAAAAAATAAATGAATAAAAAAAATAATATAATATATAATATATAGTATAATATATAATATATAAGTAAATGTTCAATTTAAATTTAAACTTTCTGCTCAGTTTTGAGTCTATA
>JAMPEH010000130.1 GCA_023665245.1 Muribaculaceae bacterium
CCGTAAAGGCTGTTGTTCACGCCGAAATAGTAGCCGTCCTGAGAGGCCATCTGGTCGAGATACATGAAACGGCGGTTGGTGACGGCGTCCGTACCTACCTTGCCGTCGGTGTATCTGATTTTGAAGAAGGGCACATAGTCGGAGATCGATTGCCAGAACCGCTCGTTTGAGATAGCCCAGCCGAGACCGAACGCCGGGAAGCAGCCAAAGCGTTTCTTGGGGCTGAAGTTCTCTGATCCGTTGTAGCCGATGTTGAATTCAAAGAAGTAGCGGTCGTCCCACGAATAGGTGGCGCGTCCGGCAATACCCTGCTGTTTGTAGGGGAGCGAGCCCACAAGGTCGCCGGCCGACTGGTTGTAATTCTTCTGGTTGTAGACAAATAGGCCGCCCACACGGTGCTTGCCGAAGGCGCGGTTATAGTTGATTGAAGCTTCAAAATAGGTCGACTTGAGTTCGCTCGCAGCCGATTCATACCTCAGTTCCTTATGGCCCTGGTATGTGCGGTTGAGACGATAGTCGCCGTTCTCGTCAAACACGTCGTCGTTCCACAGGCCGGTTTCGGGATCTTTTGAGCCGGCATAATAATATGTGTCGTCGTGCTTCTTGTAATATAGATAGCGCATGTTGGTGACGTCGAAAGCAAGCAGGGCCGACACCGACAGGCCTTTGCCCCACTCCCAGAAGTCGAAATCCTGGGTGACACGGATGTTTGAGTTGAGCTTGCTGGTGTTCTCCTGTCTGTAGCCGCGGCACATAAGGTCGGCATAGGGGTTGCGGAAGTCGCCGTTCGACGAAATGCCCGGGATTGAGCCGTTGGCCATCATCAGAGGCAGATAGGTGGGGTTGATCTGCATTGCAGCTGCAAAGAGGGTCGAAGGTGACTGTTCGGGGTAGTTGCCCGACGCTACATAGCCGTTGAAACCGAGGTCGACTTTTGTGGTGGTCGTGGGCTTGAGGTTGATGTTGGCTGTGTAGTTGTAGCGGTTATAGCGGATGTTGCCGTCGTAATTTTCCATCTTGGCATCGCGCGTCAGACCGGTCTCGTTGTAGTAGCTCAGCGAGGCATAGTAAGTGGCGTTGGGCACACCGCCGCGCACGCTCATGTTGAGACGGCGGTTACGGCCTGTGTCGCGGAAGAGCTCGTTCATCCAGTTGACGGCCGGATAGAGATACTGGTTGTACATCCGCGGGTTGTCGTTGGGCAGAATGCCGTTGGCTTTCTTGGTGGCTTCGATATACTGCGAGGTGTATGCGAGTGTGCCACTGGTGTTCATGCTGGCTTCGTTGGCGGCATCCATATAGGTGTATGCGTCGGCGAGCTTCGGCTTTTTGACGAGTGTCACCCAACCCTCATAGTAGTCGGCCGTAAATTGAGGTTTGCCAACGACACCGGGTTTGGTTGTGACGAGGATAACGCCGTTTGCACCGCGCACACCGTAAACCGCCGTGGCCGATGCGTCTTTGAGCACGGTGAACGACTCGATGTCTTCGGGGTCGATGTTGTTGAAGCTGCGTTCGACGCCGTCGACCAGCACAAGGGGTGAATAGTTCTGGTTGGTGAATGTGGATATGCCTCGGATCCAGATGTTGGCATCGTCGTGGCCCGGCTCGCCCGAGCGCTGCACGGCCACTACGCCGGGTATACGTCCCTGGATGGCCGAGGTCAGATTGCCTGTGGGTATGCGCACATCGTCCATTTTCATTGACGACTGTGCACCGACCACCGACACTTTGCGCTGCTGGCCGTAAGCCACCACCACCACTTCCTCAAGTGTGGAGGCATCGGGCGACAGAGCCACATTGATGATTCGTTTTTTGCCCACTTTCTCCTCGACGGGCGAGTAGCCCAGATATGAGAATATGAGCACAGATTTGTCGTTGTCGACTTTGATTTGATAATTACCGTCAATGTCGGTGATTGCTGCTATGGCGGCGCTACCTTTTAATTTGACGGTGGCTCCGACCAGAGCTTCGCCGTTCTCATCGGTGACGACGCCCGACACTGTCTCTGACTGAGCATAAGCGCAGACGCTTAACAAAAACATCATCGCGCCCGCAATGCAAAGCCGCAAATGACGAAACTTGTCAAGAAATAGCTTCATGTTGATTGATTAAATGATTGGTATTGATTTAATTAATTGATTGCTGATTGGTGATGAATCATTGGATTTTTTTGATTGACAAGGCAAAAATACGTAAAAAGTACCCCCCCCCAAATTCGTTAACCAACTTTAACAAGTGTTAATCAACGCAAACCATACGCAACCAAATGTCGCGACATCTTTTTATCCAGACTTGTCAGTCATGTAACGGCAAACAGAATGGAAGCCGGAATCAAATTTGGCTACATCAGTTGAATCAAATTTTTGTGTCAAATCAAATTTTGCGTAATTTTGCACAAAACAACCTTAAATAAACATCGCAATGAATCGTATTCTCACTTTGATGCTGCTTATGTTGCTTCCAATCTGCATGCATGCAAGATTCTTTATCCCTGCAACAGCTGGTTTTGCCGACAGCATCTCAACTGAGCCGGTTACAATGGAAATGACTCAGGATGATAAGGGGATAACTGTAACCTTCACCTTTAATACTATCAGTTTGTCGGAGGCGATTGACGGAAAATTCCTTGTCGACATTGATGGATTCGATCAAACATTGACACCGGGTATGCCACAGCTGCCTGTGAAAACCGATACTCATTTCGTGTATGACACTTGCGATGTGTCGTTGAAGATTCTTAATGCTTCCTATACAGATATAGATGGAATGGTATCTCAAAGTGCCATTTCAAGTCGATATTCCGATACTGTCAAACAAATAGACACAATCTCACAATTATCAGTCTTCCGTTCTCCCGTATATCTTAATGGATTTACCCAATACCGTCGACTGAAGATGGCTCGAGTGTGTGTCTGCCCGGTACAATATGATTCAGAGAACAATCGTATACGTATTTACAGCACCATATCTTACCGTCTTGATTGTCGAATTTCTCTCCAAGGGGATAATAAGAGCAAATTATTACGTACTCACAGGCCAGTATTACCGGATGACTCATACAGATGCGATAATGGCTATATGATAATAACAGAAAGCCGATATACCGAAGGTTTGAAGAAATTTGTCGATTGGAAACGGAAGCTTGGTTTCAATGTCATTGTCTATGACCGTGGCAGATGGACTTCCGAGGACATCAAAAATACGGTTACATACTATTACCAGCGTGATACGACTCTTAAATATTTGCTTTTGGTGGGAAATAATGAGAATGTTCCTGCAAAATACGTAAACAAAGTGAATCTGGAATACGAGAATGATTCTCTCAAGGCTCATTATACAGATTTGTATTATGGTATAATGGATGGTGACTCTGATTTATTTCCAGATATTCATAGGGGGCGTTTCGATATTTATGATGAGACTGAACTGTCAACTGTAATCGATAAGGTTATTGAATATGAGCAAAACCCTCCACAAGATGAGGCATTTTACCAATCTGCCGCACACTGTTCATATTATGAAGTTGAAAAATATAAAAATCAGAATGCACCATCAACAATAATGGAGCATGGACATTTTATGAAGGGATCCGAAGATGTTTTGAATTATCTTAAGAACTTCCACAACAAGTCGGTTGATCGATATTATTGGCATTTCAATGACACAATACATGAATCAGATGAATGTATGTGGAGTAAAAATTATGCAACAGGTGATTTATTGGTGCCAAGAGATGTGGTTTATGCGATGACAACAGGAAGTAAAAAATTCTCTGATTTTGCAAATGCTATCAGTCAAGGCCGATTCTATTCGCTTTACCGAGGACATGGTAGAGTTGAATGTCTAGACTCCAAGCATTCTTATGTCCCATTTTTTGATTTTAATATGATTAATAGCTTGTCTAATCTTGACAGGCAAACAATTTTTTTCAGTATAACATGCAGTAGTGGAACCTTTGACCAAGATTGTTTTGCATCACGTCTTTTCACACATGACAATGGTGGAGCTGTGGGCGTAATTGCAGCAACACGGGAAGGGTATATGGGATATGATGATGCATTGACAACCGGTATATTCAATACCATATGGCCTACTCCGGGATTTACATCCATCAAAAAACTGGATTATACCAATCCCCTAGCTGTACCTAAGTTTCGATTAGGTGAAATATTAGATTTTGCCATGTATAATTCCATGTCAAATTATTATGGCGAGTCTTTAAAGAAATCTATATATACCTCCGAAATTTTCCATTGCTTTGGTGATCCGTCTATGATGATGCGAACTGAAGCTCCAGCTGGAATGTCTCTACCGACATGGGAGATAGAAGATGGCATAATAAAGGTTACAGCATGCGAACCGCAGTATTTCGCATTCTATAATCACTTCACTCAACAATCTGATTTATATCATGGGACATCTGTCTGGTATTCGACCGAAAGTTTTGAAGATATCAGTTTGTTGACATACAAACATAATGAGATCCCACAAGTAATATTGACTCCTCAATATATATCCAATCCAACAGCAGACAAACGCGAGAACCGAATCACGCATCTGATTCCAGCAGTAGATGGTGGCCTTAGAATTGGATACACTACCGCAAGCAATATAGAAAGTGTCAATATAATCATAGTCAATCTTGATACAAATACTGTTTACCGCACATTGAAGTGCAGCGGTGGGCAGAATCAGGAAGTGCAGTATAGGCTCACTCCTCCCGGAATGTATGCTGTCTCGTTAAGTATCGGCAGTTCATTGCCAATTGACACGCGCAAGGTGAAAATTTTAAAATAACTAAGTCATGAAGAATATTATTGCATTTCTGATTGCATTGAGTGCTTCGTTGGGTGCGCTTGCTTTTACAATACCCGGTTATGGCGAAACATTTGAGAAGGATGGAATATTGTATCTGGTTTGCGACACATGGTATCAACCCGGAGGTAAACACTTGGTGGTGATTAATCCTGAACTGATTGATTATTTATATGAAGAATCCAAGCTGTTCTATCCGGAAAACGACACAGCCAAAGTTTCAATCAAATATGGTTATGAAAGTCTGCCCCCCGTATATACACAATACTATAAAGGGGATATTGTTATTCCACATAGTGTCGAATATGACTCAGTGATGTGGCCTGTGGACTGGATAAACGAGTGTGCGTTTTGCGGATGCGATTCGCTGACTTCCGTCACACTTCCGTCATCGATAGAAACCATAGGCGATTGGGCTTTTGCTCATTGTCCGATGTTGAGGGATGTCGAGATTCCGGACTCGGTTGTCGATTTGGGAAGATTTATTTTTAAGGGTTCTAAATCTATTGAAAATTATAAGTTACCCCCATACATTGTCAATTATTATTCTTGTGAATTGGACTGCGGATATATTAATATTATTTTCCCGGACAATATACCAATTCTTGAAAAGGGATATCTTCCGACAATATACAGTGAAGCGATCCATACACACTGTAAAACATTCACACTGCCCAAATCAAGATTTGCAATGTATGGAGGATGTTTTGATGACTGTTACGAAATGGAATCTGTAATAATTCCGGATGTAGAATGTTTTGCGTCTGTACAACGATCATCGAACGACGGACCATTTTTCAGATGCAAGGATTTGAAAGAAATAGTGTCGATGGCTGTAATTCCGCCTCAGATAACAACCAAATATAGAGATCCGTATGGATATGAGACCCGACCATCGCAAGAGAATGAACCCGGAATAAAGCATCCCCGGAAATTCATTGATGAAGAAGAAAAAGATCCTTTAGAGAAGCTTATGGGCTTGGCCGGTGGTTTGTCGGGAGTGGCTCTGGTGGTGCCTGAAGGAAGTGAGCAGGCTTATGCGGCAGCTCCCTGTTGGAGCGAATTCAATGGTGTGCGTGGCAATTTCATAGTCGGTATTCGCAACATTGCGCAATATGCCGAGTCGCTTCAGCTTGTTTCAAATGAGCCTGATGTGTCATGTGAGATGTCTGACCGGCTGTTGATTGACGCAGGTGAAGGGCGGTTGCATATACGGTCGAATGCCGGCCGCGAACTTATTGTGCGGATATATGATATGTCGGGACGATGCGTCAACATATCAACACTCGAATCATCTGCAGACATCGCACTGCCCAAAGGCGTTTATATTGTCAAGGCCGGCAGTATGCAGGCTAAAGCTGTCGTCAAATAAGCCATGCGCAAAAAAGCGATGCCCGCCTCCGGCTTGTAATCACCGGTGACGGGCATCGCGTCGTGTCGTGTGTGTATACGTCGTATCAGAGCATTTTGTCGCTGAGCATTTTGATGAAATAGCCGCCTACTACGGCGCGGGCCTGGAAGCCGCGCTGGTCGGCACGGTCGGTGTAGACCCAGTCGCTCATCGGCACACGGTGGCGTGTGTCGTTCATAAACTGATAGACGGGTTTGATGAAGGCCGTGAATGTCTCCTGGTCGGGCGACATGGTGGCGGTCCACATGATCCAGTCGGTCTTGGTGTATGTCTCCCGGCAGTCGAGAGGCAGGCCGTACTGGTTTTGCTGTGTGAGATAGAACGGAATCTCCTTGGCCATGATTGACTGCGGGAAGATGTTGAGACCAAGCATCTTGTCCCACACCATGTTGTATTTCTGGCTCCAGGTGTCGGGCTTGTCAAAGGTGAGGCGGTAGTGGTCGCCGGCGTCGGCGAGAGTTTCCCACTGCGAAGCCATTTCGCGGGCCTTGGTGTCGTATTTGGCAGCTATATCGTCCTTTCC
>JAMPEH010000131.1 GCA_023665245.1 Muribaculaceae bacterium
GCTCGTCCACGGTGAACGCCAAGGGCCAGCAGGTGCGTATCTTCTACGCCAAGGCGGATACCCAGCTGGAGGACCTGACCTTCACCATCAAGAACGACACCGTCGCCCCCGTGGACGGCATGGCTATGAACTACAATACCGCCACCGACGCCGATGACGCGGGCAACGATGCCTACAAGCTCACCGCCAAGTATGACCTGACCCAGGGCATCTACTACGTGGCCCTCACCAACGTGGATGAGACCCAGGGCTGGCAGCTGGACGCCAAGACCATCCTGCCCACCCTCAGCAGCCAGACGCCCACCCATATCTATCCCGTGGTCTACTCTGACGCCACCGATCCCGACGCCTACGCCAAGGCCCAGGCCATGGCCGCCGCCATCCGGGCCAACGCCAACGCGGTCCTGGATCCCAACGCCGCCGCCGCCCGGGACGCCATGACCGCCGCCCGGGATAACCTGAAGGACGCCAGCGTGGCCTACACGGTGCTGGGCGCCGACGGTATCACGCCCGCCACCAAGAGCGTGCTGGATGTCATCGCCGACATCACCGCCGCCACCGGCGATCTGGCCGACCGTCTGGCCTGGGCTGCCCGGGTCACCGAGGCCTTCCGCAATGACGGCGTGGCCGTCACCTACGCTGACGAGACCGAGGCGCTGGCCGCCCTCAACACCCTGAAGAGTCAGGCCGAGAACTCCCAGAAGGCCGCCACCACCGCCCTGAATCAGGCTGTGGCGCTGGGTCTGATGACCGCCGGGGAGATATCCACCGCCACCCTGGCCGACACCGCCGCCGCGCTGAACACCGGCGTTTCCAGAGTGGACACCATGGAGAACGACTACGCCAACGTGATGGCGGGCATCAAGGCCGAGCTGGATGCCGCCCTGGCTACCCTGGACGCTCTGGGCGATACCACCGCTGTGGACGCCGCGTACTTCGCCATCCAGGCCTGGATGCTCACCCAGGAGCCCGCCATCCCCGCCCTTACCGGCGCCGAGGTGGACACCGCCCTCCAGAATCAGGCCGCCCGCGCTGTGGACGCCTACTATGGCCGTCCCGTGGGCACCACCTCCTTCGCCAACCTGAAAGACGCTCTGGACGCGGTCAGCGCCGTGTCCGACATCGGCGATCCCGCCGAGGCTGACGCCCTGGCCGCCATCGCCAAGGCCGCCGGTCAGGCTAAGCTGGTCTTTGCCGGAAACGACCTCACCGCCGCCACGCTGGCCGCGGACGGGCTGGCCTCCACCGACAAGACCGCCCAGCGCCGCCAGCTCCTGGCCGACGCCCTGACCGCAGGCAGCATGGCCGCCGACGCCGCCTACCACAACGTGCGCGGGTACGACTCCGAGCTCCACTTCGACGGCGAGCATGACGACCACGTCCTGCCCCTCATCGACGCCGATACGTCCACCAATACCAACTTCTACATCGTTATCGCCCCCAACGACGTCAACTATCCCAGCGTGGTGGTGACGCTGCGGGTGATGAAGCTGGAGCCCAAGATCGTGGCCGCCGACGCCTATAACGGCCCCGTCCTGCGGCCCTTCCAGGTGGCCAGCGGCGAGACCGATGAGTTCGGCGAGCCCATCTACGACCTCTATAACTTCCTGGAGTACGCCGACGACAGCACCTTCTATCCCGACTACCCCTACGACTACAAGACCAATCCGTACTACGCCAAGTACCCCGCAGACTATGCCGACGCCACCCTGGCCGGGCAGTACATCTATCCCGATGTGATGACCCTCACCCAGGACGCCAGCGGCACGGTCCAGACCGATATGCCCATTTTCGTGGTCAAGGTCCGCTATCCTGACAACGTTCCCGCTGGCCAGGGCACCCGCGCCACCTTGAAGCTCACCACGGAGAATCCCATGACCTTGGTGAGTAAGTACACCAAGAACGCCGACGGCACCGTCAGCTACTCCACCGCCCAGAAGGCCGACGATAAGGACCTGAGCGTCACCTTCAATGTGGACCTGCGGCCCGAGGCCGACAAGTACACCGCCTTCCGCTTCAAGGCCAGCCTCAGCGTGGATGGCTCGGGCAACGTGGAGCGCGAGTATCTGGTCATCGTCCAGTACGCCGAGCGGGGCAGTGAGCTGGTGCGTCTGCTGGACTTCGGCAGCGAGAACTACTCCGGCGACAAGTACGGCACCGAGCCCGGCGGCAAGCTGGGTGACAATCTGACCCGCTACACCATCCACAAGAGCGAGACCGAGGCCGACTCCTACGAGGTCCAGGTGCCCAGGAGCTTCGCCGGCCCGCTGTTCCTGGAGGCCGCCGCCGGCTACTACAACAGCCTGGGTGAGGAGGTCTACTTCCTGGGTAGCAAGGTCACCGTCATGGTGCCCGACGCCACCGGCAAACGGACCTATCCGTTCCGTGAGAACGCCTCCGATCCCCGTATCTATCTGGCCCGCCGTCAGGTCCAGCTCTATCCCGACCTCATCGAGCAGGATGGCGGACAGGTGGTGGAGATCATCGTCACCGATGACGCCGGCAGCGAGGCCAAGACCTACTACCTGCACATCACCTACCAGTCCGCGGAGACCACCATCGCCGTTCGGACCAAGAACGTGGGCGATAACGCCAGCACCTTGCCCGCCCAGACCTTTATCGACGCCGCGGGCAAGGACCAGGAGTTCTACAACACCCTCATCGACCGGGACGCCACCATCATGCCCTTCCGTATCACCGCTGACCGTACCTACGCCAGCGTCTGGATGCCCATGGTGGAAAAGACCGTGGATGGCGAGACGGTGAAGGTGCCCTACTACTTCCTGGCCGACACCACCGACATCAACACCGCAATGAACGACCACAAGCCTACCACCAAGGACTGGGAGGACAACAAGCTGCCCAGCGGCAATCCCATCAACGACCTGCTGGATAAGCTGGACCTTACCGACGAGCAGCTGGCCAAGGACCTCCAGACCGGTATCTACGTGCCCTTCTACGTCATGGCCGAGGATGGCACGACGGTCACGCTGCGCCTGCTGAAGTTCCGCTGGAACTTCGCCGATCTGCTGGCTGAGGCCCTGGTGGCCGACTATGACTGGAACTACGTGGGCGCCGACGGTAAGAGCGGCACGGATGAGTTCCGCAATGTCTACGCCACGCGCCTCACCAAGGAGACCGACAAGGATCAGGTGTTCAGCCTCACCATCCCCAGCGACCTCAAGACCCTGACGCTGACGTTGCTGCCCGAGATGCCCGTGGCCCAGTATATCTTCTTCGACGAAGCCCAGAGCCTGGTCGACCGGCCCACCACCATGGACTACGGCACCCGCAACGACTACCCGCTGGATCTGGACGTCACGCTGGCTGATGGCGTCACGCCCAACCCGAACTACAACACCCGCCACAAGCGTCTGGACATCGACCTTCAGGACGCCACCGGCGCGGATAAGGACGAGCTGCTCATCTATATGTACGTGCCCAGCGGTACGTATGACGAGTTCGGCAAGGAGACCTTGCTGCAGATCCCCGTGACGCTGAAGCTGGAGCGGGTGTCCACCGACCGCACCCTCAAGAGCCTCGTCACCAACAAGGACAAGAGCTACGTCCACGAGGCGGTGGCCGATCAGCCCGCCGACGGCCAGTACCTGACCTACATCCCGCTCAGCACCGAGTACGACAAGACCTGGTTCACCGCCACCATGAACGATGAGAAGGCGCAGATCAAGGTCCTGGAGAACGACGGGCAGGACGCTGACCGCAGCTACATCTCCGGCGTCAAGGGCGTGTATGACTTCGGCCGCGGCTTCTCCACCTCCACTGAGGACTACGTGGTCGTGGACACGGAGACGGGCACCAAGGGATTCAAGATGGACCTGTCCGTCCTGTCCGCTTACGGTCAGCTCCGCATTGGCCAGATGATCGCCGACTACAATGCCAAGAAGCCCGCCGACCGGCCCGACGACGCCACCTGGGCCGCTGAGCTGGCCAAGGAGTACAACAAGCACACCTTGACCCATCAGGTGTTCATCATCCCCACCAACATGAATCTGGATGTGGATGTGACCTACAAGCGCCTGGGCGAGAATGTGGCGCTGAACCTGGATCGGGACGCCGAGGGCGCGTACAGCGTGTACGATTATAAGTCCAACGCCAACGCTGACCGCTTCACCGTCATGTCCATCAACAACCAGGACGTGCAGCTGCAGCTGCTGGATAGCCTGGGCAACGTGGTCTACGACTCCACCGATCCGGCCCACTCCGCCGTGGGCGCTGACCAGATCCTCATGCAGACTGGCGCCAGCGTGCTCCAGACCGGCTTCACCTCCGCTACGCCGGATAGCGCCGAGACGAAGTACACCATCGTCATCTCCTCCACCCAGGACGGCATCAAGACCGCCGACGGCACCACCGCTTACCTCAACCGAAAGTTCCCGCTGACCATCCGGCCCATGAGCGAGGATACCTCGGTGAAGATCTGGGTCACCTATGAGGTGGACGGTACCACCTACCGCAACGAGGCCAAGTGGAACGACCAGACGGAGGCCTATGAGGCGGCCATCGGACTGAATACCGTCAACATGAAGATCGAGATCGAGGCCACCAATCCCGCGGCCAAGCCCGGTCTGGACCTGCTGGGCAACCACGATGGCGGTACCGGCGCGGGTGCCAGCGCGGCCGAGCCCTACAACACCATCTTCGTCAAGAGCGGCATGCTTATCGAAACGGCCGCCGGCGGCTTCAACTATCCCACCTTGAACGGCATCACCGTGGAGCCCAATCCCGTGGTGGTGGATAGCGAGTGGGACCGCATGTGGAAGATGGTGGACGCCAACTTCATCACCAGCGGCAACGTGTTCTCCGCCGACCTCTATCAGGTCACCGAGAACGTGGGCAATGCCGCCCAGAGCGTGACCATGCGCGTCCAGGTCAAGGCGCAGGACGAGCGGGTGCTGGCCAAGGAAGGCACCGGTGCCAACACAATCTACGGCCACAAGCTCGTCCTCACCCGCAAGAGCAACCTGGCGGAGCTGGATGTGTTCAACGAGTATAAGCGCGACCCGAGCCCGGTGTCCGGCGACCGCAACTACATCCCCGACGCCGAGTACTACCAGGCCAAGGACGAGTCCACCGAGACCGAAAACATCCTGGTGCTCTATCTGGATCCCTATACCCCGGCCTCCGGCTCCACCCCCGCCTCCGGTAACGCCAACGCCCTGGGCCGGTTCGTGGTGAGCGAGGGCGCGTCGCTGAAGATCACCACCGCCGACGGCAGACAGGTCGCCGGGTTCCCCGACGCCAACCGCGGCTTCACTCCGGGCACCAACTTCCCCGTGTCCAACCTGAACCGTGGCGTGTATACCGTCACCGTGGAGGCCCAGGACCAGAACCCGGCCAACACCCGGGTGTACACCCTCATCGTCAAGGATAAGTCCACCGAGACCCGCACCGGCTTCGTGGCCGCCGAGGGCGAGCAGGGCGAGTACTGGATCTTCCACGATCATGCCCCCGCCAACATGACCCATCCCGGCACGGGCACCCAGGACGATCCCTACAAGGGCTTCATCCCGCTCCACGCCAGCACGTTGAAGGTCGATCCCATGGACCGCAACGCCGTCATCACCCGCATTGAGCGCTTCGCGGACGCTGGGTTCACCGCCAGCCTGGGCGTGGTGTCCACCAACGCTGACCACACCACCAGCAACGGCCTGCTCTACGATGTCTACAAGGCCATGTCCGGCGCCTATAAGTATGGCGCGGCGGTCATCAACACCCCCGCCGCCACCGGCGCCGATCCCAAGGCGGATACCCTCTACTACGCTGTCACCCTGGTCAGCCAGGCCACCGGCGTGGACGGAAAGCCGCTCAAGACCTCCACGGTCTATGTGGCCCTCAGCCGCGAGGACGTGGTGGTGGATACCGATAGCGTCAACGCCAACGGCGACATCGGCTCCATCCGCGAGTATGACGCCGACCAGATCCACGGCATCGACCAGTTCAACCTGAACGTGGCCGACATGGAGATGATCCTCAACGTCACCACCAAGGGTGTGGCCACCACCGGCGGCGCCGATCCCAGCGTCCGGGTGACCGGCTTCGGTGCCACTGTCGAGACCGCGGACAGCAACGTCCCGCCCTCGGCTATCGATCCCACCCATCCCGAGCGCTTCGCCACCAGCTACACCAACAAAGCCGCCGACGGCACCTCCGCTTCGGTCTACTTCCAGGTCACCGACACGGACTTCTACACCGCCGACGCCAGCGGCCGGGTCATCACCCCCAACGCCCGCCGGATGTTCAAGATCGAGATATTCCGCTCCAACCACGATACCACCCTGGGCGTGGGTGGACAGGTGTTCATCGTCGATCCCACCGCCGGGGTCTGGGACCGCCGCATCGAGGCGGTGGCCCGTCCCAACAATCCCACCTTCTACGAGGTCTCGGCCGACATCGCCAAGGGCAACGACGCCGTGGTCCAGAAGGTCGGCAGCGACTACAAGTTCAAGTTCGAGGTCGATACCCCGGGCAACAAGTACCTGACCATGCTGGAGGTCTTTACCACCGGTACCGGCGCTACCAAGTCCCACACCGACGCCTCTTACGTGGAATACTACAACAAGAGCGAGACCGGCAAGGGCCAGCTGCGCAGCCTGGAGAGCAATCTCTATAACGTCAACGGCGCGTACACCGACGTGGCCTTCTACGTGGTGTCCTCCTCC
>JAMPEH010000132.1 GCA_023665245.1 Muribaculaceae bacterium
CTCCGGCGTGCGCCAGCAGTGGTACACCATGCGGGTCTACCAGGACGACACCGACACCACCCTCACGGGCAACCGCGTCGTGGTGGAGGGCAGCGACCTGACCCTGGACGGTGTGACCGGTACCAAGCAGACCCTGAGCTACGCCAC
Organism: Muribaculaceae bacterium; assembly: GCA_023665245.1. The sequence goes on from JAMPEH010000132.1 coordinate 148, forward strand.
GGACAACACCGGCACCGTCATCGTGGGCGACCGCACGCCGGTGAACCTCACCGTGGACGCCCGCAACGGCCTTGCGATGGTGGTGCTCCAGGATAGCGAGGGCAAGATCCTGGGCGCCCAGCGCGGCAGCGCGGTGTTCCAGAGCGTGCCCGTGAGCAAGCTGGGCGAGAACCGCTACACCGTCACCGTCTTCTCCGCTCGGGACTACATGGCCCTGCGGGAGATCGAGGGCGCGGACCTTGACACCAAGCTCCAGAGCCTCATCGACAGCGGCAAGCTGGAGGACTGGATGGATAAGGCCCAGTTCAAGAGCCAGTACCACGTGGTCCTGGATTACTACAGCGCTGACGACACCGGCCTTGTGAGCATCTCCTTGCGGGATACCAACAGCAGCTATGTGGACGCCCAGGCCATCGATCTGGGCAACGGCCAGGTGGCTTATCTGTCCCGCCTGAATGTGTCCACGGTGTCCGCTGGGTACCGCATCACCACCAACAACTCCAAGCAGACTGTGGACGTGCGGATGGTGGCCGCTGACGGCACCGGCACCGTCTCCACCACCCACTTCGCCGCCGGGGCCCGGGCCGAGGGCTATGTGGCCGTGCCCGCTGGTATCAGCCAGATGGAGGTCACTGTCACCTCCGCCTCCGGCACCGCTACCGAGACCTACACCGTCTACATCATCCGCGCCGCCGCCACCGTGCTGGAGCTGAAGGTGAACGGTCTGAAGATCACGCCCACCATGGGCAGCTACCGCTACACCGCGCCTGTGGACGCCAAGCAGCTGCGGGTAGAGGTCACCGCCAACAGCGGCCTTGCCATGGTCAGCATCAACAACGGGCCCAAGCGCTTCCTCACCGACTGGGCGGACATCGCGCTGAATCTCACCAACCTGCCGCCCAATAACACCAAGTCCATCCCCATCAGCATCTACACCTACACCGGCGGCTCGGACCCGTTCAACTCCACCGGTGTGAGCACCACCCAGCTGATCGTCACACGGGATACCACCACCTATCGGCCCAGCCAGGTCCGCTTCACCGCGCCCGGCGCCACCTCCGCTACCACCCTGGCCGTGGAGGGCACCTATGGCCGGTACATGCTGACCACCAGCGGTTCGGTGACCTCCGGCGTGCTGGATGTGGTGACCTCCGGCGCCGAGCACGAGGTGGTCCTCCACGACTACACCAACGATGTGGACCTGCCCTACACCGTGGACTACAACACCGTGGACGGCAAGCTGGTCAACCGCACCTTCCACTGGAACCTCACCGACCTTGACGTCTCGCGCATCTACAATCTGACGGTGTACAACAACCGCAACAACGGCGAGGGTACCTCCTACCCGCTGGCTGTGGTGGCCCAGAATAACAATGTGGCTCTGAAGGCCATCGACATCGACCGGGGCCAGGGCACCGCCCAGAGCGTGGACATCTCCATGGGCGGCAACCGCTTCACTGCCGATGTGGACCGCAACCAGACCAGCGCCGTCATCACCTTCACCGCCAGCGATCCCAACGCTACCGTCATCATCAACGGCCGGGAGAACCTGGGCCAGATGGATGTGAACGTCAACAACCTCACCGGCAGCGGCGCCAACGTCATCGCCACCATCAAGTCCTCTGACGGCACCATGTCCCGGGATTATACCCTCAGTCTGGCGCAGCCCTATCTGGGCGGTGCTCTGGCCAGTGTTGCCTTCGAGGGCACGCTCCTGGCCGCTGACGGCGACGCCTACTCCGCCCAGTACATCCAGCCCGGGATGAAGTCCCTGATCGTCACCGCCACCGAGGGCGGCACCATCGAGGTCCGCGACGCCGCCGACGCCACCGTGACGGGCACCGTCACTCCGGGCCGCTGGAACGGCCAGCTGGATCTGACCTCGGCCACCGCTACCCGCACCGACTACACCATCTGGGTGGCGGGGGAGAAGCGGGCCACCTTGACCCTCCAGCGCGCCGACTACCCCACCGGTATCCACGAGCTCCAGATCGCCCACGGCTCCACCGAGGTGGTGGCGAAAAATGGCGTCACCGCCATCGCCACCAACGGCAACTGGCAGCCCATCGCCGCCCAGCAGGCCTACGATCCCGCCGGCAACGCCTTCACCTATTATGAGGCCAGCATTGGCGCCGATGACAAGTGGCTGGAGATCGAAGTGGCGGCTATGGACCCGAGCACCAAGATCACCCTGGGCTACAACTTCGGCACCAACACCGGCGACGCCAAGGGTATCCTGGACCAGAACTACAACGCCGACCTGAGGGCCGTGTACTACAGCAACATCAACGGCGGCGTGGCCAACTCCGTGGTCGCCGCCGACGGCAAGGGTCACTTCGCCATCAACCTGGAGAAGCTGACCCACCTGAGCCGCACCATGCCCGGCAACGTGGTCAACGAGTTCACCAGCGCCACGTTCAAGGACGTGTACATTGACATCATCGTCACCACCGTGGATAACGTCAGCCGGACCTACACCCTCCACGTCACCCGGGTGAACGACGACGACAGCCTGCGGCTCATCAAGGTCAACCCCGAGGACCCGCAGGAGGCCGCCAAGCTCTACGATAACCTGGGCTCCACCGCCGACGAGGGCTGGCTGGGCAAGCTGGATGTCATCAAGACCGTGGATGAGCTCACCGGCGAGGACCTCTACCGCGTCCTCATCGGCGAGGTGAACGATAAGTTCGATTTGACCCTCCGGGCCACGGACGACGCCGCCCAGCTCACGGTCAGCGAGCCCGGCGAGTCCGCCAAGGACCCCGGCGACGGCGACAGCTCCATCGTCAGCGTCCGCTCCATCCCCATGGAGGGCGAGATGCTCCGCTTCGAGATCAAGGTCAAGGCCGAGGACGCCGCCGCGGGCGACTACAAGGTCTCTTACCTCCAGGTCTACCGCACCAGCGACGACGCCACCTTGAAGGATGCCCAGCTCACCTTCGACTTCCAGGATTGGACCTACGATAAGGATGCCGGTTCCGCCCAGAAGGGCCAGACCGAGCCCATGACCGTCCACGGCGTGCTGGAAGAGGACAACGATCTGAATCCCTACGGCACCGACGGTCTCTACCGCTTCACCCTCTCGGTCAAGCGCGATCCGTTCCTGTCCGATATGGACCTGGACGACATTCTGGCGAGTCTGGATGTGAAGGACGCCATCGTCACCGCCATCGCCAACAAGCTGGCGGCCCAGGTGGAGTTCGTGGACAACGCCAACCATGCCGTCAGCCTCACCGGTCAGGCCTGGGGCAAGAATGCCATGGATCACCAGACCGTCCAGACTGGCAGCACCTATACCGTCAAGGTCACCCCGTCCAGCGGCAACCTCTCCAAGGTCAAGTACTACACCTTCGAGTTCGCCGTGGTGGACCTGGAGCTGGATACCCTGAAGGTGGACGGCGAGAGCTATCTCCACAGCTACTTTGTGGACGATGTGGACGGCGAGGACAAGGTGGTCTACTACGCCGTGGTGCCCGCTAAGACCGACTTCGTGGAGCTGGAAGTCCAGACCCACAACAACCACACCCTGTGGCCCACCGAGGAGATGGAGAAGGCCAGCACCCTCACCGTCAGCGATCTGGAGTCTACCGTCCGCGATCCCAACAAGAACGACGGCTCACGCGTCTACCGCCAGACCCAGCGCCTGGTGGATGAGGTCCGCGACGCCAGCGGTATGCTCATCGGCGGCGAGTCCAGCCAGTTCCAGATCAAGGTCGGCAACTACCTGGTGCCTGGCGACGACACCACCCGCTGGCTCACCAACACTAAGTACCTGCGTATCTACCGGGCCAGCAGCGAGACCCGGATGCAGAAGGTCATCGTCTACTACGAGGATCAGGACACCGGCGAGATCATCGCCGTGCCCGCCGCCTATGATCCCGACGCGCGCCAGTACTCTGCCTTCGTGCCCGATTACGTGGACGTGGCCGACATCGAGCTCTTCGGGCCAAGCGACCTGAGCTACCTCAAGCTCACCCCGGGCATGGATGAGCCCGCGCGCAAGCACTACATTGTCCGTGACGCCGATACCCCCGACGACGAGAACGTCTTTGACCTGTGGGTCAAGGCCGTGGACGGCACCGAGGGCGAGTACACCGTGGTCATCTACAAGGAGGACAACACCCTCATCAAGGTGGCCGTGGACAACAAGGACGCCATCAAGCGCACCGAGCCCTACTACAAGGACGACGGCGAGCACGTGCTCTACGACGCCCTGGCTGACGGCACGGTGACCGCCAAGGTCTACGCCGAGGCCACCAGCCACCGGGCTCTGGTCAACGCCGGCGTGGTCAACAGCCTCACCGACCACTCCAACGTCCTCATGCCCACCGCCGACACCGCCGTCAACTATGGCTACTGGTGGCCCAAGACCGGCGACGGTCTGGTGCGCCTGGCTAAGCAGGACTACGTCAACGACTTCGGCGTGCCCGCCACCGAGGTGGCCATCAAGGTCAAGGCCAATCCCGGCCAGACCCACACCGACGCTATCTACTACCTGCACATTTATAAGAAGGACAACAACTCTGACATGGCGCGGTTCACCATGAGCTACGTCACCGACCTGGGCGAGGAGGGCACCGCCACCGTATTCCGCACCAGCGCCGGTACCGACTACACCGTTGTCCTGCCCAGCACCGCCGTCAGCGCCACCCTTACCGGGTATAGCGCCCATCCCATGGCCTCCATCCAGGCCGACCTGGGCGGCGTGAACATCCCCGGCACGAAGCAGGGTATCTACGACATGGCTATCGACCCCGCGGCCATGGGCTGGTCCGCCGGCGACGCCCACTTCGACGTCACCTCTACCGATGGCGGCAGCACTTCGACCTACACCGTGCGTATCGAGTACGCCGACCTGTCTATCCACGACCTGACGGTCACCGACCACTATGACCCGCTGACCACCGGCCAGACCAAGGTCTCCCATCCGAGCATGAGCTACCAGACCCTGGCCAACGAGCTGACCCGCTACTTCGAGGCCCTGGTGGGCGACGAGGAGAACGGCCAGTATAACGGCGACATTACCGTGGACTACGACATCCAGGCCCGGGGCGGCGCCCAGGTCACCGTCCGCGTGGACGGCGGCGCTGAGCAGCCCAGCCTGCCCACCAACTCCCTGGAGATCCTGGCTGAGACCCTGGCTGCCAACACCGACCTTCAGACCCTGCGCATCAAGGTGGCCAACTCCGTGCTGGTGAAGAATGTCTACGACAGCGAGCACAGCTCGTTCAGCAACCAGTGGGTGGACTACGAGGCCGAGTATCAGCTCAACGTCTACCGTTACTCCAGCAACGCTGAGGTGTTGGAGGTCCGCTTCGACTACATCGACGGCGGCATGGACACCGAGCAGTACGGTATCTTTGCCAAGAACGAGACCACCGGCGACTACGACATCGATCCCAGAGAGTTCGTGGTCTACCTGCCCAGCGATGTGGACCTGGGCGATCTGACGATCACCACCGCCTCCGCCGGCGCCCGGGTGGCGCTCAGCACCAAGCCCTTCACCATGGGCGCTGTGGGTGTGGACTTCACCCGCAATCAGGTGACCATGATGGGTGTGCCCGTGGGCGATGACGAGTTCCTCTACGCCTACGTCCTGCCCTCCAACAACCGCGTGGATAAGAGCAAGGTGTACACCATCCACATCAAGACTCTGGACATGGACCTTGACAAGGCCAATATCACCTATGACAACACCTACACCGAACTGGGCGTGACCATGACCAAGACGGGCCAGGAGGATAACGACGCTCTGACCCTCCTGCGGACTGTGAACATGCTGGACTCCAGCGACTGCGATGTGGATCCCAGCAAGAACCACACCCACGTCTACGACAAGGAAGTCAAGGTCTACGAGGTGCATCTGGCGAACAACGAGACTGAGACCATCGGCACCACCAAGACCTATAAGGATGTCATCGACGTGGTGGCGGAGATCGCCGCCCGGTCCGGCGCCAGCGTCACGGTGGGCGCCAACCTCTATCTGGAGCCCGACAACAACCCGGCAAACTCCCTGACCCCCGAGGGCCAGTCCACCACCGGTACCTGGAACATCCAGCTGCTGGCCGAGGAGCAGGCGTATACCCTGGTGAAGGTCACCGTCACCGGCGACATCTACGCCGCAGACGGCGCGGACGACTCCGCCGCCCGGGACGTGCTGGGCTCCACCGTGGCCAACGTCCACACCTCCAATGCTCTGGAGCGGGTGTTCTTCCTGAAGCTCCTGCGCGTGGACAACGACTACGCTGTCAAGCCCGGCGCTACCTACTCCTGGGATGAGGCTGACGACATCCATGTGCGCGACTTCTACACCGAGGACGAGAATCCCGGCTATATCAACTACATTCCCGAGGCGTCCACCTACTTCGGCGTCCAGATCTTCGCCAACTCCGAGTCGGCCAAGATCGACGTCCAGATCTACGACGCT
>JAMPEH010000133.1 GCA_023665245.1 Muribaculaceae bacterium
AAAACAGGAGGGTAAAGCCGCCTTTTGCTCTATGGTTTCCCATATTCGTAATATAGCACGCTTTGAGTTAATTTGTAAAGATTATTTGGCATATTCCGCAATATTTATTTGATTAAAGAATATTAAAGAGTATATATGCGTGTTACAGTTGTAAGTGATTTTTGCTTGAAAGATACAACCTTAAACACATATTAACAACCATAAATAAAACATTGCAATCCTCAATCACATATGTTATATTAAGCACAAGAAAAGGGAGAACCATAGAAGCGGCTCTACCCTCTAAGTGACTTTTTAACCTCTTATGAGGTCAAGCCGTTGCTAGTGTGAGTAGCAGCGGCTATTTTCTTTTGTCCTTGAAAATCTTGTAACAAAGACCAACAAGGGCAACGATAAATATACAAAACTGATATAAATCCGAATATGTAACATTCATCATACCGCCCTCCTTTCTTTCGTCTGGAGGGTTTTGAGTAGCCCTCCGTTAAAAACAGGAGGGTAAAGCCGCCTTTTGCTCTATGGTTTCCCATATTCGTAATATAACACGCTTTGAGTTATGATGTAAACCATAAATAAAATTTTCATGCCCGCTATTGAATTGATTGGTAAATTACGGTAAAATAAGTCTTGGCTTTGCAGAATGAGAGAAGTCTGTAAAACTGACAACAACTAAAAATATAATAAGGAGGATTTTACAATGAAAGCAAAGAAAATGATTCGTATGATTGTAAGTATGTTGTTGATGACAGCCTCTGTAGCACCTTTCGCGTGCGGGGGGGGGCAGTAAAGGCTGCTGAAAAATTGGAGTATCAAGGTTTTGAGTACCAAGCGAGTGACGAAGATAAAGACACGTGGGAGATTACAGGGTATAACGGAAGCGAAACCAATGTTGTAATACCAAATGAGATTGATGGAAAAGCGGTAGAACATATTTGCCTTCCTTTCTGGCATGGTAGTGAAGGAAATATAATAGAAAGTATAACAATTCCGGCAAGTGTACGAGGCATTAGCTATTCACCTAGTTACGATGCGGATGGGCTTTTTACAAGCATAAATGTTGATAGTGCATCTGCATACTATAGTTCTGTGGATGGCGTGTTGTATGATAAAGAAAAAACAGAATTAATGATATGCCCATCAGGAAAAAAAGGGACTTTAGAAGTTCCGGATGGTGTGACAAACATAAGCTGGCGTGCATTTGCTTATTCCAGACTGACAAACATAGAGCTTCCCTCAGGTATAACCAGCATAGAGGCAGGTGCATTTCTTGCCTCTGGTATAAGTACTATGGAAATTCCATCAGGTGTAACAGAAATACAAGAAGGTACATTTTCAATGTGTTCTGGATTGAGATATATAGGAGTTCCCGAAAGTGTAAGTTATATAGATCCGGATGCATTTAAACTTATTGATGATAACATTAAACACGATATTATCATATATGGGGAGAAAAATTCTTATGCAGCGAAATATGCAAAAGAGAATAATATGAAATTTTCTACAGGCAGTTTGCCAAAGGTAATGAAAAATGCTGACTGTGAATATATAGATTATTTTGACGGAACCATAGAATTAAGAAAATATACCGGAACAGGAACGGATGCTGATGTATCGAAGCTGGTGGAAGGAAAGACAGTAACAAGTATAGGTGGTCGGGCATTTTATGGTTGTAGTAACTTGACAAGTATAGAAATCCCATCAAGCGTAACGAGTATAGGTGGTTATGCATTTTATGGTTGCAATAACTTGACAAGCATAGAAATCCCATCAAGCGTAACGAGTATAGGTGATTATGCATTTTATGGTTGTAGTAACTTGACAAGTATAGAAATTCCATCAGGTGTAACGAGTATAGGTGATTATGCATTTTATGGTTGTAGTAACTTGACAAGTATAGAAATTCCATCAAGTGTAACGAGTATGGATGAATATTTTTTTGGATGTAGCAGGTTAGAAAGTATAAATGTAGATCGTGCATCCAAAAGTTATAGTTCAGAAGATGGCATATTGTACAACAAGAATAAAACAAAGCTGATCAGGTGTCCTGAGGGAAGAAAAGGGAATGTGGTAATTATTCCAACAGGCGTAACGGATATAGGTTTGTTTCAGAATTGCAAAAATCTTACAAGTGTGACGATTCCGCCGGGAGTAACGCGAATAGGAGAAAACGTATTTTTAGGTTGTACAAGTTTGACAAATGTAACAATTCCGATGGGTGTAACAAGAATAGGAAATGGTGCATTTGGTGAATGTACAAGTCTTACAAGTATAACAATTCCGTCAAGTGTAACAGGAATTTATCATGCTTTTGATTCGTATTTACATACAATATATGGGGAGGCAGACTCCTTTGCAGAGCAGTATGCGATGGATTGTAATATAAAATTTGTTGCAACTACTGTGCCGAAAGACCCAACAACATCGGAGCAACCGACAACCCCTGTCACGGCTCCTAAGGTTGGCGATACCTTCAAGGATACCAAATCAAAGGCACAGTACAAAATTACGGGTAAGCAAACGGTTTCTTACATAAAGACAACTGCAACATCAGGTAAGGTAACAATACCTGCAACAGTTACATATAAAAACAAAACCTATAAGGTAACAGCAATCTATAAGGCAGCATTTAAGAACAAGACAGGAATTACCGCAGTTACCTTTGGCAAGAACATTACATCAGTTGGAAGTGAAGCATTCAGCGGATGTAAAAAGCTGAAGACGGTAACCCTCAACAAAAACCTGACAAAGATAGGTGATAAAGCATTTTATAATTGTAAGGTTCTTACACAGATAAAGCTTGGCAGCAAGGTGACAACCATAGGAAAGTCAGCCTTTGCAGGATGTACGAAACTGAAAAAAGTAACACTTGGAACAGGACTTACTACAATTGGAGACAGTGCCTTTAACAAGTGCACAGCACTTACTGCTGTCACTATACCAAGCAAGGTAAAGAAGATAGGTGAGCAGGCATTCTACGGCTGTAAGAAGTTAAAGAGCATAACGATAAAGACAATAAAGCTGAAAAGCTCAAATGTGGGAGCAAATGCATTTAAGGGCATCTACGCTAAGGCAACCGTTAAAGTTCCGAAGAACAAGAAGGCTGCATACAAGAAGCTGATAAAGAGCAAGGGTGCAGGCAGGAACGTAAAGTATAAATAGAAAATTTTATTTGACATATTTTATGCATATTTATATAATAATATTAGTGATGGAGTAATACACCATCGAAAATATTGTTCGCACACCGTTTGCGACTAATAAATGCACGGCTCGAAAATATTGTTCGCTTACCGGAAGCGTCTAATAAATGTCCGGTTTGAAAATCCCAGCCTTATCGCTTAAGCGATAAGGCTGTTTTTACAGAGAGGATATTATGAATTATCAACAGGGATATGTTTATCATATTAAAGACGAATATTTTATTAAAGTAAATGATCCAAATTTAATGCAGAATAAGGGAAATGGCAACTACCGTCCGACTTTTTATTGTATGAGTGACGAAAAAACATCTTTGCTTTGGCTGGTTCCTTTGAGTAGCCGTGTTGAGAAATTTCGAGCTATTTATGATAAACAGATAGAAAAATATGGAAATTGTTTGACTATTGTTATGGGAGAATATGACGGAAAACAAGCTGCCTTGAAAATTTAATGTTAAAAGAGACCATATCTGCTGAATAATAGGTAGATATGGTTCTTCATATTGAAATATCCCGTTTATTTTGCTAAAATTTATTTTCGGTGTTAGAGGTTACGGTTTAAGTTATTGTCAAGAAGGTGAACAAGAATGGATGACAGCCTGGAAAAAATAAATACGGTAGTGGCTGATGGAAGCAGCAGGGAAGCTATATTGCAGGCGGCAGATATACTTCGCAGCGGTGGGCTTGTTGCGTTTCCGACAGAAACCGTGTATGGACTGGGGGCAGACGCACTTTCAAAAAAAGCGGCAGAGAAAATATATGCTGCCAAGGGTCGTCCCAGTGACAATCCGCTGATTGTGCATATTGCAGATGTAAGGGCTGTCCATGAGCTTGCGGATTGCGTTCCGCCCAAGGCGGAAATGCTGATGGAGGCATTTTGGCCGGGACCACTCACTATTATATTGCCTAAGAAGACGCTTGTTCCTGACGAGACGACAGGAGGACTTGGCACGGTGGCACTCAGGATGCCGTCACATCCTGCAGCCCTTGAAATGATTCGGGAAAGTGGACTTTATATTGCGGCACCAAGTGCAAATACATCGGGCAGACCGTCTCCCACGGTAGTAGCTCACGTGCTTGACGACCTAAACGGAAAGGTGGATATGATACTTGACGGGGGAGCCGTAGGCATAGGAATAGAGTCTACAATCGTTGATCTCACAGAGACATGCCCTACCATACTTCGGCCGGGCTTCATAACAAAGCAAATGCTGGAGCAAATAATCGGTGAAGTAAAAATGGATGCGGCACTTGAAATCAACAGCAACATCCGTCCGAAGGCACCTGGCATGAAGTACACACATTATGCCCCAAAAGGGGAACTGACAATTGTAGAAGCTTTAAATGCAGATGATTTTGGCATGAATGTGGCAAGAAAAATAAATGCACTTGTCCGTGAAAAACAACAGTCAGACTGTGAAGTTGCCGTAATAGCGACCTTGGAGCATGCACATTTATATGAATGTGAACATGTGCTGGTTGTCGGTGACGGTACAAAGGGAGAGACCATTGCGGCAAAGCTTTATGGAACTTTGCGAAAATGCGACGAGCTGTCAGTTGATTATATATTTAGCGAGGCATTTAACACAGGGGAGCTTGGCAGTGCCATTATGAACAGGCTGCTCAAAGCGGCAGGGCAAAGAGTAATTAAGATATAATATGTAATAGTTGATTGGTCTATATTATACAACGCACGTCTGCAAAAACAGAGTTTCGCAATTGACTGATTAAAATGCAAAAATGGAGGATATTTATGATAGCAATCGGATGTGACCACGGTGGTTACGAATTAAAAAAAGAAATAATAGAACATCTCAAAAACAGAGGATTTGAGGTAAAGGACATGGGCTGTGACAGCAGTGAGTCCTGCGATTATCCAATCTATGCAAAGGTAGTTGCAGAGGAGGTAAGCTACGGCAGATGCGAGCTTGGAATATTGATATGCGGAACGGGAATTGGAATGTCCATGGCGGCAAACAAGGTTTCGGGAATCCGTGCCGCACATTGTACGGACTGTTTTTCCGCAAGGGCAACAAGAGAGCATAACAATGCAAATATATTGTGTCTGGGTGCAAGGATAACAGGACCGGGGCTTGCACTTATGCTGGTAGATGAATTTCTTGACACACCGTTTTCGGGGGACGAACGTCATATCAGACGAAATAACATGTTTAGCTAAGCAATGAAAAATTTGAGTTTTTGCATCAAATTTTCACAAGAATGGTTTCATTGGAATAACAAAATAAAAATGTGGGAAACAATACATTAGTATAAATGTCAAATTGGGTACAAAATATGTGTAAAATTAAACAAAATTTGTTGAAAATTCTACAAAAATCGTTTATAATACTCGGTATCTGTGAAATTATGGTAGGACAGTGAAATTATGGATAAGAAAAACAATCAGGTATGGAGAATGCTTTTTTTAATTTCACAAATAGGAATTACTATGCTGACTACTGTTTTTATGAGCCTTGCCATAGGCTATTTTATTGACAGACATTTTGGTACAAAGCTGATTGGATGGTTTATTGTCATTGGAGTTATTGCAGGTGTGAGGTCTGTATGTATACTCATAAAAAAGTATCTTGAAAAATAGCGGAATTTGCAAAAAATGTGCTTATAAAAATGCAGTTTTCTATAGAGGGAGTTGTGAAAGAGGTGGCTGCACGAAGGGTTTTAATGCAACTTTATATAGGAATAGGCATTTATTTTGCGGTGTTTGGAATTCTTGGTGTCATATTTATGCGGCCCATATGGCTTTTTATTGTATCACTTTTTGTCGGATGTGCGGCTGCATGTTTTATTGCATACAACATGTATGATGTGCTCGACAGGGCACTTGAGCTTGAGACTGGTAAGGCAAAGAGCTTTGTAACGATAAGAAGCATGATAAGACTTGTCGTGTGTCTTGTACTTATGGCTGCAGGCATAATGGTGGATTGGGTATCCTTTGTGGGAGTTACCGTGGGTCTGCTCGGACTTAAGGTGTCAGCATTCCTGAATCCTGTGGTAAGGAAAATCACAGGGGACGTTACGGCGGCTTCGGAGAAAGAACCTTCAGTTGATATAGAAGTGTCAGATGGCAATACGGAAATGACAGGCAAGGAAATTACTGCAAAAGCAGTTGCGGAGCTTGAAGCAGCTGCGGAAGATCATCAGATGGATGATGACTACGAGGATGAGCTGATAAAAAAATATTTCAAAAAGTACACAGAAAAATATAAAGACAGATATATGTAGGGCAAGTGCTCTTTATATATAATAACATATGAAGGAGGGTGAGTATATGATAAGTGGTGTAGCCACTGGAACCGGTCTGATACAC
>JAMPEH010000134.1 GCA_023665245.1 Muribaculaceae bacterium
TTTTTTATTACTCAGTCACCTTTTTGTAACCCATTGCGCAAACCGGCCGTATACAGTATAATTTGAATGCAGCATTCTATTTTGAACTGATGGGAGTATAGCCTTATGATGACGAAGGATGAACTGCCTGCCTGCCCGGTTGCCACCACAGTGCAGATCATCGGCAGCAAGTGGAAGCTGCTGATTTTGCGCGACCTGCTGCAGCGGCCCTGGCGGTTCAACGAGCTGAAAAAGGACCTTGAGGGCATCAGCCAGAAGGTGCTGACCGACAGCCTGCGCTCAATGGAGGCAGACGGCATCATCACCCGCACCGCCTACGCCGAGGTGCCGCCGCGGGTGGAGTATGCTTTAAGCGAGATCGGCGAGACCCTGCGGCCGGTGATCAAGGCAATGGAAAGCTGGGGCGCGCTGTATAAAAGCCGCTTAAAGTAATATAGAGGCATAATATTACCCGGGGTAAAATCAGAGACCTAATGTCTCCTGCTGCCTGTTTGTTTTCTTTTGGGTGCTTTCAACTATTTTGCAGAAACAGGTTTCAGATAAGCGGGCCGCATAATATCCCCAAAAGCTGTAAGCCAAATTTGCAGGGGAAGTTATGGGCGTCATCATCCGTTTCATACTGCCAAAAGAAGAACAGGTCACGCTTTGCCCCGCGTAAAAACGACGTTCCGTTTATGGTGTGGTCTGAAATTTGCACAGCAGGTTTTTCCTTCTTCGGGGGCGAAAAAACTCAATTGTATCCAAATCATCCCACGATGGGGCACAGCTGTATGGCACCAACGGATAGGACCACCGCGCGCGATGCGGCACAGCCGGGCCGTGGGGCCCATGAAAGATTTGCGAAGCAAAGATTTCGTGGGGAAAGGGAGGAATGACGGGGGTATGAGAAACGCCCGGCCATCAACCGGGCATTTTGAATGGGGCGTAGTCCATCAGGCGGCCCGAAGGGCCTCGGGACACCGCGAAAGATCCGCACACGCAAAGACTTCATGGAAAAAGGATAAAAAAGGACCGGACATTCGCCTAAGGGCGGTCATTTGGCCTTGCCAAACGACTGTCCCGGCAGCCTTTGGCTACCCGGCAAACGGCCGGTCCTTCCAGCTGGGGCCGCCGAAGGCGGCCTGACGACCGCCCTGGTGCGGTCAAGCACTCCAAATCCAAACCGATAAAGTGGTCGAATACGACCACTTTTGAATAAAACCAATAATCCGAACCCATCTCCCATTGGAAAGAGGTTCGGATCATATTGGCTTGGTGCACCTCCAGACGAGGGCGAAAGGCAAGGCTGCCGGCGGCAGGCTTGCCCGCCCGAGAGTCCCTGCGAGATGACCCGGAGCGCGCAGCGCGAACGGTGAATCCGCCCCGGAGGGGGAGGTGCATCAAAAAACTGCCCGTCCACAGGACAGGCAGTTTTTGGTGCACCTCCAGGGACTCGAACCCTGGGCCCGCTGATTAAGAGTCAGCTGCTCTACCAACCGATGCACCATCTTGCTCAGGGCAGTGCTTCACTGCTGTAAACCCTTGATTTTATGCCACTTTTCCGTTTTCGTCATTCGCCTGAGTGATTTCAGGCGTTTTGTCCGGCTTGGCAAGGTCAAGGAACTGCCGGTAACTCATATTCAGCCGCACGGTCACATCATAGCCCCGCCCAACCTCGACCTTGTCGATCAGCTGGCTGAGGATCATCCGCTTGCGCGGCAGGCTGGCGATCTCAAATTCCACAGCCCACCCACAGAATTGATTATAACACGATCTTATCTTCCGCGCAATCTCCCGCTCATCCTCGATTTGCGCCGAGATGGCCGCGTATTCCTGCCGGGCGCCGCGCAGCTCCCCCTCGGCCTTTGCAATCAGCCGGGAAAGCATATCCTGCGAAAACTGACTGCGGCCCTCAAGGCATTTCAGCACCTCGTCCTCATAGCGTTCGAGGGCGTGTTCGCACTCCTGCAGCTTCTTCTCGGCCTGCTGCTTTTGCTTCTTCTTGGCGCCGCCCTCTTGCCGGATCTTCTGCTCCAGTATCTTGTCGCGCGGCTCACGCCGGATGTTTTCGAACAACTCCCGCACAATGGCCAGCACAATGCCGTCCACCCGGTCGGCCAGATACAATGCCTGCCCATCGCACTCGCGGAGATGCTGGGCGCGCTGGAAGCAGTTGTATTTCGGCTTCATTCCCTCGACCACCGTGCCGTCTTTCAGCTTGTAGCGATCCTTGTGCAGAAAGCCGGACATCCGCGCACCGCAATGGGCGCAGTACACAAGCCCGGCCAGCAGAGTACCGTTCTCGGCTTTCAGCGCCACCCTGCGGGCCTCTGCATTTGCCGCGCATCGCGCTGCCACCATCTTCCCTGCCTTATCGAACAGTTCCTTGTCGATGATCTGCAGATCCGGGATATACTCCGACCTCGCGTTTTGGGTGATGATATACCCTGTGTATCCCTCGTGACGCAGGATGCGCAGGACATGGGTCGAGGTAAACCGCGCTCCGCTGTGGGTGTGCATTCCCCTGCTCTCCAGCATGGACGCCAGCGCATAGGAGCTGTACCCCTCGTTGGTTGCCCGCATGAACAGTTCCTGCACGATCTCGGCTTCGTCCGGCTCGATCTCCAAGTCCTTGACCGGCTGGTTCCTCTTGTTGACCCGGCCCTTGTTCACGATACGGTAACCATACGGCACAGTGCCGCCGGTATAGTGTCCGCTGCTGTTGATCTGCCGGATGCGGGTGGCGACCCGCTCGGCGGTCTTTTCGGACTCCCCGGCCGCCTGCCAGAACCGGATGTAGTTGATGAGCTTATCGGTATGGCTGTCGATGCGCTGTTCCCCCTCGCGGGTACTCCAGACCTGAACGCCATGCTTGATGAACCACTCGACCACATACGGCGTTTCGCTCTCAATTCGGCCAAGCCGGTCGAACATAAAGACAAGCAGGACATCAAAGCATCCTTTCTCGGCTTCGGCTTTCAGCTCTTGAATCGCATCGCGCTTGCTGGCGGATACCTTTGAGCCGGAGACGCCCTTTTCGGCTTTCTCGGTCACGACCCGCCAGCCCTGCTGGACACAGAATTTGCGGCATTCGATCTTCTGCATAGGGATATCGTTCTTGTCCACCTGCCCTTTGGTCGACACGCGGTAGGCGAGTCCCGCGCGCGGCGCATCAGGCGGCAGCCTTGCCATCTCCCTTGCAAAAAACTCATCGTTCAGCCACACTTCATCCGCTTTCGAGATGGTGGTCGTTTCTCCATATTGATTGGTATAATTCACTGCCCCGTCCTCCTTGCAAGCTATGCCCACAATTCAGATCGGTTTCTTCGGTTGTCAAGGTGCTACGCGGGCAGGACTCTCCCGCCCGCTGACACAACCATACCCTAACCGCTCCGGGAAAGCTATCCACCACAACGGAGAATAACCGTCCCTCAAACCGTGCGAATTGCGGCATACTACATAAAAAGCCAGCGGCTGCCAATGGGCTGAACCGCTGGTTTTGTGCTATATGGGTATCTTCGTTTTACTGTCTTTGGAGCAATTTCCGGTACTTTGGGCGCTCCGCTTCGGGGATATTCAGCGCGGACATAGCCTGTTCGACAGACCAGCCCACATTATTCATCAGATTCTGTATGGATGCAAGCATATTCTGGAATGCACCTTCGGCGCGGCCTTCTTCGCGGCCCTTTTCCATCCCGCGCTCCCAAACGCCCTGACTCAAATTACACACGTTCAGCACCTCCTGTTCCATCTGTTCAGTCATGGCAAGGTCAAAATCTTCCTGCAAGATTTGCTGCTTTTCTCTAAAATGAATCTCTTTGGACAACAGCACATCCAGCAGCTTGAGGATCCCATTATAGTTCTCATCTTCCGGCCCGCCAAGACACAGCAGCACGACCGTCAGCAGATCATAGTCCTGCACCGGCTCTTTCACCAAGCCCACCATGTTTTCCTCGGTCATGCGGTAGCGGGTGATCGTGTTGCGGTAAGCTTTCGGCGGGTCGGCGCAGAGCCAGATGCTGTACACCTTTTTGATCTTGCCATACTGCGAATGAGTAAACTCTGTGCCATATTGGGACGAGATCAATCGGCTGCAATAGTAGATTGCCCGCTTAAGCAGCGGATAGCCATCCCGGAATTTGTTCTGGGTCTCTATGTTGATGATCAAACGGATCATCTCACCGGTCGAGGGGGCGATGGCGTGAAAGCGGATGTCATAGGTGATGGTCTGCTCGTTCAGCGAGGTATCCTCTTGCCCAATACTCTGGATGCGGGTAGGGGCCATCTCATCTGGTTGCATCGCCCACGCATCAATGACAGGGTCACCGTCGATATAACGCTGCGCGATCTCTTCCACAGTGCTGTCCTTATATTCCTCAAGGCAGCTTTTCATGATCCAGGCAAGCAGAATCTTCTCACTCAGCAGCCGTTTACAGGCGGCGTCAAGACTTGCCCGGTCGGCCGCCACTCGGATGCTCTGGGCCAATGTTGTTTCCTGCTCCATTGGACAATCTCCCTCTCTTGTTTCTATTGTACCACGACTTTGCTGAAAATGCTATCGGGAATCTTTACCCGCAAAATCGTCCCATCTGGTTTTGGCCTGTAATCAGTATATCATAATGTCGATTTTAGCACAAATCCTGCTCCACCCGCTGCCGGTACGCCTGCATGATCAGGCCCAGCAGATTCTTTTCGACATCCGGCACATCCTCAGAGGCAAAGCAAATCTTTGCGCGGTAACCGCCATACTCCCGCTCAAGTACGGGCGCTTCTGGTATTGCCAATGTCATCGTGTCTCACTCCCCTTTTCGATCCACGGCAGACCCAGCCCAAGACTGTCTGCCCGCTGGCGCAGAATGTGCGCTATGTCCTTAGCCTGCAAGCTGGCGTGTGCATCCTCTGCCGTGCAGATCAGTACCGCGCCGTAATCCTGCAATCTTTCCGTGACCTTCAGCAGAACCTGCCGGTTCACGCTCAGCCGGGACACATCCCGCGTGATCACCGCATTTGCGTACCCGGTGCGCATCGCCCGCAATGCAGACAGCAGGCCCATCCGCTCCAGCGTCATGCCGCTGCTCATATCCTGCGAGGCCCCGACCACGGGGATGCCCCGCGCTTCGGCCTCTTTCAGCAGCCGGGACATCTGCCCGATCACTACACTTGGGTGGACGCTGGTGTCCCGCACATAGGCCCACGCCCGCAGGCTTTTCTCATCTTCCATCCGGTTCTCTCCTTTATCTGAAGTATTCCGGCCTTTTCTTGGCCCGGATAAACCGCTTCACATCCGCGACATCACTCGTAAATGAACAGCAGGGGATCTCGTTCTCAACGAACTCCCGCTGCACTTCACATCCGCGACATCACTCGTAAATGAACAGGGCGGCAGTTCCTTGCGCACAGCCGTGTGGTACCGCCCGCCAACAGCCGCCCGGCCGTCCAGTATCGCAACAGCGCAGGTATCGGTCTCGGTGCGGATCGCCCGCCCAACGCCCTGCCGGAGCTTGGTCTGCATCTCCGGCACGATGGCGGTCTGGATGTACTCCTGCAAGCTGGCGTACTGTTCCCGCTCGGCTTCACTGACCGGGTCAGGAACAGGAAAAGGCAGCCGCACAATGACCAGCAGCGACACCATATCGCCGGGAAAGTCAATGCCTTCCCAGCACGGCCCTGCCGCACAAAGCACAGCGTTGGGCAGCTGCTTGAACTGCTGCACCACCTGCAACTTGCCGCGCCCTGCCTCAAGAAGCGGAAAGGCCACGGTCCCCCGCAGCCTTTCACACACTTCTCTCATTAAAATGTAAGAGGTAAACAGCACCAGCGCATGGCCGTGGGCGGCCTGCAGCAGTGTCCTCACCTGCCCGGCCAAATTTTCTGCATCCACCCCAGCCGTTCCCTTGCCGGGCTTGGCGCTTGGGAGGTACAGCAGGCAGTTCCGCTCATAATCAAAGGGTGATTGGGCGGAAAATTCCCGGCAGCGGGCAATCTTTTCCAGCCCCAGCCGTTGACGGACACGGACAAAGCTGCCGCCCGCCGCAAGGGTGCCGGAGGCGAGGATGGCGGGCCTGCCGGTCTGCCAGAGGTCCCGCGCAAGCTGTGCGGGGGTCGCCCGGCTGGCGGCGCAGAGGGCAACCTCATCGTCCGGCCCATGCTGAATGTACAGAACATGGTTTGCGCTTTCGGTCTGGAAGAGGGAAAGGGTGTCTGCTGCTCTTTCCAGCCGGTGAGCCGTACCGTGGGTCAGGCCGCTGGCCGGACGCGCTGCCTTTCGGAGCAGGGCTACGATACTTCCCAGCACTTCTCTCCGCTCTGGCAACAGGACAAACGCCTGTTCGCGCTCCCCCTGTTCCGATTCGGCGCAAAGGCTTTGGGCAAGCATTTGCGCTGTGATATGAAGCCGCCGGGCCGCATGGGAAAGATGCTCTTTTTGCAGCAGGATACATAACTCGTCGAGTTC
>JAMPEH010000135.1 GCA_023665245.1 Muribaculaceae bacterium
CGCTGTGTCGCCCAGCTTTGTCCGGAGTTCATCAATGCAGTATAAACCGCTGGAAAGCAGTTTGTCGCTGTTCGTCGCCTGTTCGAAAATGTCTATATGCTGAATACAGTTTGTATTTACATCGATGTAATTTCCTTTGCAGAATTGCTCCCTGCCGTAGCGCTTGCGCGTCGCTTCCTCTCCGAGTTTCTCCGTTACCGGATCAATGGCAAATGACAAAAAATTCTTTGTGATTTTCTCGACTTCGGAAACATCCCCTAAGATAAGGGCTTTCGGTATGCGCCACGCGCGCCCTGCCATCTCAAACTCATAATTGATCCGCTCGTTTAAGTCTGCGGGCGTAGGGGCCCCTCCCTGCTTTGTAACGTCAGTGTATGTATAGCCCTGCTGCAATGGCAAAACTGCGCTTCCTGCATCAAAAAACGGCTTGAAGCGGCTGTTGATAAGTTCGTTTAACTTTTCCGCGAAGTCCTGCTGCTGGGACGTGTTTGTGTCTATGTTTAATATGCCCTTTTGTGATCCCTGCCGCAGCATATTTCTGACCGACTTCGCCACTGTCTTCCCATAGCTTGTGTAGGACCCTTCCAATCGCCGCCGTGCGTCGATATTGTTTAGCTGCATATAGATCACTTCGCTCGACGTGTACGACCTTTGAAGTGTCAAGTCCGCAATCACGATATTCGAAAATACATCTTCGTAAAAAGAGTATTTCCGGCGGCTGAAGCTGTCCGCAACATACAAACGCCCGTTTAACTCAATAATCAGTGCTTCGTTGTCGTAGCACAAATTAGAAACAAAGTGCTGTAAAAAATCGCTGCTGTTTTCATTTGGGTTCGGCTCATAATTCCACAAATAGTATTCTGCGCTTTTTACGGGCGTTCCCTTTACAAAAGTTCTGATCTCGCATTTTCCGATCGTGTTTGCGATCATGTTGATGGCGCAGGCTGTCGCCAGCTCTTTGAAAAAGACTTCTGTAATTTCTTCCTCGATCTGCGTCTTTACGCTGATCGTGCTCTGTTTCCCGAAGGCTTTCAAAAAATAGTCGTTTATGTTCATCTTGCCCCGCCCTTCGTCAGAATGTGAATAGCGGCAGCACGTCGCCGCCCGTCTGCTGTTCCGGTATCAGTTCATGCTGTGTCATTGCCGCAACGAAGGCAAAAAAACCGTCCGTTTTTCTGCTCTTTGCTTCGATTTTCTGATACTCATAATTTCCATACTTTTTTGATTTCACTTTTTTTGTATTGTTCGTGTACCACCGCATGATCGGACAGTCACCGTATACAATGTTGTGGTTGCGGAAGCCGCTGTCTATGATCGGCTCTATTTTTATCTTGTCGGACGGGCGCACCAGCTTGACATTTTTGTTTTCATAGCTGAAGCCGATGCGCGCCAGTGCCGTTTTCATCAGCGCGAAGCGATAATCATCTAGCGCCAGCATGGGGATATTGTAGAATGCCGCCTGCAATGCCACCCAGTCTGCGATCAGTTCCGGCGGTATCTCCGGCGCGTCTATGATCTCCGCGTCACCTGCTGCCACCGCTTCCATGTACGGAAATTTTATGCGCGGCAGGTCTGTGCTGTTTGCGCATATCCATGTGTGCTGTTTAAAGATAAACTTTGCGCCCCGCTTTGTGAGTACGCCAGCCGCCGCAAAGTCATTTATTTTTGTGTAGTCTATGCCGATCACTCCAGTTTCCCTCATGATCGGCGGCTCCGTTTCCTGCTTTGTAAGCAGGATATTTTCCCATGTTGTCAATTCCACCTCGCTGTTTCCCTGCCTTATGTTCATCCGCTTTGTCATAAAATCGGACGCGGAAGATCTGTTTTCCTTCCACTCCCTGTACTCTTTGCGTGTTTCCTCTAACAGTGTAGGCAAATATTGAAGGCTGGGATTTGCTTTGTGCCAGTTTTCCTCGCTGTGTACCTCTTCGGGATCGTCAAGCATGCACATAAAAGGCAGAAACCCATTGTCCTCGATCTCAAAATCTAAAATACGCTTTGATTTCTCGATCAGATCATCCAGTACGCCGTCGCATACGTCGCCATTGGTTGTTGTGTAGGTCATGCGCGGCTGAGGCTTTTTCCCCAGCGCGGTTGTGAATACTTTTATATTGTCGTAGCTCTCAAACGCGTGTACTTCGTCAAAATCTACCTTGCCCGACCGCAAGCCGTCTTTTGATTTTGCATTGTTCGTCCGGTATTTGATTTTTGACCGCGTTTTCCTGCCTTGTATCTCTGATTTCGTCCACCGAAAATGTCGGATCAGCTTTTTCCTGTGCTTTTCCAGCATGTTGTATATATCATCAAACGAAGTCCGCGCCTGTTCTTCTGCCGTGGCGCAAATATCAATGTCATAGTTCGCTATTCCGTTGTAGGGGCTTATCAGCGCAAAGTCTTCAAACGCCAGATAGCCGTTTTTCCCTGCGCCCCGCCCCACGAATATCAGCAGATCAGGAAAACGGGGAAGCCCATCTTCCCTGTATACGCAGCAATGCAGTGTAAAGACGAATTTTTCCCACGGAAACAACGAAAAATCAAAATATTTTTCCAATTTCATGTAGTCATGAAGCTGCCTCGTGTTTATGGTCAGATTTTCGCTTTCCAATACTTTTTTTACGAATTTAACCAGCTTTTTCTGCCATAAACAGACTTTTTTCAGCCCTTTTTTGCCCCCGTTTTCGACCATGTAAATATAGTCGCATATCTCCGGCACGTCCCTATAATTCGTCGTCAAAATCTCCACCGCCCATCATGGCGTTGGCTTTTAGTCCTAACTCTGCCAGTAATTTCAGCATTTGCGCGTTAGTCTTATTGAACATATCCACGGCTTCGTTTTTCTTCTTGCCGGACTGACCGCCGCCGTTGTTGTATTCTACGATAGTCCCGCGCTTCTGAATGTCTTCCACAAGCAGGGTTTTTGTTACATACATAGCCATGTAATCGTCGATCATATCGTCAAAAAATTTCCCGTATGTCCCGTTAGCTTCCAACTGCTGCCGCAGGTCATTTTCGATCTCTTTATACTTTTTTGTGCGTGTGATCCGCTTTACGTCTTCGCTTCTGTGATCCGGTTTCTTTGCCATCTATACCACCCCTCATGTGCGCGCGGATTTCCGTTTTGTCTACCCCATGCCCCGTTTCCCGTCCGGCATTCAAAATCGAAAACTTTTCGGGCGGGGGGATCATTTACCAGCGTTCCTCATTCACAAATTTATTTTTATTCCCTTTTGCCAGCCCTTTGCCCTTCTCATGCTCTTTATTGTGGCAGTCCTCGCATAAAGGAATTAAATTGCGGTACGTCGTGCCGTTATATACGTACGTCCTTGACAGTGCCAGCCGTGGGTACCGCCGCACCCATTGAACGTGGTGGACGCTGCGCGCTGGCGTATGAAAGCCCAGCTTCTTACAGTGCTGGCACTCGTAATTATTTTCTTTCATAACTGCGTCGGATAGCTGCCGCCACTCTTTGCATTTATAAAATTTATATAGCTTGTCTTCTGCGATCAATTGTTTGATCCACTTCTCCAGTTCGTCCTGCGTCATAGGTAGATAGCCCGCTCTCTTTATGCTGGGCGCGCCTTCCGCACCCAGCCGAAGGAAAGTGTAATAAATGCAAATAAAAAAAGACACAAACAACAAAAATTATAATTGTGTCGTCTGTGTCCATTTCTTTCTATGTGTCGTCGTGATTTGCTTTATTACGGCTTTATTTTAACATGGCATAAATAATATTGCAACTTCTTTATTTTTGCCCGGCGTGGCGTTCTGTGGCGCGCCCTGCGCCCATTCCTGCACTGCTGCCAGCGTCGCTTTCTATATGGCCGCTTGCTGCCGTCTGCGCCTATGTGAACGGCAGTTCTTCGTCTATCCCGTCCGGTATGTTCATAAAGCCGTCTTTGTCTGCCCCTCTACTTTCTTTTATTGTTTGTCCCGATCCAGCCTAAAATGACGATTGTGGCACATATAATCGCCGTTATGATGATCACCGTCAAGTTTACGTTTGCCATGCCCTCACTTCCTATCTGCCGCTTTGTTTGCCATAATAATCGCAAAGGTGACGGGGAAAGCCGCCCCCGCTATTATGCTGTATTTTTTAATCTGCTTTTTCTGCGTTTCGTCCGCTTCCTGCGTTTTCTTTGTCGCTAAAAGAAACATATAGTAACCGAAGCCCACCGCTAATTCTATGTATACAAATACCGCTATACATACCGCCACGACTGTCGCCACGCTCATTCTTTCTCCGCCCTTTCCCGTCAATATGTCCTGTCGTCCCGTGGATCAATCCATTGTCTGTGTTGTTTGTCCCGCTCTTTCATAAACTCGGATAACTGCCCGACTGCTGCCAGTGTACCTGCTATCAGCAAAACTATTCCGGCAATTATGCCCAGTATTATGTTTGTAGCTTTATCCACGCTCTGCCCGTTCCTTTCTTGCCTGCGCTTTCTGAATAATCAGCTTGATTTTAATCACTTCGCTGTCCTCTAAATATTCGCATACGTTGGCAAGATCGGACGCTGCGGCGTAACGCTCCGCGTCGCCCTCTGTTATGTCTTTGTCGTCGTCTGAATAAATCGTATAGCCTGCTGCCGCGCCGCCCTCATTGTCCGGTGTTTTCTCTACTCCCAGCCCTGCCACCGTCTGCCCGTCCTGTTTGATTGTTATTGTAATCTGTGTTTCCATGTGTTTTTGCCCCTTTCTGCGCTTATACCGTTGATCCTACGTCGTCGAGCCCGTACTCTCTTTTTCTGCGCTTGCAGTCTTCCAGCATACGCTCCAAAATGCCCACTTCTTCGTCACTCATATAGATATAATATTTTTCAAGCATTTTCAGCGCATGAAGCCGCCGCGCGTTCTCTTTTTCTTCCTCGTTTGTGTCGGTATCTGACATCTGATCCGTTTTCTGCTCGGTGATACTGCGTTTTTCCTTTTCCTCTGCCTTCTTTTCGTCCACCATGCTGCGGATTTCCTGCGCCTTTATGTCTTCCCCTGCTGCCACCCGTCCGGCGATCTCTTTCTGTTCGTCTTCCGGTAACTGGCTGGCGGCTGCCGCTGCCGTAACTCCGATCGCGCCGTCTTTGAATTGCTCTTTGATTTCCGGCACTGCGTTTTTGTTGATCCGGTTATAATCGCCCACGACTGCTGCCGAAGTCCCCATAATGCGCGCCACATAATCACGGACGCGCTCGCCCCTCTCCAAAATCAGCAGTTTTTCTTTCTGCGCCGCTTTTAGTGCCTTTTTCCATTCCTCGGCTTCGATCATCTTGTCATAGTCCGTATAATGACGGTTGAAAGTGTTCCCGATCAGCACATGAAGCCTAAATTCTGTTTCCGTCATATCCTTATAGCGGCAGTTTACGACGCGGAAGCGGTCTGCGCCGCCCTGCACCAGCATTTCAATAGCTGCGCGCCTCCTGTGGCCACTTGCCAGCCAGTACTCCCCGTTTACACGCCCTAATATTAAAGGCTCATGCAAGCCGCCAGCCATCTCGATACCCGCCGCCAGCTCCTCTATTTCGTCCAAGCTGTACTTGTTCTGTCCCGTTATGACGATTTTTTCATAGTCCAGCCGGATTTCTTCAAAATCCTTTTCTATCGTTTCCGCTGCCGCGCCCGCCGTCGCTGCGTTCAAAATGTTTTTAATGTCAAAAGCCACCCTTTTCTCCCCCGCTTTCCTGTAAATACTCCTTTACAAATTTTCTGTATGTGACTGCTGCCGCGCTGCGCGGGCTGTATTTCTCCAGCGGCTCTTTGTAGTAGGTTGCCGCCGTCGCCTTGTCCGACCGTCTGATCTGCGTGTGAAATACTCTGTATTTGCAGTTATCCCGAAGCCATTTTTCTGCCACCTCGTTTTCGGGCGTTTTCCGATAATTCGTCAAAAGGATTCCGGCTATTTTCAAGCCGTCATTTAACGCCCGCAATTCCTCAATCTGTGCCGTGATCGTCTCTACGCCGTCTAGTGCCCAGTTGTCAAGCGTGATCGGGACTATGACTTCATTTGCGGCGCATAACGCATTAATGGTACACATAAGCAGGGCGGGCGGGTTGTCTATGATACAATACTCAAATTCGCCCTCTATGCCCTGCAAATACCCTTTGATCCGGTGGTCCTGCCTTTCTGCGCTTGCGCGTAGCGCGTTGTCTGCTTCCAGTAGTGAAATATTCGCGTTTATAATCTCGATCCCGCAGCTTTCCCGCCGCTCCGGCTGCTCTTTCCGCAAAATTTCCGCTGTGCCGCAGGTGTCTTCCCCGCCCTCGTAGCAATCGAAAAACTGGCTGGCGTTCCCCTGTGGATCGTTGTCAATCAGCAAAACGCGCTTCCCGTGTTTTCCCGCAAGCAGTGTCGCCATGTTAATCGCGGTTGTGGTCTTCCCCACCCCGCCCTTTAAATTAATAATTGCAATTGTTTTCATGCGTCGTCTTTCCTTCCCACTACAATGTATTTATGGTTAATACCCCTTACAGCCAGTAAGGAATTACCCATCT
>JAMPEH010000136.1 GCA_023665245.1 Muribaculaceae bacterium
GTGGGACCACGAGGTAGAATTACCAAATTGAGAAAATCGCTGAAATTCAGACATTTCAGCGATTTTTCTTTTGTCCAAAATCGCCCAAAAATGGCATTTCTAAGCAATCTGAGGTGTAAGAATAGGGAATGGCTTCTTGAAACACCAAAATTTACACCTAAACAGGGTCTATCATTTTGAGATAATGTGCGTTGCAAAATCTCAACTCTGTTTTTAGGGCATAAATAACGGTATTGTTTCAAGCCCCACTTCTGAGGCCTGAACTTTTGTGAAAGGCACTGAAATCTGTAGGTTTAGCAAATTCGTCGTCTGACAACATACACTACCGCCAAAAACAGACTCAGGTGTAAATTTTCCAAGAAATGAGGATGGATTCCCGATTTATACACATGCCCCGGTCAACATTTCGTTGATTTTCAATTTTCTGCGTCATTGGAGCGTAACAGGAGTTTATTAACTTTATGTCAAATTTAAATCGCTCTTTTATGAAGTATCAGCCGAATTATTACACGCTGACTTTCATGATCAGAAAGTCGCAGGCAATGAAGACAGGTGAAGTGCCGGTCTTCGCCCGCATCACTGTTGCGGGCCAGCGTACTGAGTTCAATGTCAACAGAAGCGTTGACCCTGAGAACTGGAGTACGGCAAAGGAAATGTCAAAAGGACGTTCCAAAAGAGATTTGGAGTTGAACAAGCACCTCGATTTCATACGTGTCCGTATCAGCGAGATTCATGCTCAGCTCATCAAGGACGAGGAGATCATCAACCCCATCGTTCTCAAAAATCACTATCTAGGCAACATTGCCGGTCCGAAGATGCTATGCGAGGTGTTTCAGGAGGTGGTTGACCAGTACAAGGAGAAACTTGAAATCGGCGATGTATGCCGATGCACCTTCCTTCGATGGGAACGCTGTGTGAAATACCTATCGGAGTTTCTCCAGCAGCGCGAAGGCCGCCCCGACATCCCCATCAAGAAACTCACAAGCGGAATGATTGACGACTTCGAGCATTTTCTACGTATCACCAAGGAGAACGGCAACAATGCCGCCGTGAAGTATATCCGCTACCTTAAAAAGGTGACGAGAATCGCCATCGCTAACAAGTGGATGGACGAGGACCCGTTTGTCAACAAGCGCTACACCCGGACACAGGCGAAGCGTGAGGCTCTCAACGAGGAAGAACTGAAAAGGCTCATGCTTCTAAATCTGCAAGACTGGCCCAGCCTTGAGAAGGTGCGTGACATGTTCGTCTTCTGCTGCTTCACCGGACTCGCCTTCGTCGATGTCTCCACCCTCACCAAGGAACAGATCTATGTTGATGACAATGGCGAGAAGTGGATTAAGAAACCGCGACAGAAAACCGGCGAGATAAGCACCATACCGCTGTTGAGCATCCCGGAGAAGATTCTTGAAAAATACAAGAATCACCCGACAGTGATAGCCAAAGGTGTTCTCCTGCCACTCATCTCTATCCAGCGCATGAACTCATATTTGGCAGAAATTGCCACCCTCGCCAAGATAAAGAAGCGTCTCACGACTCACATCGCCCGTCATACATTTGCGACAATCTCTTTGCGAAACCATGTGCCCATCGAGTCCATCTCAAAGATGCTCGGACACTCTGACATTCAGACCACACAGATTTATGCGAAGATGGTGGACGAGGCAGTCTCTGAGGACATGCAGAAGATGCGTTCCAAGTTCGATGCTATGGACGATGTCATCACCCCTCTGGCTGAAAAGCCCACCGATTTTGTGCGCGAACAGCCCAAGCGGCCTGGCCGGCCGCGCAAGAACCCTGCAAAATAATCATAAAACTGAAAGGGCGGCAGTCGAGTTTCACACTCGTCTGTCGCCCTTTCGACTATCTATCAATTATTTTTAATACTTTGGATGATATGACGAACTAAGCCATTGGTCAATCTCGGCTTCGTCATACAGAGTCTTACCTCCTATCTTATAATAAGGAATGACGTTGTTGTCCCGGTAAGACTGGAGTGTCCTGCGGCTGAGTGAAAGCCGCTTTGCCAGTTCCTTGTCATCTATGAAGTAGCGTCCTGCCAATGGTGGCCTCACATTCTTCGCCATACCCTCAAACATCTCAGTCAGTTCCCTCGCCTGTGAGAAGAATGTCTGGACATCAGGATTTTTCGCGGTCACAAGTTCTTCAGTCATGGGCATCCGTCGGCCTCCATCCGGTTGTCTCCCATGTACTCCGCTATATCACTCTCTTTGAAAAGGCAATTGTTGCCTTCCTCCTGAAAATACCCTATCTGCCCGGTCTGCTTCAGTGTCTGCAATGCCCTTGTCGTAATGCCAAGCGCGTTGGCTGCGGCATAAGGTGTCAGCCACTTCCCTGACCCTACGTGAGGGTTCAGGGATTGCCACATCCGGCTGACTATTTTGTGGAGATAGCCCATAGTGGCGAGCATGTCATCGAGAAGTTTCCTGTCTATTTCAACTGTCTGCATAGGCAATCCATGGATTAATAGATGCTTGCGGACTTGTCGGCGAAAGTGACTCCAAAACGACGGTCGAGGACAAGGGCCTGACTGAATTTGCAGCCATTGCGTCCTACGAATCCGTAGATTGGTGATGTGTAGCCGAAGGTGAGCAACTGACGGATGTCGTTTGCTGTCAGCTCGTAGCCTTTGAAGAAACGCGGGATGGAGAAATTGCATTTTCCGCACGATACTACTGAAGGGTATGCCGTCAGATGCGACTCGCCGCATTTCGGGCAGGTGTAGTCGAGCTGCTTGTTGGCATAGAGGAACGAATCCACCAAGAGCGGACGGATCTGACTGTAAATCCAGTCTTCATAACCGGACATTACCTGGCCTGTGCCATAGAGATTGTAGGAAAGAGCATCGACTTCCTGTATCTTCGACATTACGGTCTCATGGTCTGCCAATTCAAGCGATTCAACATGCTTGAGAAGCAGTTGACCTTTCTCCGTCAGGGAGATGTCACCGAAAAGTTGGGTGATGAAACCGTTGTCGATGAGACGCTGTACCACCAGTCCCATGTCGTGTATGCCGTCAACCGGGAGCGGCGCGCCATTTGAGAATGCCGTGGGGAGTATGGCGTACATCTCCTTGATAAATTCTGCCACTGTGACGGTCAGGGGTTTCTTCTCGGAGAACCCAAGCAGCCCGGCGCCACAGGGTTTCACGAAGATGATGTCATCATCCGGACGATACCCCTCGGGCATCTCAATGCTTCCGAAGAAGCTCATTCCGCAAGCAGCGGTGGCTTCAACCGCCACTTCGGTGTATTTTCTTGGGAGTGAGAACGCTGTCTCCATTCGCTCGTCGATGAGGGTGTAGAGTTTCGATTCCTTTTCAGTCAGGAACATAGACTCCCGCTCAGTGGTCATGATGCCATGACAATACAGTACCTCGCCATCCGGGGCAAAGGTATATTCCTTTGCTGTCGGGAATCTGCGCTCAACCTGACGGCGCAGACGCTCAGGCAGGGCCGGGGTGGAAGTGAGTGGCGATGTGATGTAACCCTTCTGGAACAGAGCCTCAGCCACCTCGTTTGTGATTCCGGGCATAAATCCAAGTTTTTCGGCCGCGTCAGCCTGAAGAGTGGCGAGCGTGTAGAGCGGCTTCGGACGGTCAGTCATATCCTTCACGTCAATGACGGTAGCCGGCAACGCGACACCAATCTCCTCACGTAGTGCATTGTAGCACTTCTTAGCCTCGGTCTTGTCATCCCACACCCCTGTCGGGAAGAGTTGGAATGTGTTGCCTTCATACTCTGCCGTCATGTTGACAGTATGCTGCTGGATTCCCTCCGTAAATTCCTTGCGAGCCTTGATGTTCACTGCAAGGCCCGAAAGCATGGCCGCGTCGGTGCGTCGCAGTTTGAAAGAGTTTTTGCCATAGGCCTGTGCAAACGCCTGTTCGATATTGGTGTCGAAAAGGAAATCCATACCAAGATGAACGGTGCCGCAACGAGCGATTCGTGTGAGGTGTCGGCCATAGTGACGGTGACGGTAGGCGTTGTTCACTGCATGGTGATTCATGGCGTTGAGCCACATGCGGGTGGTCTTCACGCCGACCTTAGCCGCCTGACAAACGATTGAGAAGAGAGCCTGTGCCTCGGCGCCACCATTGGAGGCGAACGTCACTTCATCGGCATTTTCGATATGAGCGAAGAGGGTTTCAGCCTTTTTCTCATCCTCGTGGAGAACCTTGAGTTTTCCGTTGACCACAGTCTGGCGGATGCCGTATTTGTAGCTTTTGGGAATGAACGGGAGCGTTTTGATGAAGTCGCTTCCTTCCGCGTAGCTTTGCATCGGGAGCGGCGCGATGAGTCCCGGATCCACCCATGTGATGACTATGCTGCCGGTGTCGTTGGTGTATGCGCCGTCGGGAGTGCGGTCGGTGCAGTTGAGGGTACGGGAGATGGAGAACGCGATTGTGGGGTTGTTGGCGATGATAAGATTCATAATATGGGATATTAAACTGTTATTAAATGGGTTATTTATTAGAGAGAGGTTTCG
This sequence comes from Muribaculaceae bacterium, assembly GCA_023665245.1. Next base: position 4,510 of record JAMPEH010000136.1, read on the forward strand.
GAAAGACGTGGGGAGGGCCTGCCTCCCCACGTCAGCGAAGAGGATAGCCATTAAAAAATGGCTCGGCGGCTATTTCAGTGCGGGATTATAGTTTCGGTCCCTTAGGCTTACGCTGCTGCTCTTGCTGGGTAGTGTTCTTAGGAGCCGTCTGACCCTTCTGGAGAGGGTCGTTGATGTTTTTCGTAGCCTCGTTGGTCTTGCCTTGGTTGTTCACGGCGTACTGCGTCGCGCTTTCATTGGCCACACCGACAACTTTCTTGTTGGCGGCATACTTATATTCTGTGACCGGGCGCTGTTTTTCTTTGTCGAACTGAAGGAAAACCGTGCAGGGCTGACCTTTCTTGTCGGTGATTTCTGCGACCTGTATCTTCTTGCCGGCCATATAGTCGGTAATCTGCTGTTCGGAGAAGTGAGTGTCCTTCCACTTGGTGATACGCTTGGGATTACCATCAGCATCTACCCACGAGTTGCGCTGCTGATTCTGCGTTGTTTCACCGGACTGTGCCTGTTTGGGCGACTGGGTTCGGACAAACTCTACATCTCGCTTGTCGGCGTTATACTGAAGATCGCTGGAGAACTTGCGGCCGTTGTTGAGTTCTATCTCTTTGCCCCGTACCACACCGCCGTCTTTCAGTATGCCAATCTCTTTCATCGAGAGTTCGGTCTTGCCGATGCGGTTCTTGATGAAGACCTTATCCACCGGGATGCTCTCAATCTCATTGGTAAGGCGGTCAATGCTGATGAGCGACTTCTTCACTTCCCCGGTCTTGAGGTCAGTGAGGTCAACAGCTTTGCCGAGATTACCGGTTTTCAGAAGCTGGTCCTTATCCTCCTTTGTAAACTCGTAGCCCTTGAAGGGTATGTCAAGCTGGGGCTGGTGTTTTACAAAGTGGGGAGAAAGGGTGAAACTACCATCTGGCATCGTCTTGAACGATAAGCGTGCGTCGAGTTCAAAAGTCTCGTTGCCGAAGGTCGGAGTAATCTTGAAAAGCTGCGGAGACTTGTGGTTGTAAAGCATTGACTGGAGTGCGCCCGACTCTTCGAGCGATTGGCGGGAAATGCCCCACTGCTTCTCAATGCTACTCCAGTCCACCATATCCGGGTCAACGGGCGTTGCCTTTGCTGCCTGAGGTGGGAATGTTTCCAGTGGCTTTTGCTCCGGCTCGGCTGAGTTCTGTTGCTGTGTCTGAGCCATGGCCTTGACATCAACCTCTACGGGTTTCAGCAATTCGGCGTTAGCCTTGGGGTCTTGAAGCAGGTCTGCCATCACCGGGCCAACCTTCTCATACTGGTCTTCGGGAATCTTGAAGAAACCGAATAGGGATGGGTTCTTGGCCTGTCGGATAAAGTTCGACATGAAGGCTTCAAGAGGGTTCTGATGTTTGTTGAACTTAACGAGGTCGCTCAACTTGGCTGCCTTTGCGTCAGCCATCTTTGGTGTGCCGTCGGGATTCTGCCCTACGACTGCGCCTATCTGTCCCGTCTCGTTATTTCGGGCAATCAGCACTTCAGATTGTTCTTGGATATTGTCCATAAAACTATATTGGGGGGGATATGGCACCTTAGCCGGTGCCGAGGTTATTAAATCGAATGTTGCGAATCTGCCGACGCTTGCGACCTTCGGGAGAACTTGAAGAGACAAAGGTTCGGTCAATATATTCCTGAAGCTGCGATTCGTAATGGAATACATAGTTGCCGTCCTCGCTGATCATATACTCCATCTCACCGTCGGCTCTTAGTTGGCGCACCTTGCGTACGCTGTATCCGAAGAGTTTCATCACGTGTTCGGTGAGAAACACCATGCGTCCGTTGATGCTCAATACCGGGGGCTCCTTTTTCTTCATCATGCACTTCAGCATTTCAAGAAGAATACGGATGACCACCTTGGAGAATTTGGGGAATGTTCCCACATCATTGTAGTCGATTTCTGTTTTCTTCATCTTGCGGTTCGTTTATGTTTACGATGCAA
>JAMPEH010000137.1 GCA_023665245.1 Muribaculaceae bacterium
ATCAGGTCAAATTCCCGCTCAATGGTGTAGGCGGCCAGCGCCATGTTCTCCTCGGTGTACGGGAGCTCGCCGGTCCCGAACAAAATGGCCGCGCCGTAGATGAGGGAGCGGACGATGTAGACTTTCAGCCGCTGGGTCCGCTCGTCCATCCCCACCGACTGGGCATAGGCGGCGATGAGCTGTTGGCTGTGGCGGGAGAGGGCGGCCACCGGCACCGTTTCCCCGTCCTTCTGGGCGGAGAAGGAGCTGAGCAAAATGGCGCGGAAGGCGGGATTTTCCACCAGAAAGCGGATGTATTCCAGACTGGATTCCACCAGCTGCTGCCGCAGGTCCATGGGGTAGCGCTGGGTCACGGTCTGCTGGCGCACCGCCCAGAGGGAGCTGATGTAGTCCAAAATGGCGGCGAGGAAGGCGTCCTTGTCCCGGAAGTGCTTGTAGGGCGCGGCGCAGGAGACCTGGCACTCGGCGGCGACCCGGCGCATGGAGAAGGACTCCACGCCGTGGGCGTCGATTTCCCGGATGCCGGCCAGGATCAGCCGCTCCCGCAGGTCTGCGCCGTCAGGGAAGGAGGTCATTGCCCCACGCTCCGTTCCACGGGGGGGAGGCAGGCCTGCAGGGTGCCGTCGGCGCGCATGAGGAAGGAGCGCACCAGAGCCACGTCGGGCTGTTCGAAGGTGGAAATGAGCTGATAGCCGCCGTATGCGCTCCGGGTGACCTGGGCCCCGGTGCTCTCGATGAGGTGCCCCTGGGAGTTATAGGCGGCGGTGAGGATCAGGTAATTGGGGTCGGCGAGGGCGGCGGCCTCGCTGGGGTGGAAGCAGGACTGCACCGTAAGGCCGCTGGGGGCGGCGGTGATGTTGGTGGTGGATGCGCCAACTCGATCGATCAGCTTTTGAACGTTGATAAGTCCGGCGGTGGTATATTCCTCGGTGGTGTTACCGTCGGGGTCGATGGCGGTCACGTCATCGGAGCACTCAGTGAGGAGCTGGGCAAACTCGCTGTGGGTGAGCTGGGGATCGGCCTCCAGCAGGAGGGCGGCAACGCCCGCCACCGTAGGGGCGGAGAAGGAGGTGCCGTCGGAGTTGGAGATGGCGGTGGAGCTGGAGTAGCCGATGGAGAAGATCTGGGAGCCGGGGGCGAAGACGTGGACCGTATTGTTGCGCTGGGAGAAGTCGGTCACGTTGCGGGTGCGGTCGGTGGCGCCCACGCCGATGACATTGGGCCAGGCGGCGGGATACTGTATGGTGGACGTGCGGTCGTTGCCCGCGGCGGCGATGAGGATACACCCGGCGTTGGCCGCCGAGTTGATGGTGGTGTGGAGGGACTTGGAATAGGTAGTAAGGCCCCAGCTCATGTTGATGATGTCCGCGCCCTGCTCCACGGCGTAGGTGATGCCACTGATGAGGTTGGACGCAAAGCCGCCCAGATGACCGGGCGTGTCGGTAAAGCAACGGATGGGGAGGATGGTCACGCCAGAGGCGATGCCGGCGATGGCGCGGCTGTTGTTGGTGTTGGCGGCGATCACGCCGGCGACGGAGGAGCCGTGGCCGGAGTCGTCTGCGGTATCCTCGCTGCTGAAGAAGCCGTAGAGCTTGGGGTTGCCGTTTTCATCCATGATGACCTTGCCGTCCTTGCCGGTGAGGGTGAACTGGAACTGGTCCAGGTTTTTGTCCGCGCTGGTGGGCTCACGGAAGTAATAGTACCGCCCCACGCCCTGCTTTACCGGCGCGTCGACGTGCTGGGCGTTTAGCCCGGAGTCGATCACCGCCACCGTCACACCGTTCCCGCTCAGACCGGCGTCCCACGCGGCCTGGACGTGGATGTCCTTGAGGTTATACTGGTAGTTGCCGCTGTTGAAATAGCGGTCGTTGGGGGTGGTGGTCACAATGTCCATCAGCTCGGCCTTGTAGTCCGGCTCGGCCAGGGCGACCCGTCCGTCGTAGACCAGCTCGCGGATAGAGGCCAGGTCGGGCGACTTGTAAATGGCGTTGGGCGCGCTGATCAGAGTGAGCTGCTCCGGGACCTCGTCCGCCCGGCGGGCGAGCAGGGGCTCGTCACTGCTGCCCGGCGCGGCGCGAAGAATGACCAGGTATCCCAGATAGTCGTCCTGGGGCACGTCGTACTCCAGAGCGCTTGCAAGGCTTGTCTGGCCCAGGGCGAAGCCCAGAGCGATGGCCAGAGCCAGCGAGAAAAGTGCTTTCAGACTGCGTTTCATGACGATCCTCCTCTCTTAGCGGCTGGCGGCCATCCGAAGGATGAGCCGTTCCAGAATGGTGGCGACCTCAGCGCGGGTGGCCTGGCCCTTGGGGTCCAGGCGGCCATTGTCCTTACCGTTGATGAGTCCCGCGGCCACCGACCACTCCACTGCGCTCTTGGCCCAGGAGGAGACGGAGGCGCTGTCGGCAAAGGAACTCAGCGAGCCGCGCGCGGAGGTAGAGAGCCCGACGGTCTGGGCGTAGCGGTAGAGGATGGCGGCCAGCTGTTCCCGCGTCACCGGGTCGTTGGGGAGAAAGTGCTCGTCGTCGCTCCCCTGGACGATGCCCTTCTGACTGGCCCAGCTGACGGCGCCGGTGTACCAGGTGCCCTGGGGCACGTCCCCAAAGCTCACCCGCTGAGCTGCTGCCACCTCATCCTCCAGGCGGTGGAGAACGGTGACCAGCATCCCCCGCGTCATAGTGCCGTTGGGGGTGAAGGCGGTGTCCGACGTGCCCTGGAACAGGCTCCGGGCGGTGACGAAGCTGACGCTGGCCGAGCTCCAGTGGTTGGAGGCGTCGGCAAAGTAGAGCGCCCGGTCCACCAGCTTCACCTCGCCCGACGCGGGGATGGGGGTGATGAGCTTCTGGTTGGAGACGACCGACTTGCGAAGGAGGACCTCGGTGCCGTCGGCCTTGATCAGAACGGCCACCGTTCCCGCACTGCGCTGGCCGACCTGGGCGGTGAAGGTGTTGCTGCCCGGAAGAGCGCCCACCGTCCGTGTGCCGTTCAGTACTGCCACCCGGAAGCCGTCGGCAGTTTTGCTCACCGAGAGGGTCACGCCGTCGCTCCCGGCCGCCGCCGCGGTGCGCAGGGCGTCGGGAGAGAGGGTGAGAATGCCCACCGCGGTGCTCAGCTCAACGGTGCGGAGCTTCTGGTTGGCAAAGGCGCTGGCGGCGGAATTGCTCATGGTCACCGAAACGGAGGTGGCGCCGGTGGCGCCTGTGGGGGCGATGACCAGCTTGCCCTGTCCGGTGGCGGCCAGCAGGGAGGCTTCCTCCTCCTCAGTCAGGGTGGCGCTCCCCGACGTGCCGGAGAGGGTCAGGGGCGGCGCGATGGTGAGGGAGGGCGCGACCTGGACGACGGGGTCGATCTCCACGCTGGGCGTCAGCTCGCCGCCACCGCCTCCGCCTCCACCGCCGTCGTCACTTTCGACGCGCAGGGAGATGGTGAGGTGGGCGGTCAGCGCAGGGGTATTCCCGGCGGCCTTGGCCGGGAGGGTGGCGGTCACCTCAAGGGTCGTGGTCCGGGTGATGTTGGTCACGGTCAAAACGCCGTTTCGGAACAGCAGACCGTTGGCCGAGGGGGCGTTCCACACGACCTTATCCAGAGCGCTTTCGCCCACCGCGTCGTTATACTGGTCCACCAGCCGGAGGGTGTACCCCTGCCGGACTTCCTCGCCGGGGCGGAGAGTGATGGTGTCCGAGGTGAGGGGAGAGCCGTTCTTGCAGATGGACAGGAGGGTGGGATACTTGGTATTCTGGCGCAGCTCCACCGGCGTGGCGGCCCGGCAGAGGATGGTGGAGCCCTCCATCAGGGTGGCGATCACCTGGATCTCGCCCGGCTTGGCGTTGCGGTCAACGGTGAGCGTGCCTGTGGAGGAGGAGATGGACACGCCGGCGCGGGACTTATCCAGACTCCAGACCACCCGCTTGCCCTGGGGCGCGGGGGGCTGGCCCAGGTCGTTGGTGAACAGGGCCTCATAGGTGGCGGTCTTCTTTTCCGTATTGAGCCGGTCGCTGTTGTAGGCGACGTAGTAGAAGGGGATGGTGACCACGTTTTCGCCGGAGATCTCCCCGTGGGTCACGTCCAGCGCGGCCGTGACGGTGAGGTGGATACTCACTCGGTGGGAGAAGCTGCCCACCGAGGCGATGAGGGTGAAGTCATACGTCCCCTCCTCCACCGCACTGCCCACCGACAAGCGCCGGAAGCTGGCATAGTTCTGGAAGCTGGGGGCGGTGTCCGCGTCCTCCAGGAGGGACACGCCGCTGGGTGCGCCCTCCAGGGACCAGGTCACGTTGGCCGAGGTCATGATGCGGTCGTACTGGTCCCGCAGCTCGATGGCGTAGCAGTTGGAGAAGGTGTTTTGGGCGGTGGTGATGGTGTCGGTATTCTGGCTCAGGCTGCGGAACACGATGCCCGACTCCTCCAGCGTGCCCGCCCGAAGGAGGGCGGAGGTGGCGCGGCTGGGCTGGGAGGTGAGCTCCAGCGGGACGGAGTAGGCGACGGCGCTCTCGCCGGGGAAGTAGGAGAAGGTGACCGTCAGGCTCTTGAGGTAGCTCTGGGAGCTGGACAGATACTTATAGGCGATGGCGCTGGAGTCCAGGATGAGGGAGAGGGCGTGACTAGCCTCGTCGTAGCTGGCGCGGACGCCCGGCGCCTCCGGCTTGACGGTCAGCTCGTAGTCGAGGCCCAGCTCTCGGAGGGGGATCTGGTCCCCCCGGACGGTGTTGACCGCCAGCTCGCCGACGTAGACCTTGGTAGCGCCCACGGCGGGGACCTCAATGGGCTCGTCAAAGAGAAGGGAGAGACCACCCAGGAAAATTTCGTCGTCCTCTGGGTCGGCCTGCTTGACCACATTGGGATAAACGGCGATGCTGGCGGTGACGGTGGCGCTCTGCTGACCGGCGACGGCGGTGATCTGGGCGGAATAGGTGCCCCGCTCGGCGTTTTTGTCCACCGACAGGGTGTGGACGCCTTGGAACCATACGGCGTCGGTCACCGGGGTGGCACTCCCGGTGGTCTGGTCGATGAGGTAGGCCTGGTAGCTCAGCGTTTGGGCCGTTCCCTCCTTGATGTTCACCAGGTCCTCGCCGGAGACGGGCACGCCGTCGCGGTAGAGCTGGAGGACCTGGCCGCCCTGGGTGGTCAGGGTGACCGTCTGGGTGCACGCCACCTCGCCGAAGGAGACGGTGACGGTGAGCTCGCCGGGCGCGGCGGCGGAGGAGACGCTGAGATTGCCGGAGCGGATGCTCAGTCCGGCGGTCTGGCCGCCGTCTGCCCTGGCGAAGCTCCATTTGAGACTGCTGGGCAGCTCCATGGGCGCCCCGGCGGCGTCAAAGGCGGCGGCGGAGAAGGTGTAGGTGGCGGTGCCGTCGGTGGGGATGGTCAGGCTGTCCCCCGGCCCGGTAAGGGTCAGCCGGGCCACCACCGGGGACACGGTGAGCTGTACCGCCATCCGGGTGGACAGCCCGTGCTCCGCCTCGGCGGCGGTCAGGCTGAAGGCATACCGTCCCGCAGGAACGGCGGCGGAGACGGTGAGGTCGCCGTTTTCCAGGCTGACCCCCTCCGGCGCGCCCTCCAGGGTCCAGGTGACCGTGCCCTGGTCAGGCAGGGGATCGCCCTGGAGGTCCAGGAGCCTGGCCTCCAGCGAGACGGTCCGCTCCGTCCCGCTGTCCTGCGTCAGGGTGAGGCTGTTCAGCTCGGTCTGGGTCCCGTAGCGGTAGATGGCCAGCTGGGCCGCCTGGGCGGCGTTGGGATCGGCGGAAAGGGTGATGGGATACCGGGACTCCACCCCCTCGGCGCTGGCGATGAGGGTGTACACCCCCGGCTGGGCGGCGGAGGTGATGATCAGCCGGCGCTCCTGGACATCCAGGGTCACGCCCTCGCGCTGGGGCTCCAGCGTGAGGAGGGGAGTGGAGTCCAGGACCATGGGCTCGCCGCGGGAATCCAGCGCGTAGACGTCATAGAGCAGGATGAGCTCCTCCGACCCGGTGGGGATGGTGACCGACTGGCGCCCGGAGAAGCTCAGGCTCCCCAACACCGGGGCGACGGTCAGGGTGATCCGGGCCAGGGACTGGGCGCTGCCCGCCGTGACCTGGAGCCGGAACTCGGAGCTCCCGGCGGAGAGGGTGTCCGGAACGGTGAGGAGGCCGTCCGCCAGGGTGACCCCCTGGGGCGCGCCCACCAGCGTCCAGGTGACGTTGGCGCTGTCGAAGCGGTCGCCGTACTGGTCGTAGACCAGAGCGGTATACTGGGCGGCCGAGGCGCTGCCCAGCGGGACCTCCAGGGTATCGCGCACGCACAGCCCGCCGTCCTTCAGGATCTCCACTGTGGTGGGCTCCGGGGCGGCCCGCTGGAGAGTGACTGTGATGGGCGGGGAGGTCTTGCCATCGCGGCTGGCGGTGATGGTGAGGGTCCCCGGCTGGGCCAGGGAGGTGACCGTCAGCAGTCCGCCGGAGAGCGCGACGCCCGGCAGTGCGCCCTCGGCGATGGTC
>JAMPEH010000138.1 GCA_023665245.1 Muribaculaceae bacterium
CCCAGCAAAGCCGGGGCCCCTCCCCCATACCCTTTCGAGGGCCTCCCCACCGCCTCCCTTGCGCCGCTTAAAATCCTTGAAACGGACACTCCCGGCGTTTCGCCTGTATTGCGAAAAAAGCGGCGAACCGATATAATGAAAAGGGCAGGAAGAACAAAGGAATTTTGATTGACGGAGGGCATTTTTGATGGCGGACATGAAAAAAGAGCAGGAGCGTGAGGAGCTGCACCGGGCGATCTGGGCGATCGCGGACGAGCTGCGCGGGGCGGTGGACGGCTGGGATTTCAAGAACTATGTGCTGGGCACGATGTTCTACCGCTATATTTCCGAGAATCTGGAAAGCTATATCAACAAGGGCGAGTGGGAGGCGGGCAACGCCGAATTCCGCTACTCTGAACTGCCGGACGCCGACGCGGAGGAAGCCCGCGCGGGGCTGGTGGAGGAAAAGGGCTTTTTCATCCTGCCCGGCGAGCTGTTCTGTAATGTGCGAAAGGCCGCGCCGCAGAACGAGAACCTGAACGAAACGCTGGAAACCGTCTTTCGGCATATTGAGGAATCGGCAAAGGGCAGCCAGTCTGAAAGCAGCTTTGCGGGGCTGTTTGACGATTATGACGTGAACAGCAACAAGTTGGGCGCGACCGTGGCGAAGCGCAACGAAAAGCTGGTCAAGCTGCTGGACGGCGTGGCGGCGATGGATCTGGGCGATGTGAAGAACCACGACATCGACGCCTTTGGCGACGCCTATGAATATCTGATGACGATGTACGCCTCCAACGCGGGCAAAAGCGGCGGCGAGTTTTTCACGCCTGCCGATGTGTCCGAGCTTTTGACGCGCCTCGGCACGGTGGGCAAAACGGAAATCAATAAGGTGTACGACCCGGCGTGCGGCAGCGGCTCGCTGCTGCTGAAGGCGGAAAAGGTGCTGGGGCGCGACGCCGTGCGCAACGGCTTTTTCGGGCAGGAGATCAACATCACCACCTACAACCTGTGCCGCATCAATATGTTTTTGCATGATATCGGCTTTGATAAGTTCAGCATTGCGTGCGAGGACACGCTGACCGCGCCGCAGCATTGGGACGATGAGCCGTTTGACCTGATCGTTTCCAATCCGCCCTACTCCATCAGGTGGGCCGGGGACGATAACCCCATCCTCATCAACGACCCGCGCTTTTCCCCGGCGGGTGTGCTGGCCCCGAAATCAAAGGCGGACCTTGCCTTTATCATGCATGCGCTGGCATGGCTGGCGACAGGCGGCACGGCGGCGATCGTCTGCTTCCCCGGTATTTTGTACCGGGGCGGCGCGGAGCAGAAGATCCGCAAGTATCTGATCGACAACAACTTTATCGACTGCATCATCCAGCTGCCGGGCAATTTGTTTTTCGGCACCTCCATCGCCACCTGCATCATGGTGCTGAAGCGGGGCAAGGCGGACAACAAAACGCTGTTTATCGACGCCTCCGCCGAGTGCGTCAAGGTGACGAACAACAACAAGCTGACGCCGGAAAATATCGGGCGCATTGTTTCGGCGTTCGCCGCGCGGGAGGAGGTCAGGTATTTTTCCCATCTGGCCGCGTGCGAAGAAATTGAGCGGAACGGTTACAACCTTTCCGTGTCCACCTATGTGGAGCAGGAGGACACGCGGGAGAAGGTCGATATTGTGAAGCTGAATTCGGAGATTGCGGAAATCGTGGCGCGGGAACAGATGCTGCGGGATGAGATTGCAAAGATCATTGCGGAAATCGAGGTGGGGGCATGAGCAGGCTGGAGGAATTGATACGGGAGCTGTGCCCGGATGGGGTGGAGTATAGGCAGCTTGGTGAGATTGCCGAAGTTGGTACCGGAAGTAGCAATGGCAATGAGGCTGTTGATGATGGTATATATCCTTTCTTCATTCGTTCACAGACAGTCAAATATAAAAATGAATTTGAGTATAATGATGAAGCAATAATTATTCCCGGTGAAGGTGGTATTGGCGAGATTTTTCACTATATAAACGGTAAATATGCCTTGCATCAACGAGTATACCGAATTCATTTTTTGACATCCGATATCAACACGAAATTTGCTTATTACTATATGCAGGCTTATTTTAAGCCTTTTATTACGAAAAAGGCAGTGAGCGCAACGGTAACATCTATTCGCAAGCCCATGATTGAAGGGTTTGCTATCCCCGTTCCCCCTTTGCCTGTTCAGCGTGAAATTGTCCGGATACTGGACAATTTCACGGAGCTTACAGCGGAGCTTACAGCGGAGCTTACAGCGAGGAAAAAGCAGTATGAATATTATGCTGCATATTTGTTAAGCGGGAAAGCTGTTTCGGAAGGATACCCTACGATACCTTTATGTAAAATTGCTGACTTCTCCTACGGCTATACTGATAAGGCTAAAGATACAGGTGATGCTCGATTCATACGAATTACAGATATTGGAGAAAACGGCTGTTTGAATCCAGACGGTGCAAAATATGTCGACCTTACAGAAAACAGCAAAAAGTATCTGCTGAAAACAGGCGACTTATTGATGGCACGGACTGGTGCAACTTACGGAAAAACGTTATCAGTTCCAGATGATGCCCCGGCTGTGTATGCATCCTTTCTCATCAAAATTGTGCTTGATAATACAAAGCTGCTAAATCGTTTTTATTGGCACTTTGCGCAAACACGGCTGTATTGGGACCAAGCTGAAAAACTTGTTTCAACAGGGGGACAACCACAATTTAATACAGGTGCGATTGGCAGGGTTTGTGTTCCATTACCCACACTTGACGAACAACACCGCATCGTCTCCATCCTCGACCGCTTCGACGCCCTCTGCAACGATCTCACCAGCGGCCTGCCCGCCGAAATCGAGGCGCGCCGCAGGCAATACGAATATTATCGGGATAAGCTGCTGACCTTTAAGGAGTTGAGCGCATGAGCACATACAACATCGTAGCCGCCAGCAACGAAAGCACCGTGGTTGCCGAATACATCCCCGATGCCTCCCGCTCGGACGCCTACCAGAGCGAGGCCGAGCTGGAGCGCGAGTTTATCCGGCTGCTGACAGAACAGGGCTACGAGTATCTCGCCATCCACGACGAAGCGGCCCTGACCGCCAACCTGCGCCGGCAGCTGGAGCGGCTGAACGGCTATCAGTTTACAGACGGGGAATGGCGGCGCTTTTTCGGCGAAATCATTGCCAACGCCAACGACGGCATTGTTGAGAAAACCCGCCGCATCCAGACCGACCACATCCAGAACCTGCGCCGGGATGACGGCAGTACGAAAAACATTGCGCTGATCGACAAAAAGAACATCCACAACAACTGCCTGCAGGTCATCAACCAATACGAGACGGGCACGGCGGCGGGCGCTGCCCACGATAACCGCTATGATGTGACCATCCTCGTCAACGGCCTGCCGCTCATCCATGTGGAGCTCAAGCGCCGGGGCGTCGCTATCCGCGAGGCGTTCAACCAGATCAGGCGCTACCAGCGGGACAGCTTTTGGGCGGGCAGCGGCCTGTTTGAGTATGTGCAGATCTTCATCATCTCGAACGGGACGCACACCAAGTACTATAGCAACACCACGCGCGCCAGCCATCTGAAGGAAACAGGCGAGGCCGCGCGGGCCAAATCGAAAAAGACAAGCAACAGCTTTGAATTTACCTCCTTCTGGGCGGACGGCGGTAACAGGGTCATTGCCGATCTGGTCGATTTTACCCGCACGTTTCTGGCAAAGCACACGATTCTGAATGTGCTGGTGCGGTACTGCGTTTTCACCTCAGAGGAGCTGCTGATGGTCATGCGCCCGTACCAGATCGCGGCAACCGAGCGCATTTTGAACCGCATTGAGATCGCGTCTAATTACAGGCGGATGGGCACGCCGGAGGCAGGCGGCTATATTTGGCATACGACCGGCAGCGGCAAAACGCTGACCTCCTTCAAGACCGCGCAGCTTGCCGGCGCCCTGCCCTATGTGGACAAGGTGCTTTTTGTTGTGGACCGCAAGGACCTTGACTACCAGACGATGAAGGAATATGACCGGTTTGAAAAAGGCGCGGCCAACAGCAACCGCTCCACCGCCGTGCTCCAGCGGCAGCTTGAAAACCGGGACGAAAAAGGGGGCCCCCACGAGTACCGCATCATCATCACCACCATCCAGAAGCTGGACAACTTCATCACGAAGAACAAAAGCCACGAGGTCTATACAAAGCACTGCGTCATTATTTTTGACGAATGCCACCGCAGCCAGTTCGGTGAGATGCACGCAAAAATCGTACGGGCGTTCAAGTGCTGTCACCTGTTCGGCTTTACCGGCACGCCCATTTTCGCGAAAAACGCCGCAAAGGGCAAGCACCCTGCCATGCTCACCACGCCGCAGACCTTTGGCGAGCAGCTGCACGCATATACCATCGTGGACGCCATCAACGACGGCAACGTGCTGCCGTTCCGCATCGACTACGTGGACACCATAAAGCAGAAAGAGGATGTGCGGGACAAAGAGGTGCGGGCCATCGACATTGAAAAGGCGATGGGCGCGCCGGAGCGCGTGCGCGAGATCGTTGGCTATATTTTAGAGCACTTCGACCAGAAAACCAAACGCAGCAGCTTCTACTCACTGAAGGGCCAGCGGGTGGCGGGGTTCAACTCGATTTTCGCGGTCAGTTCCATTCCGATGGCGATGAAGTATTACAACGAGTTCAAGGCCCAGCTTGCGGCGCAAAAGCGCGCGCTGACCGTGGCGACGATTTTCAGCTATGCCGCCAATGAGGACGACCCGGACGATGTGCTGGGCGAGGAGGGCTTCGACACCTCTGCACTGGATGTGACCTCGCGCGAGTTTTTAGAGGGCGCGATCGCCGATTACAACGCGGCCTTTTCCACCAACTATGACACAAGCGCCGACAAATTCCAGAACTATTACAAGGACCTTTCCATGCGCGTGAAGAACCGCGAGGTGGACCTGCTGATCGTGGTAAATATGTTCCTGACCGGGTTTGACGCCACCACGCTGAACACGCTTTGGGTAGACAAGAACCTGAAAATGCACGGGCTGATCCAGGCCTATTCGCGCACCAACCGCATTCTCAATTCTGTCAAGACCTACGGCAATATTGTCTGCTTCCGCGATTTGCAGCAGGCAACCGACGACGCCATCGCCTTGTTTGGCGATAAAAGCGCGGGCGGCGTGGTGGTGCTGCGCGGCTTTGACGACTACTACAACGGCTTCGAGGACGACAAGGGAGCTTGCCACCCCGGATATGTGGAGCTGCTTGACCGGCTGGTGGCGGATTTCCCGTTGGGTACGCCAATTATGGGCGAACAGGCGGAAAAGGATTTTATCCGCTTGTTTGGCGCGATTCTCTCCCTGCGCAATATCCTAACCTCGTTTGATAAGTTCGGGGAGCTGCAGCCAATCGCCGCGCGTGATTTGCAGGATTACCAGGGAATTTATATCGACCTGTATGACAAATACCGCAGGGGCCGGGACACCGGGGACAGGGAAAACATCAACGACGATGTTGTGTTTGAGATCGAACTCATCCGGCAGGTCGAGGTGAATATCGACTATATCCTGATGCTGGTGGAAAAATACCATGACGGCAACTGCGAGGATAAGGAAATTCTCTCTGTCATCCGCAGGGCAGTGGACGCGAGCATCCAGCTGCGCAGTAAGAAAGAGCTGATCGAGGAGTTTATCTGCCGGGTCAATGTCAGCACCTCGGTGCAAAGCGACTGGCGGCAGTATGTGGCAGAGCGGGAGGCGGCCGATCTTGCCGGGATCATCGCCGCTGAACGGCTGAAGCCGGAGGAAACCCGTAAATACATAGCCAACGCGTTCCGTGATGGCGCCATCAAAACAGCGGGTACAGACATCGAAAGGCTCATGCCGCCGGTGTCGCGCTTCGGCGGCAGCAACCGGGCGCAAAAGAAGCAGAGCGTGATTGACAGGCTGAGAGGGTTCTTTGAAAAATACTTCGGGCTGGGGGTCGCGGAATTTTGAACCCTTGAAAAGGCGTGGAGCGATTGCTGAGATGCTAAACAGGCTTGTGGCATACCGGCGCTTTGGATAAAGTGGACGCCCTGTTGGACGCCCAGCTTTGGGTTGTTACAGCAGGATGTGCTCCTGTTCCGGTACTGTGGACGTCCTATTGGACGCCCACACTCGCTATGGTTTCAGCCTCCTCCGCAAATATCAAGAATTATTTCCTCCTGCCCCATCATCCAACCCACAAACTGGGCATTGTTCATTTTCCCTTGCTTCACCAGTTGCTTTTGCTTCAGCGCCTCACGGCGGAACTGTTTCAGCGCGGCCTTTGCCCGCTCGATCTGCTCCGGTGGGGCGCTGTTCTTTTTCAGCTTGGCGATACGGTTATACCAGAACATATACTCCCGGTCGTATGCGTGTTCGCAGTCCAGCTCCTT
>JAMPEH010000139.1 GCA_023665245.1 Muribaculaceae bacterium
AATACCGTTTGATAGAGGCGCGGACGCCATGCGTACCGCGGAGCAAGGCCAGGCAGCCGCTCCGTGGGAGAGGGACGAGCCGCCGAAGGGGAAGGGGCCTGCCTGGGCCCCCAGCCTGGGCCGTGGGATAACATCCCCCGGACTGTCACGAATCGTGGAGCGCTATCAGTTCGCCGTCCCGTTTGATACGGGCGGCGGGTTTTGTCCTTGCCGGGCGCTTCCATAGGGAGCGCCCGTTTTTTGTGGTCTTACGGGTTCACTTGCAAGGAGGAAAAGAGAAAAATGAGAACAAGAAGAAACCGTCTGGGCCTGATCGCGCTGATCGTGATGCTGATCTTCGCCTTGACCACCACCGCCCTGGCAGACAGTCCGGTGGACCAGATCGGCACCAAGTACATCGAGTGCCCCGACTGCGGGACGCTGGGCGTCGTCCTGTCCGACGCTGGTGAGGCCGTCCCCTGCGAGACCTGCGCGGACAGCGGCGAGGTGGGCTATATCCACTCTCCCAGCAGCTTTTACAACACGGCCTGGTCCCTGCTGCCCCCGGTTATCGCCATTGCCCTGGCCCTTATCACCAAGGAGGTGTACTCCTCCCTGTTCATCGGCATCTTGGTGGGCGGGCTGCTGTACTCCAACTTCAGCTTTGAGGGCACGGTCCTCCACGCCTTCAACGACGGCATCGTGGCCTCTCTGTCCGACGGCTACAACGTGGGCATCCTCATCTTCCTGGTCATCCTGGGGGCCATCGTGTGCCTGATGAACAAGGCGGGGGGCTCCGCCGCCTTCGGCCGCTGGGCTCAGAAGAACATCAAGTCCCGGGTGGGTGCTCAGCTGGCCTCCATCGTGCTGGGCTGCCTCATCTTCATCGACGACTACTTCAACTGCCTCACCGTGGGCAGCGTCATGCGGCCCGTCACCGACAAGCACAAGGTCTCCCGGGTCAAGCTGGCCTACCTCATCGACGCCACCGCCGCACCCATCTGCATCATCGCCCCTATCTCCTCCTGGGCTGCCGCCGTGGCCGCCTTCGCCGAGGACGGGCAGGGCCTCAACCTGTTCATCCGGGCCATCCCCTACAACTTTTACGCCCTGCTCACCATCGTGATGATGGTGGGACTGGTAGTGCTCAACGTGGACTTCGGCCCCATGGCCAAGTATGAGAAGAATGCCGTGGAGAAGGGCGATCTGTTCTCCGGCTCCAACCCCTACGCCATGATGGATGACGAGGCCGACGAGGGCAAGGGCTCCGTGCTGGACCTGGTGCTGCCCATCGTGGTGCTGGTGGTGTGCTGCGTCATCGGCATGATCTACTCCGGCGGGTTCTTCTCCGGGGCCGATTTCGTCACCGCCTTTTCCGACTCCGACGCCTCTGTGGGCCTGATGCTGGGTTCCGCCTTCGGGCTGGTGTTCGCCATCGCTTACTACCTCATCCGCCGCTCCATGTCCTTCCGGGAGATCATGGGCTGCATCCCCGAGGGCTTCAAGGCCATGGTGCCCGCCATCATGATCCTCACCTTCGCCTGGTCGCTGAAGAACATGACCGACTCCCTGGGCGCCAAGTACTTCGTGCGGGACTTCGTGTGGAGCAGCGCCTCCAGCGTGCAGATGTTCCTGCCGGTCATCGTGTTCGTCATCGGCTGCCTGCTGGCCTTCGCCACCGGCACCAGCTGGGGCACCTTCGGCGTGCTCATCCCCATCGTGCAGAGCGTGTTCGCCATGGACAACCCCCTGGCCATCATCTGCATCTCCGCCTGCATGGCCGGCGCGGTGTGCGGCGACCACTGCTCTCCCATCTCTGACACCACCATCATGGCCTCCGCCGGGGCCCAGTGCGACCACGTCAACCACGTGTCCACCCAGCTGCCCTACGCCATCTCCTGCGCGGTGATCTCGGGCGTCACCTACATCATCGCGGGGCTGCTGGCCCACTTCGGCGCACCGGGGCTCATCGCCCTGCCCATCGGCATCGTGATGATGCTGGGGTTCCTGTTCGTGGTGAAAAAGCGCGCCGCCTGACCGCCGGTGCAACGTTGCCTTTTCGCGAAAACTCCCCCGGACGGGGGAGTTTTTGTTGCCCCGGAGCGGGCAACTGCGGGGGCGTTATCCCTCTCCCGTGGGAGGGATAAAAGGATGCAACAGACAAAACACTACGGGCTCAGCAAGCCGGAGATGAGCGACACCTTCGCCGTCGCGCCGCTGAACGAGAACATGGACCTGGTGGACGCCGCGCTGGCCGGGATGGGCGGCCGGGTGGTGCGGCTGGAGAACTGCCGGGTCCTGCTGGGGTGCTACGGCGGCACCGGGGAGAAGGAGACGCAGGTCATCCACCTGGGGGAACGGCCGGCGGCGGTGCTGGTCAGCTTCTACGCCACCCACCTGGGGTACATCGGGCTGACGATGGGCGAGGGCGCGGTGAGCCATGGCGGGGGGCTGATCTTCAAGCTGGTAGACGACGGGTTTTCGGTGACCGGCGTGTACAACCGCTCGCGGACGTTCTTCTACATCGCATTTTTGGGAGATTGGCCCACCAAGGGCACGCCGTGCCCGGAGTGTATCCCGAAAGGCTGAGGGCAAGGAAAGGCCCCCCGGCGAGAGCCGGGGGGCCTTTTTGCGTTGATATCAGAGACTAAAGATTAGTCAATGATGTAGATGCAGCACACGTAGCCCAGCTCGTTCAGCTCGAACACCAGGTCGTGACGGCCGTTGGTGCCCACGTTGTTGTGGTACTGCACAGCCGCGGACAGGGTGCTGTCATAGCTGGTCTGGAGGTCGAGGTTCACGATCTTGACGATGCAGTTGTCGGCGATGGTCAGGAAGCGATCGTTGCCACCGCTGATCTTCTGGGTCAGCACCTCACCGGAGATGGAGATATCACCATCAGCGTCATCACCCGCGACAATGATCGGGGTGGCGAGACCAGTGAAGTTGCTCCCGTCGTCCTGGATGCCACAGTTGGCCTTGGCAACGTCATTGCTAGCAGCCAGGTCGGACACCTCCGCGATGGCGGTGATGTAGCCCCGGTTGTTGCGGCTCTGGACCACGATCAGCTCGTGATCGGCCATGGCGGCCTCAATGGCCCGGTTCAGCTCATCATTCATGTTGGATACTTCCAGGGTGGCAGGCTGGCCATTCTTCAGAGCGTTGTAGGTGGAGTAGGTCTCGTAGGTCGCGCCGCGGCTCAGCACCAGGTAGGAGTCATCCACGGTGATGGTGGCCTGGTTGCGCAGGATGTACTCATTGTCGGCATCCTTGGCGTACACCAGCACGTAACTGGGATGATGCTCCAGCTGCTGATACAGGATGTTGTCGCCGCCAGTAGCGCCAGTGACGGAGGGGATCTTCTTGAAGCCCTCATACACGCGGTAGGTCTTGTTCACGTTGGAGCCGGTGTTCTGGCCGGGGACGGTGTTGTAGCGGTACTCGTACTCCGCCACGAAGATGGTGGAGTTGCTGTTCATGTCCATAACCTCGGCATCGGTCAGGGTGTTGGCCATGCCCGGGTTCACCTTGTCGTCGTCGACCACGTCGCCCTTAACGCCCTTGGTGATGTTGGTGAAGCCGTCCATGTAGGTGTCAGCAACATCGCGGGAATCGTAGTCAGCGATGTACCAGTAGTTGTTGCCGTCGATGGACACCTGAGCGAACATCACCAGAGAGCCGAGACCCAGGTCCTCATAGACCCCGTTGGCCTTCCAAGCGTTATCAGCCTCGGTCAGACCGGTGAAGTACTTAAAGTTGCTCATGGTGAAGCTGATGGGATCAGTTACCTCAGCAGCGGCGATCTTGTTAAACTCGGCGGCGGTCATGTCGATGATCTGGAAGCTCTTGGTGGTGCCGTCGGTCATGAAAGCCTCAACAGTGGAGACATACTTGCCGGAGCCGATGCGATCAGCGTCGATGGAGGTGATGACGCCCACGGGGACCTCAACGCTAGTGACTTCCTTCATGCCCACGATATAGCCGTGATGATCCAGCACCAGGTCATAGGTGCGGCCAATCAGGTTGTTGTTGATGCCCAGACTATCGGACTTCACGTCGTAGTACTCCTTCAGGACGGCGGAGTCGCTGGTGAAGTCACGGGCGGCCAGGAAGGTGTTGCTGGCCATATAGGTCTTGCCGTTGTTGGCGATGACGCCCATCTTAGAGTCGCGGGCGCCCACGGTGGCGGTGATGGTCACCCGCTCAGTGGTGGGAGCGGTGGCCAGCATCTCAGAGTTGCCAATGAACTCGTTGGCGGTCTCGGGCACGTCAACCGGGGTCAGAGGGGCACGCTCGGGGCTGTCCACGCGATCCAGGTAGGTGCCATCGGCCGCGTCCTTATTAGCGCCTCTGTCGCCGTTGGGGGTCTGCACCAGGACCAGCTGGCCCACAGTGTAGCCGCGCTTGGAGTTGTTCAGGGTCAGGGTCTTCAGGGGGGCGTTCTCGCTGACGTCATAGCCGATAGCTACGTCAGCCTCAGCATTGCGGATGGTGTGGCCCGCGGTATCACGAATGGCCTCGCGGGTAGCTACCACCTTGCCCAGGAAGGTGTCGATGTACACGAAGTCCCAGGTGCCGTCATCAAGCTTATAGATCTCGGTGGTACGGCCGGTAGCGCCGATGTAGTCCACGGTGGTGTGCAGGGCGTCCAGCTTGCCGGAACGAGCGGTGTGAGGGTTGTTGTTGTCGTTGGTGATGACTTCGTCGACGCGCTTGCCGTTCAGCCACTCACGGATCTTGCTCCACTCGATGGAGTCGTCCTTGTTGATGTCCTTGGTCAGGTTACACTCGGTGATGGAGTTGTCGTACACCTTGACCGGGGTCATGGAGACAGTGTAGGGGGCGTAAGGAGCGCTGGCGTTGAGGTCGGCGACCTTCTCCGCCACCCAAGCGTCATCAGAGTCAATGCGAGCGTCGATAAACCTGGCGTTGACGATGGGAGTCTCACAGTTGGGGACGTACTTGGTACCCAGCGCCACGCTATCATTCGGCTGATCCTTGACCCAGGCGATGATGGGACGGCCATAGGTATCACGCTTCAGGGTGTCGTGCTTGCCGACCACGCTGAAGACCTCATACAGCAGGGTGCTATATACGGTCTCGGGATAAGCGACCTCAGTCAGGGTCTCGCCATTTTTCACATAGGTGGTGGTGGTATTGGCGGCGACCAGAACGTTCTTGGTGTACTGGGTCAGCATGTTGTACTGCACGGTGGGGATCTGGATGGCCTGGAAGATCATCTCGGCCACGCGCTCACGGGTAGCGGGCTGGCCCAGAGTGCCCTCGGCGATGTTCTGGGTCACACCCTCAAGGCGGGCGATACGGGCGGTCTGGATGGACCAGGTGGCGCCCTCGAACTCGTGGTTCTTGTCGTAGCCCACGGCGCGCAGGACCATGGCCAGCACTTCGTACCCGGTGATGTTGTCGTAGGGATTGAAGTAGCCAGCGTCGCCCTTGATCCACTCGGCGTTGGCACAGAAGTTCACGTAGGGAGCGAACCACTCGCTCTCGTGGACGTCGGCGAACCAGTTGTAGTCTTTGTAAATCTCAGGACCTTTCTCGCTGGTGTCGCCGGTGGCGGCGCGGTACAGCAGAGCCGCGACCTCACCACGGGTGATGGGATCGGTGGGACGGAAGGTCCCGACGTCGTCACCCTTGACCACGCCCAGCGCGTCCAGCAGGTCAACCGCTTCCGCGTAGGTGGGGTTGATGCTGGCGCTGTCAGCGTAGCTGTTGGCGGCGTTGACGGTGACCATCAGGGAGAGGGCCATCATCATAGCCAGCACCAGTGCGAGAAACTTTTTCAGATTTCTCATTGGAATTGTTTCCTCCTTTTTGTTTTTAGCCGGAATTTTGTCACTTTTTGACGAAGAAAATGAACTGGGATAAGCCATCCTCTCAGGAGGTGAAAGGTGCGCCGCGCACGGCGTTCCGCTAGGGAATCGGTACCGTCCGCGCCGCATTCCACGGGAAAAACACTCCCGTGGAGCACAGGAGGGGGGTGCACCCGGAGACGGCAAGCGTGCGTGCGGCTGCGGCGGATCTGGCGGGCGCAGACGGGGCGCAGAGCCGAAAAAACGTCGGTAATCCTGCGGGAAGCCGCCGTTTCCCGCGATTTTTTCATAGACTGACACATTCCTATCTATCAGGGCGCACCACTATATCTTGCGGAACGAAAAATTGAAAAAGAGGATATTGTGTCCGCGCAACTTGCACCAATTCAGGCAACCGCTGGGTATGTTACAGTTGTGTTACACTTGGGCTTGACCCATTGACTTTTGCCCTCCAGAGTTGTTATAATGGCCCCAGCCTGAACGGAGGAACCGGACGGCGGAGAGGATGGCTTATCCTTTGCAGCACCGCAAAAAAGTTCCGAAATGACGGCGAA
>JAMPEH010000013.1 GCA_023665245.1 Muribaculaceae bacterium
CCCTGACCTATACGTTGCGAACGTATCGCGCTACCAACTGTGCTATATCCCCGAATATAACTTTCCGCCGCGCTTTCACGAATATATACGTGCCGTCCGTGCGCTCAAAGCAAGGCAAATGCGCATAGAGTAAAAGTCGTAAAGAAAGTGAGTGGTGGGAACAAATGGGCTCGAACCATCGACCTCTTGCATGTCAAGCAAGCGCTCTGACCAACTGAGCTATGCCCCCGATTGCCAATATTATAACAGCAACGTTAAAACTTGGCAAGCGATTTTGTCTGTAATTTCTCTATCTTTTCTTTTCAATAAAATACCTTTTCCCGATAAATTGTAAGTTTTGTTTTTATATTATTTTAAAATTTTTGAAAATAATTTGTCGGAAATTCGAGCGTCTATGTAAGGAGGAAAAATTGGAACAATATATTCGGCATTTATTTTATCCGAAGAACCGATAAAAACCAAAAATTCTGTAGGTATCATCCCGGTATCATATTTATAAAACATATTATAATTTTCCGGTTTTTCTGTTGGAATTAAATAATATGCATAAAAACAATTTTCCGGAACTTTACATTCGGTTAAGGCGTACAATAATTCGCACGGTGAATACTTGCCAAATATATTATTAAAGTCTTTAAAATTAAAAAATCGTATGCCGTTTTCAATCAAACTACTATACTCGATTTTTGAACCATTTAAAGCAAAAATATTTTTCTCGATTTCTGATATTTTTTTCATTGAATACACACTGTTAAATTACTGTTTATCGCTTTGTTCAAGCTAATAAATTATAGCGCAAGCGACGTGAATTTTCAACCGCATAAAAATAATATTATAATTTTTTTTGCAAATATATCATATCAATAAGCCGTACGCCGTTTTCAATTATCGGGCGGTCGTAATTATCAATAAAAAAATCTTTAACAATGTGCGATTTTATAAAACCGCATTTTTCATAAAAGGGAATTGTCAACGGACAGTCGCCCGTGCCGACTTGCAGTATTTTATAGCGCGATTTGTATTTATCGCAAATAAAATCAACGAGTTTTTTTCCGTAACCTTGATTTTGAAATTGAGGAACGACGGCTAAATTTTTAATTTCAAGAATATTTTTATCTGTTTCCAAAACGACAATTTCGCCTTTAATTCCGTTATCGTCTAAAACATACATAACGCCGTCGGAAATATATTTGTCTATCATACTTTCTTGCTCGTCGGCAAGCAATAGCAAATCCGAATATCGCTTTTTATCGGTAACTTTTATAAACTCCATAAACTATAACCTTATAAAAATCATATCAAAAACAAAACAATATTTCAACTGCTGACATAGATAAAAATAAATTTCGGCGCTGTGGCGGCTGCTTGAATAAACGAGCGCGCGGTTGCGACTGGCGAAGTTAATGGCGGGGCAATGCAAAATGAGTTGCAAAATAAATAATTTGCGGCTATAATTTTATGCGAGGGAGCGGTTCTTAAATTTCGGCGATTTCACAGTATTTTCATATAATAGACAAATGTATATTATATTGAACTTATATTATAAAATAAAAAAACAGGGAGATTACAAATGAATTTCAATCAGCTTTGCAAAGAGGTGGAGAGTTTAAATCCCCTCGAATACGCCGCGATAATTGCGGATAAGACCTTGAAAATAGTGCCTGCGTTGCACGCTTTAACCCAAGATTATATTGAAACGGCGGGAATGTTCGCTTCGTTTTTAATGGCTTCGGTCTATGCGGACGGCAAGCTGGACGAGGCGGAGTACGTTTTGCTTTTGCCCGCTTTGAGAATACTTTTCGGCGAGGATATAGACTACGACGCGGCAAAGGCTGTCGCGCGGTATTTCAAGCCTGAGGGCAGAGAACTCAAAAAGGCGGTAAACTATCTTGTTGACATTTTGGGCGAGCTCTCCGAAGATTTGAAAGCCGACATAATAACCGTGTGCTTGCTCATATGCGCGGTTGACGGAAAAATCAGCTTCAAAGAAAAGAATTACATTAAACAGCTCATAAAATAAATTAATCTGCGCGGGCTTCCCGCAGCTTTCATAGAATTTTTCATTAATAGCGCGCTATACCTTGCAAGCAAGGCAAGCGCGCTTATTTATTTTACTTTTATAATAGTTTGTTGTATAATAACGGAAAGACAAACAGTAATTTGAAAAGGAGTATATTATGCCTTATATAAAAATCGAAAGCGGTAAGCTGACTGACGATCAAAAAACTTTGCTTATAAAACGATTGACAGAAATATCTTCGGAAATAATGCATATTCCGCAAGAGTTTTTTACAACTACTATTACCGAACTACCTGATAAAAATTTCGGTATTGGCGGTAAAACGATAGATATAATTAAAAACGAATATAAGTCAAGAAATAGTAATTACTAAAATTTGGCTTTTAAGATTGAAACGATAGAGTTATAAATTACAATTTATCGGGAAATTAAAAAAGCGAAGAATTAGTTCTTCGCTTTTAATATTCTATACGTCGCGCTTTTAGCCCGCGCAGTTTTTTTATATATTTTTTGCCGCGCGGGCGAAGCCCGCGCGGCATATTTAAAGGCATATTTAATTATATTAAACAATTGAAATTTGAAAATATATGTGCTATAATTTGTTTCGGAGATAATTTACGCTATGGATAGAGAAATTTACGACTGTTACGTCAACATTTTAAAGGAAGAGCTTTTGCCCGCTATGGGGTGTACCGAGCCAATTGCGGTAGCGTACGCGGCGGCTTTGGCGCGGGAAACTTTGGGAGCAATTCCCGAGCGGGTAGAAATTTCCGTGAGCGGCAACATACTCAAAAACGTAAAGGGGGTAGTCGTTCCCAACACGGGCGGAATGAAGGGCATACCTGCGGCGGCGGCTGCGGGAATAATCGCGGGCATTGCGGATAAAAAGCTCGAATGCATTTCAAGCGTAAGTCTTGCCGCGCTCGACGAGATAAAGGCGTATTTGAAGAGGGCGGAGTTCAAGGTCACTCATTCCGATTCGGGTTGTATTTTCGATATATGGGTGCGCGAATATTCGGGCGGCGACAGCTCGTGCGTGCGCATAGTCGGGCATCATACGAACGTAGTGCATATAGAAAAGAACGGCGAAAATCTTTGCGACCTCGCATTCGGCAGGGAAGAGACCTGTTGCGGCGAGGACAGACAGCTTTTAAACGTCGCCAAAATTTTGGAATTTGCCGACGAGGTAAATTTAGACGACGTTAAGGAAATAATAGAAAGGCAGATTGAGTACAACTCGGCGATATCCGACGAGGGGCTCAAAAACGACTACGGCGCGCGCGTGGGGAAATTGCTTGTAAAGTGTTTCGGAAACAACATTCACAACCTTGCAAAGGCGGCGGCTGCGGCGGGTTCGGACGCGCGTATGAACGGTTGCAGTATGCCCGTCGTCATAGTTTCGGGGAGCGGCAATCAGGGAATGGCTACGTCACTGCCCGTAATAGTTTACGCAAAGCATTTAAAGGCTTCGCACGAGCAATTAATTCGCGCGCTTGTCGTTTCCGATTTGGTGACAATCAGGCTTAAATCGGGAATAGGCAGGCTGTCGGCGTACTGCGGCGCGGTAAGCGCGGGTTGCGGCGCGGCGGCGGGCGTTTGCAAGCTCTACGGCGGCGGGGTAGAAGAAATTTCGCACACCATAGTAAACGCGCTCGCAATCGACTCGGGGCTAATTTGCGACGGAGCCAAATCGAGCTGTGCGGCGAAAATAGCCTCTGCGGTGGAGGCGGGGCTCATAGGTATGGAAATGTGCCTTGCGGGTTCCAATTTCAGCGGCGGCGACGGCATTCTCGTTGAGAGCGTAGAGGGCACCATAGACAATGTGGGCGACCTCGCCCGCAACGGCATGCGCGAGACGGACGAAGAGATTATCAGGTTGATGATTAAAAGCTGATGGACGGAATATTTCAGAGAACGCAACAGCTTTTGGGACGGGAAGCCATGCAAAAGCTCAAAAACAGCAAAGTAGCCGTTTTCGGGCTAGGCGGCGTGGGCGGCTATACGGTTGAAACGTTGGCGCGCTCGGGCGTGGGTTCGCTCACATTGGTTGACGGCGATAAAGTCGTTTTGTCGAATTTAAACAGGCAGATTTTCGCCACGCTCGACACGGTGGGAATGCCCAAAACGCAGGCGGCGGCGGAGCGAATTGCAAAAATCAACCCCGACTGCGCCCTTGACTTGCACCAAATTTTTTACTGCGCGGAAAACGCGGACGAAATCGATTTTTCCTCTTTCGACTGCGTTGTGGACGCGGTGGACACCGTCGCGGCGAAAATTCTTATAATCAAAAGGGCGAAAAACTCGGGCGTGCCCGTAATAAGCTGTATGGGCGCGGGCAATAAGCTGGATATCACGGCTTTAAAGGTCGCCGATATATATAAAACTCAGGTTTGCCCGCTTGCGCGGGTTATGAGAAGAGAACTCAAAAAAGAGGGCGTAGACAGCCTTAAAGTCGTCTATTCCGAAGAAGCTCCCGCAACCTTAAAAGAGGAGGGCGAACTCAAAGCGAGCGGCAGACCCGCCCCCGCGAGCTGTGCGCTCGTTCCCCCTGCGGCGGGGCTGATAATTGCGGGCGAAGTAATTAAAGAACTCATAAAATAATGGAAAATATAACCCCGAGCGCCGAACGCGCCGAAGCGAGCTTGCGCAAAAAATTTCATAAAGATATCTTTCGGAAATTCACCAAAGCCGTTGTAACCTACAACCTTGTAGAGCCCGAAGATAAAATAGCCGTGTGCATTTCGGGCGGGAAGGATTCATTTATTATGGCAAAGCTCTTCCAGGAGCTTATGCGGCACAATAAATTTTCCTTTTATCTTGAATTTTTGTGTATGGACCCCGGGTATGACAGGGAGCACAGGGAGAGGATAGAAAACAACGCAAAGCTTTTGAATATCCCCCTGACAATTTTCGAAACGGACATTTTCGAAAACGTCGTCGAAATAGAAAAGTCGCCATGCTATATATGCGCGAGAATGAGGAGAGGGCACCTCTACAACAAGGCAAAGGAGCTCGGTTGCAACAAAATTGCGCTCGGTCACCACTACGACGACGTTATCGAAACAATTTTAATGGGTATGCTGTACGGCGGGCAGGTTCAAACCATGATGCCCATACTCGACAGCGCAAATTTCGAGGGAATGAAGCTTATCCGCCCCATGTATTTGATACGCGAACGCGACATAGAGCATTGGCGGGACTACAACGGCTTGCAGTTTATCCGTTGCGCCTGCAAGTTCACAAAAGAAACGGAGGGTGGCGATAAAGAGGATAAGTCGAAAAGATTAAGGGTCAAAAAGCTTATAAACGAGCTTGAAAAGGAGGACGGCGGCATTCCGCAGAATATTTTCAAGAGCGTTGAAAACGTAAACCTCTCAACGGTTATCGCCTATAAAGATAAGGACGGAATCAAGCATTATTTTAATAATTAAATTAGCCGCCGACTTCGTCGGCGGCTATAAATTTATGAGTAATAAAAGAGCCCCGCGCTTCGCGCGGGGCTTTTTGTTTTGCCGCAAGCGGCGAAACAAACTCTTGCTTTCCCCAAAGAATGGGGAAAGTGTCACGAAGTGACGATAGAGGTTGAAATAATTGCCCCACCTTATTGTAAAGTGTAAATATCCACCTCTCACGGCGCTCGCAAGCTCGCACCACTCTCTCCGCCGGCGGGGAAAGCAAGGGGAGAAGCGGGGAAAGCAAGTAGCCGCCGACTTCGTCGAAAAAATAAAGCCCCGCGCGAAGCGCGGGGCTTTATTTTGAAAGGTATAAATTAATGTTCTTTTTTACAATCCCAAACTACGGGGAGGTTATCGAGGTTCCAATATGGATGCCAGCCGCTCGGCTGTTCTGTTGCTTCGCAATAAATGGTAAGCGAAGTACAGTCGTCGAACGCCGCGACATCAATAAAAGTTACGCTATTGGGAATGGTTATGCTTGTAAGCGAAGTACAGTAGTAAAACGCGCTGTTGCCGATAGAAGTTACGCTATTGGGAATGGTTATGCTTGTAAGCGAAGTGCAACCGTGAAACGCGCCGTCACCAATAGCCGTAACGCTACCGTCATTCGGTATTACGCTGTTTTTACAGCCTAAAATTAGGGTTTTGCTTTCGGTTTCAATCAAGCAGTTTCCTGCGCTGCGGTAAACGGTATTATCTTTATCTACAACAATGCTTTCAAGCGAAGTGCAGTAGCCGAACGCAAGGCTATATATGGAAGTTACACTGTTAGAAATAGTTATGCTTGTTAGCGAAGTACAACGGAAGAACGTAAACCGGACTATATCAGTAACGCTGTTGGGTAGCTTTACGCTTGTGATAGAAGTATTTTCTCTGAATGCAGAGTCACTGATAGCGGTTACAGGCAAACCTAAATGTTCTGCGGGGATAACGATATTCGTATCCGTAGCTTCGCCTATACTAACTACCGCGTAAGCGTCTTGCGTTTCATTTAACGCGTATTCCAACCCTTCGGTGGGTTCTTTATTTTCTTCGTTTTCACCGTCGCCCGAAGCGCAAGCCGTGAATAAGAGGGCGCAACAGGCAGTAACAAAACAGAGTATCAATACAAGTAAAAGTGATTTTCTTTTCATAAGTTTCTCCTTAATTTTTTTCCTTATAACCCCAAACTACGGGGAGGTCTGATTTGTTCCAATATATATCCCAACCGTCGGGCTGTTCTGTTGCCTCGCAATTAATAGTAAGCAGGGTACAGCCGACGAAAGCGTTCTCGCCGACGGAGGTTACCTTGTCCGAAATATTTATGCTTGTGAGCGAGGAACAGCCGTAGAACGCGAAGCCGCCTATACGCGTAACGCTGTTTGCAATAGCAATACTTTCAAGCGAAGAACAGCCGTAGAACGCATAGCCGCTTATCGAAATTATGTTTTCGGGAATTATTATGCTTTCAAGCGAAGTGCAACCGTAAAAGGCTTCGTTGCCTATCGAAGTTACTTTTTCGTTATTGGGAATTACGCTTGTTTTACAGCCTAAAATCAGAGCCTTGTTTTCGGTTTTTATAAGGCAGTTGCCCTCCGCTTGGTATACCTTGTTTTCACTTTCAACCGAAATGCTTGCAAGCGCGGGGCAATCGGCGAACGCAAGGCTTCCTATGGAAGTTACTCCGTTGCCTATATTTATACTTTCAAGAGAAGTGCAGGAGCGGAATGCTTCCTGTCCTATATAAGTAACTTTATCGGGTATAACAATGCTTTCAAGCAAAGTGCAAGCCCTGAACGCGCCGTCGTCTATTCTCGTAACCTTTTCGGGTACGGTTATATTTGCAAGCGAAGCACAGCCCGAGAACGCGTTTTTGCCTATCGAAGTAACTTCGGCAGGCAGGGTTATATCGGTAAGGGAAGAGCAGCCGGAAAACATACTTTCGTTTATAGAAGTAATGTTGTCGGGCAGGGTTACGCTTTCAAGAGAGAAGCAACCCGAAAACACGCTTAAACCGATAGAAGTTACGCTTTGGGGTATTATTATATTTTTAAGCCCTTTACAGTCCTTAAACGCTTGCGCGCCGATAGAGGTAACGCCGTTTTCAATAGTTACGTTGGAAAGAAGTAAACAGCCCGAAAACGCGCTTTCGCCAACGGACGTAATTTTTTCGTGAACGGTTATGCCCGTAAGCGCGGTACAGCCGTAGAAAGCGTAGCTCGGAACAGAAGTAAGGCTTTGGGGAAGAGTTATGCTTGCAAGGGAAGCGCACTCGCTGAACGCATAGCTTCCGATAGAGGTTATACCGTCGCATAAAGTTATGCCCGTAAGCCAATCGCAGTTGGTGAAAGCATAGCTCGAAATACGGGTCACGCCGTCGGGAATAACCAAGCTTGCAACGGGTTGGGCGTTCAGATAAAGGCTTTTTGCAAAATACAGGGGGTTACTGAGTTGGCTGTTAAAGCTTATATTGCACCAAGCCGCGATATTCGAGATATGTACGCTTTCAAGCGAGTCGCATTTCCTGAACGCGTCTCTGCCTATTGAAGTAACGCCGCTTCCCAAAGTCACGCTCGAAAGAGAGGCGCACCCGTCAAACGCGTAGTCGCCTATTGAGGAAACGCTTGCGGGAAGAATAATGCTTTCAAGCGAAGTACAGTATGCAAACGCGCCTCTCTCAATAGATGTAATATTGTTCCCTAAGGTTACGCTTTCAAGCAAAGCGCAATCGGAAAAGGCGTCCGCGCCGACGGAGGTTACGTCGTTGGGAATAGTTATATTTTCAAGCGCGGCACAGCCGTAAAACGCGCGGTTTTTTACGGAAGTGACTTTTGCGGGAATAGTTATGCTTTTGAGCGCGGTACAGTAGTTAAACATACCGCTGTTAATTGCAGTAATGCCGCTCGGAAGAGTTACGCTTGCAAGCGACGAACAAAGGCTGAACGCGCCGTAATCTATTTCGGTAACGCTGTCGGGAACGGTTATGCTTTCAAGAGAGGTACAGCCCGAAAACGCGCTTTGACCTATATGGGTAACGTTTGCGGGAATAGTAATATTTTCAAGAGAGGCGCAACCGCTGAACACCCCCGTTTCGATAGAGGAAATGCCCAAAGGTATTGTTATGCCCGTAAGCGAGGAGCATCTGCCGAACGCGTCGCGCGAAATCGAGGCAACGCCGTTGGGAATAACTATGCTTTCAAGGGCGGAACAACCGAAAAACGCGCCGTAACCTATCGAGGTTACGTTGTCGGGAAGGGTTATGTTTTCAATAGACGTACAGCCGTAAAATGCGTTGTCGCCTATCGAAGTAACGGCTTCTGGAATTGCAATGCTTCCAAGTGTGGAGCAGCCGAAAAACGCGCCGTAGCCTATCGAAGTTACGCTTCCGTCGTCGGGAATTTCGCTTGCCTTGCACCCTAAAACAACCGTCTTGCTTGCCGTTTCAATTATGCAGTTTCCCGCGCTTTTATAAACGCCGTTCCTTGCGTCGACCGAAATGCTTTCAAGAGAGGTACACCTCGAAAACGCGCTTTGACCGATGGAAACAACATATTCGCTTAAAGATAAGTTTTTAATCGAAGAACACCCGGAAAATGCGCTCTGACCTATATTTTTGACGCTGGTGGGAATAGTTATGTTTTCAAGAGAGGTACACCCCGAAAACGCGCTTACGCCTATATTTTCAACGTTGTTGCCGACGGTCACGCTTTCAACCGACGCGCAATCAGTGAACGCGCCGTCGCTGATTGCGGTCACGGGCAAATCCAAACACCTTGCGGGAATTACTATCGTTTGCGCGTCCGCGTTAATTCCCGTAACGGCGTAAGCGTCCTTTCCCGTGCTGAGCACGTACGTAATGCCCTGCTCGTCGGTATACGTTTCGGCGGGACCTTCCGAGCCCGCGTTGTTGCCGCTTTGGTCAGAGCTTCCGCCCCCGTCCGAAGCGCAAGCCGTAAATAAAAGAGCGCAACAGGCTGTGACAAAGCAGAGGACTAATATAAGTAGCAGTGGTTTTCTTTTCATACGTTTCACCTCAAATTTCTGTAAAAAAATAATGCCGCTTTCCACAAGAAAGCGACATATAGAAAATGTACACTTCTTGTAGGTTGCGACACCAATTTTGTATTACAGCGTTCAAAGTTTGATTTTGTAAAGCAAAAGAAGATACACTTCTACCAAGTATACCCAAACTTTAAACACTATTAAATTGATGTCGCAGTTACATTTTACTATATTTAAAATTTCAAGTCAATAAAAAATAAAACCCACTGTAAATATTTATATCCGCCGAGTTTGTCGGCGGCTATAAATTTAAGTAATAAAAGAGCCCCGCGCTTCGCGCGGGGCTTTAATTTGAAAAGTTGAATTAATTTTCCGATTTATAATTCCAAACTACGGGGAGGTTTGATTTGTTCCAATTTGTATCCCAACCGTCGGGTTGGTCCTCTGCCTCGCAATTAACAGTAAGGGAGGCGCAACCCGAAAACGCTTCCGCGCATACGGTTTGTACGCTTGCGGGAATAACTATGCTCTCCGCCGCAGACAAGTCGGTAAAGACGTTGTCGCTTATGGAGGTTACGTTTTCGCCTATATAAATATTTTTAAGCTTTACGCAATCCTTGAACAGTCCGCCGGCGGTGTATCCGCCTAAAATTCTCTGTTCGGCGCCGCTTACTACGGTTGCGTTGCAATTCCAATACAGCGTTTCCAAGCCCGCGCAGTTTTCAAACGCGCCGTTATAAATTTTTGTAACGCTTTGCGGAATTGTTATGCCTGTAAGCGAGGTACAGCCTTTGAATGCGGCGGCGGCAATTTCTGTAACGCTTCCGTCGGTAGGAATTACGCTTGCTTTGCAACCCGCGATTAAAGTTTTAGAAGATTTTTCTATTAAGCAGTTATCCTTGCTTTCGTAAACGCCGTTGCTTTCCTTTACGGTTATGCTATTGAGCGCGGGGCAATTATTGAACGCAAGTCCGTCTATTGAAGTTACGCTGTCGGGAATTGTTACGCCCGTAATTAAAGAGCCGCTGAATACAGACGCGTCTATTTGCGTTACCGGCAAAGTGCGAAAGGTTGCGGGAATTATTATATCCTTATCCGTTGCTACGCCTATGCCCGTCAGAATGTAGCCGTCCTGCGTATCGTTTAATATGTATTCGAGCCCGTCGGTGAATTTTTCCGTATTGCCGCCGCCCGGTTTATTGGGGTTTGCGCCGTCCGTCCAAACTATCGAACAGCTTGCCGCAAGCGCGCAACAGGCTGTTATAAAGCAAATTATTAAAGAAAGTAAGAGGGGTTTTCTTTTCATAAGATTCTCCTTAAATTCAAGTATATTTTACAGCTTAAAATTTTAAAAGTCAATTATATGCTTGCGTTAAGGCGGGAGAGGTTTGACTTTGGGAAATTATTAAGGTATACTTAAAAATAAGAAATTATGAAATTCACACAGAAGCTGCGCGAAAAAATTATGAGCACAAAGTGGGGCAAACGCTTTTTCGAAGAGTACGAATTTAAAACGTTCGTGCTGTCTTTAATCTCGCTTATAATAACGGTGGCGTTCGTCGTAATGAACTGCGTGAGCGCGGTTTTGTATTCGTCGGTTTGGTATGCTTCCGTTGCGGGCTACTACGGCGCGCTAATCGCCTTTCGCGCGGGCGTGTTGATTGCCGACAGAAAGTGCCGCAAGCGTTTTTGCGGCGACGAAGAGAGCCTGCGCCGCGCCCAAAACAACATTTATCTCGCAAGCGGCGCGTTTCTTATAATCGTGCAGATTGCGATGTGCGGCGCGGTGTCTACGCTCATAATTTACAACCGCCCCCAAAGCGGCGGACAGATTATGGCGATAGCCAACGCCGCCTACGCGTTCTGGAAAATAACTACGGCGATTATAAACCTTGTCAGGGCTAAAAAGCACGGCGACCTCACGGCTCAGTCTTTAAGGAATTTGAACTTTGCCGACGCGTGTATGTCGATTGTTTCTTTGACGGTGCTTTTGCTGTCCGTTTTCGGCGAGAACGACGACGCGCTTTTTTTAATGACGATGAAATGCGGCGTGGGTTTTTCGCCTGCCTGATAGTTTTGGGCGTGGCAACTTATATGATAATAAGGGCGGTAAAGCTGAAAAAAGCCCGCCCCGAACCCGAAACGGACGAAGAAAAAATATTATAACCTTAAAAGCCCCGCGCTCCGCGCGGGGCTCTTTCATTTTGCCGCTTGCGGCAAAATGAATTCTTGCTTTCCCCGCTTGCGCTTGTTCCCGCCCACCCACCCCAACATTATAGCCGCCGACTTCGTCGGCGGCTACTTGTTTTTGTGAGGGGTTATCAATATTTATTTTCACGGGATATACATTGACTTTAAGTTTTCAATCTGTTAAACTTTCTTTATGGTATTTGTAAATTGGCTTAAATATTTTTTCGGCAACTTCTTTTCGCACAGGCTTGCCGAAGAGGGCAGAGAGCGGCGTTTCGGCAACAGTTTACTCAGCTTGTTGTTTGCCGCGCTTATTATTTATACGGCTTTGGTGGGCGGCTATTTCGCCTCGTTTTCCTCCTTTTATTCGGGGGCTGAAAGCTATAAAGAGTTTTTGTACGGCGTGTTCGCAAACGAAAATGCGGACAGGCTGAATATAAAAATTTCGGGCGGGGCGGCAACCTCGTCTAAGGGCGAAGAAGAGTTTAAAAAGCAGTTCACCGTAAACACCTTCGAAAATTCGGCGGACGCGGAAAGGTACAGCGTAAACGGCTATCAGCTTTTAATCGACACGCGCGACGCTAAAACCAACTATAACGACTTTGACTGCTACTATATAAAGGGCGAGGAAAAGAAGTCGCGCGAAGAGTATTTCGCTCTTTCCGAAGAGGAGAGAAAGGGCTATTCCTGCAAGACGGAATATACCGCAAAATCTTTGACGGTGGACGCGGCAAAGGCGGAGGAGTGCAGGGCTTGGCTTCTTTCCGACGATTGCGCAAGCGCCGCAGCAAAAAGTCAATGCGAGGCGCTTTCAGAGGGCGGCGCCGTTCCCGAAAGCAACTATAACGCCGTGTACGAGCTATGGGTAAAGTATTACTACCTCGATATCGCGGGCGAAAGCTTCGGCAACGCGCCCACTATGCGCACGTACTATTTCACGCAGTATTTATCGGCGGACAATAGCGGCAAAATGAAGTACGACAAGTTTATGATTGTCCTGTCCGACGTTTTAATAACCTACTTTTACGGCTCGCACGGGGTGCTGTGCGGCATAAGCGGGTATGTGGACGGGCTCAGCGGGCATTCGATGACCCGTTCGGTCGATGCGACAGCCGCAAAGAAAGAGGTAGACAGCTTTATTTTAGCGGCTAACGACGCTTCGTCGGGAGTTATCGCCGCAAACTATTTTATGAATTTATTCTCTATGCTGTTGATTGTCGTCTTGGCTTGGCTTATACTGTCGCTTGCAATGAATTTAACGGCTTCGGCAACCAAGTGCGCAACTATGCGCGGGTTCGCAAGCTGTATGAGAATAACGGGCGGGTTCTTCCTGATAAGCTCGCTGTTTGCGTTCGCGTTTATATTCATAGCCTCGTTTTTCCTCGCGGGGTCGCTCGTGTACAACTACGGGCTGCTGGTGTTTATCGCCGCGCTCTTAATAAGAACGGTGATTTATATAATTATGGAGGTCGTTAGTTTCAGAAAAAATCCCCCGCCCGAAGAACAGCCGACAGACGACGGCGCAGAGGGCGAAATGAAAACGGTGTACGGAAGATAAATGAATATGAATAAGAATATTAAAATTTTTTCAAATTTCAAAAACAACGCGGCGGGAATTTGGTATTTTTCGCCGAACGAGGGCGCGTTCAGGAAGGGAACGCCCTGTAAGGGCTTCGGCTGTATAAAGTATGCCGAAGGCTCTATATATACGGGCGATATATACTACGACGGGACAAATTTCAACAAGCTCGGCTACGGTCAGCAGGACTTCACTCGCTCGAATATCGGCGACTTGAACAAATATCTCGGTGAAAAGAAGTATAAGTTCGTCGGCGCGTACGATTACAGAAAGACAGATTGGATATACGGCAACGGCGTTCTGTACTTTACCTATCCCGACGGCAAGCCCTCGCACTTTTTAAAGGGCTTCTTCTCGGGGCTCGACAAAAAGGGGGAGTATAAGGGCGAATTCGACTACTCAACCCTGTTGCGGGGCTACACCCCCGATATGGAGTTTAACTATAACGAGCGCGAAACCTTCATTTCGGGCATTCTCAAAGACATAGACGACAGCGTGAATAAGGTCACGGAAATTGATACGCTGTTTTTCGGCGATTCCTACTTTGAGCTTGCGGAAAATGAAGAGTTTGCGGGCGAAAACACGCTTTTGAAAACGTTTGGTAAAAATTGCATAAACGCGGGGATAGGCGGCTCGCGCTTCGACGAATGGCACGGCTATTTCACAAGATTAAAGGGCATTCCCCAGCCAAAAAATATCGTTATAAACTTGGGGTTTAACGACTTGCACGGCGGGGGCGTTTCCGTCAAATGGGTGTATGAAAACTACCTTAAAATGTTGGCGCTCGTCCGCGAATATTTCCCCAAAACAAAGGTGTATTTGATTGCGGTCGTACATGCGCCGAACTTCCCCAATTATCTGGAAAAGGAAAATAAGCTGAACGAGCTCACGAAAAATTCCGCAAAGGCTTTGGACGTAACCGTGCTCGATTGGAACCCCTTAATTGAGCAGAGCAAGGACTATCTTTTCCACGTCGACGCCGTCCACCCCAATCCCAAAGGCTACGAAATTTTTATAAACTTTTTATCCGAAAATATAAAGTAATTCAATATTTCCGATAAAAATTTTCAAACGCTTGCATTATTCGGCATAATCTGCTAAAATACGGCTATGAATTTCGTTCGTAGTTTTATTGATTGGAAATCAACGGGAAACAAGCTGTTCAGGCTCCGTAGCGACAATCCTCATCTGCGCCGATTTGTTTGCGGCGCGTTGAGAGGGGATACCGAAAAATGCAAATGGGGCGGTAGTTGCGATAGCTGTAACGACCTTTATATGGACAGGAACATCAGCCGCCCCGAGCTCGCTAAGGTTTTCGGCGTGTCGGAAAGCGTTGTAAATAATTGGGAAACGGGCAGAACGCAAATAGGCATAGAGGACCTGCTTTTCTATTGCCAAATAGCGCAAGTCGGGCTCGAAGATATACTTGTGTTTCAAAAATAGTATTTAAAACTCAATTTTATAAAGCCGCCTTAACGGGCGGCTTTATTTTATAGTCTTTTTTGCGGGATTCCCGTAAAAAAGGCTGTTTTCATTTATACAAATATGTTTTCAAGTATGGGTGCGGGCGGCATTTTCTATCGCCGGAACCGCTTACGGTTTATAATATAAGTAAGGAAAAATTCATCGGTCCTTACACAAAAACGGAGGTGTATTATGGAAAAGAAAAACGAAAGCAAAAATATTTACGACGTCCTTTTGGACGAGGAGAACAAAGACCCTATTATTCTTGTCGACGGCAAGGGCAAGAAGATTGCTTTCGAGCAAATAGCGGTTATCCCTTATAGCGAAAAACTGTACTGCATTCTTAAACCGATAGACCGCATGGAGCATGTTTCCGACGACGAAGCCATAGTGTTCTACGTTGACGAGAGTGAGTACGAAGAGCCTGCTCTTAAAGTCGAAACCGACGAGCTCAAAGCATTGGAAGTCTTTGAAAAGTATTACGACTTGCTCGATGAAAGTATGTAAAGGAAGAGAGGGAAAATATGAAAAACTACATAAAAACTAAATTTTTATCGCATTATTTTTTAACCTGCGTAACGTTACCCGAAACGACGGACAGGCGCGCCGTTTTCTTCACGCTTGCCAAAATTTACGGCATAAAAGAGCCCGAGCCTATATTTTCTGTTTGCGAGTGCAAACAGGTAAAGGATATCGATTGCGTAGCGGCGTATAACATGTACGAAAGAATGAAGAAAATTCCTTCGTTAAGGCAGGAAATCGATAAGCTTTCAACGGATACGGAGCTTGCCGTCGCGGTTAAGGGGCAGGCTTTGCTTACGGCGGAAGAGCTGAAACTCAAAACGCCGAATAAGCTGACTTCAAGCGAAATTATTTCGCATATTGCGGAGTGCGCCAACGGGGGGATTATCGCGGCGATGGTCGTTTACGGATTTGCCCTGTACGAGGGGCTCGGAGTTCCGCAAAACAAAGCGGGCGGACTTAAATATCTTCAGAAAGCAGTTCGTTGGAACAGTACCGAAGCGGCTGTAATGTGCATGGCGTACGACGGTAAAAACGCAAAGAGATATGCGGACGTGTTAATGAGTTCGTCGATTTGCCCTTTTACGGAAGCCGTTCAAACGCTTGCAAAGCCCTACGGCGTAATTCCCGAAAGGGATAATATTGCCGTACTGCTGGAAAAGGCTTTCGCAAGGGGATTGGTTAAGCGCGAAAAGTACGAGCATTCCATAGCGCGGATTTTGTATTGCAAGGGATTGAGCTATGCGGACAAGCAAAACGCAATACTTTCCTGCAATAAGGAATATATAAGCGCCGTAACGAATTTCCCGCTGAACCTTCCCGATATTCCTTCGCGGATTTACCCGTTGCCCGTACCGATGGGGCGCAGTGAAGAATGCGGCAAGGTCGTAAAGGCTTTGGAAAATATTCACTTGGCTTCGGACGAAAAATACCGCCCTTTGCTACTGAGCGCGGCAGAGGAATACGTTGCGGACGAATATATCCGTTCTCTAAAATGCGCGTTCAAGGACTTCAACGTTATTTTAGCCGACGTTGCCAAAGTGGGCGACGGGCTATTTGAAAACGGCGCGCAAAATATAGCCGTGAAGGGCTTGAACGAAAGAAAGCCCAACGTAGCGATTTTCCGTATTTACGGCGAAATAACCTCCGAAAAGGCAAAGGCTGTGGAAACATTTTTGTCCGCAGAGGAGAGAAAAACGTTCAAAGCGGCTGTCGGGTTGACGCTTGACCTTTCCAACGTTCTTCCCGTACTCGTTTGCGACAGACAAAACGCCGAGCCGTTCAAGCGCAAGTGCCGCGTAATCGAGCTGTCGGCTATAAGCGCGGAAGAACGTAAGCGCGTTATCCTTACGGTTATCGGCGAGTATTCGCAAAGCTTGGGAGTAGAAATTTCCGTAGACGACGGCATATGGGATAAGCTCGGCAACGTGAGTACGGACAGCCTTATCAACGCCATAAATACGGTTTGCCTATCTTTGGACGGCGACTTTACGGTAACTTATGAAAAAATCAAAGGCTGTATTCATTCAATGAGTAAGCCTGCGCTCGGCTTTAGGGGTGGATTATGATTAACGAAAGAATATTATGCGACGGCTATGAAAATATGCGGCTTGTCCGCTATGACGGACTTGCGGAGGCGGGAATTAAAACCGTTAAATTCTCCGAGCTCGGAAATTTTACCAACGACGGAGTTTTAAAGGCATGCTTTCGCGATGAGAACGGCGAGCTGGTTCAACTTTATACCAAAGACGGAAATCACGCGGGAATTATCGCCGCCACGAGATTGGGCAAAACTACCTCGTACGTTATACCTACCGTCATTTCGTTTGCAATGCAAAAAGTTAAAAAGTCGTTTATCGTATCCGACCCCAAGGGCGAAATTTACCGTTTGACTGCCGAAACGCTTAAAAAGCAGGGCTATAAAATTAAGCTTCTGAATTTCCGCGACTGCAATCACAGCGAGTTCTGGAATCCGCTTACGCCTATTTTCAGAAAATATAAAAAAGCCGCCTCAGTCTACGACGGCGTGGAGACGGTGCAGGTCGACGGCGAATGGAAGTATAAATTCAACGGCAAAATATACGACGACGCGGAGCTGCTGAACAGCGACGTAGAGGACGAAAGAAAAGATATCCTCGACGACGTTTCTAACGATATAGACGATATGGGCATTATGTTGGTCGATACCGCCGCAAAACACGACCCTACTTGGGAGGACGGAGTAAGAGACCTTTTCAAAGCCTTTCTTTACGCTATGCTTGAAGATTCGGAAGCCAAAGAAAACCCTATCACAGAAGAAACCTTTTCGTTTGACACTATGTTCGATATAATGTCGACTTTTTCGGATAATAATTTCGACGAGTTCGACAACGGATATTTTTCGAACAGAGATAAAAAGTCGAAAGCGTATCTTTTGTCAAAGCCTATAATTTTGGACGTGAAAGGCAACACGCGCGGCAGTTATATGTCGGTATGGCAAACAAAGTTCACGGGCTTTATGGCGCATGTGACGAGAAAAATCACTTCCTGCAATTCGTTTGAAATAGAAGAGCTCGGAGAAGGACCCGTCGCGCTGTTTCTGTGCTACCGCGACGAACTGAGAGCGCATTTTAAAACCATAACTATTTTTGTACAGAACGCGTATAAGTTTCTTATCGAAAAAGCGAGCGGCAATAAAGGCGGCAAGCTCGAAGCGCCTTTTTACTTCATTCTCGACGAATTCGGCAATTTTGCGCCTATAAAAGATTTCGAAACGACTATTTCGGCGTGCGCGGGGCGCAACATCTGGTTTATCCTCATCGTTCAGTCGTACGCGCAGCTTGCCTCCGTATACAACAAAGATGTATCCGAAATTATCCGCGATAATTTAAACGTTCATGTGTTTTTCGGAAGCAACAACCCCGCTACGCTCGAAGAGTTTTCAAGGGAATGCGGGCAGTATACGCGTATTTCTCCTTTGAGCGCGGTAAACGGAAGCGGGGCGGAAATAGAAAGGTACGAATTGGAAACATTGCCGCTTGTAACAAAAAGCAGATTATCGCATTTCAGTCCGGGCGAATGCGTGGTGACTGAGGCAAACTGCGGCTACGTACTGTTTTCGTTTATGGAGAGATATTTCATGTGCGAAGAATTTACGTCCCTTCCCGAAAGCGACTACTTGGATTACGTCGTAAATATAAATCCGAAGGACAAAAAGTATAAGTACGATTACGTATCCGAGAAACACCAAAGCGGTCCTTCCGTCTTTTAGAGGAGAGTAAAATGCAAGACTTACTTATTAAAATAGTCTCATGTGCAAAGGGAAAGGGTCAATTTTCGGCTCCCGAGCTGCAAAACGAGCTTAATCTCGGTTACCGCGAATTAACGGAAGCTTTAAAGACCTTACGGGGAAACGGCGCTATCCGATTTATCGGCGGAACGAGCTACGTGTACGACGAACCGAAAAAGGACGAAAGCCAAAACGAAGATAAAGACGACGCGTTGTTAACCCGTATGAAAATTCTGGAAATGCGCAGGCAGGAAATTATTCGGCTCAAACAGGCGGAAATGAAAAATTCCGACGAAGAAACCGAAGCCGAAGAAGAGGACGGCGAAGAAACCGAAGCCAATATCGACGGAGAAGAGGGCGAAAGCTATAACGAATACGATAACGGAGCGATTAATTCCTACGCATTTCTCGACGAGGCGGAAAGCTGCGTGAATGGCGACCGGTTTGAAATTTACGGGTCGCTTCGCTATCCGTGTATTTGCGCAAAGGATTTGAAGTTCAGCAACGGCGAGAAGGCGGAGTTCTTTATACGGCACGGCACGGTCATAGAGCTGTGCGACGGCGGCATTACAACCGAGTGGATGCAACGCAAGCCCGGCTTCGGTTATAAAAGGACAATGAAAACGTTGCAAAAGTCGACGGACGGGGAAACGGTGCGCATAGACGACAGAGGGCAATTGATTGTCAAGGTACCCGACCTGTCCGAGCTTTCCTTGATGTACTACTATTTTTATTGGCTTATCGAAAGCCTCATCGCATAACGTTAAAAAGATTTAGATGACCTTGTAAAACTAACAGGGTTCTCTTCTTTTAGACGAGGGTTCTTGTGATAACTTATCATATATTCACTTGTTGACATTTGTCGAATTGTCTTATATAATAAAATAAAATGTAAAACTAAGGAGAAAGTTAAATTGATAAAAAAATATCATCCCAATTGGATAATAGCAGCTCTTATAGCAATTGGAATTGGTTCTCTTGCTGTTTGCGTAATTGGTGGAATTTGGCTTTCACATGGACTTGGTGTGGCGTTTAAGAATTGGGGAGCTTGTCCCGACTATTTTTCGGATTTTTTAGGCGGAGCTTTGGGTTTAACCGTCGGGTTTGTATTGGATAAATTCTGTATAGAAAAAATCAATCACGTATTTGAATATAAAAAGTTAATGGAAATAGTAAAAAATGAACTGACAAATATCAAAAACGTAGTATATACAAAGACAGAATCTACTGAAATATATCTGTTAAGAACAAAAAATATTATTAATGCTGATGGTAAACTTCAAATTGAGATAGAGGAATATAAAGAGGGTGACGGTGAAAAGCAGCATAATAAGGTGATAGAGAATGTGTTATATGATAATCTTACACAGTCAATACCAGACGTTCCAACAATAATGCAAAACTATTTGCTTTTTACTCTTTATAATGAATGTCCGATATCTGAGTTCATTTTTGACAATGTAGTAAAGACAGCCGAGACAGTATCTGTGTTTTCCAATCTTCCTTTTGCAAAAAAATATAGTAAAAATTTAATAACAT
The DNA here is from genome assembly GCA_023665245.1 of Muribaculaceae bacterium. Next base: position 20,019 of record JAMPEH010000013.1, read on the forward strand.
GTCTCAGTTTAATTCAAAAATATATTGAAAGATGTAATACATATAAAGGTGATGAACAAAAAATAGCTTGGCTATTGTTACAGTATTATATAAATCAAGTAATGGAGGTATTATAACTATGAATAGCCCTAGTGACGAAACTTTTAAAAATAGTGTAAGTATTATATTAAACAACTATGAGCCCAGTTTATCAGCAGAGCGTAAAGATGTTTCTCTGCAAAATTTTTTATCAATTTATAAAATAGATACCGATGTTGTAAAATCAATTGCTCACAAAATTAATACAGAACATGATAGCTTTAAAAATGGCGATATTGTTTACGGAGTAACCGGTGAAAAAGGTGTATATAGAGATGTTATTTTTAAAAAAATATTTTTTGAAGTCAAAAAATGCGTTTCTAGCAAGTACTTTGCCTATATCGATTTTGCTGAAAATAAGAAAGTAAATCTACTTCTTACCGAATTACAAGACCAGCATTTTACATTGAACAAAAAAGATAAATTGTATTTATTTGTTGATAAATTCATTTCAATTAATTGGCCGCAGTGTAAAGCAATAAGGGACTTGATTACCGATGACGACCGATATAGCGGACCAGCAGTAATATTTATTGTCGGGATAGATACGTTGCCATCATCAGTATATGTGTCAGACAAATTGGAATGTGAAGTAATAAATATTTCAATGCCTATAGTAGATGACTTTAATAAATTTATTAAATGTTTAGAAACTAATAATATCTTATATGAAAATAACCGACAACAAAGTGGAGATTCTGTAGCAGAATTTATCAAAGGACAAAAGTGTGCGGTAACTACGGCTTTAGTCAAGAAAGTGGCTTGTACAAAGCAGTTAAATGAGCCCAACAAGTTTTGGAATGCTTTAAGTGACGAGGATATTGGTAATTTTGAAGAAGCGCCGAAAAATATTGAGGATGAAATAAACTTTAGAAATCATCTGGACCATGTTGCATGCAGTAGCCATGTCAATTTTTTACAGGCTAAAGATTTTGTGCGCGCTATAAATGAGATAAATGTTGATAAATTTTATCTATATACTTGTCAACGTGCTGCAGCAGACGTATTTAAATTAAAATTTGGTGTAAAGACACCTGATAAAAATACTTTGAAAAATTATAAGATTATAGAAGGAATTTTTCAGAGTGAAGCGGATTTTTTTACGGGACAATTATTAAGAGCTGATACTAATGCTATGCAAAAAGTATGTGAAATAGTCTTTAATGATTATTTTCTTGAAACAGTAGAACCTGCAGGGCAAAATCATTTGCTTTATTTGTTGGGATTAATAAACAAAGCGAATGATTTTACAATAAAATCAAACTTAGTTAAGAAAAAAAATGAATGTGAAAAGAAATATTTATATAGTGACCCCGCAACTGATAGTAAAGCTTTTTATGGATTTAGGTTGCGTACTATAGCTCTTACATTTATGTGTTGGAACGATAAGTCAGAGACTAAAGAGTTTTTTAAAAAGATTTTAAAGGACCCTATACTTCGAAAGGTTAATAATGGGTTTCACTTGTGGTATTATAATGACAGAGCTGATAAAATTGATGGAAAAATAATTCGTTTTAATGATGTTGCAAAAGATACGCTCGATAATACGCTAAATGGCTTACTTAGGACTATAAACATAAAAGACGCTTTAGGGGAAGATTGGACAGGGCACACATTGTTGCAATTATTTACTTGTTGTACTTTATTGCAAGATTATTTCGACGTCGCTATACACTCCATAGATGTGATTAAGCAAATATATAAAAAACTTAGAAAGAAGGAAGAATGGTTTGGTAATGGAAATGGCGATTGGGCAGACAGAGAATTGAATAATTATTTTAATAAAATGTGTGAATTTTTAGATAAAATTATCGAAAAAGAAGAGTGTGAGGTTACGGATACCGTCAAGTTCTATAACGATTTTGCCTTGTGCAGAGAAGTAAAAAGGCGTAATTGGCTCATAAGAGGGGTAGATTCGTCGAAATGTGAAAGTGTGGCAGAACATATGTATAGTGCATGGCTGCTCGCGTTTTTAATGTTGCCCGAAGAAATGACTGCAGACGAAATTGCCAAAGAAACCAATATGCAGGACATAATAGATAAGACATATAATAAACATGATATTTTAACAATGCTCTTGCTGCATGACCTGCCTAAATCCAAAACCGGTGATTTGACGGTTTATCTTGACGCTGTGGACGGTGAAAAACGCGGCGAGTACGACGAGATAATGCAGGAGATTGTTTTTGCTGCTTCTTTTAAGAGTGTAGAATCTAATTTGAGGGAGTGTGCGCTGTGGAATGAGTGGAGAGATGAACAGTCTTTTAACTCATTAGTTGCTCATGATATTAATCAAATTCAAGCTGTTTACCAATATTTATATTATAAAGAAAAAAAGGATATAAAGTTTGAAAGTAAACACAGTTTCTTTGGCAAGTGGATTAAGGATGAAGACAATGTCAGTCTAAGTACATATTTAAAAACCAATGTCTGTAAAGAAATAGGCGGTCTAAGTACATATTTAAAAACCAATGTCTGTAAAGAAATAGTGAGAAAGTTATTTCTCAAACCCTAATGAAGTAATTTAATTTTATAAACTAAGGAATTCTGTAAAAAATGCGGGATTCCTTTCTTTTTATATAAAAACCTGTCTTGGGAGAAGTGGTACTTTTTTGACGGCGACCTATATCAGGCTGTATAATTAAAGTACAATAAACGTGCGGAAAACGCGCGAAATAGCCGGGAGGTAAAAATAATTATGGCTAACGACATTTTCGGAACGAAACGCAACATCGACGTTGTGTTCTGCATCGACGGAACGGGCAGTATGGCGCCCTGTATCGAGAGCGTCAAATCGAACGCGCGCAGATTCCATTTGGAGTTTGTGAGCGCAATGACCGACTTCGGCAGTGAGATTGACTCTATGCGCGTCAAGGTAATCGTATTCAGAGATTATCACGACGACGGGGAGCAGGCGATGGTGGAAAGTCCTTTCTTCGAGCTCCCCACCGATACGGCGGATTTTGAGAAATTTCTTGCGGACGTATCGGCGAACGGCGGCGGCGATAACCCCGAAAACGGGCTTGAAGCCCTGTACTATGCAATGAAGTCCGATTTCACGGCGGGCGCGAAGGACAGACAGGTAATCGTTTTGTTTACCGACGCCGAAGCGCTCGACCTCAGGGAGAGAGCGGGCGAAGCAAATTATCCTTCGGATATGGTAGACGAGGCGGGGCTCATCGAAATGTGGGCTTGTATGGCGCAGGACAGTAGCTTCAAGCTTCGCGACCGCAATAAACGGCTCGTTATGTTCGCGCCCGACGGTACGAAGTACAAGGCGCTCAAATCCAAGCTCAACCGCAGTGTGTTCGAGCCTGTGAATATGGCGGACGGTCTCGGCGATATCGACTTCAAAGAGATTATCAAAATTATCGCGGCTTCGGCAAGCAACGCTTAACATATTGAGCTGTAAACGCGAGGGGTAAACGACTCTTAGGCACAATGACCCGTGTACGGAGCATTGTTTACCCCTTATTTTTTTAAGGGAGGGAATTATGATTTCACAAAACAATATTTTCGGAGCAAAGCGCAACGTGGACATAGTGTTCTGTATCGACGGAACGGGCAGTATGTCGCCCTGTATCGAAAGCGTAAAGAACAATGCAAAGCGCTTTTATGCCGATTTTGCAAAGGCAATGACGGATATGGGCAGCGAGATAGATATGATGCGCATTAAGGTTATCGTATTCCGCGATTACAAATGCGACGGACAAAACTCTATGGTAGAGAGCCCGTTTTATGAGTTGCCTGACGAAGAGCGGGAGTTTTCGGCGTATTTGGATGGGATACGCGCAACGGGCGGTTGCGGTGAGGACGCAAACGGATTGGAAGCGCTGTATAGGGCTATGAAGTCTGATTTTACGACGGGCGCAAAGGACAGGCAGATTATAGTGCTGTTCGCCGATACGACGGCAATTCCTCTCGGCGCGCGCAAAAACTGCGCGGGTTATCCGAGCGATATGGTAGACGATAACGGCTTGCTCGAAACCTGGATGTGTATGCAAAATCATACCTCCAAGCTTCGCGAACGAAATAAAAGGCTCGTTATGTTCGCGCCCAAGCGCTCTTGCTACGAGGAAATGAAACAGCGCTACAACAGGAGCATTTTCGAGCCTGTGAAAATACATAGCGGCTTAGACGGCATATCCTTTGCGGATATCATAAAAATCATTGCCGCTTCTGCAAGCTCGGTTTCTTAAACGGGAGGTAACGTATGAAATACAACGGCGTATACGAGGTAGATTCCGCATTCGTAGAGGGCGGAACAATCAAATGGGTAGGTACGGGCAACGGCGAATATATTATTGCGACCAAAGGCGGCAAGAAGTATTTTTTAAAGCGCAATATGCATATCCGTCTGCCCAAAAAGGATTTGCCGAAGGCGGTGTACGATAAATACAAAGCCGACGCGGAAGCTCTTCAAAAAAAGCAGGAGAGCTTGCGCGCGCATATGAAAGGCTTAACCGCTTCGGGCGACCGTATAGTAGTCGAAAATTGCAACTTCTGGGACGGCGAAATGATGTTCGTGACTGAAACGGACTATATCGCGGGCGGACTTTCCGACACGTTCGATTATACCGTTTTGCCGCTTGAAGAATTTTTAAAGCTCGCCAAACGTACGGCGGGAACGCTTCAAAAGCTTCACGAACACGGCGTTATTCACGGCGACCTTAAACCCAAGAACATTCACGTGACCGAAAAGCGCGGCGTATATATTCCGTATCTTATCGATTTCGACTCTTCATATCCGGCGGACGAAATTCCCGAATGGGAGGGCATAGGCGGTTCGGAGGGGTACCAAAGCCCCGAGGTTCTGCTCTACGGCTCGGACGAGGGCGCGGCGGACAAGTCGACTGTAACTACCGCAACGGATATTTTTTCGCTGGGCGTAGTATTCCACAAATGGTGGGCGGGGGCGTTCCCGAGCGTCGATTTGGAGCACGGCTCGGTAGGCGCGGCGGTGTATCTTGACAAAGCCGTAACGATTGACAAAAAATTCAACGTTAAAATCGGCGAAAACAGCGGCGCAACGCTTTTATCGCTCATGAACTGGATGTTTGCGAAAAATCCTGCGGACAGACCTACGGCAAGGCAGGTTGCCGACGTGCTTGCGGACAGGCTTGAAGTTCCCGAAGAGTATCATAAAGGAAGCGACGAAAAACCCTTCGACAAGGAGCTTTGGGAAGCGCACAGGCTCGTTGCGGAGCTTTTGCCCGTAACCGAACTCAAAAAACTCGGCGTTAAGTCTTTAAAACGCGTCAACGAGGGCGGCGGCAGCATGAGTTTGAAGTACCGTGTTGCTACTTCCGGCGGCGCGGAAAAGACCTTGACAATATCCGAAATTTGCGACGCGGGTTACGCCAAAACCAAAGGCGCGGACATAGAGGCCGCGTGGGACGAACACATGATTGAGTTCGAGCCCGCCGATATTATCGCAAAAAAGGGATATGCGAAGATAAAGAGAGCACAGCTCGCTTTCCGTAAGCGTTACCTTATAACGACGGCTTCGGGGCGGGAAATCGACAAGGGTTGCGAATGGCTTATATCGGAGGGTCTGGCGCATCCCAAGCTTGCCGAAATAGACGCGGATACCCCTTGGCCCGAGCACGGAAGCTCCTACAATACCGAAGCAATGGGGCGCATGGGCGTTAAAAGCATTTCCAGAATGGAAGTAGGCGGCGAGCACAGATACAAAATTGTTTACAACCAAATTATAGACGGTAAAAACAAGATAAACGAGAGAGTTCCCGCGAACAATCTCCGCCTTATGGGGTACATAAAATGACAAATAATTCATTCAAATTTTATTCAGTTCTCAAAAACGAGGACGCAAATCCGTATATCGGAAGCTACGTTATCGCCGTTGCCGACGGGCTCGGCGGCTCGGGCTCCGCCGTGCATACTGTCGACAGGGCTAAGCACGTTGATATGCGCGGCGATATTATGGCGAGCGCGTTCGGCGATATGAGGGAAGCTTCTCCCGAATTTTGGCAATATATCGAAGAGCTTATCGCGCCGATGGCAGACGGCAAGGACGACACTTCGGCGCTTTGGGCTTCGAGGATAGTGATTGCACGCCTCGTATACGCGCTCACTGAGGGCGGGTTTAAAAACGTCGATTTGTCCGATAAATACGTAAGAGCCAATCTTTCGGAATTTATAGAATGGGGCTTGCATAAAGCCGCCGAAAAATTCAATCTTAAAAAGGGCAAGTACGACGGACAGCTGCTCCTTCCCACAACGCTTGCGTTTATACGCTATACCGAAAAGGAGAGCTCGGTTACCGCCGAAATTGTCTGGGCGGGCGATTCTCGGTGCTATGCCTTAACGCCCGACGGCTTAAAGCTTTTATCGGTCGACGACGAGGACAATTCGGGTTCAATAACCAACCTGTTCTATGCCGGTAACAAAAACGCTTCGCTCAACTACGTATGCCGCGAAATAGCAAAGCCGTGCGCGCTTATGGCTGTCAGCGACGGCATATTCGACCCGTTCTGCCCGCACGAAAATCTGGGCGTCGAATATATTTTGCTTTCGACGGTTAAGGAGAGCAACTCTATACAGGAGGTCGCTACAGCTTTGAATGATTTTTACAAAGACGTTCACGGCGACGATGCGACTATGGCGTTCGTTCCGTTCGGGTTCGACAGCTTCGAAGATATGCAAAAAAAGCTGGCAGAAAGAACGGACGAAATACTTGCCGTGCATGCAAAGCAGGGCGAGCTTTACGGCGCGCTGGAAGTTATCAATCAGACGGAGGAAGAGGCTTCGCACTACGTATTTGCACGCGCAAACGACAGATTCGATTATATCGCCGATATACTTACCGAAGCGATGGAAAGCGGCGCGGAGGATATTGCGTTGACTTTGGAAGCTACAAAAATTGCGGCGGCGGTAAAAAAAGATAACGGCGCGGCAATCGTAAGGGCGAAAAAGCAGAAAGAAGCGCAGGCGTTGACCGAGCTGTATAATCACGTCATAAATCATCCCGAGCTTGTGCCTCAAATTTTTATGCCCCGCGAAAAAATCGACTTCGGAAGCGAATATCATGTTGCTTACTCGTTTCCCGATTTATGGAAAAACGCCGAAAATTATGTTGCGGCGGTAAACGACGGGGAGCTTAAAGAAATGCAGAGAGGGCTCGGCGAAAAGAGAGAGGCGTTACATCAAAGGATAACGGAAAGAATAAATTTCTACCGCAATAGGTTCGACGAACTGTGGAAAGATAAATCTCCCGATTATAAACTTCGTCAAGAAATAAAGAATTGTCTTCGGATATGGGAGAATATCGACTTTTACCTGCAATATACCTGGAGACCTTCCGATATAGGCAATCTTCCCGACCAGGACCTCACACTCGCCTACGAAGCGCGCGATTTTATCGAAGAAGAAAAAGGGGTCAATAAGCAAATTAACGACAAAAAAGCGCAAGCCGAAAGCTCGTATAGTTTTTTTGTGTCGGCATGGAATAAGGTGCACGACTATTTAAAAAGATGCCCGTCCGCAATTACCGTTATTTTAACTTCCGAAGCGGTGCGTAATTTCGGCTTCGGCGAGTCGGACGAAAGCATTATTGCAGAATTCGGCAAAAACGCCCGCAATAAAATTTTAGCCGAACTCAAAGCAAAGAAAACCGACGTCGTTTACGGCATAGTTAAATCGCTTGCCGAAAATTACGAAAAAACCTCGCTGATAGACGGGCAGTTCAACGCCACCAAGCTCGAACTTTTCCGCACGTACTTTCGGCTGAAAGCTTCGGATAGCGGCGAGGCAAAGGCGCTGGAAGAAAAGCTTTCCGCGCTCGAAGAGGAGTATATAAGCTTGATAAAAAATGAAAAATTTAACGCTTGAAGTTACTTATAACTGCAATTCCGCAAATTCGGGTGAGACTGTTTATCTCACCCTATGCGGCGTTAATAAAGAAAGGGTAACTCTCGAACTCACCGAAGGACAAATAAAGCTTGTTGAGTCGCGGCGCAACCGCTCGTTTTATATACGCTGTAAAAAAGAGAAAATTTTGCAGGAGATTGAAAGCGCCGCAAACGGAAAAGCGCTTGAAGAGCTTGCAAAAAAATACTATCTTTGCGACGCTTGCGCACTTGACGATATTAACCTGTACGGCGCAAAAAACCTCTTGAAGGTGGTAGTACAGTCGCTCTATAAGTACCCAAAGCTTCGCAGTAAGCTGTGCTATCTGGGCACGCACGAAGCGCTTGAAAAATTGCTCGTCAGAATGGAACGGGGCGATAAGGAGGTTTTAAACGCTTTCAACCTTCAATATATCTGCTCGGAAGAAAACGCAAAAAAGCTCGGCGGCTTAATGCGCGGAATTTTAACTCAACTTATAAAAAACCATGAAGCTTACGTGGCTAACGCTATGTGCGCGTTCGGCTTGTTCGACGCAATTTTGCTCGACAAAAACGACTATGAGGGTTACGCCTATTTGGAATTGGCAAGCCGCCTCCGCCAAAACGAAGGGGACGGCTTCCACCCCAAAGGCTGTAACACGCCCGAATCGGTTGTATACCACGAGCTCGGGCACCTGCTCGACGATTTGTGCGCGCTCGGCAAAAACGCAGAGTTTAAAGCCTACTACGAAAGTCTTACGGCGGAAGATATCAAATACGGACTGTCCGAATACGCCTGCACTTCCCCGCAAGATTTTATCGCCGAAGCCTTTTCTGAAAGTATGTGCAACCCCGCGCCGGGAAGCATAGCTACGCAGGTAAAAAAGCTGTTGGATAAGGCTTACAACGCATAAAGTATTTTTGCAAAATAAATTTATTTTGATATTGCTTTTAAATAAGCCGTATGCTATAATTTTTGCGGATAAAATTGTATTTTGTCGATATAAGGAGATTTTATGCCTAAATCAAAAGATAACTCCGCAAAAGATTTAACAAACGATGAAGTAAAAGATAAGAGCCCCAAATGCGATAAAAATATGCGTACTTATAACAAAATTATTTAAAGGAGTTTTTATATGGAATTGACTTTGGAGACGAATTGGGGCATTAATCTTAATTGTAAACATATTTGTGCAAGGGCGGCACAAGTCTACAATGACGAAACAAAAGAGGAATTTAAAGATTTCGTAGTAGATAAAGACGGCGCTTTAACCGAGTATAAAAACAAGACTCAAGCATACATAGAAATCCCCGAAGGTATAAAGGTTATAAAATCAAGGGCTTTTTCAGGGTGCAAAGCAAGCGTAATAGTTATTCCTGCCGGCATAGAAAATATAGAGTCCAACGCATTTAAGTCTCTCAATGAAAACACCTGGTTGCTTTTACGCGGAAGCGTTAAAAAATGTCGGATAGGTAATGGGTTTTGCGGTTTAAATTATATGTCGGATATAGATAATTTGCTTGAAAGTAAAAGGCAAGAGTTCCTTGATAATAAAACCAAAGAATCCTTTAATTATATTAAAAAGCTGTCGGATATAGGTTATTCCGTAGCGCAGTGCCTTTTGGCGGACTGTTATTGCTTTGGCAATGGTATTGTGTTTGGCGTTGCTTCTAAAAAAGATAAGAAGAAAGCTTTCAAATTATACTATAGCGCCGCCCAAAAAGGTGTTGTAGAAGCAATGTATAATTTGGGCAGATGTTACGACAGCGACATAGGAGTAAAAAGGAATGCGAAAGAAGCGGTAAAATGGTTTAGGGAAGCGGCGAACAAAGGTCATGCAAAAGCAATGTGCACTTTAGGCTGTTGCTACGACATCGGCAGCGGAGTAATAAAAAATCCAAAAGAAGCAGTAATGTGGTTCGAAAGAGCGGCGGACAAAGGCGACGCATTCGCAATGTACTTTTTGTACACAAACTACTTACAAGGCAGAGGAGTAAAAAAGAATTCGGAAGAAGCGGAAAAGTGGATTAAAAAAGCAAAGGAAAACGGTTTTAATGGTCAGCTTTAATTCGCCCGCTTAAATTAGCTTTGGGTTTTTCGGGAGATAAAATGAAACAAGATATTAAATTAATGCGGTTATGCTTTTTTGTAAGCATTATAAGTCTGTTAATAGTGATAGGCGTATCGTTCGGGAGCGTATACCTCGACGAAAAGCAACGCATTCCGCAAACTTGGCTGATTATAATTCAGGTTTCCGCGTCGGGAGTGTTCGGAAGCGCCTTTACGCTGTTGTTGACGAAAATATTCGATTATAAAGCTAAAAAGTATGATTTATTGCACGAATATTTATTTATGGCGCTTAAATATTACAATGTATTAAGGACGGTTAAACCCATTCTCGATATAAAGGATATTAAAGAGATTAAAAAGAGTTATGCCGAATATAACGAAAATAAGCTTTGGAACGAACTGCAGGGAATATATGTAAAAATTTGTTTTATACGTAAAAAATCTAAGCCCGCAATTTTGCTTAAAGATTTAAACGAGTGCTTTAAACAGATAACGATAACGCTTGACGCTAATTTTATTACTACCCAATCTCCCAACTTTGAAGAAAGCTTTAACTCTCATAAAGAGAAAGGGGAAGGGTTGTATGAAGTTGTGGGAGAACGTGAAGACGGATTGATTTTGGTATTAAAAAATTCGGCGGAAACTAAATTGTTCCCTAAAATGCAAGCATTAGATTTTTATTTAACAGGCAAAAAGAATTTGTTTGAATCCCCCGCGCCACAATTTGAAAGGGACCTTAGAAGTAAAACCAAATAACAATAAAAAAACAATGCAGGTATGAGGGAAACTCACACCTGCTTTTTACTGCACCGTAAAAAATGAAAACTTAGATGTAATATCAAATAAGACGTTAAAATAAATTTATTTAATGATTGAAGACTTTTGAATAACTGTATTATAAAAAGTAAATCCGAACTATAACGCGTTACAAGTTATAGTTCGGATTATACTCTTATGGTGCACCATACGCAACCTTATTCGAATACTATCGAAAGGGTTGCGTTTTTATTTGTCTATAAAGTTATTTTGTAGTATAATAATTCAAATTAATTTAGGTGGCTATAATACTAATGACATCACAACTTGTTATTTTGGGGAATGGATTTGATTTGCAGTGCGGTTTAAAATCCAGCTATAAAGATTTTTTTCGTCAATGTATACTTGACACAACTACAATAAATTTTGGCATTAAGCAAATGCAAGCAGATGTTACTGGCTTTTGGGGAAATCTGTTGCTTGAATATTATAAAATATACAATAAAGATGATTATAAATGGTGTGATATTGAAAAAATAATTAAAGATACTTTATTAACTATTTATTTCGGAAGGAATAATTCTGATAAAAATATCAACCAAGGGATATATAGTAAAGCCAAAAAGTATTTAAATAATTTTACAGTAGGATTGGGATTAGATAAATTAAATCACATAGAAAAATTTTTATTTGATTATTGCGTAAAGTTTATTTCGATAAATGGAGATTTTGTAGAAACCCTGACATCATTAGTTAGGCATTTATTGCAACAGCTTTATAATTTAGAAAATAGATTTTGCAAATATCTAAAAAATCAGATAGTAAATCCTATCAACAAATTCGAGCGGAACGAAGATTATATAATTAAGGCAGTTAATTTACTTGCGAGCCTTACAGGATTTGTGTGCTATAAATTTAATAAAATAGATGACTTTATAACAGTTAAAAGTAAAAAATATCTAATTGATGTTTTTGATAATTTAAGCAATACATTTATTCTTAATTTCAATTATACTGCTATTTTTGATATTTTAGAGGTTGAAAGTCCGTGTTACTATAACAATGTTCACGGTAAATTATGCGGTAATGCTTGCTCGAATGGTTGTGATAAATCGAACATAATATTTGGGATTGACGATAATTTAATACAATCGCAAGGTGCAAGTTCTGAATTGCGATTATTTAGTAAAACTTATCGCAAAATGCTTAGTGCGGATAAATATTTAACAGTCTTGCCGCCAAATGAAAATAATCCGATTGCAATAAAGTTTTATGGACATTCTTTAAGCGAGGCAGACTATTCATATTTCCAAAGTATTTTTGACTATTATGACCTCTATAGGAATAGCAATGTAAGTTTGGCTTTTTATTACTCAAAGGGTTTTGAAAATTACGATGCAGTTTATAAACTAATCAGCGAATACGGTAAATCACTTACCAATAAAGAGCAGGGTAAAAATTTAATTCACAAACTGCTTTTAGAAAATAGGCTTAATATAATTAAAATAAATTAGTATCATATTTAATTTTGGCAATACCAAAAAAGACGAACTATTTAATAGCTCGTCTTTTAAATTAAATGCTCTTTATTGCGTGTACAACCTTATCAATAAATTTTTCATAATCGTTATAAACGATAGTGTTACCAAAATTAAAACTCAACTCAGAAATAGCCATATCAAAATCGTTGTTCAAGTAGTAATATTCATAATCTTGCTTATCGGCAATTTTTGCAATAGCATTTTTATCTTGAATATGAACGATAAATACAAGCGTTTTATTAGGTGTATGCAAATATGTATCTATATTATCGTTAGATAGCTTAATATATTTATTTAAATTATGCTCATTTATTGTTTCCCATTTAGAAATACCGCCGTCTTTATCGAAATAAGGTATTTTATCGGGTATTATGAAAATTTGAAAATAAGGAATTTTAGCACAACGAATATTAGCAGTTTCGCCAAGCATATTCTCAAAATAATTATTTGAATTTTGCGAGTAGTTACTCATTACATATTTAACGGCAATACCAGCAACAGGAGTGCCGTTTTCGGCAATAGTAATATCAACGGCTTTATCTACATATCTTCCGTTAATTTTATGTTCTTTACCTATTCCATAGCCTAAAGAATAGACGGCATATCTATTATCGTTTAACCGCTCTTGTAAATCTTCCGAAATTGCACCGTGTAAAATGCCCAGCTTTTTATTACTTCTTGCACCTGTCTGCAAATAAGTAATAAACGATTTCTTAAGTATAGCTAAAAATTGAGAATTGTTCATTTTCAAATCCGTTCCTTTGTGAGTATTTATATTCAAGATAATTTTTTAAATCTTTCGATGAAAAAGTATAATAGCCACCACTTTTATATTTACCGAGTAGTGATATATATGAAATAAAATCTTCACTATACAGCATTTCTCTCAATTCAATTTCGGGAACTTCGGTTAAAATATAAAGCCCACTATACACGCCAACGCCCTTATTGCATTTTATAAGTTTCAAGTCGGCTTGCGTTTTTAATAAAGCGTTTATTGAGTATTTACACCGATAAACATCATTTATGCCTTGTGTACGCCCAAACCCATACCAATCGCTATTTTTTTCCAAACTGCGATTTAATAATATATCTTTATATGTTTCAAAATATGTTTTAATACTTGAATTAGCCGTTAAATCTTCAAACGAGACTAATTTACCTTGCGAATAAGGGAAAATACATTTATATTGTTTACCCGTTGATGCTTTAACAATGGGTATAGTAAATTCGTCAAAATCAAAGTTGCCTATAAAAAAGCTATCGGCAAGGGTAGCAAAGCCATTTTTAACAGCGAAATAGTCTTTTGCAGAATTAAAAGTTAAAATATTTTTTAATTCGTCCAACTTTCTCTTATCTGCGAAATAGAAATTGTCGCAAATATAATAATCTTCGACGCTTAAAGTATCTACATAATAGGGGAAATTATTTTTATCTTCAAACTGATAATATTCAGTAGTTGTTTGTTGACGATTATTTTTCAACACCGTAATAGTCGTATATGTGGTTGCGGTAAATGCTTGAAAATGCTTTAAGTCAACGATTTTATCAAGTAAATTATTGTTTATCAAATGTAACCGCATATATTTGCCAGCAAGGCTATTAAAAAACGAACTCGGCGTTATATAGCCTAAAATACCGTCTTTATTAAGCATTTTAAGCCCGATTTCATAGAAAATAATATATAAATCGGTCATACCGTTTTGAGCGAACGCAAACCGTTTTATATTATCAAAAGAACTGCCTAAATTATGAACTCTTACATAAGGCGGATTTCCTAATACAAAGTCCATTTTGCCATTATACTTATCTACTGTCAATGTATCGGCGCAATTTATATCCCATTTTACATTGTTTAAGCCATATTGCCTAACTGTACTATTTAAATTTTCAATACATTTTTTACTTTCTATTTCGTCTATTTCAATACCGTGAATATAGTTAGATAATTCATTAGACAGCTCTGTCAAATCGCTACTTATTTTTAAAAATTCACGGCAATATCTATTTACAATAGCAACCAAAAATGCACCATCACCGCAACTATTGTCAATGGCGTGTTTTCTTAATATCGTTTGTCCGTGATAACTTGATAAATCAAGAACATTGTTTACGATAAATTCGGGTGTATAAAAACGCCCATTCAGTTTTTCGGTTGATACCGTTAATGCTTCCGTTTTCATAAATACAAAGTTATTATATCATACTCTCAGATTTTTAGCAATAGTTTAGGTTACTCAAAATTGCTTAAAAATTAACCGTTTGGCACTGTGGCGGGTGCTTGAATAAACGAGCGCGGCGGCTACGCCGCCGCGT
>JAMPEH010000140.1 GCA_023665245.1 Muribaculaceae bacterium
CGCCGATGGAGGACCCCGCGGTGGTGGCGACTTTCTGGTTTCGCCGTGCCGGGATATTCCTGGAGGCGGCGGGGAAGATGATCGCGGAGAACGACCGCGTCAACGGGGAGTTCTATGTGGACCAGGTGGCGAAGCATGTGCTCGATCTGGGATATCGCGCGAAGATTTTTGATATCCGGCGCTATGTAGGCTGGGGCACGCCCGCGGATTATGAGGGATATCAGAGGACCTGGAAGTATTTCGAAAGGTTTCTCGAGCGGATTCAGGTGTCAAAAGGTCCTTTTTCTCATGTTCCTACGTAAGGACAGCTACGAGAATATTTTGTGCAATCTGCAAGCCAAAGTTTATGAAAGAACCTTTTATAATCGAATCTCATTATGGGGAAAAGGGATAGCCGGGGCGCCTGTGCGGGATAGTACGCCGGGTAAATGGAAGGATGCAGCGATACATGATACAGAAGCTGGAGTTGGTTGACTGGGAGAAAAATTACCATAAAATATTGTGGACGGCGATCGTCGGAATCGTCCTGTTTAAGCTGCTTCTGATGGGGCTGTTTTCGTCGGACTATCAGGATAGGATGTTCATTCCTTTTGTCAAGTGCTTCTTAAGCGGGGAGAATCCGTACCGCTATTATTACGACCATCAGCTGCTCTCCTCGTTTCCGTATCCGCCGGTCATGCTGTTTGTGGAGTGCGTCGGGGGCGTCTTTGTCCGGTTTGGCGGCGCGCTCCCCGTCTTTTTCCGGAATTTGCTGTTCAAGCTGCCGCTGCTCATCATGGACTTGGTGGGGCTGTACTACCTGATGCGCATCTCCAAATCCAAGCGGAAATATATTCTGGTACTTTATTTTCTTTCCCCGATCATATTGTACTCGACCTATATGCACGGACAGCTGGACATCATACCGACGGTATTTCTGGTCGGCGCGGTCTACTACCTGACGCAGATGGGGACGACGGCGGCAAAGACTGCGGGGAACGAGTGGAAGTTTGTCCTATTTTTTGCGCTGTCGCTGTCGTCGAAATTCCACATCATTGTGGCGCTGCCCTTGTTTTTCCTCTATCTGTATAAGAGAAAGGGGCGGAAGAAGGCGGTTGTCCTGACGGGGCTTCCGGTGCTGTGCACGGCGGCGCTCATCGCGCCCTTCTGGTGCCGGGGATTCGTCGAGATGGTGCTGTTCAACAAGGAGCAGAGCGCGGTCGGCGACGTCTATATCGATTACGGGAGCGCGCACCTGCTGCTGTGCGTGCTGGTGCTTCTTCTGATCTATTTTCAGGCGTTCCACATCAATCAGATGAACCGGGACCTGCTGATCAGCATGACGGGGCTGCTCTTCTCCGTCTTTCTCGCGTTTGTGCCCGCCATGCCCGCATGGTTTGTCTGGGTGACGCCCTTTTTTATGCTCTATCTGGCGGGGCTTTCTGTGAACCGGGGGAAGATGGTGGTCGTCTACGCGGTATTCAATCTGTTGTATCTGCTCTACTACGTGTGTTTCCACGTGGCGGGCTTCACGGACCTGTCTTTTCTGGGAAAGAATCTGGACTTCCTGAAATACAGCGACGCGGGCCTGAAAAATATTGTGTTTACGCTGATGGTGGGCGTCTTCCTGATTTTGGTGGTGTCCATGTACCTTTACGGGGTCAACAGCAATTCCTATTACCGCAGGCGGAACCGTCCTTTTACGATCGGGATCGCCGGGGACAGCGGGGCGGGCAAGAGCAGGCTGCTCATGATGCTGGATAATCTGCTCTCGGAGGAGAGCATCCTGAACATCGAGGGGGACGGCGACCACAAGTGGGAGCGCGGCGATGCCAACTGGAATGAGATGACGCACCTGAACCCTCACGCGAATTACCTCTACCGGCAGGCGGAGGATCTGCGGGTGCTGCGCGGTAACAACGCGGTCCGGCGGGCGGATTACGACCACAACACGGGGACTTTTACGGGCAAAAAAAAGGTCACACCCAAGCCTTACATCGTCATGTGCGGGCTGCACTCCCTGTATTTGCCGCAGATGAGGCAGGTGCTCGATATGAAGATTTACCTGGACACCGACGAGGCACTCCGGTTCTTCTGGAAGCTGGGCAGGGACCGGGACGACAGGGGGCATACCACGGCGGAGGTGCTGGCGCAGATTGAGGAGCGCCGGGCGGACGCGGAGAAATATATTCATCCGCAGAAGCAGTACGCCGATCTGGTCATCCGCTATTTCGACGAGGGGCTGTCCGAGGATTTGCGCGGAATCGACGGCGCGTACTGTCCAAAGCTGGGCGTGGAGTTTCTGCTGGACGTCAGCATCAATGCGGAGTCGCTGCTCGCTTTTTTGCAGGAGCGGGGCGTGCGCGGCAGCCTTTTTTACGATAATGATCTGCTGCACCAGAGGATTCTGTTCGCGGGGGAAGGGTTGCAGGCGGACAAGGAAGTCTGGGAGGAGACCGCCCGCGCGGAGATTCCGCAGATCGAAGATCTGGCGGGCGGGCATATCGTCTGGGAGGACGGCGTAAACGGGCTGGTACAGGTGATGCTTTTGGTGGTGATCAGCGAGATTATGCGGAGGGATTGATGCAGGATACGGCGGCGCCATTTAGGAGGTTTTTGCGCCTGGCTGGATGCAAATGCCGGGTGCGGACTGAGATTCGATCGACAGGGAAGGAGTCTGGGACAGAGAGATGGTTAAGGCTGTGATATTGGATTTGGACAATACGCTGTACGCTTATGACCCGTTAGACAGAGAGGCGCGGGCGCGGGTGCGGGAGCTCGCCTGCGGGAAACTGGGGATTGAAGCGCAGCGCTACGAGGAGGCGTACCTCTTTGGCAGGGAGGAGACGAAGCGGCGGCTGGGCGATGTGGGGGCCTCCCACAACAGGATGTTGTATTACCAGAGGACGCTGGAGTATCTCGGCGTGCATCCCGTGCCGCTCGCGATGCAGCTGTACGAGACCTACTGGGGCGTCTTTCTGGAGAGGATGGCGCTGTTCGACGGCGCGAGGGAATTTCTGGATGGTCTGCGGGAAAAGGGAATCCGGGTGATGATTTGCACCGATCTGACGGCGCAGATCCAGCACCGCAAGCTGCAGGCGCTGGGGCTTGCGGAGGACGTCTGCTGCCTTGTGACCAGCGAGGAGGCAGGCCGGGAGAAACCCGCGCCGGAGATGTTCGCGCTCTGCCTCGAGAAGCTGGGCCTGCCCGCGGCGGAGGTCTGCTGTATCGGCGACAGTCTCGAAAAGGATGTGGAGGGCGCACGGGCAGCAGGCATACAGGCGATGCTGTTTCGCCCGGAGGAGCCCGCCAGGGAGCAGTATGCGAGGATGGCGGCAGAGATTCTGGAAAGGTGACGGAAAATTGAGATTTGCGCCGCCCTGCCGTGTGGGCTTTTCGGGATGGCGGCAAAAATGGCTGATATGAGGAGTAGAGATTATGAAACTATCCATAGTGGTTCCATGTTATAATGAAGAGCAGAATATTCCCTTGATTCTCGAGCGTTTCGGGGAGATCATCAAGCGGGATGACATCGAGGTCATTCTCGTGGACAACGGCTCCACGGACAACAGCGCGCAGGTGCTTAAGGAGCTGCTGCCGAGGTATCCGTTTGCGAGAACCGTGAAAGTGGAGGTCAACCAGGGATACGGCTACGGCATCCTGCAGGGGCTTGAGGAGTGCACGGGGGAGTACATCGGCTGGACCCACGCGGACATGCAGACCGACCCTGCGGACATCCTCAAGGCGCTGGCGGTCATCGAGGAGGAGAGAGGGCTGGTTTTTGTCAAGGGGAACCGCAAGGGCAGGCCGCTGTTCGACGTGTTCTTCACCGCCGGGATGAGCCTGTTCGAGACCTGTTATCTGCGCAAGAAGCTCTACGATATCAACGCGCAGCCGAATATCTTCCCGAAGGTGTTCTTCGACGGGTGGGAGAATCCGCCCTATGACTTTTCGCTGGATTTGTACGCGCTGTACATGGCGCGCAAAAAAAACCTGAAGGTGGTCCGGTTCCCGGTGCTTTTCCCGGAGAGAATCTACGGGGAGTCCAAGTGGAATACGGGGCTTAAAGCCAAGTGGAAGTTCATCAAGAGGACGGTGGAGTTTAGCGTGAAGTTGAAGAAAAATCTATAAGGAGGAAAATCACCATGGAATACATAGCGCACAGGATAAACACTGTTGAGGAGCTGCGCAGGCTGCCGGTACAGTACGGCGTGGAGCTCGACTTGAGGGACGATCTGAACGGCAGAATCTACATCTCTCACAATCCTTTCGAGGCGGGGGAGGACTTTGAGGATTACTGTAAAGAGTACCGCCACGGCACGATGATTTTGAATATCAAGAGCGAGCGGATCGAGCACAAGGTGTTGGAATATCTGGGGCGGTACCACATCGGGAAATACTTTTTTTTGGATTCCTCTTTTCCGATGATTAAACTGTTGACGGACATGGGCGTGAAGGATATCGCGCTCCGGTTCAGCGAACTGGAGGGGCTGGACACCATCCGCAATATGGCGGGCCGGGCCGAATGGGTGTGGGTGGACTGCTTTACGAGGATTCCGCTCGACCGGGACGGCTGGCGGGAGCTGAAGGAGCTGGGGTACAAGCTGTGTTTCGTGTCCCCGGAGCTGGAAGGGCAGGAGGAGAAGCTGCCTGCCTACAAGAAGTACATCGAGGAGCAGGGAATCGTGTTCGACGCGATCTGCACGAAGAGTTATCATATTAAGGATTGGATGGAGACGGGCGAAGACGGCGCAGTTTTGGGCCGCTGAGCCATCCACTGAATGCGGGGATAATACATACTATGAGAATATCCAGAAAGATACCAGAGAAGAAATCCGGCGAAGGATTCCGGCACAAGGCAGGCATGGCGGCGGCTGTGGCGGCGACGCTGCTTGCGGGGCTTATGGTGTTCTACAGGCACTGGCAGTTCGAGCTGCCCTTCTATCCGAATGTGGACGAGCAGCTGTCCCTGGACTGCATTTATGAGCTTCTGAACCAGCATCTCTACGCGGGGGATATCTACGTGCTGGACTTTTTCCGGTACCCGCATCTGACGTTCTACTATGCGGTGGTGGGCGTCCGCATTCTGGGCAGATTCGTCTCGGGAGTGGACGTGACGGTTCTTTTGCGGTACGTGGTGTGCGGCACGGCGCTCCTCTCCAATGCGTGCGTCTATTTTTTCGTTAAAAAGATGACGAAAAACCGCTCCATCAGCTGGATGGCATTCGCGCTGTCCGTATTTTCCCTGTACGGGTATTCCTATCTGTACTACACGGGGCCGGACACGATGATGTACGCGGTCGCCAATGTCATTCTGCTTCTCGGGTGTGTGATCTACAAGGATACCCGGGAGGAGCGGGTGGTCTATCTGTGGTATCCGCTGCTTGCGGTCTGTATCGGACTCGCCGCGGCGGCGAAGTATCACGGGATTCTCTTCGGGATATTCTGGCTGGCGCTGCATATCAAGAAAAAGTACTGGAAAAATTACCGGGACAACTTTCTGTTTTTCCTGAACTGCATCATCCTGGCGCTCGTATTCTGCCTGTGCAATTATTCGATGTTTTTTCATTTCAAGACTTTTGTCTGGGACAATCTATACAACCTGAACCATTACGCGTGGGGACATCCGGGGATCGAGCATAATCTGCCGCTTCTGGGCTATCTGGAAGCGTATCTGCTCACCGGGTACGGCGCGGCGGGGGGACTCTTGGTTCTGCTGGGCGTGGTTTACCTGATCCGCAGGAAGGACTGGCAGCAGGCGGCGGTGTTTCTGGTTCTGCCGACGGTCGTCATTCTCTTTCTGTCCAGATATCAGATCGTGCTGGGCAGGAATCTCTCGCTGGTGCTTCCTTTCGTGTATCTGTTCATGGCGTACGGGCTGGCGGAGCTTAGGCAGCTTATGGGGAAGGTTCATCTCGACAAGAAGGGCGCGCTTCTTGCGCTGACGGCCGTGATGATTCTGTGCAACGCGGCGGCGGCGGTCAACGGCTGCCGCTATGACTTGACGTACACGCAGGCGGCGCGGTATATCGAGGAACAGATTCCGGAGGGCTCGGTGATCTACTGCACATCTTTCGCGCCGGTGATCGATGAAGAGCGGTACGAGGTCATCGAGATCGGAGAGGATATCGCGCAGCTGCCGGATGCGCTGGGCGAGGGGGAGTACTATGTGGATGTGGAGTACGCCACGGGGTATTTCAGTCAGCGAAAGGATTATCTTTTTACGCAGGGGGCGGAGATGTATCCCGAGCTGAAAGCGGCGTATGTGCAGAAGGTGGGCGGTTACACGCAGCTGCAGGCCTACCAGGGCATTTCCTACGGAAAAGAGTGGAAGTACCGCATCGGCTATCTCGATCTGTT
>JAMPEH010000141.1 GCA_023665245.1 Muribaculaceae bacterium
TGTCATTAGCGCAAAGGGGGCACATCCCCCTTTGCAAACCCCCTAATGCGGCTTGCTTGCGCAATGTACGCCCGCGTTGCGGGCGGAACGTTCGGCGGTGGTGGTGTCTGATTTTTCCTTTCTTGCTGTTCAGGGAATTGCCCCGCGCCCGCAACCCACACACGGCGCAAGGCGTTGCGTCGTGGTGTCCGTAGGTGCATAGCAGTTGCGCGCGCTGACAAGGGGGCAATTTATTTTTTGCTGATAAAGGAAAAATCAGACTACGAGCCGCGCCGCTTCGGTTCGGGTTCACCTTTCACCTTGGTGTTAAAATCGCTGTGGTCGTATTCTTCGACCGCCAACTTTTCCCAACCGCGCAGGGCGATTTTATTATCTTTGCATTTGTATTGCTTTTTGTACGCCCTGGCGTCGTACTGCACGCCGCCTATGGCGGGCAAGATTATTTCTTCTGTATCGCCTACGGCAACGCCTTTCGTCGTCGTTAAACGGCACGTTATTTTGCGAAAACCTATCGTTTGTAGATATTTTTTGAGATAATAAAGCTCTTGTCCGAGATATTCGGCGCGCGCGCTGTCGATTTTGCCGCTTTCGATTAGCTTAAAATAGCGTTTTTCTTTGCGTTCGTAACGTTTTCTAAGCATAGTTGGCTGCTCTATCCATTCTTGCCCGTAAAGGTGATTTACGTAGTCGGTACTGCGGCGAACGGCTATTGCCGCCTGATTTCCGTCCTGGTTCGTGTTCACAAACATTCCGTCGAAAAAGTGGCGTGGGTAACGCCAAAACGCAAGGTATGCGGGGTTGGTGGTGGCTGATTTGTCGACGCCCTGGTCTTCGCCGATTTCGTCGTTGAAAAATATGCTATATTCGGGGATACGGTCTTGTTGCAAAAACATTTCGGGCGTGAGCTGGTAACTCATTCGCCCCGTGCCGTATTCCCGCAAGGGGATAGACGAGATAAGGCAGGGTATGTATTCGGCTTCGTGCTTTTTGTAGAAAAGGTAGCTTTCTTCAAGGCTTCGGAAGGCTTCGAGCTTGTCTACTTCGCCGTCCATAGCCCATTGCTCTACCATTGTTTTTTGCGTGTGGTAGTCGCTTTTGAGCTTCTGATAGGCTTCTTGCGCAAGGAAGTACGCGACGTTGCCGCCCGTAAACGTCTTGCCGCTGCCTGGCGCGCCGTCATTGGTAATGGCTCTGCCGTTGTTCATATAGTCCGTTGTTAAGTTTTCAATGCCGTATACGTATTTTTTGATTTTGAAGAGCTGGACTGCTCCGAGTATCGGAAGGATAAGAGTAGGCAAGCCTAAAAAAATCATTAAATACGCATTTTTGCCTTTGTAGCGGATAGTATTTTTGAGCGGCTCTTCGAGCCTGGCTTCTTGCTTCGCAAACCACGTCGTGTCGTGTACGGGTTTTGAAGGCTTTCTCGCTTTGTCTTTCTGCATCACAACACCTTGTAATTATTGCCTTTGCGCCCGACGCGGACGGTACTGCCTTTTGCGGCTTTGAGCTTGCGCAGGTTCGCGGCGTTCTGTTGGTAGTACTTCGTTTTTTTAACTTGCGTATAGCCGCGTTTTGCTTTCTTGTTCGTCGTCTTTGTAACGGCGATTTTGTTTTTAGTAAGGTAAACGTCG
This sequence comes from Muribaculaceae bacterium, assembly GCA_023665245.1. Next base: position 1,632 of record JAMPEH010000141.1, read on the forward strand.
TCTACGTGCGCGAACGGGTTTCTGCGCGGAGTGGTAGGAGTGGACGTCGTTTTCAATTTTTTCATAAAATTTTGCTCCGTATGTATTGACTTTTTGATTTTTTTTGCATATAATAATTATGCTATTTAGGCAGACACGCTCCGGGGCGTGTCAACCCGCGTCAACCGAAAGGGGGCGCGGCTTTTTTTATTTTCTGAAATGATTGTGCCAACGTTTTAGCTTATGTCGCGTTGTCTGTCGGTGTTGTTTTGTATTACCGCCAGCGTGGCGTTTTAGGTTGCGCTTTTCGCGCCAAGTGAGTTTGTCCTTTGTGTCCGTTAGGTCGCCTTTAAAAATAGGTTGCTTTGATTTGGTACCAACGTAAACACGGGTTTCAGTCACCGAATCAGCAGTAAGCGCAGAGTGCTTTTTCTTTTTAAGCACAAAGCCCTTTAAAATATTCGTGTGCTTATCTTTCTGACGGTGCAACTTTACTACGGCAAGCGCGCCGTCATCTGCGCGTTGGTCTAAAACAACGACGTTTCGCTGTTTTTTATTATTGGGATTGTTGGCAAAATACCCGTCCGTTGTCCGCATTATCTTTCCGACGTCGGAACGCTTCTTGCTTGTTTTCCGTATTGATTTAATAATTGAGAAAAGTAGCCCAACGGCGATAATTGTTAATGCGCCCAAAATTGAAAGTAACCACCAAGCCATAATAGAATTGCCCCCGTAGTATGTTGCGTTTACTGTTTCTTTTTAGCTGTTTTTGCCTTGTTGCTTGACGTCGTTTTCGTGCTTTTCGGCAACGTATCGAGCGGGTGTTCCTGGGCGTATTTGCGGGCTTTAATGATAATCGCCCGCGCGCCGATAATTATAGGAACGACAAGCCGCCAAGGCATAGGTAAAATACAGCACCCGATTTCTACTGCCATAACGACGATTTCGATTACAACGCCTAAAATAAATTTTGTTTTCACGTAATTGCCCCCGTAATATCCTTGATTTACGCTATTTTTTGCCCTTAAATTTGCGGTAAAGCTCGCACACTATGAACGCGAGCATTAAAATACCTACGATAACGCAAATGATTGTTAGCGGCGTCGCGAGCACGGCAAAAAATTTCACCGTATTCGCGAATGCCGCTATGCATATGCGGAAGAGTACCAAAACGATTTCAAGTACTATTAAAAACGCCGTCATTTTGGTTGCTCCTTTTTCGTGTTCTGAACGTGATTCTCTTTTGTTTCTCGTCGTTCTTTAATCTTTTTCTTAACGAACCTGAACGGGGCGAAAACTACTTTGCCAATGGGTTTGAAGATTGCGCCCAAAATTCCGATGAAGAAGAGTACGACGCAAGCAACGATAATCCACACCCACCAAGGGGGTTTTTTGCCCTTGTAATAGTTGAATTGCTCGTTGCCCGTCTGCCTATTATCGACGACGCCGAGATTATATCGCTCGCCTTCCGTCTCGAACTCCAAACGCAAAATTTGAACGCTGTACACGTCTGATGTTTTAACTTCATAATCGCCCACGCCTGATATATTCGTAATGCCTGGAATATAGCTTGCCCAAGCATTTTTGACTTTTATCTTGTCTTGCGTTTCGTAAAAGTTTAATACCCACTGCGTGTCCTTCAAGGCTTCTTCGCCGCCTGACGTCAAATGGTATTCTTCTATATTGTTATCCGCGATAAAGGCTGACGTGCTTCTTATGCGATTACAGCTATAAGTGCTGGCGGGGGAAAGGGCACCCGTCCAACCGCCGCCAGGTGTGCTTAATTTTTCGGTATGGTTAATAGTAAGCGGCGGGTATTTTTCAATTTTCATTGAAACCTTTTGCCCGTTCATATCAAGTTCGACAGTTTCGCTTGCATCGTCATAAATTCCCGTGCCGTAGTCTTTTGTTACCATATCGTGATAGTCATACAAAAAATCGTGGTCGTGTTTTTCTTGGTTCCCGCATAGGTAAAAGCTGACGTCCTGGGCATAAAAGCTAACGTCCGCGCTTATGAGCTTATCAATAGACTTGTCCGTAGAGAATGCGACGAAGTATGCTTTCGTGTAGCCTTTGGCAATATCCCAGCCCATTTTTGTTCCGTCCTGGTACTCGCAGTAGCCGACGACTTTTTCTTTTATTTCAATAATTTCCGTATCGATTACGCTATAACTAACCTTGCCGCTTTTGTCTGTGGTTGCCGTCCAGAACTGCCCGACCTTGCACCCGACGTCCGAAACGCTTTGCCCTTCGGCGGGTTCGTCGTCGATAGAACTATCGAAACTCCGCAAAATATTCGGTATGTCGTAGTAGCGTTCGGCGGCGTCCGAAACCGTAAAGCCGATTACGCGGTACTTATGAAAAACGCCCGCCGAATTGATTAAACCTAAACGGTAGTTGCCCCAATTTTGCCTGTCCGTCGAAATAACGATATACGTAAAATGCAGTTTGCCGCTCGGCTGGTAGACGTAGACGAAGAGCTCGCCTTCCGCGCTCTCGGCAATCTGAACTACCTTCAAGCTGTAATCGTCTTCGATTTGCGGGTAATCGTCTTCGTTGAAATTCTTGTCCGCGCGCAAGTCTTCGAGCACGCCCGAATATGCGGTTGCGGCGCTGGCGGAAGTTCCGCCAACGCTGACAACTGCGATAAATACGGCGAGAATTGCCGCTAATATGTACTTCAAGTTAATCGTTTTCATACGTTACCTTTTGCGGGGTCTGCCGCCGAAAATTACCCAGGCAAGCAACGCCGCCGCAACTACGCAGACGCCCGCGCTTGCGACGTAAAGCCAATTTCTTTCCCAAAACCCGTCTACTTTGTCTTGCGTCGTGGGCTCGCTTGCCGATACCGTCATATCGTCGGTAACTCGGACTTCTGCGAGCTCGTCGCTGACGTCGGCACCGTTAAGGAATGCGTAAGCAATAATATTCTGCTTGTACAGTCCCGCAAGCACTGCCGCCTGAATTAGCGGCGTTCCGAAGTCTACCGACAGGGAAGTATACAGCGTACCGTCCACGTAAAAATTGACCGTGCACTTTATAATTTGCCAACGGGCAGTTAGCGTTACGTTGTCCGTTATGAGTTGTGCTTCGTACTTCGTGCCGTCCGAGAGATACCACCCAACGAACGTATACCCGACGCGCTCTGGCGTGGTCAAGCTTGCCGCCGTGTTCCAGTCTACCGTTTGCGCGGGAACGTCGCTTCCGCCTGCACTGTCAAAGGTTACGGTATAGGTATTTAAGCGCCAACCCGCATAAAGCACGGTATCCTCGTAAATGGGGCGTCCGTCATATGCTTCCGTGCAGTTCTCGTCGAAAAACCAACCCGTGAACGTGTATCCTTCCTTGACGGGGTCTTCGGGAAGTTCGACGGGTTCGCGGAGTTTCGGAAGCGTGCGCGTGTCGCTCACGTCGCCGCAAACACTGCACTTATAGCTTTCTGTGCCTTCGTATTCGGTGGTAGCTTCTGTTGTGATTACCCAAGAATAGGAATGCTCGTGGTGAAATTGCACTTCGACAACAACATTTGCTTTGGAATCTGCGTAATAACCGTTACTATAATTAATACTGCAATATGCGGGGGACAAATGGTCACCGCAATAAATATCGACAAGATAGGTGTACTCTTCGGCGGCGCTGTCCCAGTCAGAGATAAGATATACTTTCGTGCTTGCACTTGTGATTGTGTGATTACTGTCACTTGTATAATAGGGGTATGAAGAACGACTTTCATAGCGCGTAACGACTGTAAACGGGTAAATATCGCACTGAAACGTAAGTGTCGTTTCGTCGGCGGGTTCACCGTTATCTGACGTCACATTGCTGTTTGCGGCAACCGTGGCGGGCGTTTCAACGTTTTTGTACGCCTGCACGTCGTCCTGCTTCGCGGCGGGCTCGTCGCCCGTTTCCGTTACAATTCCGCCCCAACGCCAGGTTGTCGGTTTGCCGTTCGCAAACCATTTCCCGTCCACGCGCGCGCAATACCCCGCGAGCACAACGCCCGCAATTAGTACAAGCGCAACGAAAAACGCAATTACTTTGCGTCGTGTTCGCTTTTTACTTTTTGCCATAGTTTTTTGCTCCTTGATTTTTGATTTATTTTCAAAAACACGCCAGGCGGCGGCTTTTTTTTCGGGGTCTTGCGCTTCTATAAGCGCGTGAAATTGCTTTTCGGTCATAATGTCCTATGTTAATCTCGCAATATCTAAACTTTTTTTAGCTTCTAAAAGGTGGTAAGCTGCTTCTTCCAATGCGAGTACATAGTTTTCCGCTTGCTCGCTGTTGTCGTTCAAATACATCTTCACGCCAAGTTTTATTCTACATTGAACTTCCGCTTGTAATTTCTGAACGTCGTCCGAAAGCTCATTCAATTTCCGCTGCTGTGTTGTCATCGTTCGTCGCCCTTCTTTTGTGTCGGAATATAAATGCACGTCATTTCCTTGCACGCGTCGGAAATAATTTCTTTCATTATTTCAAGCGGCATATGCTTATCGCCTGCAAGTTGTTTTGTAAGTCTATCGACAAAAACTTGAAGTCTTGCCGCGTATAAAATCATATCTGCGCCGTCCACGTGGTCGCCTGTAAAAAGCCCGCCTTCGAGCAAGCCGAAAACTCCAACCATTGACGACTGACAGTGTTTAATGACTTTGCCGTCGCGGTAAACTACGGCGGTAACTTGTCCTTTGTCGTAGGGGGTAAGTGTGACATCGATATAAACGCGCTTGTATGAGCTTTTGCCGCGGTCGCTGTATTCTTCCGAACGTTGTAACACTTTTATGCGCGGGGCGTTGTCGAGATATTCTGCAAACTCTTTAATTTCTTCGGGCGTGCCGTGTAATCTAACTTTAATCATTGCTGCACCCCGCTATTGTCTATCCAAGGGAAACGCAGTTTGACGGCTTCAAGATAATAAAGCCCGTCGTTGTCGGCGAACAATTCGCACGGTGTGTAAAGACAGGAAGTTTCTAAATCGTCGTCATCGTTAAAAATCTGCCCGTTCCATAGATTGAACATTAAACGGGTTGCGCGGCGACTACCGCTTGTCTGCCAACCAGCTTTAAGACAGTCAAGTTTTACCGTGTCGGCCTTAAAGGAAAATACTTCGTCTTTGTGTCTAAAAAGGTCTTTATTAAGGGATAACAGATACGCAACGGGACGATGTTCAACGTCGCCGCTTTTCATTTTGCCCAGCGTTTCATAAAAACGCTGTTCGTGCATTAAGCCTTTGAATTTCATTTTTACAACCTCTAAAAAATATATTTTCAAGCTCTCTGTGGAGAGTATTTGAACGAGACCACAACGCAAACGCCGCGTTTTCGGCGACGCCTGCGCCGTGGTTGTAAAAGCCGC
>JAMPEH010000142.1 GCA_023665245.1 Muribaculaceae bacterium
AGATTGACCGATATTTCTTCTCCGGCTGCGCATGTGCATATTTTCAGATTGCAGTGGACGTTTTCACCGATTTAAGATACAACCCCGATGAGTGGAACGACTGACCAAGCTCTGCAAGAACGTCAGAAGTACGTTCAAGCCTTCAACTCGACGATGATCAAGATTTGGCGCGAGCAAATCGCTCTGCTTGGTGTCGTTGACACTGGGGCGCTTTACCGCTCGACGCTTGCCATAGGCATGACTGCCGACGGCAAGTATACCTCCATATCTCTTTCCCAATCATTCAACACCTATGGTCTGTTTGTCGATTGGGGCACCGGCAGTAATACTCCACGAGGAAACCTCGGTGACATCGGGCGAGCCAACAATCGCAAGCGACGCCGTTGGTTCTCCCGAAAGTATTACGCCTCCTTCATGAACCTCAGAGAGTTCATGGCCGACTCGTTGGGGAAAGAGTGCGCCATGGCCATATCCAACGCTCTGACTCGCGACGCTTTGCGTAAAGCGGTGACATTGTAGCCGACTGCCGCTGAGCTACAGATGCTCTGCGGCGGTCCACCTCCCGGCGGCATCCGAGAGTCGGCGACAATGTGATTTTATTATGCGGCAATCGCCATAATTTGCCCTGCGGTTTCAACGACCTCCGGGCGGTTCATCGGGAGATGACATCCAAGAAAATATTGCTCATAGCCGCAATGGGTCAAACATCCCTTCGCAATCGTTGTGCTCCGGGCGGTGCCTGTCGGCCATCCAAGTGTTTGCCTCTGATATTTCACCATCTGCACCGTGGTCGCGGATTGGTCTGTAGCCGTGAGGGCTGTCGACCGGTCCCTGTCGGGCATCCGAGAATCCGCTCATTCCTCTCATTCGTATATCATCATCTTTGGCAATTCGTTCCCATGCAGACGTAATATCGGGATGCAATTCTGCCGGGAGAGTTGATATAGCGTTTTGTCGAAGCAGATGCACAGCAGTCTGACCCCACGGCTCACCATCTTTTCCTCGCTGACGAGGCATCAGTGGCTTGTATTGACTGCCGTTCATCCACATCGCTGTCGGCAATCACCATTGACCTTTGTGCATCAAATCCATACATCCTTGATTTTGAGGATTGAAAAGCGTGTGCGACTCGCCACCGGCTTGCTCTCACAACACGAACTGAAAACATTCTACGATTGCGGATTGTCTGATTGCTCCGTAGCGGGCGCAGATACATATGGCGCCGCTTTTGGCTGCATCCACATCGCCACAGTCCTTGCCACACCCTTGACGCATACATACCGTCTCAACTGCTGCCACGATGGGAGAAGTGATGGCCGCTGTCCGTCTGCGGAGCGACACTGCGCTGAGTTTTCTGCTGTTAGCTTTCTCTGCCGCGAAGTGTTGTGGAACGTCGCAGACCGAGCCATTTTTCCTGTCGCAAATGTAGGACTGACCGTTCAACGCAAAATTGTAAACGATTTCCGCAACAATTTTATAAAAAATTGGGACGAGCCTCAATTTTTGACCGGGCAAGCCTTAAAATTGTCTTGAAATTTTTGCTTGATTTCACTTTCTCAGTTCTCCAGTCATTGCAACGTAAAAATCGGGCTTCGGCCCACAACGTTTAACCCACAAAACTTCACTACAATGGCAAAGAAAGCTAAAAAATCCGCAGAAAACACTACCGCACAGGTCGCTAACCCCGTAGCCGAACAGACCCCGGCAATCACTTCAAAACTCATCGTGGCCAAGCGCAGCTTCAACCGTTGGTACGTCTACTTCCAGGGCGTGGCTCCCAAGGACAATGTGGGATGCGGATGCAAGACCGCCAAAAGCGCAATGCGCTACATGCACCTGCTCAAAGCCCGCTACGGCGCGACAATCTCGCAGAACATCTACGAACGTCTCCAGTTCGAGGCTCAGAGAGAGGGCTAAGGCCCTTTCTCTTTCACGCCCGCTTTTCTATAACCCTAAAAATCTTACGGTTATGTATGAGTACATCTGCTACACAAAACAAGGTCAATGGCGATTCTACGCCGACAATGATGCTGATTCTCTGCGAGTTGCATTATGGTACTGTTATCGTGACGGCGAGGATTTCATCAAGGTGGTTAGCAATTTCGGCGGTCAGCCCTATACGCTGCGCATCTGCAAAATCGACAAAACAAATACTATATCAACCCTTTGATCCCGACAGAATTATGCATCTCGATTTAACTTACTTCAGCACATCGGAACTCCATTACTGGAGAGGAACATTCCTCCACATCTGCGACGACTTCGCAGCACAAGCCTTCCCCGACTGGGATGACGAAGGCTTCCGCATCGTTCACGACCTGCACACAGTGCTGCTCGACGAAATAGACCGTCGCTCGTCAGAAGACGAAGTCTCACGTCCAAGCACTCCCACGAAGCCGAGGCTCCCGTGTGAGACAATCAGGATTTTGGAGGAGTGACCTCCTCCAAATCCCTCTCGCGGCTGACCTCTCACGAGGTTGGCCGCTTTCTCTATGCACCGCTCCAATTGTCGCTGATACCCTTCGGGTGGGAGCATCGCTGACGCTGATACCTTGCAGGTGGCTGATGGCTCGCTGTCGCTTATACCCTTCGGGTGGGTAGCACCGCTGACGCTGATACCTTGCAGGTGGCTTGCACCGCTCCGATTGTCGCTGATACCCTTCGGGTGAGAAGCACCGCTGACGCTATTACCTTGCAGGTGGCTGACTACGCTGTCGCTATACCTACGGTGATGGCACGGTCGGCACCGCCTCCCTTATACCTTGCAGGTGGCTTGCACCGCTCCGATTGTCGCTAATACCCTTCGGGTGGAAGCTCCGCTGACGCTATTACCTTGCAGGTGGCTGTTGGCTCGCTATCGCTTATACCCTTCGGGTGGGAGCATCGCTGACGCTGATACCTTGCAGGTGGCTGTGGCTCGCTTCGCTTATACCTTCGGTGATGGCTCGGTCGGCACCGCCTCCCTTATACCTTGCAGGTGGCTCGGTGTCTTTTATTCTGTAGTAGCCTACGGCTAACTTTGTGGTATGGCACACAGAATAATAGACAAGCCCTTAGGCATAATGCTTTCGTCGAATGTCGGTGAAGTCCGAATCGATGTCGATGGGTCGTATGTGGATGTGCAACTCATTGCCACCGGCAACGTTGCAATCCTTTCGGAGCGTTACTACGCCTACGGCGGTATGGTAACGCTCTACGACCTCGCATCGCTCATGGAATCCAACATGAGATCTTCGGGGGAGTCATACTCCAACTTCACCCTCCGCGTTTTTACGGATTCAACCTCCAACAAGGCTGACTCCGTGACTTTCAACATTCTATATTGCGACCGCTTTTCGGTCTGCACCGATGTTGAAACTTTCCTCCGTGAGAATTTTCTCACTTCGTTGCAGTATCGCCGTGTCGCCGATAACTCCACGACCTCACTGTTCTATTTCTCATTCAACGGTGAATCACTCGCTTACGGCATCGCTTATACCGCAAGACTTACCGATGGGCGCACCGTCAACGGCTCGTTCGGCCTCGGCAGTGGAACTGCCTCCGGCAACGAGGTTCGGCAATTCAACATCAGCACCACCGCAATAAAGAGTGAAGTAGGGGGCGACTTCGGTGCAGATGTTGATAAGATTGAACTATTGTCGTTCACAGTCAGTTGCGGCCAACGCTCCATCGTCTGTTTCGTTGACCGCTCGTTGCCGGGCGATGCCGACTCTTTCGCGTTCCGCAACTGCTTCAACGTGTGGGATGTGGCCGTGTTGCCCCACATCACCACCGCCAAGACCGACGTTGACCGCTCAACAGCCGTTGTCAACGGTCGCTCGCAGTTCTACAACCAGTCAGTCGAGAAAAAATATGAGGTCTCAGCCGGGCCTCTGACCTCTGACGAGGCCAATTGGCTCGACCAACTCTTAACGTCATACGATGTATTCCGTTTCGAGCCAAACGACTGCGACCCCGCAGACCCATATATCTTGCAGTCAATCCTCATAACGGATATGACCTGCGAAATCTCCGACTCCGACGATAAGCCCAACACCGTCAAATTCACGTGGCGATACACCGACAACCGGCCTATCGTCCGTTTCTCGGCCTCTCGCGGCATTTTCACCTCACCATTCGATTATCGTTACTCTTAATCTCATGGCACATTCAATCCATATTTCCACTGCAAGAACAATGCTCAACTCCGGCGACCCTATTGATATTTCCGTTTGGAAATCCGACGGCTCTATCCTCGAACTGAAAAATTGCATCTCACTCCGTTACAATTTTTACGGAGGATGGCGCAATGTCAAAATTCTCTCGTCCGGTGCTTGCAGAAAAATCAGAGATTGTTGCATCCATCGCGTTAATGGTCTGGAGGTCTTTCTATAAGCGGTGTTACGGAGTTGCCTTTCAGCTAAGTGGGGCTTACAGACGGTGCCTCGCGGCCATCCGAGAACTCCGTAGATTTGTCGATGCTGTCTCGCTAACACATATCGCTTCGGTCATGAACATCCGCGAATTTTTTTGCCTACAATCTCGGCATAGACCTTGCTGACACCGTCAGTAACGCCCTCACTCGCGACATTTCCCGCCGCTTCGCTAAGTGAAATTTATTTTGTAACTTTGTGGTGTCCAACACCTAAGAAAATATTTTGAGTTGAGTGTAACTTTTTGGTTCAATTTTGCACCTAACGTTACAAAACATCAAGAAAATGGAAAGTCCACCAAGAACGCAAATGGAGTTCAACTCCTTTATAAAGGAGTACTCTCGAATTATCAACAAGGTCTGCTGGGCCTATGCAACCCCGAAAGTACCGTACGAGGATTTACGTCAGGAAATCCTTACCAACCTTTGGTTGGGTTTAGAGCAATTCCGGGGAGCGAGTAAACTCTCTACATGGGTCTATCGAGTCGCTGTAAATTCGGCATTAATGGCTATACGCAATTATAAGCCGAAAGTTGAAACCCTCCCGTTTGAAATCTCGTTAGCAGATATTTCATCGGAAGATGACGATAACAAGGCTGAACAGATTAAAGCTCTGCACGAATTGATAAACCAACTCCTCCCGATTGAAAAAGCTATTATCCTTTTATGGCTCGATGAATATTCATACGAAGAAATCGCAGACATCATCGGAATAGAGCGGAATAACGTGGCTACCAAACTTCACAGGATTAAAAACAAACTCATCTCAAAATCGAAATAATATGAACTTGGACGAACTCAAAAAAAGTATGTCAACCCTCGATGACGTACTCGCTCAGAAAAGCAGCGAGCCGATAAAGCTCAACACCAATACTTGCGATACCGCACAGAAAAAAATCATGCGCACATACCGCCAAGGCGCACTCTCCACTCTGATTTTAGCCGTAGTATTCCCCTGCGCGTGGCAATCGGGCTTTGGAAATGATGCGTTCACTCCCGGGATAAAAATTTTCCTCGTTACCTTTCTGCTTGTCGCTACTTTGTGGTACGGGTATCTCTATCTCAAAACGAAGAAAATTAATATTGCTGCAAACACACCAATACAGACAATGAAGCAGGTGGCATCCTTGCGCTTTTGCGCACTCACCGGCGAAATTGTACTTGGTATGGCCATTGCCGTGATGTTCACACTATTTCTATCCAACCTTTGGGTTGTCGGACAATACCGTTTTTGGATTGTACTATCCGCTATCGTCGTTTTCATCATTTTATTGACAACCGTTTATCTGCCACGGACACTTAGACAGTTCAGAAATCTGACTGCTACCGAATAACTACAATTTTAATATTACAATTAAGCTCGTTTCATCCGAAACGGGCTTTTCGTGTCTTTTCGCCCTCAATATTATAGCCATACTTTTGCGGTATAATAAACCACAATCGTATGGCTATTGATACAAAATCACTTACTCAACTCATTACTGAGTTTCGCAAGATACAGGCGAAAGACGCTATCACGCCTGAAACTGTCGGCTACCTGCTCCAACGCATTGCCGACCTGCTCGCCACTGCCGGAACTTCGGACACCGTCGCGAAGATCCAACAGTTGCTCGACGGTTTCAAGGCAGCGGGCTATGCGGTAACGTCCATTGCACAGGGCAAGTCCGACCGCAATCATATCTACGCCAATATCGGAAAGGTCAACCTTTCCGACGGCTCGACTTCGTCATCTTCGGGCATCTTCATCCAACAGGCCACTACCGAACGAGCCGGGGCAATGCGGGCGCAGCAGGTCACTGACCTTAATGCCGCTCGCACCAATGTCGCAGCACTGCAAAAGCAGACTGCGGCTATCGAGGAAATCCTCGCCACAATGCAGAAAGCATTGGGCATCGGTGACGGCAGCT
>JAMPEH010000143.1 GCA_023665245.1 Muribaculaceae bacterium
CAATAGTACCGACAAATAGGGCTGGAAGCCCTGCACTTGGTTAACCCCGGACACTCGTGTCCGGGGAGACAACAAAAAATCAACAGCAACCCCGGAGGGGTTGCCCTTTTAAAAACATAAAAATGAGCAAGACCATCTCCCTGCATCATATTGTGTTTGCCACAAGAAATCGAAGATGCACAATTCCTGAGCAACACAAAAAGAAACTGTATGCCTATATATCTGGGGTTATAAAAAATAAGAACTGTTATCTTCATAGATTGAATGGCATTGAGAACCATATACATTTGCTCATTGACTTGCATCCAAGTGTGGCACTTGCAGACTTTGTCAAGTCAGTGAAACAAAGTAGTAGCGTCTGGATGAAACAGCAACCTGAATTTTCAGATTTTGACTCTTGGGCAAATGGTTATTACGCTGCATCACTTGGTATCGATGGTCTCGAATCTTGTAAGGAATACATAAAAAATCAGGAGTCACATCACTATACACATGAATTTATGGATGAGATGGAGATGTTTGCAAGAAGAAACAACTTTTCTTGGTATCCGGATGATTTTTCATGACAAATAAAGTGCAACCCCTCCGGGGTTGATGTGCTTGTGCTCGATTAACCCCGGGCACAAGTGCCCGGGGTTAACAAAATGCGAGGCCTCCGGCCTCAGCCGACGACATGCTATCGGCAGAATCTCTCCAGCCTCAGCCGACAGCATGTGGATGACAGGAGACCTATGGCCTTAGCAGATGACCAGACTAATAGGGCTGGAAGCCCTGCACTTGGTTAACCCCGGACACTTGTGTCCGGGGAGACAACAAAAAATCAACAGCAACCCCGGAGGGGTTGCCCTATTATACAAGAAATGACGAACAGGGTCCGACAAACAGGACCCGACAAATAGGGCTGGAAGCCCTGCACTTGGTTAACCCTGGACTCTAGTGTCCGTTAAAAAAGATAAACTTCTTTTGAGATTTTTTTTGAAACCGCCTTTGAGGCGGTTTTGTTTTATAGTCGAATCTGATGGAAATTTATAAACTATTGACACTATGAAAAAGACAATTCTATTGGTAGCCGTGGCGATTCTGTCGCTGGGCTACATGAAGGCAGAGACTCCCGACAATCAGTGCGAGAAATGCGACACCACTTCAAGAGTCGCAAAATTCAAAAAAGGCGTGGTCAACGTCTATGAAAAGGTTAAAGACGGCACGGTGGAAGCAGCCGACACCGTAGGCAGTTTTTCAGCCCGTACCTACAAGAGTGCCAAGAAAGGTACAGTAAAGGCTGCGGGTAATGTGGCCGACTTCTCTGAGAAAACATACGACAAGGCTAAGAAAGGCACAGTGAAAGATGCCAAGAAAGTGGCCGATTTCTCCGAGAAAACCTACGACAAAGCAAAAGACGGCACTGTGAAAACCGCAAAGAAGGTGGGGTAATTTCACCGAAAAAACCTACGACAAAGCAAAACACGGAATCGCAGATTTCTTCAAACGAGACAAAAAGTAGCAATCACTCCACAAGTTCACTGAACAAACTACTGAAAGTGGCGTCAAGATCAGATGACAGTCCCGGATGAGGACGCGATGTCTGAATGACGCTGCTTTTCACTGCTGACATCCACCGGAATCTTTCCTCCACAGGATATTGCGCGACCGGTCCGGCACTCTTCTTTCCGTCGGCTATGTCCACAAACGACTGAAGTTGCCTGGCAAGCATAGGAAGATCCACCCCGGGTGCAAACGCCCTCAGCCTCTCTTCCCGAAGATGCAACTGCACACGGAGCCAGCGACGTCGCTTGCACATCATGGCAAGACCTACATTGATAAACTCCTCGCGCTCCACACGGGGCACATACCGGATTACCGCATATTCATACTTGTCTTGCTCTTGCATCGTCCACAATCTTTACAATATCCACATCGCGCAATCTCTTCATAAGGAAATTGCGATATACTTCTCTCCTTTCATGGGCATCCTGTTGCGTACCCTCGTCCCACATAAGCCACTCCTCAGGCAGAGCATCTACTATGGCCGACAACACCTCAGGCGTGAGTCGATCGCGCATGATTTTGTCGGCCTCTTTCATCTTCGATGCCTTATGCAAAAGGGCATGGTCCTTGATATATGGGAACTGCGTCAACGCACTTTTCTCCCAATCGCTCCAGGCATGATGGAAATAGAATGAGGCACCATGGTCGATGAGCCATATTTCATTATGCCAGAGAAGCATGTTGGTGTTCTTTATGGTGCGGTCCACATTGGTGATGAAAGTGTCGAGCCATACAATCTGAGAAGCGAGCAAATCATTGAAGGGATTCACGTAGGGATCTGCCGTCATTGCCCCCTGAAGATAATGCACCCCGAGATTAAGGCCTTGGCTCCATTTCAGAAGGTCCTGGATTTCCTCGTCTCCTTCCGACTGCCCGAAATATTCATCAAGGTTCAGAAACACTTGCTCGGGCACCCTGAGTCCTGCCGCCCTCGCTATTTCGCTGCCCATGAAGTCAGCCACCAAAGCCTTCTCTCCATGTCCGGCACCCCGGAACTTTACTACATATTTAAAACCATCGTCGGCCTCAGCCAGAGCCGGCAACGAACCGCCCTCCCGCAGAGGAGTGATGTAGCGTATGAGATTTTCTTTTCTTATGTCCATACTTATTCAACATTTGCAATCGGAGAAATGTTGGAAACATATGAAAAAACCTCCGGTGCAATCACTGACACCGGAGGTTTGTTTTATCAAATTAGTTTTGTAATCTTATTTCACCAAAACTTTGGTTGCTTTAGAACCCTGACGACGGATGTAAATACCATTTTCGGGATTTGCAACGCGAACACCCTGAAGATTGTAGTATTCAACTGGAGCGTTCTCGTCTGTTTCGATGTTGGCTACACCAGAACCATTATATGCCACTAACTCCATATAAAGAACGGGCTGCTTGCCACCGTTCTTGAACCAGAATTGACCTGAAACAGGTTCTGAGAGTGTGTATTCAGCTTTGGGCATATCTTCAAGAGTCATTGCAGACCAATCATCTTTTGCAACATTTGGAAGTGTCGGGCCATCTGCAGTACCTGTGAATACAGATGTTGCAACACCATCTTTAACCACTGAGACGTCAGAAATGTAAGTCACCTGATCTGCTGTATTACAGTATCCGTATGCAACAATTTTGCCAAGCGTAAAACCTGCCGGAAGGACTACGAGATTAGGAGCACCATTAGAGAGTTTGATAGGCTTGTTGAGTTCAGCATTTGTATTGCCACCACCATAAGTCTTTTCGTTCTTTACAAGGTACATTTCTACGCCGTTTTCCCATTTAAGACCATCAGCTGCGCTTACTTCTTCAAAATTGCCTTCAGCATCAGGGTAAATTGATGTGAGGGTAGTAGCGCTTGTTGTCTGGGTTGCATTAGAATATGTCATGAGTGAGAGCGACTCACCAACACCTTGTTCGCCACCTTCTTTAGTGACCTTGACTGAAGTTAAGAATACGTTGGTCTGAGATGAATTGCGAGTCATACGAATGATTTTGCAACCTTCGGGAGCAGCGATGCTATGAACACCAGGCACCAACTCGGGATTGAGAACCAAGTCAGGATAACTTTCTTCCTCTGAAAGGTCTGAGATAGTATTGCCTGTGGCATCAAGGAATACCACATATGCATTGGCTACTTTTTCTTCGCCTTTATTGAGATAACCGGATAATTCAAGAGTACAACCGGCCTCAAGAGGCTGGTCGAGAGCTATCTGAATGTAACTGGCATTATCGCTTGGGGCACCTCCCATCTCGGCTTTCTTTCCATTGAGACAGATTGTGTAGTAGTCAGCATTTTTGTAGTTAACACGGTTTGCCTTTTCAGGGTCTCCATTCTCATGTGTGGCCTTACCACCGAATTCTGTCACGTCTGATGCCTCCGGACCCACTGAACTCCATGAGTAAACATCAGCTGCAGATGCAGATGCTGCAAGAGCAGAAACTGCAAGAAGAGTAAAAAATTTCTTCATAATGATTTTGATTATAGGTTAATTACTAAAGTTTGTATTATTGAAAAAGCGAGCATTTGGATTGCGACCAAAAACCTTGCAAAGTTATTATTTTTTTTTAATAATCGCAAATATTTTACAAAAAATGTCAATAAAAAACAAGGCCGGAACTCCTCCGACCTCATTTTACTAATTGAAGTAAATTCTATATGCCTAACGTTGCTTGCCAAAGAGACGTAATATTTCTCCAATCCAAAGCACAAGCGAGGTGCATCCGATGATCAGCAACCAGTCGAGGATACGCAATGGGACAACATTGAAGAATTCACCGCCTATCGTCACTATAGCTATCTGACCAAAAAATATCGCTGTTACAATCGTCATGAAACCCTTGCAATTGCTGAAATGCAAAGCACTCCTTCCGCTGTCGAAAGCCTTCGCATTAAACATATTCCAGAATTGCAGGAACACGAATATCGTAAAGAAGAGAGACAATTCATACGGAGACAATCCGGTATTCCCACCCAAAGTCAGCCTGCCGATCTCCATAAGTGACGTCAATCCCGTGTGCTCAAAATAGTATAATAGCACTATAAGCAAAATGAAGAATAACCCTCCCACTCCAATGATATGTCGCCACATGGAACGACTGATGATAAAAGCCGAACGACTCCGTGGTTTCTCTTTCATGACAGAAGGAGAAGGGGGCAGCGATGCCAATGCCATCGCCGCGAAAGTATCCATTATGAGGTTCACCCATAGCATCTGGGTCACAGTCAGCGGCGACTGCATTCCCATAAAAGCACCGCAAAGCACTATCAGTGATGCTGCGACATTCACCGTCATCTGGAAAAGGACAAACCGCTGAATATTTTTGTAGAGCGAACGCCCCCACATGACGGCCCTTCCAATTGACGAGAAGGAATTGTCTATAATGGTGATGTCTGATGCCTCCTTTGCCACGGAGGTGCCGTCGCCCATAGAGAGACCTACCTGAGCGGCCTTTAGTGCCGGGGCATCGTTGGTGCCGTCGCCCGTCACGGCCACCACTTCATTTTTCTTCTGCAGAGCCTCGACCAGACGCTTTTTGTCCATAGGTCTTGCACGGGCTATAATCTTTATGTCTTCTACCCTGTCGAGCAATTCATCGTCGGAAAGAGCGGCAAATTCCACTCCGGTGATAATATTTCGATCGGTGTCTTTTGAGTCATCCCAAAGACCAATCTGCCGACCAATTTCTTTTGCCGTGCCAGGAGTGTCGCCAGTGACTATCTTCACCTTTATTCCTGCATTGAGCACCTCTGCCACGGCATCGGGCACATCGGCGCGTACCGGGTCGGAGATGGCCACTATGCCAAGAAATGAAAGATTCTCGGCCACCACTTTGTTGTCTTCAATTGTCTTGTCAGAACCATTTAAAACCTGATACGCAAACCCTAAGGTGCGCATGGCCTGATTCTGATATTCCAGAAGTTGGGCATCCACCTCTTGCTTTGTTACCCCCTCATGGTTTTTGCACATTGCAAATACTATTTCAGGAGCTCCTTTCACGTATAGTATCCTATCACCGGAAGCGGATTTCACCACTGTGGCCATATATTTCCGCTCGGTTGTGAATGGCAGTTCCTCAATCACGCTTGCACCGCTACGCAATTTCCGGTAATCCACTCCCCTTTCGCGCAACCATAGGATCAATGCTCCTTCAGTGGGATTACCAAGAACCTCAACTTTTTCTTTGGAGGTATCGAGTTGGGCGGTGGAATTGACAGCAATTCCCTCATAAAGCACTTCTGAAGGAGGATTGCCATAGAAATTTGTATGGGACACCTGCATTCGGTTTTGTGTCAGCGTACCGGTTTTGTCAGTACAAATTACCGTAGTGGCTCCCATTGTCTCGCACGCATGCATCTTGCGAACAAGATTGTTGGTCTTCAGCATTTTTCGCATCGAATAGGCCAATGAAAGAGTTACAGCCATAGGAAGACCCTCCGGCACTGAGACCACTATCAGTGTCACAGCTATCATGATGGTCTGGAGGAAATAAGCAAGGAATCCCATCCATTCAAATTCAGGAGTATGAATGAAATACATTGCGACGCGTCCCACAATAATGATGGATGCCACCGTATAAGCTATTTTGGTGATCAATCCACCCAACCGGTCAAGTTGCTCATTGAGAGGTGTTTTCACACTATTGTCTATTTGTGAGGCTGTAAACACCTTGCCGTTTTCCGTATTGTCGCCTACTGCTGTCACCTCCATCACTCCATGACCTTCCATAACCTTTGTTCCGCGCATTACCTCGTCGCTGG
>JAMPEH010000144.1 GCA_023665245.1 Muribaculaceae bacterium
AAACGTGCGCAATTGGGTATCGGATATCTTGCTCAGGAGGCGTCTGTGTTTAGAAAACTGAGTGTGGAGAATAACATTCGCGCTGTCTTGGAGATGACCAAGATGAGCAAGGAGGAGCAGAAGGAAAAACTTGAGAGCCTGATAGATGAGTTCAATCTGCAGAAAGTAAGAAAAAATCTTGGCGACCAATTGTCGGGCGGCGAACGCCGACGCACTGAGATAGCCCGATGCCTGGCCATCAATCCTAAGTTTATAATGCTCGACGAGCCCTTCGCCGGAGTCGACCCCATTGCTGTGGAGGATATCCAAAGCGTTGTCTATAAACTTAAGGAGAAAAACATCGGTATTCTAATCACCGACCACAATGCTCCCGAGACCCTGAGCATCACTGACCGCGCTTATCTTCTTTTCGAAGGGAAAATTCTCTTCAGAGGCACGAGCGAAGAACTTGCGGAGAATCCCATCGTGAGGGAAAAATATCTCGGACGAAACTTTATCTTCCGGAGGAAGAAATTCGATTAAGACCCCAAATGCCATGAAGAAGTTTTTCGACATTTGCCAGTTTGTGCTTGTGCTTTTCGGCCTGATGATATGCGGTCTCTTTCTGACATCGGCACTTTCGCTGCTTCCACTGAAAGGCTATGCTCTTCAATGGACCATATTTGCCGGGCAAAACATACTTGCATTTTTACTTCCGGCTCTTCTCACGTGGAAAATCTGCCGCAAGCAGTCCCCGCTACGGGCTATGGAAGCCTATGTGGCTCCGACTTGGAAAATGCTTGGATTTGCCATCATAGTTTATGCCATCGGAATCCCGGCACTCAATCAAATAGTCTACTGGAACCAGGAGATGCATCTCCCCGAGGCCTTTTCATCGCTTGAGGAATGGTGCCGGGAGATGGAGCGTCTGGCAGAGCAACAGACTGAGGGACTCCTCAGCAGCACGGCCATCGGAACCACTCTGATGAATATCCTCATCATTGGCGTTCTCACCGGCATTGGTGAGGAATTTTTCTTCAGAGGTGCCATCCAGCAAATGCTGATAAAAAGCAATGTCAATGCTCACGTGGCAATATGGACCGCAGCCATAGTGTTCAGTGCCCTGCATTTTCAGTTTTTCGGATTCATCCCACGAGTCTTGCTCGGTGCCTGGTTTGGCTACCTCTATTGGTGGAGTGGAAGCATCTGGATAAATTCCTTCGCGCATGCCCTCAACAATAGCCTCGTGATTGTCTCTGCATGGTGCATCAACAAGGGATATCTCTCCGAAAAATTCGATATGGTGGGGGTGTCGGAAGGATCGTTCCCCTACGTTGCACTGCTGAGCGCCGCAGCTGTGGGAGTCTCAATCTATCTATATTTAAAATACAAAAAACAGGATTTAAAAGATGCCACCGAAAGCAGCAAGTAAGGAACTCTCCTATCGGGATGTGCTTGACCGAATCAAGAAGCGTGATTTTGCCCGCGTGTATCTACTCATGGGCGAGGAACCATATTATATCGATCTGATTGTGGATGCGCTTGAGTGCACAGCCGTGGCGGAAGAAAACAAGGCTTTTGACCAGTTGATATTCTACGGGGCTGATTCCGACATTGATGTGGTGATTGCAAGTGCACAGCAATACCCGGTGATGGGTGATACCCAGCTTGTAATCCTCAAAGAGGCACAGACGCTCCAAAGCGCAAAGACGCAGTTGGACAAAATTGCTTCATACTTAGGTCAGCCTAACCGGAAAGGGGTGTTGGTGATAGCATTTAAGGGCGACTCCCTTAACGCGACATCAGCTTTGATGAAAGCTGCAGCCAAGGCGTCGGGCGATGTGGTGGTCTTCAAAAGTCCAAAAATAAAAGATTATCAATTGGCATCTCCTATTAAGGATTATTGCCGGATGAAGAAGATTGCCATTGAGGAGGAGGCAGTGCAAATCCTGATAGAATATATCGGCAACTCTCTTCAGAAATTGTTTGGAGAAATCGACAAACTGATCGTGGCTGCCGGTCCGGGTGCGCAGAGAATCACCGGCGCTATGGTGGAGGAAAACATCGGAATCTCCAAGGAGTTCAACAATTTTGAGTTGACCAAGGCTATCGCGACCAAAGACTATCCGAAGACTCTCCGTATCCTGGATTACTTCAGGAAGAATCCGAAAAACAATCCGAGTGTGATGACCACGGCCATACTTTTCAAATTCTTCAGTCAACTGATAGTGGCGCACTACACCCAGGATAAATCCGAACGCGGACTAATGGAAACCTTGCAAGCGAAGTCTGCATACGCCCTGAAAGACATCCGTGAGGGTCTCGCACGCTACACGCCTCGCCAGACCCTTGCCGCAATCTCCGCCCTCCGTGAATTCGACTGCAAGAGCAAAGGCATCGGCTCCCTCCAAAACGAATACGACCTCCAGCGCGAACTCATCTTCAAAATCTTCACCTTCTCATGATGTACTCATGAGAAGGTGAAGATTTTTATATTCATAGGATCTGGAAGGTGGCGAAGCGGAGATAGAGCTTCTTCTCGCCGGCTTGCGAAAAACGGACGGTGATGACACCTTCGCCCATCACGAAGTCGAGTTTTGTGACTACACCCTCCCCCAATTTTGCATGACGGATGCGGGTGCCCGGCTGCACCTCTTCCGGAGTGTGCGTGCCGGGAAGTTGCTTGGAGGGTTTGAGGTTGTCAGTTGTCGGTTGTCGGTTGTCAGTTGTCGGTTGCCGGTTGATGGTTGTCGGTTGTCGGTAGATGGATGATGTGGAAGGTCTGCTGTAGCCATACGAGCCTGTCTTCCGGTATGAGTTATAGCGGTCCATCGGATTGGTGAAACTCATGGTGTCCGACTCATCAGAATAGTCGGAAGATGACTCTGTCTTCACAAATTTTCTACCGATTTCCGACAGGAAACGCGAAGGCCGCGACTGCACTGTCTGTCCGTTGCGGAAACGGGTCTTGGCGTAGGTCAACACACACGTCTCCTTCGCTCTTGTCATTGCCACATAAAGCAAACGGCGTTCTTCCTCCACCTCATCCACTGAAGACATCGACATGGCGGAAGGGAGCAACTCCTCTTCCACTCCAACCACATAGACATGTTTGAACTCAAGACCCTTGGCAGCATGACAGGTCATCAGCGTCACCTTGTCTTTCGTGTCGTCCTCTTTGGTATCTTGGTCAGTGATCAGCATTACGTCGGAAAGAAATTCCTGCATTCCGGCGTTGCCGCCTTCCTCTCGCCGGGAATCGACAAAGTCTTTGAGACCGGCCAGAAGTTCCTTGAGGTTTTCCTGTTTGCTGATGGATTCAGGGGTATTGTCGTGGTTCAGCACCGAGAGAATACTGCTGCGGTTGAATATCAGGCGTCCGAGATCGTAGGCATCAGCACCCTGCTGGTTGTCGTTGACAAACTCCTGCACCATGTCGCGGAAAGCCGAAAGCTTTTTGAGTGTACCGCCATTTACTGCCACCCCTTTGGCAGCCGGATCCTGAAGCACCTGCCAAATGCTCGACTGTGTGGAGAAGGCAGCCTCGGTCAGTTTTTTCAAGGTGGTCTCCCCTATTCCACGCGCCGGATAATTGATGATACGGCGCAAGGCCTCGTCATCGTCAGGATTGATGGCCACCCTGAAATAGCAGATGGCATCCTTGATTTCCTTGCGCTGATAGAAAGAAAGCCCTCCATAGATGCGATAGGAGATGTTTCGCTTACGCAGCGACTCCTCAAGCACGCGACTCTGGGCATTGGTGCGATAAAGCACGGCATAATCCTCGTAGGAATCATGGCAGGAGAGATGCGACTCTGCAATGAGGTTTGAGATAAGATATGCCTCCTCGAGGTCGGAGTAAGTCGATAGAATCCTGACTGGTTCCCCTTCCTCATTTTTGCTGAAGACGTTTTTCTTCATCTGGCGGGTGTTCTTGTCGATGAGGCTCCCGGCGGCATTGATGATGTTTTGGGTGCTCCGGTAGTTTTGCTCGAGTTTGAATATCTTGAGTTCCGGATATCGCTGTTGCATGTTGAGGATATTGCCGATGTTGGCGCCCCGGAAAGAATAAATGCTCTGGGCATCGTCGCCCACCACACAAAGATGCTTGTGAAGGGCTGCAAGTTGGGAAATGATCAGATGCTGGGCAAAGTTGGTGTCCTGATACTCGTCTACGAGGATATATCTGAAAAATTCCTGATAATGCCGACGGATGTCGGGGAAGTCGCGGAGCAAGACGTTCATGTAGACGAGGATATCGTCGAAGTCCATGGCATCGGCACTTTTGCAGCGGTCCACGTACATCTTGTAGATACGCCCTGTCATCGGCCTGTGGGCTTTTTTGTCGGCATTGAAATTGTCGGAATCCTGAAGATACTGGTCAGGATCAATCAGGGCATTCTTGGCGTTGGAAATGATGGAGTGGATGGTGGAAGGTTTGTAGGCTTTCTCATCCAGCCCCATATCCTTGATGATGTTTTTCAGCAACGACTTCGAGTCGGCTGAGTCATAGATGGTGAAAGATGGTTTGAAACCAATTTCCTCAGCATGGGCCCGCAGAATTCGCAGGAATATGGAGTGGAAAGTGCCCATCTTCAGTTTAGATGCCACTTTCTCGCCCACCACGCTCCGGATTCTTTCCTTCATCTCGCGGGCCGCCTTGTTGGTGAATGTGAGGGCAAGAATGCGCCAGGGTTCATAACCGGCCCGGAGAAGATCCACAATCTTGTATGTAAGCACACGGGTCTTGCCCGAACCGGCTCCGGCAATGACGAGGGCCGGACCGTCTTTATAGACCACGGCCTCACGCTGCTGGTCGTTGAGCAAATCGAGGTAATTATAATTGGTTTCTGTCATATTTCGGTATTTCGGGGAGAAAAGTGTAGGAGTCAGATTCGTAGTGCATTTCGCAGCAATAATGGTTGATGCCGTTGCTCACAACGAGGAAACGGGACCGGAGCACGAGGTTGTAGCGTGCTATCTGGTCGAACACCTCCTGGTTGATGGTGACCGTAGGGGCCTTATACTCCACAATCATAAGCGGACTACCGTCGCTGCGAAACACAACTGTGTCGCAGCGACGGCGGGTATTGTTGAGCATTATCGACACTTCATTGCTTACGAGCGACTTCGGATATTGCAGGTCGCCGGTGAGCCAAGCAGTGAAATGCTGCCTCACGTATTCCTCCGGAGTAAGAGCCACGTATTTCGAACGGAGCATGTCGAACACTTTCAGTATTCCGTCTTCCATTCGGAATCTCAACTCAATCGGAGGCAGATTCAATGGGGGTTGGTCGTTCACTTAGTGTAGCTGGGGTCAAAAAGTGTGTTGAGCAAGTCTGCCAGGCGAAGACCACCTTTCAGAAGCTGCTGCTCAATCAGAGGAGTCCATTCGGCCACGTAGTCATAACTGAGTTCGGAGCCTGCGGGAGTAGTGTCATAAATCTTGGTGGCGTAAGCAAAGCATTCCTTGCCCCAGTCGTTGGGGTCGGCGGAGGCGATGATTTGCTTGGCCTCTTCAGCAGAAATGCGGTCAATTTGGTTTGCCCATTCGGTGTGCGACCAGTTGTGGCCTGATTCCAGCACACCTGAGTCCCAGATGCTGTGGAGATTTGTGTTCTTGCCGAAGAATTTAAGTTTCACCTGATTGCCGCCGAGGTCGGAAAGATGGCCCATGTGCATGGGCTGGTGAATGTCGCCGCAGAAATGCACAAGTAAAATCAGTGCTAACTTTTTGTCTTCCTTGCTGGCTTTGGGGTCGGCAAGGATTGCATATTGCTCCTTGATGGCTGTGGTGACATCGCCGTTTTCATTGCGGGGGAAGGTGTCGTAGTCGTTGCCGGCATCGATGTTGCGGTAGTGCCAGGTCTTGGTGTAGGCATATTCGGGAGTGTGGCAGGCATTGTCTGGCCAGTTTGCCCAATATACAAGTGATTTTCCGTCGTAAATGTTGTCCACAGCGGCCTTGGCTGCCGGAGTGAGGTGTTTCTCTGCAATGTAGGCAGTCACATCATGTCCCTTCTGTCCCCAACCGAAAGCGGATGCAGACATGGAAAGCATGATGCCGAGAGAAAGTAATGTTTTGCTGTTCATAACGTCGTGTATTGAAAATTCACCACAAAATTAATGAATTTTTCGTATTGATGCAAATATTTGTCGGTCATTCCCTGTGAAGATGGCTCACCGGATTGTCACGTGCAATCGAGAGAGTGTTGAGTGCCACCACCGTCATTATAATGATCAAGAGTAAGGCGGCAAGCATGATATTGAGCCATGGCGCGAGCGAGGTTTGCTCCATAAACTGCGAGAGCCACCTCTGCCCCACCGGTATTGCAATCAGACCGCCGACTATGGTGGCTGGGATGGCAATCTTGAGAATGTCAATGATGAAAAGTTTCACAATCTGAGCCGCAGTATATCCCGACACTTTCCGGATGGCCACCTCTTTTGCGCGGAACTGCACCTCGTCGGAGACATACCCTACAA
>JAMPEH010000145.1 GCA_023665245.1 Muribaculaceae bacterium
CGATTTACCTGCACCGCCTTGTCGATTAGTCTCGGGACGACGACAATCGGGCGATGTCTTGTCTCTGCGACTGTCGCGGAGATTAAGCTGATTTACTATTCTTCAATCAAGCAGCAAGAGCGTAGTTGTTTTCGCCATTTGAATTTTTGATGTCTCTGATTAAAGAGCGTGGGCATCATCGCTCTGCATGCTTACACACCACCTCATCACGCTGTCAAAACCGGTCATCCCCTTTTTTCTCAGGGAGCGATTCTCGGTTATGTGTCAATCTGTGTGAATCACTCGTGTGAGTTATCCATATCGGATTTTGCAAAGTTATTATTTTTCTTTTAATTATCGGTTATTGTGAGTGTTAAATTTTAGGAATATTCCACCAACTGCGGTCAACTGCCGGCAGTATTTTAGAAAGACTGATGGATTTTATCTTCTACATACCCTATTTCCGGAGAACCTACAAGGGTTATATGCGTCTATTACGTCGATATGATTGAATTTAAGAAACATAATCTCAAGATGTTCAGGTCGATGGACTTATTTTGCCGACTTGAATTGCTTTTCCATAGCCTTCAAAAAAACAATTTTTACTGCATATTGTTATATACATAGTCTAACAAATTAAAAATTAGTTAACGATGAGTCAAGAAACAGTTACCCGGAGCATAAAGGGCACTCGCACAGAACAGTGCCTTGTATTGGCATATGTCAGTGAATCAACGGCCTATTCACGCTATACGTTTTACAGTACTCAGGCCACCAAAGAGAACTACTTCCCCATAGCCAAAATTTTTGATGACACTGCCGCCAATGAATTGCGGCATGCAAAAATCTTCTTCAAGTATCTTCAGGGAGGTGGAGTCGAGATTCCTGCAACAGTGAGTGCGGGCACTATCGGCGACACTGCCTCTAACCTCCGGCAGGCCATTGCAGGAGAAAAGGAAGAGGGTGTTGAACAGTATCTTGCTGCTGCTGAGATTGCGACTGAAGAGGGTTTCATAGAAATCGCGTCACACTTCCGTGAGATTGCCAAGATTGAACGTCACCACGAAGAGCGTTTCCGCCGCTATCTGAAGCAGGTGGAGACAGGAACCGTGTGGAAGCGTGACAAACCTATTAAGTGGCGTTGCCTCGTATGCGGTTTTGAATACACGGGTACCGAGCCGCCTGCAAAATGTCCGGCTTGTGATCATCCTCGTGAGCATTACATGTCGACTGAGCCTGAAGATTGCTGATTTGAGGCTAACTAAAGACTAAGAAGGCAAGTCCGGCTCCACCGGACTTGCCTTTCTCGTCTCTTTAGCCTTATTAGCCTTAAATTACTATCTCATAGATTGTTGCAGTGCCGTCGATTACAATTTTGGAGGTCGACGGGTTGACTTCAATCTCGCCATAGGGAGTTGAAAGCGATTGGGCAGAGAGCTGATTTCCGTTGCTGTCGAGCTGACTTATGGTTAAGAATGTGTCCTTACCTGTCAACAACTTGATTGACTTGCGCTGACCGTTGGTCGTGAACGATACGGAGCCGTCACGGAGCTTGAACGACGTCTCGGGATTGGAGTCAAATGCACGGGCAAACTGCCGGGGGTCGGCAGCCTCAATTGCAAACGGTAGAAACGCCGGATTGGCGGGGTTGACCTCAAACGTGCGTATTGTCATCCAGTGGGTGTTTTTCGAGTCGAGTCGACGAAGGCGCAGGAATCGGGCATCGACAGGCTCACCGGTCCAGGAGATTACGTATTGGTTTCGCAGAGTGTCGCCAATCTGCTTCCATGATTTGCCGTCGACCGACGACTCAAGTATGGCATGGTCATAGTAGTCGGTGTCGTCGACATCGTTGCGACCCTGGCGGATATTTATCTCATGGACGGGGCGCACGGTCTTGAGGTCGAGACCGATCCAATGACCGGGACGCTGTCCGCGACCCGAATTGAAATAGGTTGTGAGACTGTCGTCGAGCATGAGTTTGTCGTCCTTGGTGCCGAGGTTGGGATACACTCCGATTCCCGAGTACATGGCAGCCACGTTGCCCGACAGGCGATGATAGAAGTCAGCGAGAAGGTCGCTCATTGTATTGACGTAGAACGGGTGGAGCTTCATGGTGCCGGAACGATGGGCGTCAAAGGCAGCCAGGTCCTCAGCCGACATCATGTTGTTCACGTATGCGCTCCAGAAGTCGGCATTGCCGGCTGTGGGATACATTTTTATAAGGTCGAGCGTACGCAATCCGCGTTGACCTATCTTGGCAAATTCGTCGAGCCACGGCTTCAGTTCCTTCACAAGCTGCTTGTTGGAAGCCCGATTCTCGATGACAGCCGGAGCCTCGGCAACTTTCTCGAAATCCTCGCGCAGGCGGTTGAACTGCTCCGGGGTGTAGTTGTCAAACGGGAAAGTCTTGGTCTCCCACGATTCGTCGCGACGATAGCCGGTCTCGGTATCGGCAGAATGGATTGCAAACGTGCGGTAGGCTTCATGTGCCTCGGGCATAAGCAGCCGCAGTCCGCGTTCCCAGCTGTCCATGGGGTTATAGGCAGGGATGTTCCACGTGTAATCTGCCACACCATAGAGAGCGAGCTTGGAGGCTTCGCCATGTTCCATGGGGTTACTCACGAATGCCACCAACTCCCGGTCGGTCAGCGTGGTGTCGAGACCGTAGGAGGGACCCTGAAGTATATAGTTGCGGCAATAGTCGCTGACGGGGAAGTTCCACCAATAATATCCGGGGCGTTTTATGCGCGAGTCGAGAAACTCTATAGTGTTTGGGGTAAGGTCGGAACAAACTACGTCGCCGGTATACATCACATTGATATCCGGGTCGAGGTGACGACCGAAAATCGCAAGCGAGCCGTTCTCGGTTGGGTTGGCCCACAGGCGCGAATAGTCGGTGGGGCACATCGTGAGGTTGTCGACATCGCCTTTGGCTTTGACAAACTCGCGGTTGAGCCGGTTGAGCAATTCAATCTGCTTCATGGGGTTGGTTCCCTCACCCGAAATGTCATCGAAGAAGAGCGCGAACGAGCGGACTCCGAGATTGTACATGACGTTGAATTTCTTCAACAGATTCTGATAGTCTTCCTCGTTCCACTTGATGTCTTTTCCCGGATGGATTGCCCACACGAATTTCACGTAATTGTCGTTGCATGCCTCTACCAATTCCTTGATTTTGGCAGCCTGATCGTCGGGATAAGGGAGTCGCCAGTTTGGACTGCTGTGATAGGGGTCGTCCTTTGGACCGTAGATATAGGTATTGAGCTTGTTCTTACCGTAGAAATCGATGAGCGAGAGTCTCACGTCGTGGCTCCACGGAGTGCCGTAGAATCCCTCGACAACTCCTCGGTGGAGCAGCGACGGGCTGTCGTCGATTGTCATGCACGGAATCATTCCCGGTGTAGCGGTCGATTCAAGGACCTGACGCAGTGACTGCAACGCATAGAAAGCGGCGGGTTCGTCAACGGCGAGGATTGTAATTTCCTTGGGTCCTACAGTGAGGCGATAGGCACCGGAGCGGTTGTCGACACCGGCTTTTAGAGCCTTGTCGCCAATTTCGACTTTAAGTTTGGGTCCTTTGGAGGAGGGAGTTATAAACGCGGTCTTTTCTGCAACGCGCTTGTCGACATTTTTAACGTTTAATCCTTTCGACACATCGAGCATCCTCGACGGCGAGGCAATCTCAATCTTTGCAGGAGTAGGGTTGACTACAAACGGTCGGTCGGTGATTATTTTACCCGGAACGGGATTGGTGACCTGTTTCTCACCGCGCTGGGTCGAGAAGTCGAATCCGGCTTCGGTCTGAGCCAAAGCGGGCATAATGGCAGCTGCCGATGCTATAATGGCAGCGGTAAGTCGATTCAATGATGTCATAATGATATTGGATTGTAAGGATCTATTCCAAAACGTCGACGGATATACTCGGCGATAATAGCCACAGCGTCGCCCATGTTGATTTTGGAAGAGTCGAAAGTGAGATCGTAGGTAGTGGAATCGCCCCAACGCTTGTCGGTATAGAAATTATAGAAATTGGAACGCAGCTTGTTGACCTTGCGTGCGCGCGCACGAGCCTCGGACTCGGTGGGGCAGTCACCACGTTGCATGATACGCTTGACACACTCGTCTTCGGGCGCATGGACAAACAGGTGGAGCGCACGCGGATGATCTCGCAGGACGTAGTCGGCGCTGCGCCCTACAATGACGCAGGGAGTAGGTCCCGATGCCAATTTGCGGATTACGTCGCTCTGCGAAGCGTAGATATTATCATCGGGAATAGAGCTGGAACCGGAGTACCAGATATTGGGATTCACCCCCATGTTGAAAGAGAAGACGCCGCTGAGAAACGTGGGTACGCGTTCGTCGGAATTTTCAAAAAATTCGGTACTCATACCCGTATGCTTGGCAGCCTCTACGAGCAGCTCCTTGTCGTAATACTGTATGCCGAAAGCATCGGCGAGATGACGACCGAGTTCGCGTCCGCCACTGCCAAACTGCCTGCCTATTGTTATAACGTAATTGCTGTCGGGAGGATTGAGAGGTAGATTCATAGGGTAGTTATTTAGGATATGCGATTCTTACGTGATAGATTGTGCGCAGTCGTTGTATAAACGCTTCTTTAATCATCTTTATGTCGGCAAACGACAGGGGTGACTCGGCGTGAAGTCCCGCCTCAATCTGGCTGTCGATTATGCTGTTGACCAAGCGCGATATTGTCTCAGTAGAGTATTCCTTGAGTGAACGCGACGCTGCCTCGACCGAATCGGCCATCATCAGCAGCGAGGCTTCGCGGGTCTGCGGGTTAGGACCGGGATAGGTGAACGGTGTAGGGTCGACTGTCTCGCCCTGATGGGCATTGCAATAGGTCGTATAGAAATATTTTGCAACTCCCTTGCCATGGTGTTGTGCTATCATGTCGAATATTACACCCGGAAATTTCTCTTTCTCTGCCATGCGCAACCCTTCGGTCACGTGACCAATGATAATCGATGCACTCTTCACGGGGTCGAGAGCGTTATGAGGATTGACGCCGTGCTGATTCTCGGTGAAGAAAGCCGGATTCTTTATTTTCCCAATGTCGTGATAAAGCGCGCCGGCACGCACAATCAGCGGATTGGCATTGATTTTACGCGCTGCGTCGCCGGCTAGATTGCTCACCGACATTGAATGCTGGAATGTGCCGGGACATTTTTCCGACAACTCGCGAAGCACCGGATTGTTAATGTCTGACAACTCAACCAACGTCACCATCGACGTGAGTCCGAATAGCTTTTCAAAGATGAATATCAGCACGTAGGCAAACGATATCAGTACCGAATTAATGGCGAAATAGCCTATCAGCCGCCATGTAATCGACGACAGTCCTCCCGACTGCATCAGCTCCACGGCAACGTAGCTGAGTGTATAGACGATGAACACCGCCAATGCGGTCTGCAGCAGCTGTGAGCGACGGGTCAATTCGCGCAGGGTGAAGATTGCCGTCATTCCCGCCATTGTCTGTATGTAGACAAATTCAAAGGGAGAGGTGGCGAGCGACGTACATAGCAGCGTCTCGACAATCAAACCGAACTGGGCAGTACGCGAGTCGAAGAACACCACTAACATGACGGGCAGTATGGCAAACGGTATCAGGTAGATTCCCGAAGAGATGTTTGCGGCAACGATATTGGCAAGGATGTACAACCCCATTACGGCAATCATTATTGCCGACAGGTGGTGAAGATTGTCGAAGATGCGACGGCGGAACATCGCAAGAAACGTGTATAACGCGGCGAAAAGAAGTATGACGAAGAGTGCCTGACCGACAAACACTGCATAGCCGCCGCGGGTGTCGGTGTAGTTACGCGAGTCAAGCATATGGGTGTAGGTGGTCAGTATTGCGTAGAGCTGCGGCGTCACCCGGTCGCCGCGGTCGATTATTCGCTCACCCTGTTGTATCACTCCTATTGCAGCATTGACCTGCTGAATACGTTCGTTATAGAGCTGACGCGACACGACGGAGTCGATTGACACATTCGGGCTCAACCGGTTGGAGAGCTGAATCTGTGACATAGCCTTGCGCATGTCGGGGTCGGTCATCATGCTGTCGATTTTTGCATAGGCGATTCGCGGCGTGCGGAGTTTCGAGGAGGGCACCTTCACCATGGCATTGTTGACAAGAAAACGTACCTGAGCGAGTTTGTTATCGTGAATCAGCTCATATTCGTCGGTAGAGACGATGCCATCGGAATAGACCAGCTCCACGGCTTTGCGCAACGAGTTGCGTGACTGCGGACTGA
>JAMPEH010000146.1 GCA_023665245.1 Muribaculaceae bacterium
AGGACGAGGACCTTGTAAAGCTGGTCAAGACGCTGGGCTACAAGGAGGGCCTGCCGGTCGTGGTCGACCCCGGCATCCTCAGCCCCAAAGCCTTCATTGACGAGGTGGTGGAGGAGCGGCTGCCCAACCCCTTCATGCCGGACGCGCCCCAGCGCATCGCCACCGACACCAGCCAGAAGGTGGGCATCCGGTTCGGCGAGACGGTCAAGAGCTACCTTGCCTCCGGCAGGGACCTCGGCACCCTGGTTGCCCTGCCGCTGGCGCTGGCCGGCTGGCTCCGCTACCTGCTGGCCGTTGACGATGAGGGCAGGCCGATGGAGGTCTCGTCCGACCCCATGAAGGACGACCTGCAGGCCAAGCTGGCCGGCATCCGGCCCGGCAAGCCCGAAAGCTACACCGGGCAGCTCAAAGAGATCCTCGCCAACCCGGTCATCTTCGGCACCGACCTTGTCGCCGCCGGCCTGGCCGACACCATCGAGGCCATCTTTGTCGAGGAGCTTGCCGGCCCCGGCGCGGTGCGCGAGACCTTGCACCGCCGTCTTGCCGCCGTCTGAACCTCATGCCCCCGCCGTGCGGAGGGCGCCCGCGGCCCGGCTCTGCCATCCCGCCGCAATACACGCCGCCCTCAAAAGGCGGCCCAATAAATAAGGAGTGTACCGCCATGAAACCGTTTATGGACAAGGATTTCCTGCTCGAGACCGAAACCGCAAAAACCCTCTTCCACAGCCATGCCGCCGGCATGCCCATCGTCGATTACCACTGCCATGTCAGCCCCAAAGAGATTTTTGAGGACCGCCGTTTTGACAACATCACCCAGGTCTGGCTGGGCGGCGACCACTACAAGTGGCGTGTCATGCGCTCAAACGGGGTGGATGAGAAATACATCACCGGCCCGGCGTCCGACCGCGAGAAGTTCCAGAAATTCGCCGAGGCCCTGCCCAAGGCCATCGGCAACCCCATGTACCACTGGTGCCACCTTGAGCTGCAGCGCTTCTTCGGCTATACCGGCGTGCTCAACGGCGATACCGCCGAGGAGGTCTGGAACCTCTGCAATGACAA
This sequence comes from Muribaculaceae bacterium, assembly GCA_023665245.1. The sequence continues at coordinate 1,060 of JAMPEH010000146.1, forward strand.
GCTGCAGAATGACCCCGACATGACCGTGCGCGGCCTCATCCGCCAGAGCAGGGTGGCAATGATCGGCACCACCGACGACCCCTGTGACGACCTTGAATGGCACAAGAAGCTGGCGGCGGACGAGAGCTTCGAGACCAAGGTCTGCCCCTCCTTCCGGCCGGACAAGGCCATCAACATCCACAAGCCCGGCTTTGCCGGGTACATGAAGCAGCTGGGCGAGGCGGCCGGCATCGAGCTGGGCTGCATCAACTGTGTGCGCAGGGCCCTCTCGGCCCGCATCGAGGCCTTCGACGCGCTGGGCTGCCGCGCGTCCGACCAGGGCATCGACTATGTGCCCTACCGCCCGGCCGGCGATGAAGAGGTCACCGCCATCTTCCACAAGGCCATGGCCGGCGGGACGGTCACCAGGGAGGAGGCCGAAAAGTACCAGACCGCGGTGCTGCTGCACCTCGGCCGCGAGTACGCCAGACACGGCTGGGCCATGCAGATCCACTACAACTGCCTGCGCAACGCCAACACCCGCATGTTCAAACAGCTTGGGCCGGATACCGGCTTTGACACGGTGGCCACCGTCAGCTGCGGCGAGGCGATATGCGGCTACATGGACGCGCTGGACCAGACCGGCGAGCTGCCCAAGGTCATCCTGTACAGCCTCAACGGGGCGGACAATGACCTGCTTGCCACCATCCTGGGCGCCTTCCAGGGCACCGAGGTGCCGGGCAAGATCCAGCTGGGCAGCGGCTGGTGGTACAACGACACCAAAACCGGCATGATCGCTCAGAGGACCAGCCTTGCCAACCTGGGCCTGCTGGGCAACTTCATCGGCATGCTTACCGACAGCCGCAGCTTCCTCTCCTACACCCGGCACGAGTACTTCCGCCGCGTGATGTGCAACCTCATCGGCGGCTGGGTCGAGAACGGTGAGTACCCGGCCGACATGGCGTCTCTCGGCGCGATGGTCGAGGATATCTGCTTCAACAACGCCAAGCGGTACTTTGCGCTGTAAGCGGGGTTGGGCGGCCGGCCTTATTATCATTCGGTGATCATTATAAAAGGGCGCGGGGGGGGCTTCCTCCGCGCCCTTCATTTGAATGGGTGAAATTGCCGGAGCATGCTCCGGGCAGCCGTTGTGTGAAATGAGATGAGGCAAGCATCGTGTTGACATTGTAAATAAAACAGCATACAATAGATATAACAAAGATGAAAGGAGATGCTGTTTGTGGCAAGTACAAATATCAATATCCGCATGGATGCAGACCTGAAGCGGCAGTTTGAGGCGTTCTGCTCTGATATGGGAATGACCATGACAACGGCCTTTAATATTTTTGCAAAGAAGACGGTGCGGGAGTATAGGATCCCGTTTGAAATCGGCGGCGATGTTCCGAATACGGAAACCGCCGAAGCGATCCGGGAGGTAAAGAGGATGAAGGCCGACCCCGGCCTGGGCAGGACCTATACCGATATCGATCAGATGATGGAGGAGCTGCTTGCCGATGTATAACGTGAGGCCGACCTCCAAATTCCAGAAGGATGTGAAACGGGCAAAGAAGCGGGGCTATGACATGGACCTGCTGAGGGACATCATTAAAAAGCTGGCGGCAGGAGAGCCGCTGCCGGCGAAGAACAGGGATCATGATCTCACCGGGGATTATGCCGGCTGCCGGGAGTGCCACATCACCCCGGACTGGCTGCTGATCTACGAAGTGGACGGGCGCGACCTGATTTTATACCTCACCCGGACAGGAACGCATAGCGATCCGTTTTAGCGCCTGCCTGATATCCCGGTGCCTGAGGATATCTGCTTTAACAACGCCAGACGGTACTTTGCGCTGTAAGTGGGGCCGGGCGGCCGGCCTTATCATTCGGTGATCATTATAAAAGGGCGCGGGGGGGCTTCCTCCGCGCCCTTTTCCGGGCAAAAAGCGCAAAAACCGGCGCGGCGGCCCGCAAAACAGGGCCCGGGGGAAATTTTTCAAAAATTTTTTGAAAAATTGAGCAATATGCCCCGCGAAAAGAGACTTATAAAGAGACTTATATTATTGAATCCCATAAAAATGCGGATGGTGTGCGGCATCCATGCCGCACACCCGGCGGCCGGGCTGTCCGGCTGCAGGGCCGTGCCCATTCACGCTATCAAGAGGAGGAGAAAGCATGAAGGAAGACTTTGGCAAAAAGGCAAAGCGCCTTTTGTGCGGGCTTCTTGCCTTTGCCGTGCTTGCGGGCTATCTGCCCACTACGAGCGTTTTTGCGGCAGAGGGGGAAGAGGTCGGTGTGATTGCCTGGGAAGCTGGGGACGGGGAGCCCCCGGCCGACGATGCCGGTGAGGTGAATACAGACGCCGGCGACGACACCGACGACGCCAATGAGGTCGACGCGGACGCCAATGAGGTCAACGCGGACGCCGACGAGGCCGGCGAAGACGCCGACGAGGCCGGTGAAGACGCCGACAAGGCCGGCGAGGACGCCGACGAGGCCGGCGAAGACGCCGACGAGGCCGGTGAAGACGCCGACGAGGCCGGTGAAGACGCTGACGAGGCTGACGAGGACGCCGACGAAGCCGACGCGGACGCCGAAGAGGAAGCAGGCATTTCCCTTATGGCCGATGAGGTGCCGGTGGAGCAGGCGGAAAATTCGCCGGAGGGTGATGGCACCAAGGACGCCCCGTACATTGTAAAAAGCGGCAATGAGCTCAGGGCAGCGTTTAACGCGGCCAATGCGGCGGCCGGGCAGACGGTTTACATTCATCTTGCGGCACGGATCCCGGTAAGTGGTTCCTTGCGTATTGAAACGGGTGCTTCGATCGTGTTGACCGGTGCGGATAAGGTGGAGAATGGCCTGGGCCGTCTCGTGCGCACCGGAACAGAAAGCATGATCGTTGTATATGGAAGCCTTGTTGTGGATCATGCTACCCTGTCCGGCCGTTATGGCACCACGGAAGCCCCGGACAGCCCGCTGATCCTTGTGGATGGCGGCAGCTTTGAGCTGCGCAATGGCGGCATCCTGAAAAACGAGACACAGAAGAACGAGACCATTCTGGCCGTAGTGAACGGCGGCACAGCAGCGATTTTGGACGGCACTGTGCAGAGCAAGGCCGCTGGAAGCAAGCCGATCCGCGTAGAAAACGGCGTGGTCAGCGTCAGCGATGCTTCCGCCATCGGTGCGCCGGCCGGCATTTCGACGATCAATGCAGCGGCTGAGGTCGGCGGCAGCTATTACAGCAGCTTGCAGGATGCGATCAACAGCGCTCCGGCAGGCAGCACGGTCACTCTGCTCAGCGATGTCGATATTACAGCGGCAGCTGAGGAACTTACGGTCGACAAGGATCTGACCCTCGACCTGAATGGGCATACGATAAGATCAAGCAGCAATATGTGCATTTGGACGAAGGGCAAGAGCCATGTCCAGCTGCAAAACGGAGATATTGTCAGCACCGGAAACTATGGCCTCTATGCATACGATAACAGTACGATCACTGTTGAGAATGCAACTGTTACAGCGCCGGCCGCTGCCGTGTGGAGCCGGGGCACGATCATTGCAGGGGAAGGCAGCCGGTTTTTCGGAAACAGCTATGGGTTGTTTGTTGTGTCCACCGGGAAGGCCATCGTTAATGGCGGGACCGTTGAAGGCAAGGCCTATGGCATCAATGTGAACGGCGGCGGGGCAACAGAGAAGCCTTTCGGAAGCGTGACCATTGTCAGCGGAACCGTCAAGGGAGATACGGCTGGCATTTCTGCAACGACCCAGGACGTAGTGACGGTCGAGGGCGGCAGCATCAACGGTGATGTTGTGGTCAAGGGTGAGAGCAGCGTCCTGAACGTGTCTGGCGGCTATGTGAACGGCAGCATCATAACGGATGGAACGGCTGACATCAATATCACCGGCGGCTGGTTCAAGGACGTCGTCGAGGAATATCTCGATTTGTCCGTTTATATGCAGAAAGACGGCTATGTTGTTCCGAAAATCAGCACCGATGATGTGGCATCGGTGAACGGCATTGGTTATCCCACCCTGGCCGAGGCAGTTGCGGCGGCAGAGGATGGCGACACGGTCATTCTGCTCAAGGATGTTGAACTGACCGAAACTGTAAATATCAACAAAAACCTGACTATTGACCTTGGCGGGAATACGGTATCCGGTAACATCAAGAAGCCGCTGTTCCTTGGCAATTCAACAGTTACGTTCGACAATGGCACGATCGTTCAGGAAAATCTCTCGAACTGTATCAAGTGGGTAAACGGAGGTCGTTTGACCCTTGGCGGAGAGAATGGCACTTCCCTGACACTGAGGAATACTTTCTCCACTAATGATTTTTCAACAGCAGGGCTTAATAATAATAAGGTGCTACAGCTTAGCGCCGGCGCAGCAGCGATTGTAAATGCCGGGTGTACCATTGAGGCGGTTTGTGGTTTTGGCATTGTGCTTCAGAACGATGGTACCACGGTAGATGTTTACGGAAAAGTAGAGACATATTTTGCTGCCATCAGCAATAACGGAACAGAAGGGGCCAGTGGTGACGATCAGGTGATCACGATCCAAGGTGGTGCACAGATTATCTCAAGCGGAGCACAAGCAATCTTCCATCCGAACCGTGGGGAAGTCAATGTTCAGGATGGCGCCTACATAAAAGGTTTGGGCGGCATTGAGATGCGCGGCGGTACCCTTAATGTGCATGGCGGTACCATTATTGCAGATTATACGTATAATGACACCTACTACGGTTTTGCTGCTTCGGCGAATAGAAGCGGCGGAACAGTTCTTGGCGCGGGCATCTCAATTTCCCAGCATGTAACAGAATTGCCTATCATAGTTAAGGTTTCTGGCGGCGTGATCGAGGGATACTATGCGCTGTTTGAAAATGACTATGGGGGAGGTGCACCGTCCGCTGGCATTGAAATCAGCATTTCGGGCGGCGCGTTTACAAATATTGACAAAAGGAATCCGCAGCAAGATCCATATCGTAATGACAATGCGAGCAAACGCACTTCCAATGCGATTACCAGCACATACATCACCGGCTTCATCACCGGCGGAAACTACTCTACCGAGCCGGATGACGAGTATATTGCTGAGGGTCATATCAAATACCAGAAGGACGATGGACGCTGGTACATTGATCCCACCCCCGCCCCCGTCGTGACCCCGGCCCCGGCTGCGCCCGCTGCGGGCGGAACCACTCCGGC
>JAMPEH010000147.1 GCA_023665245.1 Muribaculaceae bacterium
GGCTGCCATGCCTGTGAGGGTGTAATCTGAGAGATGGAGCGATAAGTCGGGCTACCGAGGTCAAGTTCGTTGATATAGACCTTATCAAAAGTCTTGTCAAAGTTTTGTTCGGAGCGACCCTCCAAGAACTGCGTCTTGACCTCGGTCTCGTTGATTTCGGTGATGGTGATTGAGCCGAACTTGTAGAAGCCCTTGTCGCGTATCTCGCAGTCGAAGATAACCTTTTGCGCCGCCACATCGGCACGGTTGATGTGGCCGAAGATAGCGATGTTCTGAGAGCAATCTTTCAGCGGAAAGGTTATGGTGAGAGTATAACCGTCAGAGCCTGAAAACATTCTGTTTTCACTGACGTACTCGAAGCTCGTTCCCTTTTTGAGAGCGGCAAGTTTATTATTGACATAAATCTGCATAGCGGATTTTATTTTTTTGATTTGGGAGATTTGTTACGCATGAGCAGGTCATATTCCTCTTTGGCTCTTTCGATGCCGTAGGCACCGGCTACGGTTACGATTGCTCCCATAGGCTCGTTGAGTCTATCATTCAACCTTTTGAGAGTGGACTCTAAAGTTGAATTGTCAGCGGTCGGAGCCGTCATGTAGGTGTTGTTCACTATGGTAGGAGCGGCAGACGGCTGCGCTGCGAGAACTGCGGGAGCGGTTATTGTCCTCGACACATCGGACATTCTTATTGAGCCGATTGTGTTGGTACGCTGCGCATAGTCCAGAGCCTCCAACAATGGGCGGGTTCGGGGATTATTGACAAGGGCTTGCGAAGCAACCCATTCCCCTTTGTGAACGACACCTGCTTCCTCATACTTGCCGCCGGGAGGGGTAAACCCGCCCTCGGCATAGCCTTGCGCCTCACTGGCCTGTTGCTGCTTTTTAATTGTTGCGATTTGGAGCATACCTGCGGCCACGGCCATTCCGGCAGCGATAGGCGCAAGGATATAGCCGATAACCGGGACTGCAGCCGCAGAACCGTAGGCGTTGATGGCGTTGGTTGCCGTCTGCGCAACCGCTTGAATGATTTGCATAGCAAACATTTTGCGGTTGGTCTCATTCTTGATTTTGGCAATCTCCTTTTCCTTATCCTTTTCGGCTTTCTTTACCTTATATGAATTGCCCTCTGCCAACTCGATTTCGCGGTCATATTTCTTCTCCACCTTTGCCGTTTCAAGGTCGGCACACGCCTGCATGTACTCGGATGCCTGTTGCATCCCGGCAGTCATGACGGCAAAGACCGAAGAAGCGAGAGCGGCGAGACGTGTGGCCCAGTTGCCGCCGTCCTCTTCGGTGGAGTTGAAGAAATTCTGCCACGCCTCGTAAATGTCAAGGAGGTGGTTGGTTTCGGTAGAACCGAACTTACGCACTGCATCGAGCTGCTTCTTGGAATATGCCTTGTTGATGCGGTCCTTGGCTTTCTCAGCTTGCTCGTGGGTAAGGACACCCTGCTTTTCAAGGTCGGCCACAATATCGAGGTCGCGCTTCTTCTGCTCGGCCATCATCGAAGCCGATCCCGAATCGGGTTTGGCTGAATCAGGCAGATACTCGGTGGCGTATTTCTTCTGAATATCACGCTTGGCACGTTGATATTCTTCCTCGGAGATTAACTGCTTGTCGTGTATTTCTTCAAGGAGGTCAAGTTCGAGCTTCATTCGGGCACCGGCCTCCTGATACTCATACTTCTTCTTCCACTCAGCAATGCGCTGAGCATAGAGCTTCTGACGGCGTAGCTGCTCTGCGGCTTCGGCTTGTTCAATCTGAACGGCATAGTTATGGTATTCCTCCGTGGTGTTTTGAAAGGCGGCTTGCATTTGCCGTAGATACCTCATTCGGATTTCAAACAGCTTTTGCTGCAATGCTTCCTCGTTGCCGTAGAGCACATTGCCGGGAGTGGCGGCATCCATCTGCGCCTGTGTTTCCTCTGCCTGTTGCAGACGCTTGGCCTCCTCGACTTTCAGAGCTGCATTCTTTTTGAGCCATGCTGCCTCAGCCTCAGCTTTCTTCTTCAGCAGTTCTTGATAGTCCTCGTCTTCTTCGAGATTCCATTTTTTGTAGATTTTGGCTCTTTCATCGAAATAAGCCATTTCAGCATTATGCTTGTCGAGCAAGAACTGTGTCCAAGATTTCAGTCCGGCTGAAAAGTCCGAAATATTTTGAGCGTCGGCGGCTTCCCAAACACCTTTGGCATCGTTCAACTCTGATTTAAATTCCTGCTTGGCTTTGGTTTCGGCTCGCCTTTGGGCGGCTTCCTCTTTCTTACGCTCCTGTTCAGCCTTACGGCGGTCAGCGTCTGTTTCGTAAGGTGTATAATCGTCAAGGGTGAAGTCGGGATTTCCGGCTACAATATCCTCGGAGGGGGATTCCATAAGTGACAAACGTGCGCGAGCTTCTTCAAGAAATTCTGCAAGTTCTGTTGCAGAAAGATTCTTGACCGTTGGATTCTGCCCTCGCATACCAATAACGATACGCCCACCCTGTCCGGCGGCTGCTTTCGGTTCAAAATCGGCAATCATTCTACGAAGTTCAGCCTCCGTGTATTCAGCGAGAGGATTTTCCTCGCGTTCAAGATTGGCGATGTCGCTCATCGTCACATTATATTCGGTGGTTCCGGCAATCATCTGATTGACGAGGTTCACCGGGTGGTCGGTCAATCCTTTGGCATCCCACAGATTGCCCTTTATTGCTTGGAGTTCAGCGACAAGATTTGCATTGAGTGTTCCCGTGGTCTGCAATTCGTAAACAACTCTATTCGTTATGCGCACAGCGTCCTGTAATGATTTACCCTCGTCAATAAGCGACTGTTGCAGTTTCCCGGCCCACTCTTTCATGGCATCGCCATAAGTTTCGTTGGCGGTATCGCGAGCCGTCTGTATTGCCCGCTCCTTGGCGGCAATTCGGGCGGCTGCTGCAAGACGGTTGTAGGCGGCGGTTAGATTATTAATCTCACCGCGCTCGTTAATCAAGCCTTTCAGATACTTGCCGTACTGTTTGAGTATTTCGTCCTTGACCTCCTTGTACTGCTTCGTGCCTTTCTCCGCTGCCTTCAAACGACCAATCAACGTGTCAATCGTGACCATCTCCTTTTTCAGCTCTGCACCGAAAGTGGCGGCAGTGTTGCGAGCCTCGCGCATCTTCTTGGTAAACTCGGAGGTTCTGTCGCACAGAGCCTTTACCGCAATGAAGACTGCGGCAAGGACAGAGAGCAACAATCCGAACGGATTTGCCTTAACTACTGTATTCAGAAGTTTGAAGGCATGAGTAGCGGCGCCGATGCCTTGTGTAAAGGCAATCATGGCTATTCTGCCTAATATCAATGCAGTTCGATACGCTATCATTATGGCTTTGCCAACTCCGAGAACGGCGTGCCACAGGACACTGGCAGTCTTGACCAACACAATCCAACCATAATAAACGGCAATAACCTTGATGACGTTGGCGATCGCCTTTCGGTGTTCGACAATGAAATCGACAAGGGTATTGAGCACTCGGAGGAAAACCGATGATGAAGTGTAGATATGCTTCATCAGCGGAAATAATTTTTCTCCGAGTTCTATTGCAAGCTCGCTGACTCTTTTGCGAGCCTTGTCAATACTGGCCTGTACCGTATTGTTAAAGATTGCATACTCGTTGGAGGCAGATGTACCCTCGCGGAACGCCTCGGCGGCTTCGCCCATCTGCCAACGGAGGAAATCAAGATGTGAAGAAAGGTTTGAGAGCACCGAGGACACACGGGCACCGTCAAGTCCGAGGTCTTGGAACAATGGCGAGAGAACGGCAAGAGCCTGATTCTCGCCCAATTTGTTCAGGGCTTCGAGAAACATCATAACGCCCTCGGTGGTCGAACGATTCAATGTTTCGATGAAGGTGTTGGTTTCCAAGCCCACTTTCTTCGCCATTTCCGCCGGCTTCTTGTACAATTCCATGATTGTACGCTGCAAGGCGGTTGCCGACATCTCCACCTTTTGACCGTGAGCGTCAAGAGTGGCGGCAAAAGCCATGATTTCCGGGATAGTCATTTTGGCGGTCGAGCCTATACCGGCCATTCGTTGGGCAAACTCAACGATAAAGGGCTTGGCGGCGGTACAGTTCTGTGAGAGGTGGTTGACAGTAGAGCCAATTTTCAGCATTGAATCGCGGACGCCATACATTTCCTCCATGCCGAAGATGTTACTCAGCTTCGCAATGGTCTGTGTCGCTCCCTCTCCGAGGTCAACGAGCGCCACATTGATAATGGACGCCGCCTCGACATACTCGCGGACGGAGGCCACGGTGTTATAACCGAGTCGACCACCCTCCTGAGCGAGCAGGTTCAACTGCTCACGGGCGAGTCGGGTGTCCATCCCCTTGAAGATCTCATTGAGTTCTTCAACCTCGGCGGCAGTCATTCGTGTGTACTTGATTGTGTTAGCCATCGTTTCCTCCATATCGGCGTATGAACTTACGGCCTTTCTTGCTGCCATGATGAGTCCGGTCACGGCGGCGGCAACGGCCATGATTGCGGTTTGGGCGTTGTTGAGCCAGTTGTTCATGCGCTTCCAGAGTGACTGCTGCGTGGCCAGGGTCGCGTTAACTTTGGAGAGTTCAGCCTTTACCATACGGATTTTGGCAACGTGGGCATCCCATGCCGGAGTGCCGCGTTGTATGCCGTTCAACTCCTGTTGTAGCTGTTTGAGAGCCTTGTTCAACTCCTTGGGCGTAGCCTTGTCGAGTCGACGGAGTACGACATCGGCAGTTGAGGCGGTGCCCTTCAACTGCTCCATCATCTTCTTGGTATTGTTAAGCTCACGTTGAAGTTTCTTCATCGTGGCTTTGTCACCGACAACGGCGGCTTTGGAGATGCCCTGCTCCAGACGCTTCGCGTCCTTTTCGAGTTGGGTCAGCATCTTCTGTGCCTGTTTGCCGTTGACGGTGAGAACGATATTTGCTGTACTGGTGTAACCTGCCATAGTGATAATGATTTATGGAGCAAATATCGCACGGCTTTTCGGTTGGAGAAAAGACGGCTAAGGGAGAGGTTCGGAGTAGGAAAGCCCTCCGAGGGTGGGTGCCGGGGAGGAAAGGCCCGGCGGGAAGGTGTTGGAAAGGAACGGTCCAACTTGATTTTGCTGAACGGCAAAATCTTGGGTGAATGACGATTAACTTTTGTTAACTAAAATCGGAAATTTCACCCAAAATCGGATTTTTCACTCCCTGAGTTGAAAAGTCCGACAAAACGCCAATCGACAAGCGTACAGCGGATTAGGCGTTTTCAAGTGGGTGCAGGGAGAAATTTTCTCCCTGCCACCGTCTGTGAAGACCCCCCACACGCCCTCTCGCTCGTTTTCCTCGTCCTCCCTCCACTCCGTGCGGAATATGCAGAGCGTCAAGCAAGTAACCCACCCATTGCGCGGTAAAATCGCTTTCGTTGGTGTCAAAAATGGCTTTGGCCAATTTTGATGCAACGAAAGCACTGCTCTCCCTCGCTCACAGACCTTGTGAGAGAGGGGCGGAACGTTGGCAAAGTGCGGTAATGGCGTTCATGCGCGATACGGAGGTGGATGAGGACAAAGGAGTGAAAGGCACTCGGAGCAAACAGCAAAGGGAGGTATCGGCGCAACCTGTGAAGCCGACAGGCAGTTTGATGGCGAGCGCATGGCACAGAGCATCGACAACAATCTGCCGGCCTCCCCTTGCCGTGAGCCGTAGGCTGCTCGGAGTAACTGAAACGGTTGGCCGCATCGCCGGAGTATTGCTGTTGATAAGCCGTCTGCACTTTGGGGTATGGGGAGCATCGCAGATGCGTGGGCGTTTAATCAAGGTGCGCAGAGCGTTGTGTTGGCTGTGCCGGAGCCGGAGCTGACGATGCGAAAAGGTGGAAAAGTCTGTATCGGTGCAAAGAGCGAACAAGGGTGTCGGCGTAACTTGTGGAGCCGACAGGCAGTTTGTGAACAAGCGCAAGCCGTGAGCATTGGTCACAATCTGCCGGCCCTCCATCGCCCTGCGCCGTAGGCTGCACGGATATGGACTTTGTAGCCTCGCATCGTGGCGTAGGCGTAGAGTCAGCCGACGCGCCCGGAGCGATATATCCTCTCTGCCCGACAGGGCGTTTGATGATACAGCCGTAGGCGATAGACAAATGTAGCCAAGGGCTGATAATGTAGGTTGTTGTTTCCTCTGTGGGTGGGAGGAACGTGTTGTGTGTATGGCGACCGCGCCCAT
>JAMPEH010000148.1 GCA_023665245.1 Muribaculaceae bacterium
TTGCAGCCAAGAAGAATGAATTAGCCCTCCATAAACTAATACATTTTTTCACCCCCGAATAACAAAAAAAGTGCGAAGAAATTTTTATCTCCGCACTTTTTTTGTTTATCTCGTTGTAAAGTCGCCCAATAAGAGCACCTGTTCGACGGTTTCTTCGTCTATGTCGCAATCGCCGATTATAACGTTTTCGTCGAACCAAGAAAAGACTGCTATCTGTTTATTACTGTCCCCATCGATGAGTTTTATTTGCGGATTATATTTTGAACCGTTTATTTCGACGATTAACGTAATGCCGAAAATATTTAACGTTTCCGTTCGGTTCAGCGGCTCTAATGCATACTTTTTAGTCCTGTTTTGTTCATAAAATTCATACTCTTCCAAGTCATCTTTGTTGCCTTTCCAATAAGCGTAGCGTAATACAAAATACTTTATATCTTCGGGTACAACGAGCGGTAGCCCATTTTCTTCCAAGTATGCTTTTCTCGCCACACGCCTTTCGAACTTCGCTTTGCACATTGGATAAATATTATGCCAATTTTGATCGTGAGTGAATCCGTGCGTTTTCCAAGCCCAATCACGAAAGCCTACATCTTGACTTATACTGTATAGAGCTTTGAGTGTTAACCCCATACCGTAGCTTTCACACGGCGGACCTATGTATTTGTATGCATTACTTTTTTGTTTGCCGTCTTTACCGTATTTAGGGATTATTTGTATTAGTCCGTCCTTTTGTAATTGGCGTAATATGGTTTGTATCGTTCTGTCCGACACAGCCAATCTTTGAGCGAGCGCGTGGATCTTGAATGTTCTGCCGTTACACTCTATTACGGTATTTATAACTATCTCTCGGCGTTCTTTGGGTGTGGGCTTGCGTATTAAATACTCTCTATCGTCGTCCATAGGATAATTTGGGTTTTTAATGTATATAAACCCGTAACCCTCACGCCGCATCTGTTGCCACGGAAATAAGAATTCATCCCATTCATCATCGTCATATAGAATGTCATAAAGTTCGTTCATAGGTACATTATACCGCAAAGAGCTGCAAAAAGCAATCCTATTCACGCCCAACCCCCGAATATATTGCCTTTCGGCTTGTGGTTGCTGGCACAGTGAAAACCCATAAGTCAACGGCAAAAAATCGGCACGGAAAAAGTAAAGTGTGTGTAACACTCACGCACCGATTTTTTGACTGTTCGTTGACTTATGGATTAGCTGTATTTTAAAGTGTTCTTTCTTTGGATTTTTCCTGTGCCTTGTTTGTTGTTGCCGAAAGGCAATAAATATTCGGAGGTAAATCCAAAATGAAAGAAACAAGTGCAAAAGTAAATCAAGAGAACGAAGTAAGAAAATATTATCTTTCCGAATTCTCTTACGACGACGGAGAGTACGAGATCACGTTTAATATAATCGACATAGATTTCTACCGTCAAAATATAACCGTAGCAATATCTCGGTGCGGAAAGATAACGCAAGATACATTCCCGTTACTCCGCGACAAAGACGGTAAACTGTATTTCGAGTTTGGTATATTTTACGAAAACAAAATATCTCTCGACGACTTTCAAGAGGTGAAATAATGAATATACTCGATTTCGACGTTATGCAAGAAGAGATTTCACCCGACAACGTAATAGCCATATCTGAAATCATAGCTTTTTCTCAAACACGCTTTCTTACAGCTTATATGGGAATGCGTATGCAAAAGATATACAGCGATTTATACGAAGATATTAAGTGCAAGAACAAAGTAAACCGTGTATTCAGCGACGGATACGATTTAGTGCAGGAATGCGCGTTATTTCTATGCGAACATTTCGGAAAACACTTGACCGACGTTATAGCATTCAACAGTAAGGGCAAGCCGTTGACGGTGAGGAACGTTTGCTCTCAAAAGATAATGAAACTTATAAACCGCAAATCGCGCGATTATTACCGTAACGTGGATATAGAAGCGCAGGCGGACGAGCCGTCGGTCGAAATAACTGAAGAAGAACAACAGGACTATACCGAATATGACAAAATAGTCGAAAGCCTTAATTTAACCGACAATATGAAGACTGCGCTCGAATGCCGTATAACGGGATTGAGCTATCCAGAAATAGGACGGATACTCGGACGCGTGCAGTCTACCGTGTACGAATATTTTGTCACTATGCGACGGAGATATATAGCTATTTACGGATAAAATTAAAAAATTTTTAAGAATTACCCTAAAAACAGGGGTGAAAAAATGTATTAGTAAGTGCAGCCATAGGTGTAAGTTACCTTAAAAACTTATGATACAACAAGGACAAAATGCAATCGACGACAATGAGGAGTGCGGATTCGATGGTGAATTACCGTATTGCTTCCATCCGTCGGTTACGAGAAAGATCACGGTCAACGGAAAGACCTATACCGTCAAGAGCTATTTCAAAGGCGGTAAGGACTTTAACAAGACCGTAAAACAGCTTGCCGTAAAGCAGGCTTACACTAACGTGGGGTAAAACATTATGAAACAGGAAAAACAAATAGTCGGGTTATATATGCGCTTATCTCAAGAGGATGAACGCTCCGGCGAATCTCTGTCTATTGAAAACCAAAGACATATGTTAAGAAAATACTGTGAAGAACACGGCTTCGAGATATACGGCGAATACATAGACGACGGTGTATCCGGAACTACGTTTAACAGACCCGAAGTTCAGCGTTTGCTGGACGACGCCAAGACGGGAGTAATAAATACTATACTCGTAAAAGACTTATCTCGTTTCGGTAGGAACTACATAGAGGTCGGACAGTATCTCGATTATGTATTTCCGGCGTTCGGGATACGGTTTATAGCCATACAGGACAATGTAGACACTGAAAACCGTGACAGCGGCGGTATGGAGATGATGCCTATTATGAACGTGTTTAACGAATGGCACGCCGCGAATACGAGTAAGAAAATTAGAGCGGTAAGGCTCGCAAACGCCAAAGAAGGTATCTATTCGGCAAAGAAAGCGACTTACGGTTACATAAAAGGAACTGATAAAAAGCGTACTCCAATAATAGACGAAGAAACCGCGCCTGTTGTTAGACGAATATTCGAGATGTATGCGTCGGGAGTTAGTCCTAAACAGATAGCGGATATTCTAAACGCGGAGGGCGTTCCGTCGCCGGGCAAGCACGCATTTGAAAAGTACGGGCATAAAGGCAGACCTACGGAAATGCGGCTTTGGTGTGAGATTTCCATAAGAGCTATGCTTGACAACATTATTTACATAGGACATCTTCCTATGTTGCAAGAAACGTCGGTGTCTTACAAAAACCATAAGCGGTATAAAAAGGACGTAAGCGATTGGGTCATTACCTACAATAACCACGAGCCGATTATTTCTCAAGAGCTTTGGGATAAAGTCCATGAGCGTAAAAAGTCCGTAGCACAAGGACGAAAGACAAAAACGGGCTTTGTCCATCCTCTGTCGGGTTTCCTAATTTGCGCGGATTGCGGCTGCAAATTGAAAATGAGCGGAACTTGGAATAAAAGCAAAAGCGAGTACAGATACCATTTCGACTGCGGCTACCATTTACGGTACGGCAAGACATTGTGCTCTTCTCATTTTATTCAGGCAAAAGTTTTGGAACAAATCGTACTCGGAGATATACAGGATAAGGCACGTCGAATAACGCTCGACGAACAATCGGTAAGAGAAGAATTTATACGTCACAATGCCGAGCTGACCGACAGCACGATAAAAACGGCAAGAAAGGAACTTAAAGCTAAACAGCGTCGGTTGGAAGAATTATCTCGGTTAATGCAGGTAGCTTACGAAGACCGAGTAAAGGGTAAAATGCCGGAAGACTTATGTATTAGTTTCCTTGAAAAGTATTCCGCGGAGCAAAAGGCTTTGATTGCTGAAATTACCGAGCTTGAACAAAAGATTTCACAGGTCGAAAGTACAACGCAGAATGTGGACGATTTCATACGGAATATAAAGAAATATCTCGAAGTGCCGGAACTTACGCGTGAGATGTGTTACGAATTGATCGACCGAATAATAGTCGGAGGCTTGCCGAAGATCACGGGTAAGGAACGGACGATTGAGATAATATACAAGGTCGATATGGCGTCGATATTCGGACATAGAGTGAATAGACCGTAAAAGCAAATAAGTGTATGGGCTTAATTCCGCTCGTACACTTATTTTTTGTGCTTTTTTCTTTATTTCAGAGTGTCCATAAAATTATGTTACAACATTGACTTACGGTGAATTTGACAATATAAAGTTGCCCGTACCGGAAAAAGAACATTATATATTCGATGGTTGGCATTATGCCGATCGAAAGATAGCGGATAAAGACGGAAATTTGATCGTTGACGACGACTTTGTAATAGACGAAATATTAATTGTGCCGAATACTTTAGATCGAAAAGAATGTATATATGCAAAATGGGTAGCGGAAGAAACTTTTACGTATAAGATATTAATAGCATATGTAACGAATGTTCAAGCCGAGTTGATCGATATTAACGGCGAAAATCGTGACATAGATTATAACATGACCGATTTGCAAAGACAGTTTTGCCACATTATAACAAACGCATTAAAGCAGAGAATGGATTGGCTGTGCGACGGGCTTGTGGATTTCCAGATAGATGAATATTACACTACGCAGGCTGTCACGACGGAATGTTTTGAACAACATTACAATGGGTCAAAGCATACACAATTATTCCCGAGCCAAATACCTGAATTGAACGATATGACAGGTGAGTATGACAGCGTTGTTTCTGTGTTTGGATTCGGAGAAAATCAGCATACTTTTCAGACTTTCAGCGGGATTGGGCAGGCAAGAGAATGTTCGGTGTTTTTTGATGAATTTATAAGGTATACTATAACCGACCAATGCGAGCTTAAGGATGTTGTGGACGGTCGGGGTAAGAATAACTTGGTGTACGCATTAGAAGTGTTTGTACATGAAATAGCGCACACCATAGAGGCGAGAATAAATTCTTATGAGTTTCATGTGGCAGGCTGCGATTTTTCGTGGGACTATGATATACCGTTTTGGGATGTATTTAAGTATTATTTTACCAATAGCGTGGAAGTGGACGAAGAACTTGTGGGCATACCGTATGAGTTTTGGCGTGGCATAATTCATAAGGTTAATTACGAAGTAAACAGCGATAAAGACGGCAATAACGGAATTGTTACTTATTCACATCAGGAGGTGCCGCGCGATTGCGACGCATTGCCGGTGGAAGCGATACCGATAGACACATACAGATTTGTGCGTTGGTCGGACGGAGTGACCACTCCCGAGCGGCATGACAAAAATATCACGTCCGATCTTACTGTGACGGCGATATTCGAGCCTATAGAGTATACTCTTAATGTAGTGGCAGGCGAGGGCGGATATGTGCGATCGGCAGATAATAACGAATTGCAATCGGATATGTCGATAGCAGTATGCCGGGGTAGTTTTGTCCGTGTAGCGGCGGTCGCGCAGGAAGGATACAGGTTTATCGGCTGGTCGGACGGTGTTACCGATGCTAATTGGGAAAAGTTTTTCCAATTCGATGATTTGGAAAAATTCGACGAAAACGATACGTATGTGTTGACAGCGCTATTCGAGAAGATCGAATAGATTTAAGCAGGTGCTATAGAAAATTAAAACAAAAGGAGAACAAAAATGACAATCATCAAGAAGAAGACAGTGTTTGCTGTCGCAGTCGCAGTATTAGCGGCGGTGATAGCGCTGTAATCGCTATCTGATGTGTCGTGCTGTAGTAGCATATAAGTTTTGAATATGTCTGTAAATGCATCGCGGAGGTCGAACATGGCTTTCGCGGTGCATTTTCTTTTGCGGAATTAAATTGGGGGGATTGGTGGCGGTGTGCGGCGCGGCGTTGAGTGAAGCGGTAAAATAAACATCTTGTCACCTCGAGCGCAGTCGAGAGGTCTAGGCGAACCGCCGCAGAATGATAAAGCTGTTCCTTTGGCAATGCGGCGCTAAAGCGCCTAGATTTCTCCGCTCCGCTCGCTAACGCTCGCTCCGGTCGAAATGACATCGGTAAGAAAAGGCTTCCGTCGCATAGGTCGAAATGACAAGGAGTTGGCTTGGCTTTGCTGCAGTGTTGTGCAGTCAACCCACCGTCACTGAAACATGTCAAGAAAAGTAGACACAATGAAGAGAGAAAAAGTTGTTGGGGA
>JAMPEH010000149.1 GCA_023665245.1 Muribaculaceae bacterium
ATATGATATAGACCGTCTTTCTTTTTTGATACTATTCCTTCAAGATTTTCTTTCTTCGCAAGCTCAAAAAAGGCAATACCCTTTTCTTCTATAAATCTTGAAATACTCAGATTATGTCCTTCCGTAACTGCCTTTTCAAGAATTGCTTTGCGCTCCATTAATGGCTTATCGGTTAAGTCTTTGCCGTCGTAATAAAGTATATCATAAGCCACGAACTGTACGAGTTTGCGCTTTGCCGCAAGCGATATTTTAAAGCTATCCCCCATCAAGCTGCGCCGTTGCAGAGCATAAAAATCGGGCTTGCCGTCAGATAATGCGACAAGCTCTCCATCAAGTATTACACGCTTTTTTACGCATTTACACATATCCGCTAATTCGGGATAAATGTTCGTTACGTCTTTAAACCGCTTGTTTTGTAAAGTTACGGACTTCGGCTCGATATAGGCAATACACCTTATCCCGTCCAACTTCAATTCGTGGATATAATCCTTATCGTCAAAAGGCTCTTTGACTTCGTGCAAAAGCATAGGCGAAATATTTTTATCTTTAAATAAATCTGCCATCACGCTTCCTTTTTCTTTGCCGTCGTTTTCTTGGGCGGCGTCTTTTTAGTCTTAGGCTTCTGCGCAAGCTCAAGCGACTTTTTCAATGCGTCCATAAGATTAGAAACGGATGCCCCTGCGCTCTCTTTCGGCGCTACTATTTGTTTGCCAGCAATCTTGCGTTCTATGGCATCTTGTACCTTTTGGCGGTATTCGTCCTTATAATCGGACGGAACGAACTTTCCGCTCATACCAGCAATTATAGCCTTTGCCATTTTAAGCTCTGCGGCGGACGGGGTTTCCGTTATTTCCTTTGCGGGGTTCTTTACGACTTCTTCTTCAAAAAACAGAGTGTTTAAAAGCATTTGACCGTCTTTGGCTCTTATAAGTATCAGCGTTTCTTTCGTGCCGAGAACCGTTTTTGCAATAGCCGCTTTACTTTCTTCTTCCATTGCTTTCAAAAGCACGGCAAACGCCTTTTCCGCTCCCGTCGGAACAACGTAATACGGCGTTTCAAAATACAGCGGGTCAACTTCGAAAAGCTCTACAAACTTTTCAATAGTAATATTCTTATCTTTCTTGGACTTCAACTTTTCAAAGTCTTTATCTTCGAATATAACATACTTGCCGTCCTCGTACTCAAAGCCCTTTACAATATCTTCTTGCTTTACTTCCCTGCCATCACACTCCACGCAAGTCTTTTTATACTGCACACGGCTGTTGGTTTTCTTATCTATCATATTGAAACCAATGGCGTTGTTTTTTATGCTCTTATGAAGCGTTACGGGTATATACACGAACCCGAAACTTATACTGCCCTTATATGAATATGCCATACCGTCAGTATGCGCAGTTTATTTTTACACATACTGTTTTTATGTGCGGAAGATTTCACATGGGCGCAAACGATAAAGAAATAAACGATATTTTGGATAAACTTCCCGAAAGCGAGAAAAACGTTCAGATTAAATTCGGGGATATTTACCCTTGTAAGTCTTAAAAAAGGAAAGTGTGTTGTTATGCTTTGTTTTTCGGGTTATCCAACAGCTTATAATATATGTGAATTTCACGGGGTAGTTTTGTCTTTCGGTACGCGTCCGATAGTTATGTACTCTATAAGTTCCATTGCCGTCGTGCGGTCTAATTCCGTTAAATCCACATACTTGCGTATCCGTCGGATAAATTCTTCGACGTCTGCCGTTACCCGATTAGCTTCCGATACATTGTTTGCTATCTCGGCAAGTTCTTCTTGTAATAACGACTTTTCGTCTTGGTATTTTTGCAAAAGTTCTACGCATATCGCTTCGGGTATTCGCTTTAACACCTTATCTTCATAGATGGATTGCATAAGTCCCGAAAGCTCTTGAATGCGTTTTTCCTTTGCTCGTTGTTTTTTCTCATCCGAGTTGATTTGTTGAGTTAGGTATAATGCTTTGCGTTTCAGAAAA
Source organism: Muribaculaceae bacterium (assembly GCA_023665245.1). Next base: position 1,991 of record JAMPEH010000149.1, read on the forward strand.
TCTTCCCGCGCGGCTTGTTCATCCATTAACACAAATTCGGCTTTCGAGCGAATGTCTTGCAAAACTATCTCATTTAAGATTGTTTCCTTGATTGCCTTACTGTTGCAGTTGTCCTTGCCGTGTTTCAGAAATTCCGAACAGTTATACGCCGCTCTTTTCTCGCCCGTACTTACGCCTTTTTTCTTAACGTCGTAATTCATCAACCGCATTTTCGCGCAGCATTCCGGACAGTAGATTAGTCCCGACAACGGTCTGACTTCGCCTTGCTTATTGCTTTTACCGTGACTGACGGAAGCGTCTATCTCTCGGCATTTTGCCCACAACTCTGCAGATATAATCGGCTCGTGCGTTCCTTCGACGATTATCCATTCGTTTTCGGGACGACGGACTAACCTTTTATTCTTATACGAAACGGTGGTTGTCCGCTGTTGCGCAAGGTTACCGATATATACGGGGTTGAGTAGCATTTCCTTAACCGATTGAGAACACCAACCGTGCCTGTTTTTGTTGACGGGCGCAACGCCGAATCTCTTATTACGGCGTTCCGACGGTGTGGGTATTCCGCTTTTCGTCAATACAGTTGCAATATGCTGTTTGCCCATTCCCGACGCTCGCATTTCGAATATCCGTCTGACTATCGGGGCGGTTTCTTCGTCCACAATAAGCGGTACTCCGTCCGTACCCTTTATATAGCCGTATGGGATATAGGTTGCTTTGAATTGCCCTGCCTTTGCTTTTGCTACGAATACCGCACGAATTTTCTTCGACGTGTTAGCCGAGTGCCATTCGTTAAAGACGTTCATAATCGGCATCATATCCATTCCCGTACTGTTTTTGTCCGCTGTATCCACGTTGTCGTTCAATGCTATAAAACGGATATTATACAAAGGGAATATGTAATCGAGATATTGCCCTACGAGTATGTAGTTCCTGCCGAAACGGGATAAATCTTTTACGATTATCGTGTCGATTATTCCGTTCTTCGCATCTTCTAACAGTCTTTGTACGCCTTCGCGTTCAAAAGTCGTTCCCGATACTCCGTCATCAACGTATTCGTCGATTATCTTCCAACCTCGATCCGATACATACTTTTGCAGTATCAATCTTTGGTTTTCTATAGACAAAGATTCGTTTTCGCGGTCGTCTTCTTGGCTTAACCGCATATACAGCCCAACTCTATTTAATTGTGTTTGCTTTGATTTCATTTATTTTACTCCTCTGAATCAAAGCAGCTAAATTCAATGTAAGGGTATTATACCACATAACACCGAATTTAGCAACGCCTTGACTGAATTTATTTTACAAGCCTATCTCTCTGTAAGCACGGTTGACCGCTATTTCCCTTATCACTTGGTCTAAATCTTTATTGCCCGTGTAATGGCTTGTTACTATGTACTTTTTTCCCTCTATCTCATATTCTTTTTGCGTGGTGGGAGCATTTGAAAACTCCTCACGCAGTTGCTCTAATGCTTTGTTCGTATTTGTTCCTCCGAGTTTGTTTTAATAATTTAAGAATTCTTTTCCATATTAAATTGTCCTCCGCGATACTATGCGCGTATCTAAAACGCAATTTTATTTTTGCTTGCGCTATCCGCTCTATGGCGGTTATTTCCGTATAAAAAAGCCGTGAACGCTTCTTTCAATCCGATCTTCCTTTTCATATTCCTGCGGACACCTTGCTTCACGGTCTTTGACCTTAATTATTTAATTGTATTTACTTTGCCCACCAATTCTTCGACGATTTAACGGGCGGTGTTTGCTTCGTTTCAAAGAGTGCGTTGTATGCGGACGGATTTTCTTGCTCCAACTTCGCTAACAGCGAAAGAGCTTTCGCCGCTCTTACTTTGTACTCTTTGAGTTCTCTGTTTTCTTTGTCCATATCCAGCGTTTCCTGCATAGACTTTGACAGCCGTTTTTTCAAATCCTCGTTCTCGGCGGTTACGGCTACTATCTGTTTCCGCATTCCGTTTTTGCTATGCGCAATTTCGCCTTGCTCGGCTTGCCGTAACGCTTCGGTGTATTCTTCGGCGGTTGCTCGTTCCTGCTCGGCGGCTTCGATTATTTTCATAGCCTTGTATTCGGCAGTAGAACGGTGTTCCGCTTGACTGTTCGGCTTGCCTCTGTCAAGTCCGTATTTTTCTCCGACTTCTTTCCAAAACTCCGTTTGAAGAATAGCAAGCTGTCTATCGAACGAATCCTTTGCGCACAGCTTACCGTTTACTATGGGAATAAGATTGAGATGCAAATGCGGTGTACTTTCGTCCAAGTGAACGACTGCCGACAACACGTTTTCTTCGCCGTACTTGTCCTTGAAAAACTTTACGCAATCACGGAAGAAAGCATACTGTTTTTCCGGTGTGGACACTCTGAAAAATTCGGGGCTTGCACCGAGAACAAACGATACGAGATAGACGGCATCCGAGCGGACTTTACGTTTCAAATGCAACTCCGCTATGCGGCTTTCTATAACGTCCATATACTTGCCCGTAGGCGTTACGATATGGTAGTTATAACTCGTCCGTGAACTGTCTATCTGCGGATTATCTGCCTTGTAGGTTTCGTCTCGTTCGTTTTCTTCTTCGACGCCCGTTACGGCGTCCTTTTTTAATTTCTTTAAGTTAAGTATGATATAAATAGTTTCGTCCTCCTAATGACTTAAATTCTTTGAAGTGTAGCTCACTACACTTATTCCGCTTCGCTGCATAAGTTTCGTTCGCCCTGCGGGGCTTTCGTCCACACAACGAACAAACTTTGCTTACCGTTTGCTTGCCGATTATGGCGGTCTGATTGTCATTGTTTTTACCTCCGAAAATGTATTTATCCAATCCACGCAAAGGGTGGAAGATAGCTGAAAAAAGACGACAAAAAAGCCGCTGATACTTTTAACGTAATCACCGACTCCAACCTATTTAGCAATACTTATTTGCTCTATGGCGGTCAACCATTCTATGAAATTATGAGATTATTGTTAGCTCGAAAGATACATCGATTTATCTAAAAATTTGTACAACAAAATAGACCATCTACGCTACCCTTCATAAACTTATAGGGTAACTCCGGACGCACTTCGTCGCTTGCTGTCATACAAATGTACAACAACAAAACCCTGTCGTCGCTCGTCTTTCAACGGCTCGGGGCGGAAGAACTCTTTTCCGTTTCTGTCGTTCTTCCGAATAGCGGTAGTAACCGCTCTTATACGCAAAATTGCGTATAACAAAACATACGAACTTATCGTTCGCATTTTGTATTATACCACAGGAAATAAGGCTTGTCAATACTTTTTAGAACATTTGTTTGCTGTTTTTTTGAAAAATTTTTTCGATAAAGAGAATTCTCTAAAATTCAACCGTGAATTTACTGCCTTCACCGAGCGTACTTTCGACGCTTATTTTCCAACCGGATTTTTGGCATATCTTTTTTGCAACAGCAAGCCCAAGACCGAAACCGCCGTTTTTCCCGTTATGAGAACGGTCAACCGTAAAGAAACGGGAAAATACTTTGCTCATATTTTCTTCGGCAATTCCTATTCCCGTATCGGCAACCGAAAAACCTTGTCTGTTCAGCGTAACGATTATACTGCCGCCGTCCTTATTGTATTTGATTGCGTTACGCACGAGATTACCGAATATTTCACTCAATCTTTCGTGCCTTGACATAACGATTACATTATCGTCTATATTTTCTATAACCGTAATTTTTCTCTTATCGGCTTCGGGCTTTAACGCTTGCAGCGTTTCCTTTGCGAGCGTAGAAAAATCCACTTCGTAGGGCGGCAGATCGTCGCTGTCTATTTCGCTGTAATTGATTATGCAGGCAATCAAATTCGTAAGCCGTTCGCTCTGCGTCTGAATTGTTTTATATGCCGTATTTTTCTGCTGTTCCGTAAGTCCGCCTGCACTTAACAATTCGGCGTAACCGTGAATAGAAGTAAGCGGTGTATTCATTTCATGCGTTACGTTGGATATAAATTCGTCCTTTGAAACGCGCGCTTTTTCTACAAGTTCTTTTTCTGCTTTAATTTCGCCCATCTGTTGCGCTATATTGCGGTTACGCTCGTTCAGAATTTCGGCAACGGGTTCAAGTTCGGAATACTTGCTTGATACCGTCTGATTAGTTATAGCGTCCTTTGCGAGTTGCTTAACGGGACTGACGATAAAATGCGTTGCAACAAAGGCTATTACGACGCAAAG
>JAMPEH010000014.1 GCA_023665245.1 Muribaculaceae bacterium
ACCTATCTTCTCATAATGGCGATTATCGTGTGCTAATAGCATATTTTTCTTGAATTTTTTAGAAACATACCATAACATATTTCTAATTTTTAATCAAAGGAATGAGTATGGAAAATCCTATAATTAACATATATTGCGATGAATCTTGCCATTTGGAAAATGACCACCATAAATCTATGGTTATCGGTGGTATATCTTGCCCGATTAGCAAAGTTAGAGATATAAGCCTAAAAATAAGGCAATTAAAAGAAAAACATAATATGAATCGCAAGATGGAAATTAAATGGACAAAGATTTCACCGGCCAAATATGATTTTTACTCTGATTTGGTAGACTTATATGTAAATGAAGAATGTTTACGGTTTAGAGCAATTAAGATTGCAGATAAAAAACAACTTAATCATAAAAAATTTCACCAAACCCATAACGAGTGGTATTATAAAATGTATTATGATATGTTAAGGCATATCTTGCAGCCATATAAAGACTACAAAATTTATGTTGATATTAAAGATACCATTGGTTGTGAGAAAGTGTGCAAATTAAAAGATATTTTGCAACACACTAATAAAAATAAAGCAATTGATGTTCAACAAATTCGGTCTCACGAATCTGAATTGCTTCAATTGGCGGATGTTTTAATTGGCGCTATTGGATATAGAGACAGAATAAATGAGATAACTGTGCAACCAAGCCAGAGCAAAATAAAATTATGTGAAAAAATAGAGCATGCTCTTGGTGTAAGTTTTGATAGAAATTCCAGATATTCTGACCAAAAGTTCAATTTATTTCTTTGGGAAGGCAATAAATGACTTTGGAACTTCCCGAACTTTTAGACATTGATTGGTCTAACTATGCAGAACGTATAAATGACATTTATGATGTATATTTGAACGAAATCTATGGAAAATTATCATTCTTTGGCGAACCGGTTTATTGTCGTGTTATACCCATATATGATAATAAGCACGAGTGCTTTTGGCATTTGATGACCCAAGATTTTGAAAAAAGAAAAAACAATGGTGAACGCTTCCCTGATTTACATAGATGCCGCAGAATTCATTGGATTGCAAAAATTATAACAAATTACCAATCTTCTGATATTGTTTGTTGGGTAAAACAACACAGGAGAAAAGTTGGTAGAAAATCCTTCGTGGAAGACAGAATTTACCTATGGGCTAAAAAATATAACTTTGTTGTTATCTTGGGAAAACAAAAGAAACCCGAAGGATATCAGCTGATTACTTCTTATTGCACCAATGACCCGGATACCATTTATCGCTTTGAAAAACAATCTGGTGAATATTCAGACCCAAGAAAAGCATAGAGATTTAAAAGAGTGAAAGTCGCCCAAGAGGACGACCTTCAGAAGTCTTTCCACACATGGTGGATGACCATTTATTATTTTATATAACACATAACTATTTAAAAGTCAATAGTTTTTCCAAAATCTATTCACAAATGTTATTACCAATCAATAACATCATTTACTATCTTTTGTTGTTCAGTGCTTGTTCGTCTTAAGTAAATTCTTGTTGTCTCAATGCTTTCATGTCCCATAAGGTCTGCAAGTAATGAAATATCATTAAATCTGCTTAAAAAGTTTTTAGCAAAGCGATGTCTAAATGAATGTGGGTAAACAACTTTCTTGTCTATCCCGTATTTGTCAGCAATTACCTTTAATTGTCCAGCAATTCCTCTTGGAGTAATCTTTTCTCCATACCGGTTGAGAAAGATAAAACCTGTTGTAATACTCTTTTCTTCAAGCCATTTTTGCACTTCTATTTGTAGCTTTATCGGAATATAAATCCTTCTCAATTTTCCACCTTTAGAATATAAATCCAAATATCCTATTTTTATATGTTCGGCTTTTATTTGCACCAATTCACTAACACGAGCACCTGTGGCTGCCATAAAACGAATAACAAAATACCAAAATTTATCATATCGTTTGAGTTTTTTCTTCAAATATTCGTAATCTGCTTCGCTTATAACATTTTCAAGATAATTTTTTGATTGTACTTTGATTGTCGTTAGGCGTAAATTTTCTTTCTTGATGCTTTCTAAATAGCAATTAACCCCACGAATACGAAGATTGACTGTTTGTGGGCGATAGTTTTCAATCAGAAACATTTTATAATCTAATAACTTTTTCTTAGTTAGATATGATATATCGTACTTTTTATGTAATTGATTGAGGGTGAAAAGGTATGAATTGATAGTATTTACGGATAAGTTCTGATTGATTAAATATTGTTTGAATTCTTTTTTCATTCAAGTTCTCCTAAAAAAGTTAATTGGAGAGCTTATTTTATAGGCGAATTTGAAAATTAATTTTCAAAGATTGAATCGCCATTATGAGAAGATAGGTGATGAAGTTAAAGATATCACCGATGAAATCCCTTTTGAAATACCGAATAATTGGGAATGGGTTAGGTTAAATCAATTAGGAAGTATTATAGGTGGAGGAACACCTAAAATAGAAATTAAAGAAAATTGGGAAAATGGCTCAATTCCTTGGCTTACACCTGCTGATATGAAATACATAAAAGGAAAATATGTTAGCGAAGGTGCAAGGAATATTACACCTAAAGGGTTATCATCATCTTCTGCAATGCTTATGTCTGCAAATAGTATTGTTTATTCATCTCGGGCTCCAATTGGATATATTGCAATTACTCAAAACGCACTTTGCACTAATCAAGGATTTAAGTCATTAGAGCCTTTTAATTCAAAAATTATCGGATTTATATACTATGCACTTATAGCTCTGACAGATGATATTAAGTCCAGAGCATCAGGAACGACATTTAAGGAAATTTCAGGTTCAGAATTTGGGCAAACAATGATTCCTTTACCTCCTTTATCTGAACAACAGAGAATTGTTGAAAAGATAGAAAAACTAAACAAATACATTAAAAACTTATAGATTTTCTATAATTTCAAACATTTTTGAAACTTTGTTTATGACTTTCTTCTGTTCATTTAAAGGTGGCAATGGGCATAGAAATCCTTTAACAAATTGAGAGTTAATTCTTTGTTGTCCAGCAGTTCCTGTAAAGTTTTTTACTCCATTTGTTATAAAATGCTCTGTTTTACATAAGAGAAGAATATATTCGGGCAATATTGGATGATATGGTCTTAATATGTGCAATTCAGTTGTTCCTGAACCAACTCCGTTCATTAAGTCAGTAAAAATAACAGATTTTCTATTTTCAAAACAAGGAGTGATTTTTGCTATTCCTATGTCATTATTCATAAAATGAGTAAAGCCACTTTTTATTTCTTTCCATTTCTTTACTACAAACGTGTGCTTATTTCGGAAACCATCTTGTATCATATTCATTGGAATAAAAGAAGCTTCAACATCATTATTAACTGCATTGCGTGGATTTATTTGACATATTGTATTTAACCTAACCCATTCCCAATTATTCGGTATTTCAAAAGGGATTTCATCGGTGATATCTTTAACTTCATCACCTATCTTCTCATAATGGCGATTATCGGAGCCTTTGTAGATGTAGCTCTCTTGCTTGTCTTTCTTGATTTTGCCTTGTTTTATGAGTTCTTGTTTCTCTGTTTTTATTTTCTCTAATAACACCGATGCAGGTTCATCATTCGGGTCTTGCTCTACCAACTTTCCTTGAATGGCTAAATCTAATATCTTGCTCTTTAATCCATCTTTGAGTCTAGCTAATTCCTCTTGATTTTCCTTAACAACCTCAATTTCTGCAAATATCCGCTCTATCTCTCTTACTATCCGCTCTTGCTCCGATAATGGGGGTAAACCAACTACTAAATTAGCAAACAAATGTTTATCTAAATGAGGAATAGCCGCTCCTCGTTTTGAATTACGAAACATATCTTGGTAATATTTTAATAAATAAAGAACGTAATCATTATAAATTTTTGTAGAGATATAAAGCTTTTTGAATGTTGTTCCCATTATACCTCTAACCGGAGCTTTGAATACTTCACCTGAATTTTCCCCATCTACAAGTATAATATAATCATCCTTATTAACTAAAACTCCCGTATCCAATATATTTTCTGAAGATTTTCCTCGTAAATATTTTGCATCAAGCAACGGTAATTTCACATTAGATACTTTCTCTCCATTGTCTAACTTGCAAAAAGAAGAAAGTCTCACCCATTCCCAATTACCTGGTATCTCAAATGGGATTTCGTCGGTAATATCCTTGGTCTCATCCCCTATCTTCTCATAATATTTGCTATCGTCACCACGAAAAATGTAGCTTTCCTGCTTTTCTTTCTTGATTTTCCCTTGTTTAACTAATTCAGCTTTCTCGGCTTTAATTTTTTTCAAAAGTTCAGATGCCGGCTCATCATTTGGGTCTTGCGGAACTAATTTACCTTGAATAGCGAGAGATAAAACCTTTTGCTTTAATGCATCAATAGCGTCCATTATTCTTTAATCTCCGCAATAAGGGTTTCTAACTCTGATACTGCGGTTGCTATATTTCCGCTCTTTTCTTTAACTAAATCAAACAACTGCTGTAAAGAATAATCTTTAAACTCGTCATCATCATTTTTTATCCAAGTGATATCCAGTCCTGTATTTGTTCTTGAAATCAATTCTTCATAAGTAAATTTCTTCCAACGACCATTGGGATTTTCTTCAGACCATGTTTCTTTTCGCTCGGACAGGTTATCAGCATTATAACAAGCCACAAAATCATCTAAATCACTTCTTTTAAGAGGATTGGTCGCTAATGTATGTTTTACCCCTGTTCTGTAATCATAAATCCATAATTCTTTCGTTTTTGTACCCTTGGTAAAGAATAAAACATTAGCTTTAACGCCGTTAGCGTAGAAAATTCCGGTTGGTAGCCTTAAAATTGTATGTAGATTAAAGTCATTTAACAGCTTTTTACGGATTATTTCACCGGCACCAGCTTCAAAAAGTACATTATCCGGCAAGACAACTGCTGCACGACCACCATTTTTTAACATCAACATAATATGTTGCAAGAAGTTTAATTGGTTGTTGCTTGTTGCGGCGTATAAATCACTGCGCATTGCTGAAATATTGGAAGCTCCTTGTGGTCTTGTGCCAAATGGCGGGTTGGCAAGGACGATATCAAATAGTTGCTCGGGTTCTTTTTCTAATGAATCATCACAAATTATAGGACTTTTATCAATTCCAATACCGTGTAAATACAAATTCATTGAAGCAAGTGTTACAACTAAGGCGGTATTATCAACACCATACAAGGCTTTATTTTGCAAGAAATCTTGTTTTTCTTTATTTGCTGACTGAGGTTTCATATATTCAAAAGCTGAAAGCAGGAATCCTCCTGTTCCGCAAGCTGGGTCACATACTGTTTCACCAATAACCGGTTTTGTTACATCTACCATAGCGTTAATTAAGGCTCTTGGGGTAAAATATTGTCCGGCACCACTTTTCTTATCTTGTCCGTTTCTCTCTAAAATACCTTCATAAATGGCACCTTTAACATCACCATCCATAGACAACCATTCTTCTTCATCTATCATAGAGATGATTTTTTTCAAATTGACTGGTTTGCTAATAGCATTTTTGGCTTTAACAAAGATTGTACCAATCAAATTATTCATTTGAGAAAGATTTTTTAATGTTTCTTCATATTGGGCAATCAACTCTAAACCATCATATTCTTTTAACTTATTCCATCTGTATTCCTCTGAAATGCTACTATTATAGCCTAATTCTGCCATTTCATAGTCCATCTTTAAGAATAACAAATAGGTCAACTGAATAATATAATCAGTAAAACCGACACCATCAGCAGCTAAAACATTAGCTATTTTCCATACTTTTGATACCAATGTTTTTTCATTTTTGCTATCAGCCATTTAAATCTCCTATGCTGCCAATATAAAGTTTGATAAAGTTGATAAAGTATTGCTTACACTATCTAAAGAACCAAATTCCTTTTTTGATTGAGCAAGCAATTGAATGTGCGATTGCCTCATTTCTTCTATGGTCAAAGAACCATTAGAGGCAATGTATTGAGCTATTTGTAGGGCAATATTCCTCTGTACATCCGTTAAGGGTTGTAATCTTTGTTTTTGGCCACACCATAATTCAAAGTTTCTATGAACAAGAGCCACAAAACTATTCAACTCTTTTGTTGTTTGAAAAGCATATCTAACCAAGCTAATAAGATTGGTTAAAGCCTCTTTCTGTTCTTTTGTTGTTAGTTTTGCTACATTTTTAGGCTCTAATATGGAATATGAGTTCCATAATGTTGCAATTCTAAATTTAGGACTACGCTCAATGAGTTTTACAGCTAAATCTTTTAATAAATCATAAGTAATAGCCTCTTTGGTATCATTATAGATAATTCTCAAAGCCTCAATGCTATCTTTATTTTCTCTAATGTATTGTTCAAAGGCTTGAGTCGTCTCTTTGGCCTCTTCATTTGAGAACCCCTGGTAGATGAGTTGGTCTTCCCCCTCTGTCAAAATAGTGATAAAACCGGCATTTAGCTTCATCAAATATTCACGAGCTTCAGGGTGTTCTGCCAAATTAGAAACCAGTTGTTTTCTTTCTACATTAGGCTGATTAATACCTTCAAATGGTGGCAATGTATTCTTTTCCAGCGCTTCGTAAAAATTCATAGCTAATTGTTTTATGTCAATTTCAGCTAATTTTTCAAACTTCTCTTTTTGCTCCGTAGATGCCTTTTTATTAATACGAGATATTTTTCCTGCTAAATTCCGTATATACTCATCTGGGATATTGCCATGGGTTATCTCTTCTAAAAGTTCTTTCAAATGCTTAATTTTATTATTGGAACCATCTCCCGGAACAGGAACTACTTTTTCGTGTTCTGTGACACCAACGGCATCTATCAAATAAAACAAATCTTTTGTGTCGGCATTAGGAGTTACATTTTTCAACTGTTCATCACCAATTGTGCGACAACCACGACCTTTCATTTGGATATACAAAGGTTCAGAATTTACATCACGCATAAACATAACTACTTCTAACGGCTTAACATCTGTTCCCGTTGCCACAAGTGTTACTGTAACAGCAATTCTAAAATCCTTTTCGTTTCTAAACTGCCTGATAAGCTCATTACTATTACCCGCAGTACAAGTGATTTTCTTCACAAAATTCGGAGATTGGTCAGGAAAAACTTCTTTAACCATCTCAATAATACTATCTGCATGTTTATCCCTTTGAGCAAAAATCAAAGTCTTTGGAATATATTTGAAATCAGGCTCTCTATTTGGGTAGAGCTCTGTATAAATAGCATTTTTGTAAGTTTCCAAAACCAATTTGATTTGAGCTTGGTCTATGACAGCTCTGTTTAATTCTTCTTTCTTATAATCACTATCTTCTTTAACTACTTTTGTCTTATCTGTATTGGTATAATTAGTATGCTCTATATATTTTTCACCGGTATGAAGTGTTCTGCCTTCTTCTGTAACTTTTGTTTTTATTCTATACGTACGATAATCAACATTAATACCATCAGCAATAGATTTCTCTAATGTATAATCAACAACACTATTATTATCAAAGAACGCAAGAGTTTCAGGAGCAGGAGTTGCTGTTAAACCGATAATCCTTGCCGTTGAAAAGTAATTTAATACTTTTCTCCACTTACCGTAAATTGAACGATGGCACTCATCAACGATAATTAAATCAAAAAAATCTTCCGAAAGTTTCAAATCATTGCCTAATTCTACTTCTTCTTGGTTTTCGTTTATATCATCAAAATCTGTATCTTCGTCATCATCACTATCTTTAATTTCTTGCCCTGTAATTGCCGAAAACAACCGCTGAATGGTTGAAATGATTACATTCGCATCTGTTGGGATATTTTGAGATTTTAGGCGTTCGGTTACATATATTGAATTAAATGTATCTCCTGTTTCTGTCAGTTTATAGGAACTAAATTCACCTTCGGCCTGTAAACCTAAATTGTTCCTATCAACCAAGAATAGCACACGCTTTGCAGGAGTATAGGATAAGAAACGATACGCAGCAGTACACGCTGTATATGTTTTACCAGCACCTGTAGCTAAAACCATCAAAGCCTTTTTATATCCTTGTCTAAAGCTCTTTTCTAATTTTGTAATTGCTTCATATTGACAATCTCTCAACCCTTTTTGAGGAACTATAGGTAACCCCGCAAAATACGAATCAAGATTAAGCATTTTAGTAATTTCACGAGGTGTATGCACTCGTGAAATTGGGATATATTCATTATTGGTATTTGGACATTTGTAAAGCAATTCCTTACCATTTGATAGATATATTAACGGAAGTGGCTTTCGCCAAGTTTGATACCAATCTAACAATTTGTGAGTATAATTTTCAGCTTGTTCAGCAACAACATCAGACAAATCACACTCTTCTCTTTTGGCTTCTAATACCCCGACGGCTTTACCTTCAAGAAAAAGCAAATAATCGGCTTCAAGATTGCCTTTTAGCAAGCCTTCTTCTATTGCTACTGCAGATATTGCAGGATTGTAGTGCTTTCTATCAACTATATCCCAACCAGCCTCTTTTAGCATTTTATCTATTTTAAGCCGAGCCTTCTGTTCTGGTGTCATTTCAAACTTCCGATAATTATCCATTATGAGAAGATTGTTACCAGATGATTATTAAAAAAGCAATAAGACTTTATACTTTTTCATAAAAAACAAAGTGCTAAAAGGGAAAATAAACTTTCAGAATAATTTAGATTCAATAAGTGTTTTTACTCTGTAAACAACCAATAAGAGATTGAATACATATTCTTTGATATTGTTACAAAAACTTCTTGCAATATAATTGAAATTAGTCTAATCTATATTATATTAAATACACAAAGTGATATCAGGTGGCATTATGGAATTTATTGGCAGAACAAAAGAACTTAATGATTTAGAGCAAGAATATAACAACAAACACTCCTTTGTTGTCATATATGGCAGACGGCGCATCGGAAAAACTGCTTTAATTCAAGAGTTCATAAAAGACAAACCGGCCTTATACTTTTTAGCAACCGAGGAATCCGAACCACAGAGTATGAAAAGATTTGCTTTGAGCTTATCTCAATTTGCACATCAGGAGTTTATTGCCAAAGCTAATTTTGATGATTGGATTGAGCTTTTTAAACTTTTTGCAGCTGTTCCGAGCAAATCCCCCAAAATCCTCGTTCTTGATGAATTTCAGTATATGGTCAACACAAATCCTGCCTTTACTTCAATTTTTCAAAAAGCTTGGGATGAAGTCCTTTCTAAACAAGATATAATGGTCATTATCTGCGGTTCATACATTAATATGATGACAAAACAGGTTTTAGCAGAAAACAGTCCATTGTACGGTCGCCGTACTTCCCAAATCAGATTATCTCCTCTTGCTTTTTCTGATATCAAAAGACATTATCACAATAAATCTTTTGCTGATGTGGTTGAGCTTTATTCTGTAACCGGTGGTGTACCCAAATATTTAGAGTTTTTTGATAATAAAAACAGCTTAATAGACAATATTTCTCGTGTTATTCTTAACAAAAATGGCTTTTTATATGAAGAACCTGCCTTTTTACTCAATAAAGAAGTCAAAGAACCGGTGAACTATTATTCGGTTATGAAAGCGATTGCCCAAAATAATCATCGGCTGTCGGAAATATCTTCGGCAATGTCAACAGAAGGCAATAAATTAAGCCCCTATTTAGAAACTTTGCAGGGATTGTATTTATTAGAAAAGCGTGTTCCGGTAACGGAGAAAAATCCGGAAAAAAGCCGTAAGGGACTATATTTTATCAAAGACATATTCATTCGTTTTTGGTTTATGTTTGTCTTTCCGTATAAGGGAGAACTTGAATTGGATAATCTCAATTTCGTGAAAGATAAGCTGAAATCCAATTTTATTGATAATCATGTAGCATTTGTCTATGAAGAAATATGTCGAAACATTTTTGCCGAACTTTGTAAAAATAAACAGATTGATTTTATCCCTTCTCGTATTGGTGCATATTGGGATAAAAATGAAGAAATAGATTTGGTGGCTGTTGATGAAAGCCATAAGCGTATTTTTGCCGCCGAATGCAAATACTATAAAGACGACAAACCGATTGACGTTAATGTTTATGCTAAATTAGTAGAAAAATGCAAAGTTGAGGACTTCAGGGGATATGACTTAACTTACGGTATATTCTCCAAGAGCAGCTTTACAAAACATTTGAAGGATGTTGCGAAAGAAAACAAAAATCTCATTTTGATAAATGAAGATAAAATCATGTCTTAATTTACCCAGATTTCATCAACATTTTTAAGAAGTGGATTTGGTCTTTCATAGCCAAGATTTCATCACGATGAGCAAGGAATAAGTCATAATTTATCACTGATTTTCGTTCTAAATGGTCTTCTTCACCCCAGCCAGATTGGAGAGGAGTTGCATTTTTTGATGTAACTCCTTGATTTTTATCTAAAATTTGCAGTTCGTAAAAATTCATATACCCTGATTGTACATTTTCGTTATGATTTGCCTTGAGGCCTTGGTTTATAAGGCTTGGTGTCGGTTCGTATGGGGTTTGTTTATTTCTTCTCGGGGTGGTAAGGTTTACAAACTCATCAAACGGAAATCTTAATTTGTAGCTGATTTGTCCTTCGGTCAAGGTAATGTTCTCAAACACAAACTTTAAGAGCAGTCTTTTCAAATCGTTATTTGCGGATTTTTCAAAAATATATCCAGCCTGTGTTGCAATATCTAAAAGCCCTAATATTGTTTCATCAAAACGATTATCAGCCTTTTCGTGGGCGACAATCTTATTATTTAAGCGAGTTATTTTGACCTGTATTTCATTTCGTTTTAAATCAAAGGTTTCTCTATCTAACTCTCCATCTAAACGCATATCAAACAAGGCATCCATTTTTTGCTTTAGCTTCGTTTGTTCGGTTTTAAGCCGTACAACTTCTTCTGTGCAGAATTTTCTTTCTGCTGCTTTGGAGTTTTTTAGTTCCTTTTGCAGTTCTATCACGATACAATCGGGAAGTTTTATGCGATTAAGAATTGAACGGATTTGTTTGGTAAATTCTTCTTCACGAATATAAATCCGTGTTTTATCCTTCCGCCAGCAAACCACATAGCTGAACACGTCCTTTTTTAACTCACAAGGGCATTGCCTGTTGGTTACGCCACATATTATTAACCCACGATATAGCAAATTTTTATCAGAAGTTCTTAAAAACTGCCCTGCTCTTATGGCCTTTTGTTCTTGGCACATATCCCATAATTCTTTGCTTACCAAGGGTTTATATACATGGGGCATAAGGCCTCGTTTGGTTTTCATTTCCCCATAATAAAAAGGATTTTCCAAAATAAAGTGTATGGTATTGATGGATATTTTTGCACCTTTGCGTGTTCGTAACCCCATTATATTCGCATAATGTAGGATTTCTGCGACACTGGCTCTGCCAAGTGAATACATTTCATAGCATTTACGAATGATTGTGGCATCAGGTTCTTTTTGGCGAACAAAGTGCTTGCCACGCTCATCGGTATAGTTTTCATACCCCAGAGGGGCTAATCCTGTAATTTCACCATTTTTATTCTTTTGCTCATTGGATCGGCGGACATTCTCGGAAAGTTGCAAAACGTATGCCTTTGCCCCCATAACTGAAAAATCCCAGCGCATAATATCCACCGATGTAGAGTTGCTATTTAAAACTATGCCTTCCCGATAAAAATGCAGTTCTATTTTATTTTGTCGCATTAACTCATCTAGCAAAACGCTTTCCTTAAAGCTTCTCTGTACCCTATCTACCGTATCTGCCACAATGGCAATAGTTTCACGCTGTTTCTTGCAGAAGTTTATCATTTCCATAAACTGCTTACGTTCGCCACGAGTTGAGCTCTCAACAATTTCAAAGCTTTTGATTATCTCTAAGCCTTTTCTTTTGGCATATTTATGAAGACGATTGCTTTGTGCAAGCAAGCTCAAACCTTCTTCCTGCATCTTGGTTGACACTCTGGTTAATATTATTGCTTTCATTTTCTGATATCTCCTGTTGCATTGTTAATAAACATTTCGCAAAACCGATTAAATGCCGAGCTCCTTGTTCCAATTCCTCGTCAGATACAGGTTTTAGAGAAATTTTTTGCAATGCTTCTTTAAGTCCTGTCATCATATTATTACATCCTCTTACAAAATCTCAAGCAATTACTTCATTGTTTTTACATAAAATTATATTGTTTTTCTATCAAGGGGCTAAATGTATAGCCCCTGATACATTAAACCTTAGATTTGCGCCAATAAGCTCGCATTAGGAATTCCCATTTCCTGTAACATTGGTTCGGCTGCAGCAACTGTTCGGACGGTTGAATCTGCTTTTTTAATAGCCTCTTCTCGGGCTTTTCGCTCTTTGGCTTCCTTTTTCTTTATACGGCGACGTTCATTTGCTTCTTTTTTACGAACGGCAGCATTATCTACCTCTTGGGCTAAGAAATTCAGAATATCATCATCAAATTCATTATTGGCAACACTGGTATAAAAATCTGCAAGGAAGTTGATTTTCTGTTCGGTTGTCAATAAATCCAAAGAATATCGCGCAATACGTTTACCACCTAGACGCAGATTGAAGGTTGAATTCTTTTCTGTATCCGTGATTAACTTATTCATACGGTTTTTAATATCCCAAGAATTATTTTTGAAATTTCTCATATTCTCGGTCAAAAGGTTCAGAATGCGCTCTTTAGCTTTTTCTAAGGTCAGCATTCCTTCGTCTTTGGAGTTTTCAATTTTGGTTGCATTGTATTTTTCTAAAAAGTTTTTCATTTTTATTTCCTTTCAATAAATTACATTTTGTTATTCAAGTTAAAAAGGCATAATAATTCTGTTATTGGAATTGTGGCATTCAGCCACCAAACCAATGGTAAAACTTGTTATTGTTAGGGGTAATCTAAGCGATTAGTGGGCTAAGCGTGTCATCCAAAGATGTTGTTCCATTTTAGAAACTTGCTGTTTTAAGCAGAACAACTTCCATTGAAGACATACTTTTTTGTAAAATTTTCTCATGTCGTCTTCCTTTCGTTAAAAATTAAAATTGATAGGTTATTCACCTTACACGCTCATTATGCAAACAAGATAAAATCAAAGTCAATGATTTGTTTTTCCTAAATTTTTCAGAAATGTCTTTTTAAATATATTTAAATGGATATTGATCTATATTGCGGGGTAAAAAGTTTGAAACACTTTGCCTAAAAGTGCTCTATTTTCCTAGAATTGGTGTCAGAATCGGTAATTTTCTTATTTTTGAGGAGTCGCAATAGCCCTATTAAAGAATATTAAACTTTTTACAAAGTATGTTTGTTTTAGATGTATTATATGAAGAGAAATGCTATGAGAGAATGGGTTAATTTTAAGGTTCAGCAATTTAGTGATGATACTCATCTTAATAATGTCTTATCTACAATAAACAATCAAATAGCTAAATATCAGATTTTATCCTCTAATTCTTATCTTTATAAAGACGAATCTGCTAAAAAATTTGAGCAATACATCTCCGCATTATTAAAAAGAGAATATGCAAAGAATCTTGCAACATTCATAGAAGGCAACAAGTTTATCTATTGCAACAATATGACTGATGTTATTTTATTTTTCCAATATTTCATTCCAACATTTTCAGATGTTTATAATTTAGGTGCAAAAGCAGACACTAAAAACGCTGGCAGTTCAATATTGGAATTGATTAAGTGTTACGAAAATTTAGAGAATAGAGAAATTCCTTTTAAGAAAAAGGATTTAGACAGTTTAACCAACTTTTTTTTAAGGCTTCCAACTAGAGATAAAGACCTTATTCGTGTTCAAAGTCCATATCTAGACCAATATGCTCCCTATTATGCAAATGCTTTGAAGTTCTTTTTATCTGTCCTTACAACTATTTTCAATTTGGCTTTAAAATAGCCTGAACCTCACGAATATACTGGTTTTACGGAAGAAATCACTAATACCGACAACAAAAGATTTAATGATTGGTTTGATAGGTTTGAAAGCGAGTATGCTTTTGAAATCCCTGAGATACAAAAAGATTTTGATGTAAACTCCCCTTATATCAGCATTACATCAGAAAGCTTTAACAATCTTAAGATTCATTTTAAGGATATTGAGTTTTACGCTAAAAGCTCATTTCAAACAATAACCGATTTATTGATACATCTTGATTATGTTAGAACGTTAGAATTTGAAAATTGCACTTTTAATTTCTGGCTTTATAACAGTAAAAAGTCTATTTTCTTTAGGAATTGCACTTTTAATGACACGATCAGCTATAATGCCAAGCAAACTTTATCATATCAATCCATTGTTAGTGTCTTAATGTTTGAAAATTGTATATTTAATTCTAATGTAGATATTGATAATGTAAAAGTAGGTATGGGCAATGCTTTAATCCTGAAAGATTGTAGGTTTGCCCCTAACGCTGATTTCCACTTATCAAATATATCAGGCTTAAATACTCTTTTTGAAAATACTATCTTTGAAAGTAAGGTGTCTTTTGAAAATGTAAGCTTTGATTCTGTAAATTGGAGAAATGTGTTCTTTTTAACCGATTTTAGAAACAATACTGTTTCTTTTCCCTCCGATGCACAAATCAGTCAGCTACTTTTCGGAATAAAAATTGTAAAAATGGCTAATAAATCCATTAGCAACTTTATAAGAATCTTAAAAGCTCATAAAATTACCGATTATGCCACGGAACTAGAAAATCTTTACTTCAATAATATGGATACAACAAAAAGCAAGGCTGAATTTGATATTGCTATACAGTCAAATTGGCTTAATCTAAAGCAAACGGCCGCATTTCTTGGACTTTCCTATGCGACATTACTATCCATGCGTAAAGAAGACAAGGCCTCTGGTGTTATTCGTATTCCTTATGTGGGGGAAGGTAAAAGCATCCGTTACTTTGTTCCCCTTCTCAAGGCCTACAAAGATCGTGATATGAAACTAGTAAATGAGCTTTCCAAAGAAATGGAAAAGAAATATAAAAAATAACCCTCTAAATAAAAAAATGTTAAAGAAGGCGCATTCTTTAACATTTCTCTTAAAACCATTGGAAAATATAGAGTTTTGAAATAGCCCTCCGAAGTGGGGATGATAAAATGTTAAACTTTGTTCGGATTTGTTATATTTTTTAACATTTTTATAACTTATTATAAAATATTTTTAATTAATAGAAAAATTTCTTGGAAAGGAACTAAGATGGCAACAGGAATACTTTATATTATGACGACAGCTGTTCCAGACTTGATTAAGATTGGTATTACTCAAGAAAAGCAATATCTTGAACGGATGCGTGAACTAGAAGCAAATGGCTATTATAATGTTGTTGGACTTAAAAGAGCATTTGCAATCAAAGTTTCAGACTACCAAGAAAAAGAAAGATTATTACAAGACATTTTCATTAAACAACGAATAGGACGAAGTGAATTATTTGCCTTAGATACTGAATTAGCTGCTCGTTTATTAACAGCATTTGAAGGTGAAATTCTCTATCCTCCAGTTAAGAATAGAGAAAAAGAATTTACCGCTTTGGCTAAAGCGAATGAACAGAATAATAGATTTAATTTTTATGCCAAAGGGCTTAAAAATGGAGATACTGTAACTTTCATTAAAGATAAAAACGAAAAAGCTAAGGTTGTTGGTGAACGAGAGGTAGAATATAATGGGCATATCTGGAAATTATCCCCACTTGTGCGACATTTATTTGAAAACCGCGGAGAGGTCAACAAAAGTGGAGCGTATCAAGGGGCTGCATATTTTGAATATAATGGTATAAGACTTAAAGATTTATCTGATAAGTACTAATCTATAAAACTTCTGCCAACTCCTCTACCGTTCTGTAACTATCTAAATCATCAGGTTGTTTGTGGCGGACATTTTTGAGTATCTGCAATACTACCTTAGTTGGGATGTATTGCTCTTCTGATGGTTGTTGGCAAGAATAGTCATAGCTAATAACTTTCTTATCTTTAATATAAGAAATGCTACGATAATTGCTATTGTGGTATCTGCGATAATGAATTAAAGGATAGCCATAGAACATAAAGCCATTATCCCAAAGCTTTACCAGATTTCCGATGCTAATTTTATCAACTACATAGCCATAATACGGACAAGCAAAACTCGTAATTATAATGCCGTCAATGATAATTGAGGCATAAGGTGTCCCTAGTTTAAATTTGTACCGATTGTCCCAAATCTTATCAAAATGTTCCAGAAACCACTCACGGCGTTGTTGCTTTTGCAAGTTTATATCTTCTTTGACTAACGGTGGGTTTATCTGCTTAAAAGTATTCATTTCCTCATTTAAGCATTTAATCTTAACCTGATAATCCTCTAGTCTTTTATTATATTCTTCTTTATTCATCTCTAAATTCTCACATTCTCTACTGCATTGGCGAGCATTTTTTCATTGTAATTAAAATAGTGCTGCGTTGTTGCGATGTTCCTGTGATTAGCTAATTTCTGAACAAGACAGATATTGACGCCTGCATTAACAAGTTTTGACACAAAGAGATGCCTCCCTAAATGGCTTGCGCCTTTAATACCGAATTTATTATAGATTGAACTAAATAAGCGACTGATGCTAACTCGGTTATAAGGCTTATTGAGCTTTTGCGAAGTAAAGAGATATGTTTCTGGGCTCAAGTTCTCGCCCCATTTGAGCTGTAAATATTTCGCATAATCCGCAAATTCTTTTTTCATCTGGCTATTTAGATAATAGGTACACTTGTGTTTCCCCTTATTTTTATCATAGTCCAAATTGATAACATCTTTCGGCTTCAGCTGTTCGGTATAGCAATCCTTAACCTGCAAATATGCAAAATTTATGGAGCGCAGACCATTTAGGCTACAAAGAAACATCATCCGAATTTGCTCAGCGTGTTTCATTGATTTGATATAGGCCAAAATGTCTTTAATTTTCTTATCATCTACAAACTCACTGTTAGTCATCTTATTTTCCTTTTACAATGGCCTGATAAAATACTTTATAACTTAATCCTTGGGTCAACACGCCGATACCGCCTTAGCATTGCCACCCTTCTTTAAGGTATGAATTGACATATTTAATCAACATATCTATGCTTTCGCTGCAAATAACATCATATTCCATAGCTTATCTCCTAGTATTCGTCGGCATACATAATCGTTAAAACACGGTTGGTAACTTTGGGATTGCTCACATCTGCTGAGAAATACAGAAACTCACGATCATAGTAGTCAATCTTCCAGAAAATCTTTTTTCCCTTATAATCAAAAGCTCCAAAGTCCCGCTCACCATACGGGGCATTATTCTCGTCAAATTTATCAAAAGTTCTGACTTTGGTAATAATTTCCTTGATATCCTCTGTCGTATTTGAACGGATACCACGAGTAAGAACGAGAGTTCCTTTTGATAAATGCTGACGAAAATCGTCGTTTTGAGCGGCAATATCAGCTATATTAGTCATTATTGCCGCCCTTCAAAATTTCTAAAAATCTTTTGTCGTTAAAGGCTCTGTTTGCTTTTGCAATATCATAGGCGGTTTCATTATTATTGTTCTTTATGGCCAAATCACTCAAAGGTAATAAATTGCCGACAACAGCCATTCTCATAGAAACTTGCGGATGCGATAAAGCAGCCATTAAGGGCGTATTGCCATTGTTATCTTGAGCATTCGGATTTGCACCATTTTCAATCAATGCCAGCAGACAGTTATATGCGCTCCGATGCTTTGCCATAATATGCAAAGGCGTTTCCCCCGCATTGCTTTTGGAATTAACATTACCGCCATAAGCTAAAAATAGTTGGATAATCTCTGAATCACAATGTTCTTTGCACACCCACATAAAAGGTGTCCAGCCATTATGATTGTATGGCAAATTTATATTTACACCTTGGCTTAAGAGATTGTTTATGGTTGAGAAATCATCGTGATACAATGCGTCCATCAGTTGCCGACGCATTTCGGCTTGAAGGTTAGTCATCTTAATTCTCCTTTTAGTCCGCTTCAAAGTGGGACAAGTTGGTTATAAATTCACTTTTTTGAGAAATATCACCTAGGATATCTCCCGCTTGCAATCTGATTTAAACATACAGAAATCCTTAAGTCAAGCTATTTTTTACATAAAAATACGCTTAACTTAATGTTTTTGTATGGTTTTATTTTAAATTCAACGGGTTGATTCGGGATTTTTTTTATAAATATTGTGGCTATTAGTATTATCTGAATGTATAAATTAAAACCGCCACGTTTTCGTAACGGTTTTATATAATCTCAGTCTTTATCTTCTGTTTCTTCTTTCCATGCTGGTGGGCGTAACACATATCCACCATTATCTATTAAAATCTCTGCAAGCTCAAATTCTGAACGGTTTAAGGCCTCCATTAAAGGCGTTTGAAACTTTATATTCGGGCGATTGATATCAATTCCTGCATCCACCAACATTTGTATAGCTTTGAGCTTGTTTTCTGTTGGCATACTATCATTGTAAATGATACATATTAAAGCATTATCCCCTAAGAGATTGGTTCGGTTGATTTCGGCACCTCTCTTTATTAGATATTCAATCCCCTCAAGGCCTGCACTATGAATGCAACACTCTAAAAATAAACTAGAATGATAATTTCCTATTGTGGCTTCAAGTTTACCATCCATCTCTGTTTTTATGCAATCTTCCAGACTCTTGGCATCGTCAATAATAAGATGATATTCGCCCTTTTCGTCAGGTTGCGTGCCAAAAGTCTCATATTTGATACGTCCGCTTATTCGCTTTAAAGCCTCCAAAGTCTTTTCTAACTCATCAATATGAATATAATTGGCACAAGTGTTATCTTCTTTATTGTATTTCTTAAGCATTTTCTTTCTCCTATTGTTAAAATAAGTTTCATGAGGTCTTCTCACAAAAATATTTATTGGGAAAAATTGGCTGATTTTGATTTGGCTACAAAGAGAGATTGCAATTTTTTAAGCACTGATTTACTACAAAATCACGATAAATATATGTGTAGCAAATTTCTGCTCATATTGTTTTAATAATAAATTTCACTAGTGCCATCGGAACACTGATGGCACATTTTGTTTCTGACAGCCCCACAAAACCCCTCCTTACTGTCATTTTCTTTGATTTTGTTATCGGTTAATCTGCCCTACGGATTTATGTCAATATTATTTTCTCTCTAGATTGCTGATTTAAATTTTGCTTCAAATTACCCGAATCACTTATTCTTGATTTATCAGGAAAATTGCTTGCATCTATTTTCTTTTCCGAAGGAAACAAGTATTAAAATAGATATATTTTCAGTATATTTTAATTATATTTTAGCTGTTAAAAATTGCCTCGTAAGCTATATTTCACAAGGGATTTGCAATTTCAAAAACGGATATACGTGCCAATAAATGCGGATATAAGTACCAAAAAAAATGGCTATACATACCACTCAAAACGAATATAGATGCCAATAATGCCAAAGATAGCGGATATATCTGCCAAATGCTGATTTTCACTGATAAATACTTTTGGAAATTTATAAAGGAAACAACATGAGTAGAAGTCAAAGTGAACTCTCTTTAACGCAACGTGAAATCTTGCAATTAATTATCTATCGCACTAAAAACCCTAAACACGCAACATTTTTCGGAGATAATGAATACATTGCTAAATGCGTCAATGTTAAACCTGATACTATCAGAAAAGCCATCAAAGAGTTAATTAAGTTGGAATATCTTGTTCAAGGTAAAGATAAACAAGGGCGCCGCCATTTGGTTTATACAGGAAAAGCATTTGCGCCAATTATCGCTGATATGCGAAATTTTGATAAATCTATACTCAAACAGGAACGAGATAATTATCTCCGTGATCTAACTTATTGCCAAAACGAACTTGGACTTGCCCAAATCCGTATAAAAACACTAGATAAAGATAATTCTGACCTACGCTTAAATCTGCTCCATACTGAAACAAGGCTCATACAACTAGAAAATCTCTTCACCGCCCAAGGTGTTACCAAAGAACAGATTGATGTTATGATTAAACAGGCGGTGGAAACTTAAGACAGTTCCCACTTTTTCCATCGGTACTTTATTTCTTTCAATATTTTATTATCAATAAGCGATATATTTTTGTTTTTCAAGAAACCTAAAAAGTTGTCTTTTTTTAGATCTTCTTGAGATAGCAAAGAATATCTTAATAACCATTCTGTTCTATTTTTAGTAATTTCTATAATGCAATTATATACATCATCTTGCTTCATCATTTTATAATATATAGAAGCCATTACCAATGAAATGGCATCAGTTATGGATTTTATATTAATATTTGGCAATCTTATCTTATATTTTAGAGCAATATAAAAAGCCTATGTAAGGACATCAGATTTTGTTTCGTTATTATCCGTGCATATTATAGTTTCTAGTAAAACATTTAGATTTGATGCATATAAATATTCTATATTGGTTTCATAAAAACTATCAATATCTTTTATAGTATATGGATATAGATAAATTAAATGATGCAAATACTTTCAATAGAACAAAAAGATTTTTTTGATTTAATAGAAATTCCTCTAATCATTTTTATTGCGTATTTCAGCACAGAAGCATTATTTTCTCTTTTAAAAATTTCAACAGTATCGTCTATAAATCCAATAATATCTTTGTAATTATTGTCATCAATATTTTGAGGTAGTTTAACCTTACGTAATTCTCTAACCCATACATCATCAAGCGGTTGCGGTGTTTCAAGTATCTGTGTCTTTTTATCATTGATACTCAAGTGAAATCTGTTTAATTCTTTTGTAAGTGCCAGAATAAACCTTTCTGCTTCTTCTTTCGTATTACAAACACAAAAAAATCATCTATATAGCGGATGTATTTAAAATCTTGATTAATTAGTTCTTTGTCAATATATGATATAATCGTTTCAAAAATTATATTTGATATGTCAGGAGATATCGGAATACCAATACTTTCATTATTACTCATATATCTTATCGCCAAATCCAAGTCATTTATCCAATCTTTATTTTTTTGTTGTTCTTGCGCGATTTCTTTTCCTTTAATTTCCCAAGTAATAGAATGGGAGTAAATACTTGGAAATGCCATAGATATATCAGTTTTAACTATATATTTTCCAGTTCCTAACATTTCTAATTTAGCTAATATGTCATCTTTTGTTTTGGTATTATATTCCATTGGAACCAATCTTTGCAAATCACTACTATTTCTCGGTATGATCATACTAACACTTTTGTTTTGCCAATTTTTAGCTATAAAATACTTTACATATTCCCAATTTTCATAAATTATTCTGCACACATTTGAATATGCTAACGGATGAGGAATAGATAAAAGTCTTTGAGAATTATTATTTTTGGTAATATAGTACCCAGTGCCTTCACATATTTTATTCCCTTGAAGTTTATTTGCTTTTATTTGATTTTCAATTAGTTTTCCAAACTTTTCTGTTGAAAAAATGGGTGGTAATTCTTTTGGAAAATAGCTGTTACACAATGCCTTTCGCAAGAAAGTTGCTTTATCTATATTAATTACTTGATTATACTCAGTAAAATCACAAAAACCCAAATCGTCCACTGTATAGTTCATTATAAAAAGTCCTTTAATCTTCAATTATGCTCTTAATTACCTCGTGCATATTTGTATAAGGGCTTTCATTTTCATCTAAATTTAGACTTTCAGCGTTTTTGATAGCTAGTCCAAGCTTATCTTTTAAATCTTCAAAAATTACCTTGCGTGACTTTAATTGCTTTATGTTGTAGTCGGTATGAAACTCTCTATTGTATGCGTTTTTAAATTCCTCACAACACTCTTTTGCATCCTTAAAAGCCTTATCAGTCTTTTTCAAATGAAGCAGTAACCAATACTCATAACAAGGAACTGATATAGCAGGAACAATGCCTTTTTCCCTACAAGTTGCAATAACTTTTTTAAATTTAGCATCCTCGCAATCATCCTTATCAAATAAGCAATAGATTGTTGCGGTTCCTTCATCTGGAAACAAAGCTCGCTTTTCTTCAGCTGCTCTTAATATATTTTCGGGGCTTGTGCCATAACAATTTTCTGCTTTAAGGTTTATGTTATTGGATTTACCCAGCCCATCCATATAAAATTTGGAAGACTTCACATCCTCACAAATAAACAGATGTAAGGGTTTTATTGGTCTTGTCGGACGAGTTCTTCTTGCCATCGTTATTCCTCACTTATCTTTGGAATAGCACCAAAAATCCCATACATATATTCATTATAAAAGGCACCTTTTTTCCTTTTAATTTCTTTAAAGTCACTTAAAGAATATAAATCGCTAGAATATCCGTTTTCTTTTGATACAAACCAGATCTGGTCTCTGGTTAATGTATCACCGTCCATTAAATAATGAGCATGAGATGTAAATATGAGTTGAGCTCCTTTCGGGTTAGTCTCAGGATTATTAAATAAATTTACAAGATATTTAACCAAATGCGGATGAAGAGAATTATCCAATTCATCAATAAACAGTATCTTACCTTCTTGAAGAACTGGCATTATTTCATCTGATAATACCAATAACGCTATTGTTCCTTCAGATTCTTCTTCCATAAAATTAAATGTAATTTCTTCGCCTTTTTCGTTTTTATGAATAGAAAACAGCCCTTCTCTATTAGCAACCAACCGTGTAATAGGAATATCCGCTTTTCTTAAAAACTCTGCTTTTCCAGAACAATCAATATCTTTATGTGAAAAATCTTTATCTAAATCAGGCCGTTCATAATTAAAAATAACCATCATATCATCGGAAAACCATTTATATATTTCCAAAATGAATTTATCTTTCGTATTCCTATTATTAACCAATTCGCTTATCAAAGACCGAGATGATATGGTTTGTTTGGCTATCTCTTTATCAATACCATAAGGACTTACAAAATCATTCTCTGTCCTTTTAAATAAACACTTCTCTCTTTTATCCTGCTCAAGCTCTGTATAATAAGCTTCTTCCCTGATAATACCATGCTCATTTAGTTTTACAATATATTTGTATAGATTATTGTTTTTAATAAATTCTATCTCAAAATTTGAATTTTCCTCTTTGCTTCCAAGTTTATACGTTGGAATCTCCATAGGTTCATTTAATCTTTTGAGATAGCTACTTTCAATTAGGAACTGAAGATAGTTAATTGCATGAATAAAATTACTTTTTCCTGAGGCATTCGCACCAAATATCGCCGATGTTCTATAAACATAAGGCTTTTTCTTGCTCCTCGTTTCAATAGAATTCTCTATAGAACCATTATTTGTAAGAGGCTCCATAGAAAACTCAACCTTATTTTTAAAGCTTTTAAGGTTATTAAAACTAAAATTTAACAGCATTAACTCAATTCCTTGCAAAAATTTTACATAGATTTATAGTTAATATAGACAATACTCCAAAATAAGTCAAGCAATATATTCTAATATGAAGAAAAATATCTTGACTAAATAATATTGCACAAGACACGATTGATATTATGCAAATACCTCATCTAAATCTGTTTCCAGAGTTCCTCTTTGGACAGATGGAAGTGTATCAAACTGACGTAAATGATGCTGAGAGATTGTTACTTCTTCATCAAATCCTAATATATATGCAGTTGCAATACGATAGATTATCTCTGTTGGAGCTAGTCCATAAACTTGATTTGCAAAAATATGCTTCAAACGGTCATTTTTATTTGGTAACTCGCTTTTAAGAATCTCACTTCTAAATAGACGTTTCACAATTTCTGTAATGTATAGACCTGATTTCATATATAAATCAATGAAAGTCTTACTACTGTCGTTAAAACATTCTGGACATTCTTTCTCTAGATTATCAACCATTTCTATTACCACTTTCTTTGGCGTATAGATTTGATTTGTTTTTTGTGGTGGAATATAGTCAAATATATCCTCTGTACTATTCTCGTCAAAATAGTTAGCTAATCTTCGTTTCAGGCGTAAAAACTCCTTAACAGAGTCATTAAAGACAACAGGATCAAATAAATGCCCGTCAAAATGCTTTGTTTCCCCTGTTTCCTCATCTGTGTAGTCGCCGCCATCACGCAAAAATCTAAATTCTTCAAGGCTAATACTCGTAACATCTTTGAAAACTTCATCTGGAATAAGCGTATCAAAGTTTTCCAAGGTCGTATCCTCATCGCCATATGCCATTAAAAATGACGGAATAGTCCTTGAAAATCCTCTTAAATGGTCGCGAACAGATGATTCAATCGCCGTCTTTTCTTTAACTTTCTTATCTGTTTCAACAGCTTTAACAATTGTCTGACCTGCCGTTTTGACAAGTTCTTCTGCTTTTTGCTGCATACTTTCAACAAAGCTCTTTTTGTTTTCGGCCTGTTTCTTATCATAAGCCTTGTTAATTTGGGCAATTTTCTCTAGTTTATGTTCATCTCTTGCTTGTTCAATTTCTTTTTGACGTTCTAATTCAATAGTATTATGTTTAATTTTGAAATCGCCATAATGCTTAGCAATAACAGTATCACTCTCTGCATTTATCTTTCTTTCTACATCTTTTTGCGTGCTAACCGTCATATCTTTACCAAAATATTCCTTAGCCTCAGAAATCAATGGTTTGGCAACATTTTCCTTAAACTCTTCTTTCAAAGCTTCAAACATTGAATCCTTTTTGGTATCGGTTGGCATTTTTTGAATATTTTCTATTGTTGCCTGCAACTCGTCTACAACGGTATATATTTTGCTACCAAACACATTATCTACGCCAATATCAATGCTTGTTTGTGGTAATTCAACTTCACCTTTATCATTGATAGATAAGTCTTGTTTAGTATTTTGGGTTACAGGAACAGGCTCTTTAACTGGTTCAAACTGCTTTATGATATTAACAACTTCTTGCGGGGCACTAAAAATGTTGCTTATGTTTTGGAATAAGAAGTTGCTCATAAATCCACGTCTAACCACTTCTACAGCGTGAATCTTACGTGGTATGGAAAGCACTTTTTCCGCATCAAGCGTTATCATTTCGCCATCGTCATCTTCGCCATATACAGGGAAGAAGTTAATCAACTCACGAACGTGGCGTTTTCTTGTATCCATATCGCCTTTACCGCTGGTTGTATCTGCACTTAAATCATTGGCAAATTGTTCAAATATATCTAATGTTCTAGCTGGGTCAAAGTCAAATACATAAGCATTTTCTTTACGGAATAATACTCCATCTATATTAAATAAGCACGGATTTTGAGCCCGAAAAGCTGCTTGCATATAAAGAGCGGGACTTTTAACATTGCTTAACATTAAAACAGCTGTCCATTCAGGAACAGTTACGCCTGTTGTTAATTGTCCAACAGAAATGGTTATGGTTTTCTCGTTTTCCTTGATGGCTTTAACCACCTTATCAAAAGCTTTGCTATTTTCGCTATCGTCATCTAGTTTGCCATCACCAGCAACCAAAACAATTTCATATTCGGCAAATATTGGATGTTCTCTTAACTTACGGGCTAGTGCTTTTGCGCTATCTACACGGTTTAAGAGCCAGAATGTATGCTTTAACTCTTGACGCAATTCCTCAGTAGAAAACGGAAACTTTGGCAATGTTGTTAATGCTTCTAAAAACTTATCAACATCGGCTTCATACTTAAAACTGCCATTTGCATTCGTGATAAAAAATTCGTTCAAGTCAAAAGCATATTCCTCGGCCTCACCATCGTCATTGAAATCCGCACCTTTCTTCAACTTATCACGGATTATCTCAGACATTTGATAGGTGTATAAATTTAACTGTGGCAATGCTTCGTATGGGTTTTCTTCCTCTCTGCTACTATCCCACTCACGTTTAGCCTTTTGTTCATCTGCATACGTCCAGTTATATATTTCTTCTTCACGAAACTTATCATAGGCCAAAGCCTTAAAAGGTGTTCCTGAAAGGTGAAGTGTATATTTGCGCTTAATATGGTCAAATGCTACATCAGTTTTATATGTATCAACGCCTTCGTGTGCTTCGTCAATAACTAAAATATCCCAATCTAACTCGGCAACTTCTTTTAGTTTATCATATTGACCTCCAAAATAGATAGAGCCTTTCATATCTTGCAATGATACAAATTCAATAAATCCTTTGAGTTTATCACGCACGCTAATATATTGCTCACGCGAAAGTACATATTTACGGTCTTTTAGTGTATCTACTTGACTTATGAAATAATATCCTGATTCTGTTCCTAAAAACTTCACATAATCATTATACCAAGATATAGCAATGGCTGGACGATTGGTTACGATCAATATCTTTTTAGCATTAAGTGTTTTACACAGTTCGTAGGTTGAAAGTGTTTTTCCGAAACGAGGTTTAGCATTCCACAAAAATTCTGGCTCTTCCGCATCATGACGAATAAAATAATCTTTAGTTTGCGAAACAGCTTTTTCCTGCTCTTGCCGTAATTGATACGGAATTGCACTTAAAGTCTCTAAAATACCTCTATTTTTCTTAAAATATTGAAATTCGGAGTATGATTCTTTAGGAAGAATATGAAACCACTCTGTATCAGGAATTTTTTCAACATCTTTTTTACTTAGATAGGCGTGAAAATCCTTATCCTTAAAAGAATCACCCGTACCATCTTCATAAATTGCACGCTCTGCCCATTCTAGGTTAAATTTAATGTCAGCGGTTTGAGTTTGTTGTTGGATACGCTTTTTAACGTCATCTTGCTCGGTATAACCAATTTTCGTCCACCCTTCATGGCGTTTGATTTCAGGAGTTGTGTAGGCATAGCATTTGGGTTCAATTTGTTTGGAGGTTTTGATGTTTATTGCAGGCATTGTCTTACTCCATCTATCATCTTAAATTATCTACTTTGTTTTTTAAATAATCATACTCAGAAGAAGTTATTCCTAATAACGAGCATAGTTGTGTATCAATATCTTTTGAAAAATTAATAAATTTATTCTTTGAAGTATAATTTGATATATCTGGAACTTTCATTGCTAAAGTTGTCAAAGCTTCATCAGTCATTAAAAATGCAAATTTTATGATATAAGATTTGACATATTTATAAAAATTTTTCGCTTCTTCTAATGTATCAAATGATGCTAAAGCAACTCTTGACCGTCCAAAAGCTGAATGATTATCAATAATTTCAAGTTGATTATCTCTCTTTTGTCCTCCTGCATTTGCACTTGAAACAACTACTTTCCATTTATTTATATATTCAGAATTATTTGTAATAAATTTCTTAGGAATAATGAACCACTTAGTTCTTCCTGCTTTACCTGCTTTATCATTAGCATACAATTTTACTTCATCAACCCAATTATACTTATCTCCATCGTTGTATACGCGTGCAATATTTGCATTTTTTTCAATAAAATCACTTTCTATTGCAAATAACTTTTGTGGATGCACTCTAGTATGTAGAAAGTTCATTTTATTAGCTTTCACAAAAGCTTCTATTTTTTTTACAATAATGCTATCATTTGGATTTAGTGGTATGATATTATTTCCAGGATTATCTAATTTCGCATTTATCGTCTGTTGTTTTTCACAAAATATATAATTAAATCCTACATCTTTCTTTTGCATAAGTTTAACAACTATTGTAATTCCATCTGCAATAGCCACATTTGGAAAAACTTCTTTAGAATCTGGATAAAAATAGACTGTCTGCAATCTCTTATCATTTATTTGAGTTAATCCAAAATCATTCATTCCTTTACCAGATCTTTGGAGCCATCTACCGCCAGGATATATCAAAACAGATGCTGTGTTAGCTATTATATCTGCAATCATTTGAAAATGATGAAATATACTTTTGCTCCTTAACTGACCATTTGTTAAAGAAATATTTTCTGTTTCTTCTTGATATGGTGGATTGCCTATAACAACATCAAATTTCATTTTTCGTTCCTTTCTTAAGGTCTTGGAAATAAAAAACTCTATCACTCCGCCAATCTTTGATTTTGCAGAGTATCGGGGTATAAATTTTCGGAAGGTTATCAAATAGCTCTAATTGCCGCTCGTTATCTTCAGTGGTGCAAAAAGGCACCGTGTCATTCAATCCGTCCATTTGCCATACATTCCATACAATTACGTTGGCTATTTGCTTTTTCTGCACTAATGTCGGTTCTGTATTAAATTTGGATTTGTAATAATCAATAAATGTCCATAGTAGGTTTTCTCGTGCTAAAAGTAGATTATCGCCTTGATATTCATAGCCGTATGTACTTTCAAACGCACGCTTTGCCCATTTAAACCAATCTGTCTCATTGTTTGTGTTTTCTCCAACTACACGCAGTTTGCGGTCTAAAATGCCGATACGCTTTTTTAACGGCAGAAACTCGCCTGTTGTTGTGTCATACCGTGAAACCAAATATGGAGCTTCGCCACAAGTTATCTCCAAACGCTTGGAATCAACATATTTCATCCAACTTGCTCGTTTGCTTTGACTATCTTCTGGAAATATTATGGGGTTAGGATTAGGTATCCAATCATGCCCTTTGGGCGTATTAAACACATTTGAGCGGCCAAACCATTGTTCATCACAATGATTATTCATTTCATTACAAATCCAGCTAGGCGTAAAAACTTCGGCGGCCTTTCTTGTGCGGTTGATTTGTTCATCTTTGCTTTTGGCTGTGCGCGGTTGAATTATTTTTGTATGACTTCCAATTATAAGTTCAGGAAAAATCTCTTTTTCTGCAGCATAGGCTTCACCATATTTGAGATATTCATCGCAGGCAAAGCGGATAAAATGCCCTGTCGTCTTATCCTGCAACAGCATTTTTAGCAAAAATGGACTGATATCTTGGATTTCTTGCTCCAAGATATCAATATCTTCATTTTGCTCAACGTCCGCGCTCATCAAAACCCACCAGTTTTGAATATTGCAAAAATAGAGAATAAAAATAGTCGTGAGCAAAGCATTAAAATGCTTGCTTTTCAAAAGATTGATGCTAATAATGTAAGTAAATTTTATTACTATATAGAAATGTAAATGCTACGGAAAATAAACGGTGGGTTTATTTCCGTGTTATTTTTCTCATAAGTTATCGTTAAATCAAATAAATATAACTGAACTTTATAAAGGATTAACGATGATTTACGGCTATTGCAGAATTTCAACAGAACATCAGGTTGTAAGCAACCAAAAGCACGGCATACAAACATTTGCAGATGAAAACAATATTCATATTGATAAGTGGGTGGAAGAAACCATTAGTTCACGCAAACCATTAAACGAGCGAAAATTGGGAAAATTGCTTAAAAAACTCAAAAAAGGGGATATCCTTATTGCGACCGAATTATCCAGATTAGGTAGAAATTTGCTTGAAGTTATGGGAATTTTACAGCAATGTCTTGAAAAAGAATGCCAAATCTGGACATTAAAAGAAAATTACAGACTTGGTGCAGATATTCAATCAAAGGTTTTGGCGTTTGCCTTTTCTCTGGCTAGCGAAATAGAACGCCAACTCATCTCTGATCGTACCAGAGAATCCTTAAAACGCGTTAAAGCCGAAGGAAAACACATTGGCCGCCCTCGTGGTAGCACTTACCGCAAATTAAAGAAAAAGCACGCAAAAATAAAGGAATTACTTGATAAACATGTATCCAAAGCCGAAATCGCCCGCCTTCTTGGTTGCGATTGGAACACTTTGCATAGGTATATAAAGGAATGCTATGCTTGGTAATAAAATTATTAATAATAAAAGGCCTAACTAACATTCATTTTCTGTTTAGATGCATAGATTTCTATTGACATCATTTTATAGATGTTCACATAGTACTCGTATGGAAAATGTGGCAATACAACATATAAATGAAGAAAATTTAAGAACATACTATCTAAATTTTGATGAGAACGGAGATAAATC
This sequence comes from Muribaculaceae bacterium, assembly GCA_023665245.1. Next base: position 29,855 of record JAMPEH010000014.1, read on the forward strand.
TCAAGAACTTTTAGATATTCTTATGGATTCTCTTTTAGAGTTTGTATTTGGGATATCATCCCAGACCACATTGCCCCTGCTCTTATCAAAAGTCCATAAATTAACTCTATCAACCTTTGCAAGCGTTAAATTTGTACTTAAGGACAATAGTCATAGTCTTACAGAAATGTACTCTAAATATTTTCCATAAAATATTATTGAAAAATAAAAATATTGTTTTACACTCTTCCATAAGAAATAATATTTTAGAAGGAGATAAATTAATGAATTCCGTTTATTCTTCATCCCGATATACCTCTTTTATAGAAAATACGTATCTTAAAATCAAACAAACTGATTTGTATTCATTTACTGAAGCTGATGTAGAAAATAGAATCATTCTTCCTATTCTAACCAATATTTTTCATATTCCAACTAACTATATATCATCTAAACCTTATATCAAAAAAACAGCACCTAGTTTCGATATAAATAAAGGTAGTAAAAAACAAAAAGGTTATATTCCAGATTTTATTATATACATAGATGGATTACCTCTCGTAATTATTGAAGCTAAATCTCCCGATAAAAATATAGATGATGCAATAGAAGAGGCTAGTTTGTACGCTTTGGAATTAAATAAAAAATATCCTACTAATATAAATCCTGCGCAATTTATTATTGGTTGCAATGGATACGAATTTAAATTTGGAAAATGGGATGATGAAAACAACTATATTACCGTAAAAATTAATGAATTTAATCCTTCTAACAATAATGTAATATCCATTAAAAAGTCTATTAATTTTGATTCATTAACAAATAACGCTGAAGAGCGCAACGCGCAGCTAACAACAAAAGTTTCTTATTTTTCAGCTCTAAATTTACCAGGAAGTCAAAAGAAAACTCTTACAAGTATTGAACCAAATCCTTTTTTTGGTAGTGGAATTCTTTCATCTATTATTAGTCAATATTTTGATAGCACCGAAGAAGACCGAGAGCAGATTATTGATCAAGCTTATGTTTCTACTACTGATCGTAGTAATTTTGATAGAGAATTAGAATCTATTATACAAAATCGTTTGAAGTTATTCAATACCCCCCAACAAAAATATAATACAAATCATGACCTAGAAAATGCTTTAAATAAATATCTCGATACAAGCTTAAAAATGAAGAAAAAGCCCTCAAAACTTCAACTTATTGTTGGCCCTGTCGGCTCTGGAAAAAGCCTATTTATGGAAAGATTCTATAAAAATATTTTATCTCCTCAAATTAAGAATCAAATTATTTGGATAAAAATAGATTTTAATACTTTACCTGAATCAAAAGAACTTCTCGAGGAGCAAATTTGTAAAATATTTATTGACCAAGTACGAGAAGTAGCGCTTACGCAAAAAATAGATATTGATGAAAATATTGAAACTATATTTAATAAGAAAATAAATGAGAATAAATTTATTTATAACAAATTAAAGAAAATTTCTGAAAAAGATTATTTAATTCAACTCAAACAAGATTTATTTTCTTGGAAAGAAGATCTTCATCTTTATGTTTCTTGTATTGCTGGATATCTTTCTTCTATGCAAAAAAACATTGTCATTGTATTTGATAATGTTGATAGATTATCAACCGATACGCAAATACAATTATTTCAAATTTCTCAATGGTTAACAAATCAAACGCAGTCTTTAGGTATTATGGACATTAGAGATACTACTTATGAATTATTTAAAGATCGTCCCCCATTAGATGCTTTTGCCAATGGAAATAATTTTTATATTAGTAGCCCATCTATTCTTCAGGTGATAAACAAAAGACTAGATATTGCAGCAGAAACAATTAGAAATTTATCTAGGACTACTGAACTTACAGCCCTTCTCCCTTGCGGAATGACTGCAACTTATAATCTTGATAGTCTTGAACGATATTTTCATGCTATTTATGCTTTAATTTCTATTGGATATGGTAAAATGATTATTAATTCCCTATCCAACAAAAGCATTCGGAACGTTCTAAATGTGTTTTCCCAAGTTATAAAATCTGGTCATATAAATGTGGAGAAATTTATTATTTCTTCTTATAATAGCGCTGGTAAAAATGATACTGTCAGAATTTCTGAAAGCGAATTAATTAAAGCACTTATGAGGCAAAATTATAAATATTATACTAACAATACAACAAATATTATTCATAATATTTTTGGAAGTATTGAACAATTAGAAAGAAACAATAGTTTTTTAATAATTTTGTGTCTCTTATTTTTAAGCAAGAATTTTAATTCGACTGGTGATAATGGATTTAAAGGTATTTTTTCTTGCAATACTATTGTAAATCACTTGGAAAAATATGGTTTCCTAAAAAATGATATATTGAAGGTCTTAAATACTCTTTTGAAAAAGGACTTGATTTACTCTGATAAATCGATGTCCGAAGATTTAGATATGAACGACTTAATACAAATCTCGGCTTCTGGATATTTACATCTAAAATTTTTATCTACTAGATTAGAATATTTGGCATCTTGCGCATTCACGGCTTTAATTGCCGACAAAGATGTTGCTACACGAATAGGAAAAATTTGGTTTTTATCTGAACATGCAAAAGATATTAACCTCAATCACAAAAAAGAAGCTGCTAATTTACTCATAGATAGTTTGGAAAAAGAATTTATACTTTATAAAAACATAAATCCTCACTTTGCTCTAGATGCGGATGATATTCAGCTACTAATCGACCGTGCTAAAGAAGGTATTGCTTGGAATAATAAAAATCTTGAGACGACAGATAATTTATTACAATTTCCTAAAAAAGAGTCTTCCAATTTTGGAGATATTGATTTTGTTTCTATCGATGAGCAGTAGTTTTGAAATACTAAGACCATACATATAAAGACAAGAAATCAATGGAAAATTATGTCTGTACTAGATTTTTATCTATTCTCTAAATTCTAGTACTTCTGTTTTGGATTGATGTGCAATATTTGGTGGTACAGTTAGTTTTTCGTATAGAATATACAAAGATCAGTTCGTATTTGTCTTAACTTAGTACTTATCACAATAAGATTATTTTTTATGAAAAATAATCTTATATTACCTTTTGATTTCTGACTGAACCTGACTTTAGGCGGCTAGTAAACCTCTGAGAAGGAGGACTTGTTCATTCATTGCCAAGATTTTATCGTGTTGGCTAACAAAAATACTATAAATTTGGGCTGATTTTCTTTCTGATTCGCTACCATCTCGCCAGCCCAAAATAGATACTAACCCATTGTTTTAACGATGGGTTATTTCTTTTTTTAAATACTGTTTCACTGCAATTTCAGCAGGGTGATACAGCAGATGACAAATTCAAATCCAAGATTATTGTTAAGAAAGCACACTTATTACATAAGAGTTGCTATCCCCAGACACATACAATATCTTGCAAAAAGAAAAGAATACAGATACTCTTTGGACACGAAGGACTACTATGCTGCTTTATCAAAGTTAAGAGCCGAATCCTTCAAAATTGGCTATAATCTGATGTGACGCTGCTATTGAATGGAAAGAAGGCATCTGAAAGAGATTTTAACGGTCTGACTTGGGAAAATAATATACACTGATTAAACCTGATGAGCGTTTTATTCGCGAAGTGCTTGGTGAGTATGTCTGCCCGAGGTTATATAACGCTTTGATGACAACTTTGTCAGTCCTCGTTAACGCTAATATGGCAAGTGAGAAAAGCAAAAATAATTATTATAAAATCATTTTAAGAGGGGCGGCACCTTTTTTTATACCTCAGTTAATTTTTGCAGAGGTTAACAACACTCCTTTATATATCTATGTAATGTTATCCAAGAACAGCCCATCAGGCGAGCAATTTCAGCTTTAGAGACATTTTTATCGAGCAATTCTTTGATTTTGTTGTGTTTCTTTTGGAGCTTTTTATATGTAAAGCCACGAGGGCGTCCGAGATGTATTCCTTCGTCTTTTAAGCGTTGAAGTGAGTTTTTTGTCCGTTCCGAGATGAGTTGGCGCTCAATTTCACTAGCAAGACTAAAAGCAAATGCTAAAACCTTGCTTTGTATATCTGAGCCAAGGCGATAATTCTCTTTCAATGTCCAAATTTGACAGTCATTTTCTAGGCAATGTTGCAAAATTCCCATTACTTCAAGTAGGTTACGCCCCAATCGTGATAACTCTGTCGCAATAAGAATATCACCTTTTTTAAGCTTTTTAAGCAATTTTCCAAGCTTTCTATCTGTTAGAGGTTTACGTGAAGAGATGGTTTCATCTATCCATTTATCAATCTGAATATCGTGTTTTTGGCTGTAGGTTAAAATTTCGTGCTTTTGATTTTCAACATTTTGATGGTCGGTACTGACCCTAATATATGCGTAGTACATAAAAAAAATCCTTATAATCATTAACTTCTAATTATAAGAACTATCAAAACCTTAGCTAAAACCGATACTAAAAATAAACGCTATGCAAAAATGACCGTTTAAATGTTATGGTTATACCTATTAGCTTGAATAATTTAAAATTGCAAGATTTTTTTTATTTTTCTTGGTTTTATTCATAATTTATAATCCGTTTATTCTTTTTCTACAAAAACGGTCATTTTTGCATAGCGTTTATTTTTAG
>JAMPEH010000150.1 GCA_023665245.1 Muribaculaceae bacterium
GTATGGAACACAAGAAAAAAGAGATTGCGGCGGCGATAACGGAGTTTTTATGGCATTGCCGGTTCGAGAAGAAGTTGGATGAAAAGACCATTCGGGCCTATCGAGCCGATTTGCGGCAAATGGCCGAAATCACGGGTTCGATGACAGACATATTCGAAGTCTCGAAGACCGACATCAAGAACTACCTCCAACAAATCGCCTGCTTCAAACACAAGACCATCAAGCGGAAAATAGCCACGCTGCGCTCGATGCTCAACTATTTGGAATGCGAATACGAGGATTACATCAATCCGATGCGCAAGATGCAAATCAAGATGAAAGAACCGCTTCGACTGCCCATCGTGATGACGATCGAGGAGATGCGTCGGATTCTTGATTCTCTTTATGGTCGGACCGACAAATGCGCAAGAGGAACCTATGCCTATAAAGCCGCCGTTCGGAATATTGCCGTGGTCGAATTGCTGTTCGCCTCCGGCATGCGGGTTAGCGAATTATGCAATCTTCGGAACAGAGATGTCGATATGAAGAACGGAGAAGTACGTATCATCGGCAAAGGAAACAAGGAGCGAATCATTTATATCTGCCAGCCGGAAACACTGAAAGCCTTGCACCAATGGATTGAACAGAAGAACGGAGCCTGCGAATTGCAGGCTCCGTTCTTTACCAACCGGCTACACCGAGGATTGTCCACGCAATCGGTACGTCAGTTGATTCGGAGCATCGTTTTTGCCTCAGGAATCAGTAAACATATTACGCCCCACACGTTCCGTCATACGTTTGCGACACTGTTACTGGAAGAAGACGTCGATGTGCGCTACATTCAAAGTCTGCTGGGGCACAGTTCGATCGCCACAACGCAGATCTATACGCATGTCAATCCGAACAAGCAGCGTCAGATTCTACAAACCAAACACCCGCGCAGGAGGATTTGAATAGAAACCCAATACGCCAGTATTTGTATTGCTATGCAATTAAAATTACCCAATTTGCATAATTCATGTAAAATAATTACTTTTGTGAAAAACAATCCTTCTATGCCGAAAGCAACGAATCCGTTCATCGTAACGGGCAAAATAGAACCTGAGTATTTCTGCGACCGTGTGCAGGAATCGGCACGGCTCGTCAAATCCATCACCAACGGGAACAATATGGTCATCATCTCGCCGCGACGTATGGGTAAAACCGGATTGATTCTGTTCTGCTATGACAAGCCCGAAATAGCCGATGAATACTACACGTTCTTCATCGACATTCTTCACACGTCGAGCCTGCGGGAGTTCACCTACCTGCTCGGGCGGGAGATTTACGAAACGTTGTTGCCCCGCAGCCGCAAGATGTCCGATCTGTTTATCCGGACACTCAAATCCATCAGCGGCAAGTTCGGCTTCGACCCTATTTCGGGTACTCCGACGTTCAACGTGGAGCTGGGCGACATCGACCGACCGGAATATACGTTGGATGAAATCTTCCGATACCTCGCCGATGCGGACAAGCCGTGTGTCGTGGCGATCGACGAGTTCCAGCAGATTGCCAAATACCCCGAAAAGAATATCGAGGCGCTGTTACGAACGCATATTCAGAAGTTGCGCAACTGCCATTTCATCTTCGCCGGCAGCGAACGGCACATGATGCAGGAGATGTTCACGTCGGCGGCCCGTCCGTTCTACCATAGCGCGGATATATTGGAACTGAAAGCGATCGTGCCGGAAATCTATATTCCGTTCATCGTCGGTCATTTTGAGAAACGCAACCGGCAAATAGCCACTGAGAACGTGGAAAAGGTTTATAACCTTTTCAAGGGGCACACCTACTACATTCAGAAGACGTTCAACGAAGCCTTTGCAGATACGCCCGAAGGCGAGGAATGTACACTCGAAACTTTGCAGGCAGCCATAGACAACATGATCGCCTCGAACGACACGATTTTCCGCGAGATATTATCGAACATCCCTGAAAAGCAGAAAGAACTGCTCTACGCCATTGCCAAAGACGGCGAAGCGTCACGCATCACCTCGTCGGAGTTCATAAAACGTCATAGCCTGACGTCGGCGAGTTCCGTGCAATCGGCGATGAAGAAGCTGCTCGAAAAAGACATCATCACCGAAATCAATAAGGTATTTTCGGTGACGGACAAGCTGTTCGCCATGTGGATGAAGCGGCTGTATGGAAATATTAAAAATACATTATAATGGAAAATATAAATAGAGGCTCTGAATGGAAGCGTTGGGATCTTCATATTCATTCCAACGCTTCAGATGGTGTTGCAACTCCAGCAGAAATAATTGAAGAAGCTCAATCAAAAAAACTTGCAGTTATAGCGCTGACAGATCATCACACAGTTAAAAATATTGATGAGATAAAACAGTTAGGACATGATGCGGGGATTATTGTCATATCCGGTATAGAATTTAGAACCGAATATGGTAGCAAGTCTGTGCATATGATAGGCCTATTCCCGGACTCATATGATGGTAAATTATTAGACTCAAAGGCTTTAAACGAATTGGTTTTATGTCCATTGGGCCTTTCTGAAACGGAAATTATTTCCAAAGGTAAAAGTAGCAATCCTGCTTTAGATGATGTAGCCGCATTCAAAGAAGGAATGTTTTTAGTTCAAGTAGATTTTAAAAAGGCTGCTGATTTAGTACATAAATATGGTGGTTTAGTTTCGGTTCATGCTGGTTCAAAAGCAAATACCATAGAAGAGATGAAACATGAAGGATCATCTCCAAAAAATGTAAATCATTTATATGATTCATTGGGTACGGTAAAAGAAGAGCTATTATCAAAATACATTGATATTTGCGAGATCCGTAAAGAAAATGACAGCGAAAAGTTTTATCATTCACGATTTAATTTACCGTCCATAATTGCATCTGATGCGCACGACAAAGATTGCATCGGAAGTAAGTTTGTTTGGATCAAAGCCGATACAACATTCGAGGGTCTTAAACAAATATGTTTCGAACCGACAGAAAGAGTCATTATTCAAGAAAACAAACCCGAAGAAAAAGCTGGTTATCAAGTAATCGACTCTATTAAATTTAACGGCGGTATTTTTTACCCTCAAACATTATATCTGAATCCGAATTTAAATACCATTATTGGAGGTCGCTCTACGGGTAAATCTTCATTATTACAATGTATTGCCTGTGTTATTGATCCTACCCAATATAAGCCTGAATCAAAATTTCTAGAAGACAATGTAAACAACATAGAAATTAAATGGCAAGATCAAGAAGCGCAATTGCCGAGAGATATAGAATATTTGCCACAAAGCCATATGTATGAAATAGCCCAGGATTCGACAAAATTAAATAATATTATAGTTGGAATTATCAAAAGTAAAGATTCACAAAACTTACTACAGACATTCGACAACGATATAGGTAACTTAAACCTTGAGATCACCCAAAAAGTGGCATTTCTTTTTAAGTTACATAAGCAATTTACAGACTTATGCCAAATCATTAAAGAACGAGGTGAAAGTAATAGCATTCAGACAGAAATAAAGAATCTGGAAAGCAAATTAGAGGAATTAAAATCGACTATTGATTTATCTTTGGATGAATTGCAACAAATTGAGCAACAAAACATAGAATACGCCCAACATATACAGAAAATAACCTCTATTCGAAACGATATTAAAAACTTAGAAACATTAAGAAGTAAAAGTATAATCAACGATAACATCATTTACGATTTTAATGCGTTATCAGAAATGCAGTCTGCCGACATCATCACGTTTTTTAATGAGCTAAAACAACGGACCAATCAAGAATGGCAATCCAACATTGATAAGTTAATATCCAAGCTGGAATCGGATCGACAAATAAGCCAAAAGCGATGTGAAGCAATAGCATCTTCGGATTTGTATAAGAAAGGTCTTCAAGTGATTGAGGGCAATAAAGCATATAAAGATATTCAGGGAAGATTAGATGTCGAAAAAAAGAAGCTTACAGAAATAAAAGAGGTAGAAACGAAAATCGAACAAATTAAGACACAGAAAGATAAATTAATGTACGATATTTTGAATCTACATAATGACATTTATGCAAAGGCCGATATTTTGATCTCTAATTTAGAAACATCCCATAATGGAATAGACATTAAACCAACTATAAAATACCAATTAAACAAACTTCAATCGTTTCTTGAAAGCAGACTAAATTTAAGGGGCTATGAGCGACAAGAATATGTTCAAAACATTATTGATAGTTACATAACAGACAGACAGAAAGTTCTATCAAATTTTATTGAGAGAAACCTAATGTATCAGATTGATTATAAGAACGGCAATAATGCAGAGAACACGGTTGCTGAATTATTATCTACAAACTGGTCTGAGATTGTATTTGAGCTAACGTATCAAGATGATAAATTTATAGAAATGTCGCAAGGAAAACAAGCTTTTGTCATATTGAAACTTTTGCTTGAATTCAGCGATAAAAGATGTCCTATTTTGATTGATCAGCCAGAAGATAGTTTGGACAACAGAGCTATATATAGTGAATTGGTAGAATACTTAAAAACCAAAAAGAAAGAACGCCAAATTATTCTAGTTACTCATAATTCCAACGTAGTCGTTAGTGCTGATGCGGAATTAATTATCGTGGCTAATCAGCATGGTAAAGATTCAAGGAATAGGGACAACGCAAAATTTCAATACGTTGCTGGAAGTTTAGAGAATACTTCATCAAAAGATGATGCAACTGAATTTATATTAGAATCTCAAGGGATCAGAGAGCATGTGTGCGAGATTTTGGAAGGAGGACAACAGGCATTTGAAAATAGAGAAAAAAAGTATGGATTTAAACAAGTATCATAGTTTAAATCCCAATCTTTATAGGAGGTCAATACTTAATATTGTTGTTTTATTTTTTGTCAATAATTCCTTGTCACCAATCTCTATAGGTTACTGCTGTACCGACAGAGATCACCAACACTCATAGAAGATAAAAGACGGCCGTTGAGCCGTCTTTTGCTTTTGTTATACGCTATTGCTACATCAGATTCCTACTATCGAAAGCGGGTCGGTATGCTTTCTCCAACATCCGCTGAATATCCGATTCCTTGTAAATAACCTTTCCGCTGATAAGATAGTACGGCAACGCTCCGGCAGAACGGTAATCCTGCAACGTGCGACGACTGATATGCAATCGTTGCGACAGCTGTACGTCGGAGAGGAATTGTTCGCCGCCGAAAACACGATCGGTAGCTGCCGTTTTCAACTGTCGGTCGAGTGCTTTTTCCGTCTTTTCCATACGTTCGAGCAAATCCCTGATGCACGGTTCCTGCTGTCCTATGAGATAGTTCTGCATGATGCGGCGGTTTTAGTGTGATAGGCACTCCATAAAAGACTTTCCACATCTTCGGGTTTGTAGAAGATTTTGTGGCGAATGCAGGTATATGCCAGCAATCCCTTATTGCGATAAGTCTGCAAAGTGCGCTGCGTGATTCCGAGAATCTCGCATACCTCCTGATTGTCCAGCCAACGCTTCAGCTTCAGGTCTTCCCCACGAGTGCATAAGGCCGTTACTTTTTCTTCGATGGCCTTCATACGCCGGAGAAGCGTATCGAAAAGCCGTGTATCCATACTGATAATGTCCATGATGTCGATTTGTTTCGATTATTCCTTTCCCGGTTCAGCAATATAGACAAATACCAGGCTATGGGGTTGTAGCATGAGCGGCAGCGGTACATTGAGGCATCGAACCGGCAGTATGCGGCTGTCTTCAATGAGAGCCGCGAGATAGCAAGGTAAAGCGTAGCGAACGGTCCGTTTTTACGTTCGCTACGAAACGATTTATCTCTGTGCTTCTCTCCGATAGCCTTCTCCCCGTTTCATTTTGTCTATGTGGGCCGGTAGTGGATGTATCTGTTATCGGCAGCGAAGGTATTCCCAGAATCGACGCTCTTACAAGATCAAGCCGCACGGCGGTTTTGCGGAAAATCTTCCTTCGCCCGACATGCGAAGCGTATTTTCCGCAAAAATCTTGTCGCGAGCGGATTCCGAACCTTCCGAGCTCCCGAAACAGATTCCATCCGCACCGGCTCCGCTAAGGCATATAAAAAAAAGTCGAAGGTTATGAGAAGCACAGAGAAAAATAAACGGAAA
>JAMPEH010000151.1 GCA_023665245.1 Muribaculaceae bacterium
GATGCTGGAAAAAGGCGCCTCCAAGGAGGAACTCATCGCGGCGGCGGACTATTTTATCTCCCACGTCCGGCATGTTTTCACGGTGCAGACGCTCGCCTACCTGATCAAGGGCGGCAGGCTTACCAAGTTTAAGGGGACGCTGGCGGAGACGCTGGATATGAAACCCGTCCTGATCGTGGACGAGAGCGGCGCACTGTCGGTCATCAAGACCGTCCGGGGCAGGAAAAAATCTCTCCGCTACCTCGTCGAATACGCGAAGGAGACAGGATACCACCTGGAAAACCAGACGGTCGCCCTCTGCCACGGCGAGGACAGGGAGTCTCTCGGCTTCGTGGACACGATGGTGCAGGAAACCTTTCACCCCAGACACACCGCCGTCTTTGTCGTGGGCTGCGCCATCGGCGCCCACACCGGGCGGGGAATCGTGGGCTTCTGCTTTTTTGACGCCGATGACGGGCCCTATGCGGATTATTTCAAAGAGGAAGACTAAAAGACGGTGAACAGCATGGAAGAGCATAGACAGACTTACACTTACCTGGAGACAAACGGAGACTTTCAGATGCGGGAGCTGGACCACGGCGACCTGGAGCAGTTCAACGCGCTGCTGCAGTACGCCTTTCAGGTCACCTCCTACGACCTGCTTCAGACGGGATGGCAGCAAGACGAGATCAAGTACGCCAAACGCCCGATTCTGGAGGAGGCGTATGTGCTGGGCTGGTTTTACCACGAAAAACTCGCCTCCATGATCGTCGTCTACTCCATGAAGGTCAACGTCCACGACACCATCATGGACATGGGCGGCATCACAGGCGTCGCCACCTACCCGGAGTACACCGGGCGCGGGCTGATCCACTCCCTGATGCAGCGGGCGCTGGACTATATGCACGATCAGGGAATGCTCCTCTCCTTCCTCTATCCCTACTCGATCCCCTTTTACCGCAGGATGGGCTGGGAGATCGTGTCCGACAAGCTCTCCTTCACCGTCCGGGACACCCAGCTGCCCAAGGCGCGCCCCGTGGGCGGCATGGTGGAGCGCGTCGATCTGGACTCCGAGGACTACCACAACGTGCACGCCTATTTTTCCCTGCAAAGGCACGGCGCGCTCATCCGCGACGCCCTCTCCTGGGAAGAGTACTGGCGCTGGGACAACGAGGACATCATCGCCGCCGTGTACTACAGCAAGGAGCACAAGCCCCTGGGATACGTGGTCTACTACATCGCCAACGAAATTTTTCATATTAAGGAAATGGTCTACCTGAATATCGAGGCCAACTACGGGCTCTGGAATTACATCAGCGCGCATTTCTCCATGATTACTCAGGTACAGGGGGACAATTACTCCGGCGAGCCGATGGCTTACCTGTTCGAGGACAGCGAGATCACGGAGACGATCTCGCCCTACATCATGGCGCGCGTCATCGACGTCAGGGCGTTTCTCTGCGAATATCCGTTCCAGATACAGCCCGAGGACTTCAAGCTGCACTTTCGCGTCCACGACGAGATGGCTCCCTGGAACGAGGGAAACTACATGGTCTCATGGCACGACGGCAGGACGGTCTGCGAGCGGGTGGAGGACAACCAGTCGATCAACGTGGTCGAGCTGTCGGTCAATACCCTGACCGCCATGCTGATGGGCTACAAGAGACCGTCCTACCTCTACGAGCACGAGAAGCTGCAGACGGAATACTACATGCTCACCTGGCTGGAGCGCATGATTCCGGTGGAAAAGGCCTATTTCTCGGATTACTTCTAAACCGCGGCAAGGTCCTACCCCAAAGCCTCCGCGATCGCCTGACAGGTTCTGTCAATCTCCTCGTCGGTGTGCGCGTCGGACACGAACATCGCCTCAAACTGGGACGGCGCCACGTAGATGCCCGCCTCGAGCATACGGTTGAAATACGCCGCGAACGCCTTCTTGTCACAGCGGCATGCGTCCTCGTAATTCTCCACGCCGCCCTGCGCACTGTCATCAGGCAGGAAAAACGCCGTGAGCAGCGATCCGGCCCGGTTTACCGCAAGCCCTGCCCTGCGGAAAGCTTCCTCCAGCCTTGCGGCGCGCCGGTCGTTCCTCTCATAGATCCCCGGATCCTCCATCAGAATCTTCAGGGTCGTGACGCCCGCCGCCACCGCGACAGGATTCCCCGACAAGGTTCCCGCCTGGTAGACGCTGCCCAGCGGTGCCACGCAGGACATGATCTCCCGCCTGCCGCCGTATGCGGCCAACGGCATCCCGCCGCCCACGATCTTGCCGAAAGTATACAGGTCCGCATGGACGCCCGTGTACGACGATGCACCGCCTATAGATAAACGAAATCCCGTTATCACTTCATCGAAAATCAAGAGTGCCCCGTGCTTGTGTGTGACGGCGCGCAGTGATTCCAGAAAACCCTCCTTCGGGGGCACCACTCCCATATTCGCCGCCACCGGCTCCACGATGACCGCCGCCACCTCCCCGGGATTCTCCTCGAACAGCCTGCGCACGGATTCTTCGTCGTTGTAGACCGCCGTCAGGGTGCACGCCGCATATCCCGTGGGGACGCCCGCGCTGTCCGGCACCGACTGCGTCATAAGCCCAGAACCGGCTTTGACCAACAGCCCATCGGAATGCCCGTGATAGTTCCCGGCGAACTTGATGATCTTCTCCCTGCCGGTGAATCCCCTCGCCGCGCGCACGGCGCTCATCACCGCCTCGGTGCCGGAGCTCACGAGACGCACCATCTCCACATCCGGGACGCAGACGCCGATCCGCTCCGCGAGCTCCACCTCCCCCGCCGTGGGCGCGCCGAAGGTGAGTCCGCCGCCGCACGCCTGCCGCACCGCCTCGACCACCCGGGGATGCGCGTGCCCCAGAATGCCCGGCCCCCAGGAGCAGACATAGTCCAGATACCGATTGCCGTCCACGTCGTAGAGCCACGCCCCCTGCGCCCGCTCCACGAAAAAGGGATGTCCGCCCACCGCGCCGAATGCCCGCACCGGCGAGTTTACCCCGCCGGGAATACACCGCTTTGCCCTGTCAAAAAGTTTTTCCGATTCGTCTCTTTTCATATTGCTCCTGTCCATTTCCCCGCTGTGCCGCCAGTCCAAGCAACTTGATGGTTTCGCAAAATATTTTTACCGTTATATCGTTTTACATCCAGCGGACCGCATCCAGTGCATGATAGGTGATGATAATCTTCGCCCCGGCGCGTTTCATCGCCGTCAGGTTCTCCATGACGACCCGCCTCTCGTCGATCCAGCCGTTCTCCGCCGCCGCCTTCACCATCGCATACTCGCCGCTCACATTGTACACCGCGAGAGGCATGTTAAATTCCAGCGCCGCCTCCTTCAGCACGTCCAGATACGCCAGCGCCGGCTTCACCATCACGATATCCGCGCCCTCCTCGATGTCCGCAGCGATCTCCCGCAGCGCCTCCTGCCCGTTGGCGCAGTCCATCTGATAGCTTCTGCGGTCCCCGAACTCCGGCGCCGAGTGCGCGGCTTCCCGGAAAGGTCCGTAGTACGCGGAGGCAAACTTCGCGCTGTAGGCCATGATCGGGAGCTGGGCAAACCCGGCGCTGTCCAGTCCCTGCCGGATCGCCTCCACCCGTCCGTCCATCATGTCCGAGGGCGCCACCATATCCGCTCCCGCCTCCGCCAGGCTCACCGCCATCCTGACTAAGAAGGGAAGCGTCTCGTCATTCACAATCTCGCCGCCGTGCACCATGCCGCAGTGCCCGTGGGAAGTGTACTCGCACAGACAGACATCCACGATAACATAGATCTCCGGATAATTTTCCCTGATGTAGCGCACCGCCCGCTGCGTGACGCCGTCCGCCGCGTACGCCTGGCTGCCCTGCGGATCCTTGTGCCCTGGAATCCCGAACAGCATGACGCCGCCGATTCGCGCCTCCCTCACCCGGTCGAGAATCTCCCCCAGCCGGTCGATGGAATACTGGAAGACGCCCGGCATGGACGCGACCGGATTCCGGATATCCTCCCCCTCGATCACAAAAACCGGGTAGACCAGATCGCCGGGACACACCCTCGTCTCCCGCACCAGCGACCGGATCCGCTCGTCTCTTCTCAGCCTTCTGAATCGGTACATACTCTTATCCTCCCTCTCTCCGCCCTGCACAGACACTCCACAACCGCCTCCACACTGGACTCTGCCGCGACGAGCGGCTTTTCCGCCGTATGGCGTCTCAGCTCCTCCGCGCACCGCGCGCCTATGCAGACATATCTGCTCGTATCGTTGGCGATTCCCGCCTTCGTAAGCCCCTCGAAATAAGCCCTCACGCTCCCCGCGGAGCCGAATATGAGATAATCAGGCTTTTGCGGAAGCGCCGCCGCGCGCCTGTCCTCCCGCACCTCCACATCGTAGAGCGGGTAATCCCTGAAAGGAATATCCTTTTCCCGGAAAATGCGCGGCAGCTCCGGGCTTCCCTGCCTCGCCCGCAAAAATACCGCCCGGGCGCTTCCGGGTTCTCTCCCGGCTTCTCTGCCGGACTCTCCCGCAGAGCCTTTGCTGTCCTCCTCCTGCACGGCCTCCCCGCGGCTTTCCTGCCGGGACTCTTCCTCCATCCGCGCGGCCAATCCCTGCGCCAGATGAACCGTGTCGTATCTTTCCGGCTGGTAATCCGCGTAGAGGCCCGCCTCCGCAAGCCCCCCCGCCGTGCCAGGCCCGACCGCCGCGATCCGCCGCCCACACAGGGCGCGCAAGTCCCGCCGCTCGCGCTTCATCTTATCCAGAAATACGCCGACTCCGTTCGGGCTGGTAAATACAAGCCAGCCATCCTCCGGAAAATCCGGCAGCGGCTCGTCGTTTGGCCGCAGTTCCAGAAAGCCCATGTCGCACACGGCGATGCCGACTGCCGCGAGCGCGGCGGACACCCTGGCGGCAAAACGGGGAGTCCCCGCAATACCCGCCGTGACCTCCGGCTTCAAGCCCATCTCCCCACAAAACGCCCGCGGATTTTCCGCGCAGGCTGTCTCCTCCGCCAGCAGTTCCAGCTCCGCCACCGCACCGACTACGATCACCGCCGGGGAGCCGAACCCCTGCCTGCGGACTTCCTGCACGAGGCGGCCGAGCAGTGCGCGCAGGCACCTCTGCCGCGCCGTGGTGCCCTCCATGATCACGGCGCAGGGCATATCCGGGGACTTTCCCGCCGCCAGAAGTCCCGCCGCGATCTCTTCCAGGCGGTGCATTCCCATCAGAATCACCAGCGTGCCGCCAAGCCGCGCCAGCACGTCGAAATCCATCGCCGCACCGTCTGCCGCAGCCGTGCCGGTCACCACGGTGACGCTCGAGGCGAGCCCCCGGTGTGTCGCCGGAATGCCCGCCGCAGCGGGCGCGGCGATCGCGGAAGTGATTCCCGGAACCTCCTCGCAGCGGATTCCCGCCTGCCGCAGCGCCAGAAACTCCTCTCCCCCTCTGCCAAACACATACGGGTCGCCGCCTTTCAGGCGCACCACCGTCTTTCCCTCCCGCGCCTTTTCCACCAACAGCGCGTTGATCTCGGACTGCGGCATGGAATGTCTGCCGCAGCGCTTGCCCACGTAAATTTTCTCACAGTCCGCCGCCGTCCACGACAACAGCTCCTCAGGCGCCAGGCTGTCATAGACTAAAACCTCGCAGCTTCGCAAAAGCCTGAACGCCCGCAGCGTCACGAGTCCCGCGTCCCCGCAGCCGCCGCCTGTCAAGTACACTTTTCCTGATTTCAATTCTTTTCCTCACATGAAATTCTGATAAGACCTGATTGATCGTGTCTATTACTGTTATAGCCTATTTTAAAGGAATCTGCAAATCCCTGAAAGCACTCATTTCGGCGGTGCAAAGGCGCATGGTTTACATTTTATTGTTTCCATGCGCCTTTATGCTGTTATTGTAATATTAAATTGTTCTATGACTATGCTACGCTAACTGCATGACTTCAGCTTCCATTTCTTTTAATTCATCAAAAGACAATAAAGAGACACAATCCGCAATCTCTTCCAATGTCATTTTTCCCTTTTTTATCAATCTTTCGGCTGTCTTTCTCTCCGTTTCCTTTTCAATATCTCTCGCATAAGTTCTCATGATCTGCTCATCATCAAATAAACTCATCATAATCGTTACTACCTCCACTTCTCTGC
>JAMPEH010000152.1 GCA_023665245.1 Muribaculaceae bacterium
GGATCGCCAGGGGCTGGCCACGGGAAGACGCGCTCAAAAAGCCCGTCGGCCCGCAGGGCCGGAAATGCCGCTGACGGCAAAGCATCTGCCAGGCACAGCGCTTTCTGTACCGGAACCGGCAGGCAGCGGGGCGCGCCCGCTGCCGCGGCCGCTCCCCGCAGGAACAAAATTGCCGTCGGCGCGGGACTGAGGGCGCGGGCAAATGCGAGGAGAACAGCATGAGCAAGAAAACTGAAAACAGAACAGAACATAAAGAAAACGCGTTGCTGGCACAGCTGCCATCGGATATGCCATGGTCATGCGAGGACCGGATCGAGCACCTGCCCGACGGGAGCATATTTTATGAATGCGGCTGGTACGAAGAGAAATTCGACTGCTCCAGCCCGGAGACATGCGCCGCCTCCGGCACGGTCATAAAATACGCAGGCATGCCCGTGGCATGGGCCATGTACGATGGGGACGGCGCAGCCAACGCATTTGGGCACGAGCCCGGGTTCGCCAGCCTGCCCGTCATCACTGCGGAAAAGCTCCATGCCGCGCTGGAGGCCATGCTGGGGCTCCGGTGCCTGTGCCGCAGGCAGCCTGAAAATTAAAAAGCCATGGAAAGAGGGGTGCCGCCATGCCGAAGAACGCCATACCCTGCCGGGACCACACCGGGCAGGAATTCAGCTCCATATCCGAAATGTCCCAGGCATGGGGCATCCCGATGTCCACGGTCAAGAACCGGCTGCAAAGGGGCTGGACCCTGGAGCAGGCCCTGACGATCCCCAACAGGGGCACAAACAAGAAAGTCAAGCACAGCAAGCCGCTCCGGGACCACGAGGGTACCTGGTTCCCATGCGTCCGGGAGATGTGCGAGAAATGGGGCATCCCCGAGAAAGTCTACTGGTCCCGGAAGCGCGTCTGCAAATGGCCGCTGAACAAGATCCTGACCACCCCGGTCAACGACATGCCGCCGAACGCAGCGCGCGTCAAAGACCACCTTGGCCAGGAATTCCCGTCCATCAGCCACATGTGCCGGCACTGGCATGTGGGCCTGTCGACCTACCGGGAGCGCCGCAAGCGGGGCTGGGACCTGGAATCGGCCCTGACCGAGAAGCAGCGCATGCCCGGCGTGCCGAAAACGGAAGCCTGCAGAGACCACCTGGGGAACGAATACCCGTCAAAAGCGGCCATGTGCAAGGCCTGGGGCAAGACCCGCTACTGCGTCCAGTCCAGGCTGGACCTGGGCTGGGACTTAAAACGCGCCCTGGAGGAGCCATTTTCAGTAAATGCCCGCCCCTGCACGGATTATAAAAACAGGCAGTTCCCTACATCAAAAGACATGGCCAACTTCCTGGGATTCCCGGAATACGCGTTCCAGAGCCGGAAAGAGCCGGAAAAGCTCATACCGGGATACGCCGCGAAATACTGGCCGGGCCGCCAGGCAGGGGACATCGCGATAAAATCCTGCCTGTCGTTCCCCTGGTTCCGGGCCAGCGTGTCCGGGAAGCCGGTCATCGTCCATTTCGAGTCCATCCTGGACGCGTGGCACGCATCGCCGGACTTCCAGCCGCTCACGACAGAGAACCGCCGGCTCCATGTGGTAAAGCCCGTCCGGTTCCCCTGGTACCTGGCCGAGCTCGACGGCATGGCCATAATGCTGGACTACTGGTCACTGGCAAAGCTGAACACAGAGACAAATTTCGGCCTGTCAAAGCCGGACAAAAAATAAAATACAGGAGGGCGCAGACTATGACACCTGAAGAATACGCGCGCGAATGCCGCCGCACAGGCACGCCCATGACCGTGAAAGGCCTGTTCGGCACCAGCCAGCCCGACGACTGCGAAAACTGCAGCGAGAACCGGCACGACACAGGCGCCGACCGCCGGCTCCCGTGCGGGCAGCAGAACTGCTGGATCAGGCTGCACCTGGGCAGCGGCTTCCCGGAGGCCTGACAAAATTTGCAGCAAGGAGGATTCCTGCTATGAAAGAAATCAGATATGGCGGCAACCTGTTCCTGCTCGGGCCGGAAAACAAATCCGCCCGCGCAGCCTACGCCGTGACCACAAACGGCATGCTCAAGTCCGGCAGCAGGCTGGTCATGGGCGCGGGCATCGCCAAATACGCCCGCGACAATTTTAAAGGCATCGACACGGCCCTCGGGAAGCTGGTCGGCGCCAGCGGGAACCACGCCTACTTCCTGGGCGCATGGGAAGACGCGAACCGGTCCCGCGCCGGGCTGGACCCCCGCGTCTTCGTCATCTCGTTCCCGACGAAAAACGACTGGCGCGACCCGTCCAGCCTTGCGCTGATTACCCAGTCGGCCCATGAGGCCATGTCCGTCGCGGACCGGAACAACCTGGATGCCGTCTATATGCCCATGCCCGGCTGCTCCCTCGGCAGGCTGGACTATGCCAGGGACGTCCGCCCGGCGATCTCCGGCATCCTGGACGGCAGGTTCCATGTGGCCGTGCCCCCAGAAATCTACGACAGGCTCCCGTGAGCCTGGGAAAGGAGCCCATATGAGGCCGAAAAAGAAGAAGAAGCACTGCCCGGCCCAGCCCGCCATAAAAACGGCTTACTGGGAGCCCTGTGCCGACGGGCCTGTCACGAAAGCCCGCTGCTCAGGCTGCGATTTCACCGTCGAGCCCATCCGCGCCGTGGAGACAGGCTGGAGCAGCGCCGAGTTCACGGACGCAAAATATAAATTCTGCCCCATGTGCGGGTCAAAAATGTCCGTGCATGGCAAAGACAGCGATGCCTGACAACAAGCCCGCCGCGCAGCAGGGACCGCAGGAAAGGAGGCCGCCCATGCAAAGGCCCAAAAGACACAGGAAACGCCGGCGCACACCCGGCAGGCCGGCAGCCGTGCTGCTGGCCATATTCGCCACGGCCATGTCCATCGGCACGTTCTGCTCCGCAGGCGACGCGCCCGCAGGCGGGCCAGCCCAGAAGCAGATGCTTGCCAGCGTCAGCTCGCCCGCCACGCAGCCCGCGGAAACGCCCGACATGCCGCTGCCGGAGCCGGAAGCGCCTGCCTATGGGGATACCGAAGCCGAGACGATGGCCAAGATGCTCTGGGGCGAGTGCCGGGGCTGCAGCCGGCTCCAGCAGGCAGCGGCGGCCTGGTGCGCCCTGAACCGCGTGGACGACCCGCGCTGGCCCAATGACGTCATATCCGTCATCACCCAGCCCTGCCAGTTCTATGGCTACGACCAGGGAAACCCCGTCACCCAAGAGCTGCTTGACGTGGCAAACGACGTGCTGGCCCGGTGGGAGCTCGAAAAAGCCGGCCAATATGACAGCGGCCGGGTGCTGCCGAAAGACTACGTCTTCTTCACCGGCGACGGCGTGCTGAACCACTTCCGGACGGATTTCGCAGACACCGGATCGTGCTGGGACTGGTCCCTGCCGAGCCCGTATTATGACTGACCCAAAGTAGGAGAGATTATTGCCGGAAAATGCCCATGCCGCCAACATGGGCGATAAAAAAAAACACTGGCATCTTTTGCCCGGAGGCCAGGCATCCATGCCAGGTATTGCGCCAGGGCGCCCAAAGAAGATTGCCTCTGTCCGAAGCGTGCGGCCCGCGGGCCCGCGGGCGGCTGCACAGCGATCAGAGGGCGGACTATAAATCCGATCACGGGCGCCTCCTGGCTTTCAGTGCCAAGCAACCTAACGCCGGGAGCGTAAACGGCCCGGCTTGCCGCAGGGCCCTGCCGGCACAGACGTGCGCTGGCAGGCGCGCTGCGGGACAGGAATACAAAAAGGCCCCTATGCGCAGACCGGGGCGGCGCCAAGCCGTGCCGCCCCCGCGCTGCCATAGCCATCGCAACACAGAAACAGGGCATCCATACAGTAGGGACATATTATGCAGGAATACCGGTACCCCGAAATCTACAAGACGCTGAACAGCGACCAGAAGATCGCCTTCCAGATGCTGGCCTACGGCCAGAAGTCCGGGAAAAATTACTTCCTGACCGGGGACGCCGGCACGGGGAAGTCCTATTTGATTGACGCGTTCTATCAATTTTGCTGCCTCAACGGCATCACCATGCTGAAATGCGCGCCCACCGGCGTGGCGGCGACCAACATCGGCGGCGTGACCATGCACCGCATGTTCCGGCTGCCCCTGTCCGTGCTGACGGACAAGATCGAGGGCACCCAGTTCGCCAATATTTACAAACTGGTCAGCCGGGCCGACGTCATGTTCATCGACGAGATCAGCATGGCCCGCGTGGACGTCTTCGGCAACGCCATGGCCCAGGTCCGGGAGGCCAACAAGATCCGCGCCAGGAACAGCAAACCGCCTGTCCAGATCATCGTCTGCGGGGACTTCGGCCAGCTGATGCCCGTGGTCACGGACAAGGACCGCGAGATCTACCAGCAGCTCACCGGGGCGGACATCGGCACCGGGTGCTGTTATAATTCCCACTGGTGGTCCGACCTGGACTTCCAGCCTATTTTGCTCAGCCAGCCCATGCGCCAGTCCGACCAGGCGTTCTGCCGGGCACTTGACAATTTAAAGCTGGGCATCAAGTCCGACATCGACTACCTGAACGCCAACACGGCGCAGCAGCCCCTGAAGGACGGCATCTGGCTGTGCGGGTACAACAACACGGCCGCCGAGAAGAACGCCCGCGGCATCTACAACCTGCCCGGCGAGGTCCTGACCAGCCGCGCAGTTATTACAGGCAAAGCAAACATCAAGCAGACCAACTTCGCCGAGAACTTACTGTACAAGCCCGGGGCGCGTGTCGTCATGACCATGCGGGAGCTCGGCAACCGGAACAGCCCCTATGACAACGGGTCCCTTGGGACGATCCTGGAAGCCCGCCGGGACTTCGTGAAGATCCGGCTGGACCGCGGCGTGACCGTGGACGTCCCCCGCGTCAAGCTGCCCTTTTATGAATATGAGGTCTGCGGCAGCTCCGTGGAGCCACGCGAGGTCGGCACGGTGACGCAGTTCCCGTTCAAGATCGGGTACGCGATCACCATACACAAGTCCCAGGGGCAGACATATGATAAAATGAACGTCGTGCCGGAGATATTCGCGCCGGGCCAGCTCTACGTGGCCATGTCCCGCTGCCGGGAAATCGCCAACATCTACGTCCAGCCCGACGGCTACGGCCGCCGGATCACCCCGGAGAAAATCCTGCCGAACCCCGAAGTGATTAAATTCCTGATCTCCCAGGACGCCATGTACGCCGACTTCAAGAGCTACTTCGAGAAAAATATTTTCGACCCGGCGGCATGAAAACACGTTCCAAAACTTAAACCAAACCCGGGACAGCCTGCCCCGGCCCACGCATGGCTGGGGCGGCGCATTCCGGCATTTACCACAAAAACCGGAGGGACACTGAGCATGAACATGGACAAGATGGCAGCCGATATTTTAGAGCAGGCCGAGCTGCTGCGCAACCCGCATTCCGTCATGGCCACCGCCTGCGCGACCATGGTGAATTTAATATCCGACGGCAAAGGCTGGGACAAGGCCCATACGACCGTCGGCCAGTTCCGGGACCTGGCCAAGCTGGCCGCCCGGATCTACGCCGAGATGCCCGACATGCAGGACCCGGAGCTGAACTTCTACGCCTACGCCCAAGGCATCGCGGAACAGGCCCGCCCCGTGGACATCCAGAAGCTGCTGGGCCTGGAGCATGACGACTTCGTCAAATCCGTGCTGTGGCTGGCGCAGAACCGGTCCGCCGGCCACGAAGCCAATCCGCCCGCGGACATCTACGAGGGCTGAAAAACATGGCAAAACGGAACCGGGCTTATCTCAGGATGCAGCGCCGCCGGCACATCGACCGGAAAAAGCGCATCATCAAAAAGCAGGGGGATTACTGGCACTACGCGCACGAAGGGGAACTCGACAAGGGCAAGATCCACTGCCCCTGCCCCATGTGCCGCCACAAATCCTATGACCGCGCAAAAATGACCGACGCCCGCCGCTCCGGAGGCCACCTGGAAGCGCTCCAGGAGCTCGGGCCGGAAGGC
>JAMPEH010000153.1 GCA_023665245.1 Muribaculaceae bacterium
CCACACTCTCCATGTGGCTTGCCGAGCATCAAATGAACGTCAAATTCCGCGATGCTTTCGGGGTGCAACCCGACACACTTCCCCTCAAGCCCTCCGGCCAAATAGTCTGCGGCAACGCCTGTCGCCTCGACTGGAACACCGTCTGCCCCCACACCCCCGACGAGGAAGTCTACATCATGGGCAACCCGCCGTATCTCGGCAGCAAACTGCAAGACAATGCTCAAAAAGAAGATATGCAGATTGCCATGAAAGGCACTGATGCAGCCAAGACTCTCGACTACATTGGTGCTTGGTTCTGGAAAGGAGCTAAATATATCAAGGGCACAAAAGCACAATATGCTTTTGTAACTACCAATTCAATCAGCCAAGGCGAACAGGTTGCCATGCTGTGGAAACCTATTTTCGACCTTGGCCTCGAAATTTCTTTTGCTCGCACTTCATTCAAATGGCAAAACAATGCAAAGCATAATGCTGCTGTTACAGTTGCTGTCATTGGAGTGCAAAATGCATCCGAGACACCAAAACGTCTGTTTAATGAGGCAATTCATGTAGAAAAAAGCGTTAAAGCAATAAATCCGTACCTTGCAGAAGGTGACTCAATAATTGTGCCGAGAACCACAACTCCACCCAAAGGTTTCCCTGAAGTTCTTTTCGGCAGTATGCCTCGCGATGGAGGCTATTTGAATTTTGACAGAAAAATAGCCGACAGTATAAAGCAAGATTATCCACAAGCGGCTAAATTCATCAAACGATATATGGGTTCACAAGAGTTAATCCAAGATATTGAACGCTACTGCCTATGGATAGAAGACACCCCCGAAAATATAGAAATTGCAAATACCGTCCCTTTAATAGCAGAACGATTATCATCTGTTAGAGCTGAGAGAGATGCAAGCAATGCCGAGAGTACTCGTGCTTATGCCAATAGACCGCACATGTTTGTTCAAAGGTCCTATAAGCCAACTGATGCAATCTTAATCCCGTCGGTATCTTCAGAGCGAAGACAATACATTCCAATCGGGTTTGTTGACAAGGATACTGTTATTTCAAATCTTGCATTTGCCATTTATGATGCCGAATTGTGGCTATTTGCTCTGCTTACCTCCAAGATGCACAATCTTTGGGTGAGAGCGGTTGGCGGCTCGCTGGAAACACGAATCCGTTATTCGGCAACTCTATGCTACAACACCTTCCCATTCCCGAAGCTGACTACGGCAGAGAAAGAAGAATTGTCAGAGTTGGCACAGACCATCCTCGACATACGTGATGAGAACTGCGATATGACCTTGGGCGAGATGTACAATCCCGAAACTATGCCCGAGGAACTGCGCGAAGCTCACCACGCTCTCGACCTTGTAGTGGAGCGCATATACCGCGCAGAGCCCTTCACCTCTGACGAGGAACGCCTTGAACATCTGTTCCGTCTCTACGCCAAAATGACTAAGCAAAAGTAATCAATGGGAGCTTCTGCAGAAATAAGGACTATTTACACCGCTCGACAATACCATACAGTTTTGTCTGAGCTGTTATCAGCCCTAAATTCCCTATTAGAGTTCAAATTGACTAAAGAACTCCTGAATGATTATAGCTTTGCTTATAATCGAGATGGCAAGATTGTGGCGGTAAAAGATCTTGGACACCATCCGCTTATCAAATGGCCAATGACATGTTTCTTTGATTACATAGACTTAACCGATTCGGTATTAGCAATTTCCGTCAGACTGGATAAAGTCATGGAATTTACTGAATCCTTGATTATAGATTCCCAATATGATTTTGAGATTGCTGACTCCTATTTCGTTCCACAAAATGAATTAAAACACAGGGGCACCCCATTCTCCGTAAGCGACACTTTTATTGATGAAATCAATGAATATGATTTGTGGATTTCTCGCTATGCCGAAATTCGTAAAGAGTTAGAAGAATTATTGCATTGGCTTTACAACGCCATGCCCATGATAGATGTATTCAAAGGTGTTTTGAAAGATTATATCTTATCGGAGTATTACTGTCTCGATGGATATCTCCCTGAACGCTTAAATTTGTTTAAGGAAATGGCAGATTCCGCCTACAACGGTAGAGAGGACTGTGAAGGCTTCAAGACTAAGCCTATAAACCAATTATCCGAGCGATTTCGAGATGCATATGCTGCCGCAAAGTTTAGTTTCCTCCAGTTCTTTAAAGACAAAGAGCATCTTTTTGCGGCAGCATACGCAGAAGATTTTTCTCGATATGCCATATCAGTATATCACAGTAATTATTTTTGGACTGACTAATAAACCACTATCATGATAAATAACCTCGTAGAAGTACAATATAAGCAAACCGGGCAGTCGAGCAACACCGATGCCCTTGGTATGCGCGAAATGCAGGCAATGGTTTATGAAGCACGCAACCGCCAACACATACTTGTGAAAGCGCCACCTGCTTCAGGCAAGAGTCGCGCAATGATGTTTGTGGCTCTTGACAAACTCGCCAATCAACGCATCAAAAAAGTAATTGTTGCTGTGCCGCAACAAAATATCGGCCGCAGCTTCAACGACACTCCGTTGAAGAAATTCGGCTTTTTTGAGGACTGGCGCGTCGCCCCATATTGGAATCTTTGCCTTGCTGCCGGAAGCGAGAACAAAAAGAAAGATGTGCTTCGCGAGTTCCTCGACCATTCCACGGCCAAGATTTTGGTCTGTACCCATGCCACGCTGCTCAATGCGCTCAATGGCATCGAGGCAGAGAAACTCAACAATGTATTCTTCGGCATCGACGAGTTCCACCATGGCTCATCGGACGAAAACAACCGCCTCGGTTCTTTCATCCGCAGACTGCTGAACGAAACCACGGCACACATCCTCGCCATGACCGGCTCTTACTTCCGTGGAGATGCCGTGCCTGTGATGCGTCCCGAAGACGAGGCTCTGTTTCAACCGACCATTAACTATAACTATTACCGTCAGCTCAACGGCTACCGTTGGCTCAAAAGCCTCGGCATAGGTTATAGTTTCTTTCAAGGAAACTATCTCACCGCCATTCCCGAAGTGCTCAACACTCACAAGAAGACCCTTATTCATATTCCGCATCCTAACTCCAAGACCGGTGCCTTCATGAATAAGCACGACCAGGTGGCCGAGATTATCAACTATATCGGCGAGATTGTTGATCGCGACTATAATTACTACCTCTACAAGGTTAAGACCCCCGATGGCCGCATACTTACCGTAGGCGATCTCGTCGAAGATAAGAAAGAGCAGCGCGACGCTCTGCAAAGCTACCTTCAGCGCATGAACAAGCCCGAAGCGCTCGACATTCTCATCGCCCTTGGCACCGCCAAGGAGGGCTTCGACTGGGAATGGTGCGAGCAGTGCATCACCATCGGCATACGCGCATCGCTCACCGAGGTAGTGCAAATCATCGGACGCTGCACGCGCGACTGCGAGGGTAAGACCCACGCCCAGTTCACCAACCTCATTCCGTGCCCGGATGCAGCCCGGGACGACGTGACTATGGCTGTCAACGATTTCTTGAAAGCTATTTCAGCCTCTCTGCTTATGGAACAAGTTATGGCACCAAAATGGACCTTCAAGACAAAGCGCGACGACGAGGAAGAACCGGACGACGACAATGAAGATACGCCTAAAAAGGACAATGACGACCACGTTATCGTGATAGACGGTCTGCCAGCACTCAACGAGCGCACCAAGGCGATCGTTGAGAACGACCTCGACTCACTTGTAGCCACAACCCTCGGCGACAAGAATATCCGTGAGGCAATTATCAGCCACGATATGGCCGAGATGATTACCGAGGTATATATCCCGAAAATCATCAAGCAGACATATCCCGACCTCACCGACGAGGAGGTTGAGGCCGTTACCGCTCACACAATCCTCACCATTGCTACACAAGGGGAGGAGGTAAAAACCGATGACAGTGGAAACCGCTTCATCAAACTTGCCAACAAGTTTGTGAACCTCGATGACCTAAACATCAACCTCATCAAGCAGATTAACCCGTTCCAACGCGCCTATGAGGTAATTTCTCGCTCACTTGACGCTGAGACACTTCGTACCATTCAGTATGTGATTGACGAAAAGCGCGAGGGTGAAATTTCAATCGAAGAGGCAATACTGCTATTCAAGAAATATCTTCCAATCTGGCAAGAGGAAACCGGAAAATCAGAGCCTGATCTTCAAGACCCCGACCCACACGCACGTCGAATAGCTCGCGCCATCGAGACGTTGCGCAATTACAAACGTCGTAAACTCGCCGGACAATCATGATAGACTGGACCAAAGAACTCGACGAGATACTTGAACATCCATTGTTCGCCAATGTGACCGCCCCCAAAAAGCGGCCTACATCGAGCGACCGACTCATTGCTGCTTTTCAGGAAGTCTGCGACTTCTACGAAAAGAACGGCAATCTGCCTGATGAACAGACAGACCGTCAGCTTTTTCATAAATTCAACGGTATCCTCAAAAGTGAAGCAAAGATTGAACGTTGCCGCCCTTTTGACACCTTCGGCATACTTCCTTCAAACGAAAGCAAGGTCGAGGAGCCGCAAGTGGAGATGGAGCCTCCACACGAACTCACCGAAGAGGAGCAACTTGAACAGATACTCAACGACCCTTTACTCGCCGACATTACCGATGGCGAAGACCTCGGACTATTCGACGTTCCCCAGTATATGAAAGACCGAATAGCCGCCCGCAAAGAGGCCGACTATGTAGGCTCACGTCGACCATGCGAGGATTTCGAGCAATTTACCGATGGTTTCAAGGAAATCCAACAAGGTCTGAAGACCGGCAAATATAAGCTTGTCAAGTTCAGCGAGCCTACGCTCAAAGTAGGACGCTACTTTGTTGAGCAAGGAATTATCGGCTATCTTGCCGCTTTCGATGACGAGGGCAAGAATAAATATGGTCTAAAGGATGGACGTACTCGTGTTATCTACGAGAACGGTTCAGAGGCCGACATCAAATTCCGCACTATAACAAAGAACCTATCAGTCGACGGCTATAGCATCATGGACTGCTCGGATCTGACCCAAGAGGAATTTGAGGAGGCTTTCACCGTAACAGATAAAGACGTTGAGAGCGGAACAATCTATGTGCTCCGCTCTAAGTCAACCCGTCCGGAGATTGCTGCCATTAAAGACCTTTATAAAATAGGCTTTACTGTCACCTCGATGGAGAGTCGCTTGGCTAACGCGAAGAACGAACCTACTTATCTTTGTGCCGACGTAGATATAGTTGCCACTTGGAAAGTATATAACGTGAAGTCATCCACTTTCGAGGCTCTCATTCACAAACTCTTTGACTGCGTCAAACTGAATGTGACTGTAGATGGTCACCGCCCCAAAGAATGGTTTATCGTTCCGTTCCACGTCATTGAGACCGCAGTGGTCAACATCATCAAAGGCGTGCCTATGATGTACGATGCCAAGCTTCAACAAATTGTTGAACTTTCGGCACATAGCGGCATGCAATGCTTGTCCGTACAGCAGCCCTGGGCATCGCTGATATGTTGTGGCGCAAAGGATGTGGAAAACCGCAGTTGGAAACCCAAGAAAGCGCCTGGCGTTATTCTCATCCATGCCGGCGCTTCGACTCGCGACCTTGGTATTGACTGGGAGAACGTCAAAACCATATACGGATTTGACAAGAAATCTTGCCCGCGCTCTGCAATCATCGGCTACGTCGACGTGTATGGTTTTACCCAACACTCCGATAGTGTATGGGCCGGTGATGGTCCGGGAGCAGAATGGAAATGGATGCTCCGAAATGCAAAATTGTTCAAGCAACCAATACCATATAAAGGTAAACTCGGACTGTTCAATGTCCCCGAAATCGACCCTGACAATCTTCCTGAAACTTATTGAATTATGCATAATAAAATAACATTATACTCGGATAAAGTGCCCGGAGCAGCGCGAGAGATTTGGGCTTCCATAGTCAGCACTTCGCTGCGTGT
>JAMPEH010000154.1 GCA_023665245.1 Muribaculaceae bacterium
AGGATATGTATCCGGGCAATCAGGATAAGGTTAAGAGCATGGCAATTCTCTATGATGGACAGGTTAAGATGGCACACCTTGCAATTGCAGGAAGCTATTCCGTAAATGGTGTTGCACAGCTTCATACAGAAATTCTTAAGAAGAGAGAGCTTAAAGATTTCTATGAAATGAGACCGGAGCAGTTTAACAATAAGACAAATGGTATTACACAGAGACGTTTCCTTCTGC
The DNA here is from genome assembly GCA_023665245.1 of Muribaculaceae bacterium. The sequence continues at coordinate 229 of JAMPEH010000154.1, forward strand.
ATGGCAATCCGCTTCTTGCAGATTGGGTTACAAAGAAAATCGGTAATGAGTGGATTACAAATCTTCCTGTCATTGAGAAGCTGAAGCCGCTTGCAACGGACAAGAAAGCACAGAAAGAATTTATGGACATAAAGTATAAGAATAAGGTTCGTCTGGCTGAGTATATTAAGGCGAAAAACGATATAGACGTTTCACCTGATTCCATATTTGACGTTCAGGTTAAGAGATTACATGAGTATAAGAGACAGCAGCTTAACATTCTCCACATCATGTATCTCTACAATGAGTTAAAGGCAAATCCTGATATGGACTTTACACCGACAACCTTTATCTTTGGTGCAAAGGCGGCAGCAGGATACAAGACAGCAAAACTCACCATTAAGCTTATCAATGCGGTTGCAGACGTTGTAAACAATGATAAGACAATTAAGGATAAGATTAAGGTTGTATTTATAGAAAACTATAGGGTATCAAATGCTGAAATTATATTTGCGGCAGCAGATGTAAGTGAGCAGATTTCAACTGCTTCCAGGGAGGCGTCAGGTACAGGTAACATGAAGTTCATGCTCAACGGAGCACCTACCCTTGGAACCATGGATGGAGCAAATGTTGAGATTGTCGAGGAGGTTGGCGAGGACAACGCATTTATCTTCGGTATGTCGGCAGATGAGGTTATGAAGTACGAGCGTGAGGGCGGATATAATCCTATGGACGTATACAACTCAAATGCAGACTTAAGAAAGGTACTTGACCAGCTTGTAGACGGAACCTACTCCGCTGACAGAGAGCTGTTCAGACCATTGTTTGATTCACTTACAAAGCAGGATGTATACTTTACCCTCAAGGACTTTGACTCTTACAAGGCAGCACAAAAGAAAGTAAACGAAGCATATAAGGATAAGGCAAATTGGGCAAAAATGGCTATGCTCAACACAGCCTGCTCAGGTAAGTTTACATCAGACAGAACGATTGAGCAGTACGCACAGGAGATATGGAAGCTTGAGAAGGTTAAGGTAACGCTCTAAGATATAAGCTATTGATAGGAATTGCGGGCATGGATACAGCCTGTACAATAACACAAAAACACGCTTTCGCTCGGTTAAAGACGTAGCGGTACTAGAAAATTGCCGGTTTAAGGTAATCCAAATAAGGATATCTTAGACCGGCAATTTAAGTACCGACGTCTTCAAACGGTTTTTGTTATTATTGTACAGGCTGTATCCGTGCCCACAATTTTACATCACTATATTTTAATTGTATAAAATGAGTTTATGCTATCTGTACGGATAAAACTGTTACTTCATAATGGGATATTACACGAAAGGGATGCATACAATTATAAAAGGAAATTGTTTGGGGAGGTGTTTATGAAAGAAAGATTAGTCAGCTTTTTCATCATCATGTGCTTTTTTTTATTTGCACCATATCTGCTGACGCTGATGATGAACGGCAAACCCCAAACCACAGGCTCCCGTATTGCAAATTTAAACACAGGGCGGGATGTGATTGTACACGTCGAAAATGGCAATATGCTCATAGATGTAGAGCAGTACATAGCGGGAGTGCTTCCCTCCGTAGTGCCTGCTGACAGCAGCGAGGAGATTATGGAGGCACAGGCGGTAGCAGTCAGAACAAAGGTATATTTTTCAATGGGGGACAATACAATCATAGATGCAAATGATTTGGAATTTAATTTTTTGTCGGAAAACCAAATAAAAGAAAAACTGGGGGAAAAAGCTTATACAAAAAACATGAGAAAATATGAAAATGCAGTGTTAAATACAGTAGGAACCACAATGTAATAAAATAGTATGAATAAATATTTCCACCTTTGCCAATAATAACAGCATTGACGTTCAAATTAAGGAGGCAGTTATTATGAACAAAGTATGGGAAATATTCAGATCGAAAATATTTTACGTTGCCCTTGGTGTGGGAATTGTTGCATTTGCAGGCTTGGTAGTGGCATATAATTATCAGGATGCCAAAAAGGAGCTTTCAACGGGACAGGCAATCGACTTAAACCAGCCGGTAGACGAGCAGATTGCAGATAGTAGTGATGCTGAGGATGACAATGAGCCTGTTGCACAAATTGGAAAATTAAATGAGGACAGCAAGAAGGATACGACAAACAAGACAACAGAAAAACCTGCAACGGTTAAGGAGACAGAGGAAAGAAATAAGAAGGAGACAACGGACGAGGACAGCACGGAGGAGTCAGCGGTAGCTGCATCAAGTGACAGTGCTGTGGCAGATACGAAAAAAGAGTTTACCTATAACGGTGGACAGGAGCTTTCATGGCCGCTTATAGGAGATGTAATACTTCCATATAGCATGGATACAACCGTGTACTTTCAAACCCTCAATGCATATAAATGTAATCCCGGAATGTTAATAAAGGGAGCAGAAGGAGCAAATGTAATGTCCGTATTTGAGGGTGTCGTTGAGAATATATACGAGACAAAAGAACACGGAACGGTTGTTGAGGTTAATCTCGGAAACGGATACATGGCAACATACGGACAGCTTATGAATGTATGTGTAAATGTTGGTGATGTGGTTAGTGCAGACCAGAATATAGCTGAAGTAGGACCGGTAAGCAGCTATTATACAGAGGAGGGTACACACCTCTATTTCCAGATTTCAAAGGACAACGACCCAATCAATCCATTAACGCTTATAAAATAATAAAGGTATATAAAGGTCTGTTGCAGCACAAATTATTGTCTGTGACGGACCTTTCCTGTTTTATGGGGCTGCCGCAGTGAGGATTTAAGGGACATAGTTGTTTACCCGTGACAAGCCTTCTTTTATGTTGTATTTTTATAGTTACCGGCTATCTTTAGCATATTGATATTTTGCTTTTCTATTATGCCTGGCATGCTTCACATTTTCCTGAAAATAGGACAGAAGCCTCCGTTATTGTGTGAGGGGAATGCTTGGATGCCTCGGTAATAAGGCTTTCCAGTGGCTGCATATCTATGTCCTTTACGGCTCCGCACGATGTACAAAGAAAATGATAGTGTGGCTTTGTGGTAGCATCAAAATGGTCGGTTTTGCCATTACAGCAAAGACGGTTAATAATTCCTGCATCCGCCAATTGATTCAAATTTCTGTAAACGGTAGCAAGGCTGATGTTTGGAATGTCCATGCGGATATCCTGAAAAACCATTTCGGCTGTCGGATGGTCATAACGTGATTTTAAATTATTTAATATAGCCTCTCTCTGATGACTGTATTTTATAGGTGCAGACATGCTGTTTTCCTCCCTTTTTCATTTCACAAGCCAAGGGCTGGTGACTGCAGCAGTGTTTCATGCCGTCATTTTGAAAAATAATAACTATTATCATTTTCAGTATATAAGACATGTATTATTTATGTCAAGAATAAAGCAAATTTTTTTAATAATTTTTTTGTCACATTTATATAGTATTTAATTGACATAAGTATATTTAGTTGGTATATTTTAATAGTAAGAACAAAAAATGGCATGTTTATATTTTTAGGGAGTCAGGATACATGAATTTTAGCGAAATAAGGGAGCCTGTAGACGTTGATAGGGCAAAAAGTATTGTAAATTCAATTTTGAATTTATCGTACAGTGCAACGGTTATCGTGGATAGGCAGACCTTTGAAATTGTATATATGAATAAGCTTGCGAAGGAAATATTCGGAAGTAAGGTTGACTGCTTGTGTTATGAGGCATTTTGTACAAGGGAGGTTCCATGTCAGGGATGCAATCTTGTAAGCTTAGAGAGCGGTTCTGTTGTTGCGTCAAGATATTCAGAAATCTTAGCAAAAAATGTAACTTGGAAGTATTCCAAAATTAATTGGTTTGATGACAGGGATGTTGTTATGGCAACCTTGATGGAGATAGAGGATGAGCAGGACCCTGTTACAAAGAAATTATCCGAGAAGATAGCAAGAAGCGTAACGATAGACCGAAGTGAGATGGATGAGCTTACCCATATACCGGGATATGCAAAATTTTATGTAAATGCAGAGAAAGCCATTCAGGCAAATAAAGATAAGGAATATGCAATCATTGTATTTGATATAGACCGATTTAAAAATATAAATGACCTATATGGCATGACAAAGGGTGACGATATTCTTAAATACATCGGAGAGGTGTTAATGGATATCTTCGGATACAATGAAAATTATGCGAGAATGCATTCGGATATGTTTGCTTTTTACATAGAATATGAACGAAAGATAGATATTATCCGGATAATCGAAAAGATAAGAAAGAAGATAGGCACCAAGGAGAAAGATGCAGAGGTAAATACGTCCTATGGCATTTATCTTGTTCAGGACAGAAGTGTCCCTATCAATCTTATGTGTGACAGAGCCATGGTGGCAAGCAGAACGACTAAGGGCGATGTCATGCGGTTTTGTGCTTTTTATGATGAGCAGTATCGCGAGGATATGATAAGGGTAAGTGAAATAGAGCGTGATATGGTTACTGCTCTTGAAGAGGGACAGTTCCAGATGTATTTACAGCCAAAGTTCAGGCTGGATACGGAGGAGCTTTGTGGAGCAGAAGCATTAGCAAGATGGCTCCACCCAAGCAAGGGTATTATTCCGCCGTCAGATTTCATTCCACTGTTTGAGAAAAACGGCTTCATCCTAAAATTGGATGAATACATGTGGGAGGAAGCGTGCAAAACTATCAGAAATTGGATTGATGAGGGCAAAGAACCAATCCCTATATCCGTAAATGTATCAAGATACCATATAAAGCACAACAATTTGGAAAATGTGCTGGTTAATATGGTTGAAAAATACGGTATTGATCCAAAGCTGTTACATCTGGAAATAACGGAGTCGTTATTTTTGGATGAGCCTGCCAAGCTGAACCGTGTTATGGAGAAGCTCAGGGGACGCGGATTTAAGCTTGAGGTGGATGATTTTGGTTCGGGCTTTTCATCCCTTAACCTAATCAGAAACATATCTGTAGATACGATTAAGATTGATAAGGATTTCCTTGACAATGAAATCGCATCTGATAAGGGTAAGATAGTGGTAAACCATACCATAGATATGGCAAAGGAGCTTCGGCTTCAGGTTATTGCGGAAGGTGTTGAGACGAGGGCACATGTTGATTTCTTAAGAAAGTCAAAGTGTGATATTGCACAGGGGTATTATTTTGCAAAGCCAATGCCGCTTTCAGAGTTCGATAAATTGGGTTTTGAAAATTAAAAGAAAAAATAGTGCTTGTGTCCTTGACATATATATATAGCTGTTGTATATTGAAAACCATAAAGAACAAACCGATGGTATGGCTGTCGGAGTTATATAAAGAAAAAAGGAGAATATTAAATTATGTTAGAGAAAATGAAAGAAATTATTGCTGAACAGTTGGGAGTAGATGCTTCAGATGTAGAGCTTTCAACATCCTTTAAGGACGACCTTGGCGCTGATTCACTTGACTTGTTTGAGCTTGTTATGGCACTTGAGGAGGAGTTCAATTGCGAGATTCCTTCAGATGATTTAACATCAATAGCAACAGTAGAGGATATCATCAAGTACCTTAAGGAAATGGGTATTGAGGAGTAGTCGGTAAATGACTACTACATATAAAAAAGGGAACCATCTTTTAAAGAGTACTCTTTAATAAGATGGTTCCTTTTGATTTAATTTGTTTTTGTTTGTGGATATTAACCCATTACAACCTCAACTGTATGAGTTTTGCCATCTCCCGCAACAGGGATA
>JAMPEH010000155.1 GCA_023665245.1 Muribaculaceae bacterium
CTTTTCTATCCATTACAGTGAATAGATTTAAATCCGAAACTTGAGTTATATATTTAGTGTCCGGCTTTTCAAGAGTCGGACACTTTTTTTGATGGAGAATATTTTGCAGTTTCGGGGAAAAGCGTTATTTTTGTGCAAAATATGCACGTTTATGAAAACCTACTGCAAAAGCGCAACATATATCAGACGTTTAGGGCTGACCGCCGCCGTCTCGGCCTCTGCCCTTCTCCTACCTGTGGAGAGTCATTCCCAGGCCTACGGCACGACCGGCTGGAGCGACCCCCTCGATGCCGGCTACATCTACCGTGCATCAGAGATGCTCAAGACAGGCAACCCTCTCGGCACACTCAATCAAATTAATGCCACATCAAATGCACAATGCACAATGCACAATGCACAATCAATGGCTTTGGAAGGGGTGGCCCTCTTTGAGAGGAAGGATCCAGCTTGTGTGGAAATACTGCTGAAGGTGGCAAAAGAATATCCCACCACAGAGCAAGCCACCCAGGCTCTTCTCACCGTGGGCGACTGGTACTGGTATCAAAAAGACTGGCACGAAGCGCTGAAATATTACGACCAGGTGGAGATAAATCATCTGGCCACCGAGCAGTGCAATCTTTACTCCTACAGGAAAGCGCTCGCCGGTCTTAACTGCGGGCTTACCGAACAGAGTGCGCCCCTCTTCAAGATGCTTGAAAAGGTGGCGGAATATTCCACACCGGCAAAATATTATTCAGCCTACATCCTCTATCGCCAAGGCGACTACGACACTGCCTACGAAATGATGAAGGAAGTGGCCGAAACGCTCTCCGACACTCCGCAGGCAGCGGCAACGACCATCTCCGGCCGCTCGGGCCGCAAAACCAACTCCAGCCACGCCAACCTGGCACGCGGCGGCAACTCCTACGTGTCGGATGGAATAGAGCCGCTCTACTACATGACCCAGATGGAATATCTCAAGGGGAAATATGATGAAGTGATAGAGCATGCCGGAACCATCATGGCAAAACGTCCGGTGGCAGAACTTCTCCCCGAACTTCACCGGGTGGCGGGTCTAAGTTATTTCAAACAGGGAGATTTAGCTTCGGCGAGGGGACATCTGGAGGAATTTGTCGGTTGCACAGAGTTTCCCAATGATGATGCCGTCTATGCTCTCGGAGCCGCTGAATATGCCGACGGGGACTACGACCAGGCTAAAAAGCACTTCCAGACACTCACCGACGGCAATGATATGCTCGCGCAGGGCGCTTATCTATATCTCGGACAGATAGCAGAGAAAGAGGGAGAGATGAATGCGGCGGCAATGGCCTTCAAGAAGGCAGCCGACATGGCCTACGATGCCAAGGTGGCGGAAACGGCACTCTACAACTACATAGCCACCAGCAGCAAAGGTGGCAGTGTGCCCTTCGCAAGCAGCGTGGCAATGCATGAGGATTTCCTGAAGAGGTACCCCTCTTCTCAATATGCGTCGAAAGTGGAGGAGAGCCTCGCCACAGCATATTTCCGCGAAAAAGACTATTCAAAGGCACTCGAATCCATCAACAGGGTGAAGCGCCCCACATCCTCAACGCTTGCCACAAAACAAAAGATACTCTACAAACTCGGATGCGGGGAAATATCCGCCGGACAACTGAAGTCCGCTGCCTCGCATTTGCGGGAGGCTGCCTCGATGACCTCGACCGACGCGGCACTGGCCGCCGAGTCGAGTCTCTGGCTTGGCGATGCACTCTATCAGCAGGGGGAATACAAGACAGCAGAAGCTGCCTACAACACAGCACTCAAGGGAAATCTCACCACAGCCAACCGTATCCTCGCGCGCTATGGGCTCGCCTACTCGCAGTTTCAAAGCCGGCAATGGAGAGAGGCCGAGAGAAACTTCGCGGCAGTGGCCGACGACCGCCATACTCCCGCCGACATCAAGGGAGACGCCCTCATCCGCGAAGGGGACTGCTTTCTCTATCTGAGGCAATTCAGCCAGGCTGCTTCAAAATATAAGTCAGCGATAAATTCAGGTCTCGGCGACGTGGACTATGCCTCGTTTCGCCATGCGGTGGTGGCCGGAGTCACCGACGGTACCGACCGCAAGATGAAGGAACTTGACGTCTTCCTAAGCGAAAGACCCAACTCCAAATGGACACCCGAGGCCCTCCTTGAGGCCGGAAAGACAATGGCCGCCCTCGACCGCCCCGACAAGGCAGCCCCTTACTTCGAGCGTCTCTCGAGAGAATATCCCCACAACAACCAAAGCCGCTCCGGTGCCCTCTCTCTTGCCCTCTCCTACATGAAACAAGGGGAGACAGCCAAGGCCGAGACGGCCTACAGGGAGATAATCAGCAAATGGCCCACAAGCGAGGAGGCCTCGCTTGCCAACGACGACATGCGCCGCATAGCCGGTGCCAACGGTAGCCTCGAGGAATATGCCCGATTCCTGGCATCAATACCCGGTGCACCACAGATTGATCCCGACGAGATGGACGCCATCTCGTTTGAGGCCGCCGAGACGGCATACGCCGAAAATCCGCAGGCCACCGGTAAACTCGAAACCTACGTGGAGCAATACACCGACGGACGCTATCTCGCCAACGCCCTCATGGATCTCGCCGAGGCAGCCGACAACGACGGCGACTCCGACAAGGCACTCTCTTATCTCGGCAGACTCTTATCTGCAAGAGGCGACTCGCCGCAGGTGCCGGCCGCCCTATATCTTCAGGCACAACTATTGGAAGACGCCGGTAATTCGGCAGAAGCACTCGAGTCTTATCTCGCGCTTGAAAAGCGGGGAGGAATGGACTTCACACAGGAAGCCACGGCCGGAGTGATGCGCAACACGGCCGATGCGCGTCAGCGCACCGAGTACGCACGCCGCCTGATAGCAATGGGCGGAGTGAGCGCGGAAGATGCCGAGGATGCACGCTTCTATGAGGCTTCCGGATTGCTACGCGGCTCTGACAGCGATGCCGGCGTGAAGGCTCTTGAGAAATTGGCCGCCAATCCCGACAACCTTGCCGGAGCAAAGGCAGCAGTGGAATTAGGAGAATGGTATCTTGAAAAAGGCGACAGCAAGAAAGCCCTCGCCGTGCTGGAGAAATTCACCGACGCCGGATCCATCCACTCCTATTGGCTTGCGCGCGGTTTCATAGCCCTATCAGATGCCTACCGGGCCGAGGGCAACGAATATCTTGCCAAGGAATACCTGAAGAGCCTGCGGGAGAATTACCCGGGAGATGAAAAAGACATTAAAGAAGGAATAGAGAAAAGATTATGAACCGACATATAATAATCACCATATCTGCCGCTCTCCTATCGATTGGAGGCATACAGGCTCAAAACCTTGAGGAGTCGCTGACGGTGGAGGGCCGATACACTCCGGAGGTAATATCAGCCGACCGCCTCTCGGTCAGCCCGACCACAATCACCATAACCGCACCGGAGTCGAACCTCAATTACGAAATGCGGGGCGTGACAGCTGCTTTTGCCCCAGATGCCCTTGCCATGGCCGCCACCGGCTGGCGCACCTCGAAGGCATTCGATGAATCGCGCGGATACCTGAATCTGCGGCTCGGAAGCTGGCTCAACTCATCGCTCTCGGCCGGAGTGGCAGCCATCAAAAACGAAGACACCCGATTGAACGTATGGCTTCAGCACAACTCCACCTCCCTCTGGAAGGCCTGGACGGCCGATCCGGAGAAAGGGATTGAGGAAGACGCCGACAAACGTTACCGCTATGACGAGACCATAGGAGCTGACTTCAGCCACAGGTTTGCCGGAGCGGGTACCCTATCAGCCGATGTGCAATACCATCTCGGTCTATTCAACTATTACGGCACAAATTGGAAACAATCGACCGATGACAGAATCAAGGCTCCCGGCCAGACTCTCAACGATATCTATGCCAACCTGGCATGGACCGGAAAGCCAACTGATAAAATTGAATATTCCATCGGCGCGGATGTCAGATATTTCGGCTACAGATCAGAATACTTAGTCGGGTATTCCTTGCCTTATGAATATTCAAGTTCCTTCTATAGAAACCTCTATAGAGGAAATGCAAACCGTGAGACAACCTTCAATGCCGGTGGACATATCAAATATGATCTGACGGAAGGTCATGGCCTGGGCCTCGGATTGCATTATTCTGGCGTATTCAATACGCTTGAGACTGAGGTTGGACCTGTCGACAATCTGAATCTGGCAAAATTGACTCCCGCTTATGAATACAACAACGACAAGATCTGGCTCCGAATTGGAGCCGAACTGGCTCTGGAATCGGGCTGGCAGACACGTTTCAGAGTGGCACCCGATGTCAGATTCTCGCTGATCAACGGTATGACCACTTTCGCTGCCAAAATAGGCGGAGGCACTAAGCTTCGCACCATGGCATGGCTGCATCAGATGGATTATTACTGCAATCCCGGGTATTGGTGTGATGTGGCAGCATACTCCCCAATTGAAGCATCTCTATCGCTGCAGTTCAATCCCGGTGGCAAATGGACCTTCGGCATAGAGGGGACATGGTGCACGACCCTTGATGAAACCTTGGGAGGTACGTATCAGGCAGAACTCAACGACAATTACAGTTACAATAAGTTGACTGACATCAACCGTCTGCATGGCTTCAGCATCGGCTTGAATGCCGGATATGAGTTCTCGCGCTATTTTGGGCTGAACGGCAAATTCAACTGGCAGCCGCAGAATGGCAATGCCGGATTCCTCAACGGTTTTGACCGCCCGGAATTCACGCTCCATGCCGGCGCCCACTCCAACCCTACAGATGCACTGACGCTAACGCTCGACTATGAATTGCGCGCCAAACGCTATCTGCTCAGCGGCAATATCAGCAGGCTTAATTTCTCGGCCAATTACCGGATTAATGAAAAGCTCTCGGTGGGACTGGACCTCAACAATCTCCTCAACCGCCACGAGATGCTGCTACCCGACCTCCCCACCGAAGGCTTCACCGCCATGGGAGGGGTGCAGATCAAGTTCTAAACCTTAAACATAATCGATGAAATCATTGTTAAGGTAGTATGAAAGCAAAAAAAGAAGATAATAGCATAACCCTTGTATACAGCAACGAGGATGACCGCGCCTACGGTCTGGCCGGAATGGCCATCTCGCTGGCAGCCCTCGATGCCTTCGACCGCGTGGCGGAGATAAGCCTCGACGGCGACGACACGATGGTGGAGTTTTCCAATGAATATTACTTCTCCGGAAGCCCCTCCATATCGCCCAAAAGCACCTGGGGCAACCTGGTGCAGAATTTCCACATCACCACCTCAATGGCGATCAGCAACATCATGTCGCGTTCGCTCGTGAGGATGCACCGCGACATCCCGGTCGACGTGCTGGGAGAGTTGCATTCGGAGGTGATCCGTGAAGGATTCGACAGCTGCGGACTTGAGGAGGATGAGGTAGACGCCCTTTTCAACCGGGCACTCTCCCACTCCCGCCGCATCTTCGCGAATCCCCGCCTGCAGCCCGCCATCAACGAGTTTGCGCGCATCATCTCGCGCAAGCGCACCCTTTCGGGCAATGAAATCCGCGACGAACTTCGCTTGCTGCAACTGATATGACAATAGAGGAAATGCAGGCGTCCATCGACCGATGGATCAAAGAAATTGGCAAGGGGTATTTTCCCCCACTTGCCAATATGGTCGTGCTTCAGGAGGAAGTTGGCGAACTGGCGCGCGTGATGGTGCGCACCTACGGACCGCAGGTGCCTAAGAAAGGTGACCTTGACAAGGGAATCGAGGAGGAACTCGCCGATGTGCTTTGGGTGGTCGGTTGCCTTGCCAACCAGACAGGTGTGGACCTGACGGCAGCCTTCCAAAAAGCAATAGAAAAGAAGACCAACCGCGACCGCGACCGCTTTTCATAATGCACAATGCATAATGCACAATGCACAATTGGCTTCG
>JAMPEH010000156.1 GCA_023665245.1 Muribaculaceae bacterium
CCGAAGGAAGTGAGATATGGATAACGGTAACGATGCTGCCGGCTAACCTTAACGATCGCTTGGACGTGGATTATTCGTTGCAGTTAAACGTTCCCGACATCGACCTCTGTGAGAGGATGTTTGAGGAATTATATCAGACAATTAAAAAGTACATGCTATGAAGTCAATCCAAGACCAAATCAAAGAGCCTGACGGACTCAGACGTTACCTTGTGCCGTGGAGTATTTATGTTGACGGAGCGAGAACCATGCTGCTCAAACTCCGTGACCACGGACTCATAGAGGAAACAAGGTCCAAGACCGGATTGCCCCATGCCAAGGGGGACGATCTGATATACAACAAAGCCCTAATAGACCTTTTGACCAGCTCGAAGGACAATGTGGACCGCTTTTTGTCGGATGACTACTCAGAGATACGTTTCACCGACCATGAGAGAGACAAGAAAGGCAAACTGGTAAGATGCAGAGCCTATTTTGCCAAGAAAGTTACAATATACCAAGAAATAAAATAGAAAGTATGAAAAAACTGAAATTCAAAATCTTCGGCTGGCACGTGTGCATGAGCCGGGAACCGATGAAAATACGCAAGATCGACCCCAAGCGTAACCGCAAGCGTGACATGGTCAAGGCCGCACGTCTTAAAATGGCTAATAACCGTTGCGAGATATGCGGCAAGCCGATTGACAAACGTTGCTCGCTGCACCATCTGCTCAACGCAGGCGAGCCAAACCGAAACTCCGTGGAGAACGTGATGGTGCTTTGCACATCCTGCCATCACGAGCTGGAGAAGCGATTCCACTACCACGGCATCAAACATCTTGAAAGCGAAAACCGGACTAACACGCTGCCACAATGACTGAGAAGCAAATAAGGGAGATTGCCGAAGAGTATGCCGGCTTGCAATACGACGGTTTCCAGAAAGTGTTCCGGGAAGCTGTTGCCAAGGACACTGAAAGATTCCTGCGTTGGTTCTCTGAGCGTTATTACCCGGTCGAAAAAGAAAGGGCAGCATACAAGTACAATGAGGCGAAGAGACGCGAGGACTACTGGGAAGACGAGGAATGCCTGGACGACAACGACTGGTTCGATTACGGGTTCTGGCAGGGGGAAAGGTGTATGTTTGAAGCTCTCTTCGACAAATCCAAGTTTAACCAAAATATTCAAAAATATGACTGAGATAGAAAGACTTGAAAAGGAGCTGGAGACAGCCAAACGCATGGCTGCCCTCACCTCAGAGATACGTGAGGCGAAATGCCCTTTGTGTGGCTGTCCTCTGAACTATAGCATATCAACCACGTCAACCGACGGAGGGTATGCCTATTCCAACCATGTGAGAATCAGATGCGGGAAATGCGGATGCTTCGGATTGTTCAACAGCTTCAATTACGGATATGAAAGCAAAACGGCAGCCAAGGAAAGCGAGGTCGATGACTTGCAGGCGGTCTGGCTCGAAGTCAAGCAATACGTAAAATAACAGTGTCATGATAAAAGAACCTTCAATATCTCTCAGCAGAGTAAAATCGGCACTGGGAGTGCTGGTGGCCATGAAAAAGATCTCATGGGAAACCTGCAAAGAAGTGGAACGATCTCTCATGCTCGACTGGGAGGAAGAGAAGTGGAAGAAAAGGCAGACCAGGGAGGGATTCTGCGAGCTGTTCGCTGAACTGCTTGAACAGTATGACGCCACAATAGACATCAACAGCGGACTGAAAGCCGAGTATGAGCTTATGTTCAAAGGTTACGGCTACGCCGACCTGAGCGACTGCCGGATTGACGCGGAACTGGCAAGGTCGTTCCCGAAAATGGCGAAACGCAGGGTGATGTTCAGAAAGGTATTCGACAGTTTCAGTGAGGAAACACAGTCCAAATGCCACATCGACAAGCTAAGACCCATATTCAGGGGCATGAGACTCGTAAGGGGAATCAGCAGGATCACCGACTCCCAGTACAAGGCCATGCTCGACGAACTGGAACAGTACATGAAAACTTTGGAGAAGGATGAATGAGATGACCTACGAACAGATGCTGCTCGACAGACAGAAAACTTCCACGAGGGCGTCAATCCTTGAACCGATTTTTCCGGAGCCGGCGATAAGGGGGTTCGCCAGGACAAAGGACCTGAGCGACATCCCGGTTGATACTCTGTTGCTCATAAGGGTCAGGATGTACGCTTTGGGGGCGTTGGTATGGGATTACACGGACAGTGTGCTTCTTACGGCCTCCAATATGCGGATAGAGGACACCATACGCCTTTCCAGGGCTGTCAGGGAATTGCGGACGGATTACGACACCACACGCAAGGAACGCTCGGACAGAAATTACCTTGAAAGGGAGATGAACTGGGCGTTGGACTTCGAGGAGCTTCTTCAAGACCGCTTAGACAGATTCGTGACCGACATAGGAAACGAGCTGGAGGAGGCTTTCGGCCGAATCTCACCCGAATACCGCGTGTTCCTCATAGGGGTGCAGCAGGCGGCGATGATGCTGGAGGCTCTGATGACGTTCGTGGAAGGCTGCGACAAGGCGATCTCGGACTTCGGGGTCGAGCTCATGGGACGTTCCATAATGCCTCGCCAGTTTAGGAAACTCGCGATCCTCATCCCGGAGTTCGCCGGCGATATGTGGCTGGCCAAAAGCCCTTCCAGAAACCGCACAGCAAAAGAGGTGGCAATGGAACTGACAAGGATAGTGACAGGAAAATAAACCCATTAAGACAATAAAATTAAAGTAATTATGGAAATGATAAAAAGCTGGTGGGACAACCGCAAGAGACAGGAGGAGAAACTCATCACCGAGGCGAACCGCAACGAGTTCGCCGTCACTGAGAGGTCAGGCAAACTGTTCCTTACCCACAATGGAGTGGCGTTCATGCAGATAGGACAGGACACAGTGGCAGGCGAGATAGCCCAATTACTCAATAAAGCCAGGGACACGGCACAAACATACAGGTCGCTATGAGGAATAATCCGACAGTGAACATAATACATCCCCAGACAGGCGAGAAACTGGAACTGGGAACCGTCACAGGCCCGGTGACTATAAGCTGGGAGGATGAGCATACCCCTCCGATAGACATAACCACCTCATTCCAGTTCGAGTGCCGCCTAAACCCCGATGACTATGACGTGGAGTTATCCAAGCCGTATTTTGACACATGGCAATGGAAAGAGGCGGTCAGACTGTCTGGAAGGCTGAACGACCTGGTTGAGGATTACCACGCCCCCTTCACTCCGAGAAGGGAACGGAGATTCCTGACACGCCAGTTCAACAAGACTTTCATGACGTTCCTGGAACATTGCCGCCTGGCTAAGATTGATTTCACGTTCATACGGACAAACAACTAAGCAAACTGAAATGAAAAATTACCCGAAACCACGACCTCCGACTGCCGTAAACGGTCTCTCTCCCATGAGATGTGGAACGGCACCGCTGACCGGAAAACCGGACGACGATGCCGCATACCAATTTAATCAACTAACTTACTAAAGTATAATAGTTATGGAAGAAAACAAAAGCGAAATTCAAATTTTCAACAGTCCCAAATTCGGAGAAATCCGTACCGCACTCAGTAATGGCAACGAGCCTGTCTTTTGTGCAAGCGATGTGTGTAAGACTCTTGGTTATACAAACCCGAGAAAAGCAATTGTGGACCATGTAGAAGAGGGGGATGTAACGAAACGTTACACCCCTACCAAAAGTGGCTATCAGTTAATGACTTATGTGAACGAGAGTGGTTTGTACACTTTGATTTTCGGAAGCAAACTCAATAGTGCCAAACAGTTCAAACGCTGGGTCACCTCAGAAGTTCTCCCGGCGATCCGCAAGACCGGAGGTTATATCGCCGCTAAGGAGGATGACACCCCGGAGATGATAATGGCAAGGGCGATACTCGTAGCGAATGACACAATTGAGCGTCAGAAAAAGAAAATAGCCGAACAGGCTGAGCGAATCGAGGCAGACGCTCCCTATGTGGACTATGCCAACT
This sequence comes from Muribaculaceae bacterium, assembly GCA_023665245.1. The sequence goes on from JAMPEH010000156.1 coordinate 3,985, forward strand.
CCATCATGAAGATGGACGGAGACCTTGACATGTATTCTGTGGCGAGGGTGCTGGCCGACAATTACGTCAAGGACGAGCACGGCAAACCCATAGGGCGCAACGGACTCTTCAAAGCCCTCCGTCGGAACATGATACTGATGTCCGACCGCCGTCCCTACCAGAGATGGGTCGACAAGGCTTATTTCGGGTGTTACATCCATAAGATAGACACCTGCTGGGGCGAGAAAGTGACCTACGTGCCGACCCTCACGCCAAAAGGTCTGAAGTGGCTGCTGGAGCAGATAACCGACGGCAAGATCAAAGGCTTATACATGACCAAGGATTAAGACTGAGGGGAGGATTCCAAAGACGGAGTCCTCCCCTTTTCAATTTATTCTCGCCTGATTTCACTTAGTCACACCAGCATCGCCGAAAGCACCTTGTTGCGGCTGGATATGTCGGCCTGGTTGTTGTAGTATATCTTCTCGCAGTTTTCGACGCTCGTCCCCATCATGTTCGCGACGTACACGACCGGGACGCCCTTCTCTATGTAGCGTGTGATCGCCGTGTGCCTGAAGGTGTAGGTGTGGAGCGGGAACTGGCACCCCAGTGCCGCCCCGACCTTTTTGAGCCAGTAGTTGAGCTTGCCTATGAGGTGCTTTATGTCGCCGTTGTTCGTCGCCTGGGTCTTCAGTTTCTCCTTGTTCCTGAAGGGGAAAATGTAGCCGTCCCTGGAAACCTTGCCCCATCTGTTCATGATCCTTTCAAGCTCCGCGTTAATCGGCACACAGCACGGCACCGCCTGTTTCTCGGCTATCTTGCGTCTGCGGAAAACGAAGTGTCCAATGCCGTTTATGCGCTCTATGTTCGAGCGTTGCAGGGCGACAGCGTCACATGGCGACTGTCCGGTGTAGAGGATGAAAAGGCAAAAGTCCCTGTAAAGCTCGTTCATCCTGGATTTGCAGACGCTGTCCAGGTCCATCGTGGCGAACATCCTGCACTGTTCCTCCGTGAGGGTCTTGTTCTTGTGCGCGCTCCAGCCGTTTTTTTTGTACCAGTTGCAGTTTTTGAAATCATCCGCTTTCAGATGTCCCGCCTTGTCCGCTTTCATAACCACTGAGTGCAGCATCTTCGATATGTAGGCGAATCCCACGCCGTTGCGGGTGACGGCTATCCAGTCAAACCACTCGTTGACGAAATTCGGGGTTATCTCGGTTATGAGGAACTTCTCATGCTTGATTCTCTTGGTTTTGCAGTATTCGATGAACCTGCGGTTGAGCTTGTCATAGCATTCAAACGTCCCTTTCCTTGTGCCGTCGGGATGGCGGCGCTTGCTTATCTCGTCCGATATTCCCCGGATGAACCCGGAGACCGTAAGCATCTCCTCGCGTCCGGCATCCTCCTGTTCCATGGCGGCGACCATGCCGGACAAACTGCCGGTCCATTTTATCGCCATCTCGTCGTACTTCTGGCGGAACTGGACGAGGATGGAGTTGTTCTCGTCGGCGTAGGGACAACTGGGGATGAATAACTGTTTTTTCTGGTTCCAATGCCTTTTTTGGATGTTCCCTTTAAGGAGTTTCGTGACATTGATGAACCTTGTCTCACCTGCCTGGTAGAGCCTCAGGCGGAGCTGGAAGCCCTTGCTTCCGAACTGCTGGTAGTTGATTGTGACCATAACGTTGTTTTAATCAGTTAACTAACGCAGTTATTTGCTATCACAAACTCATGCACATCGTTAACTGTCTACGGCCTCACACTGCCAAAATCCTGCCTTAGTGTACAGGGTATTATACGAACTTGAATCAGCCTAACTTCAAGTTATTCTATCACTTAAAACAAAAACCAATTTACCCTTGGTGTACAGGGAAACTGGTTTTTATCACTTTGCGGAGAGAGAGGGGAACGGATATTTTGGCGGTAGTTTCCATGATAAGCAATTTATTATTCA
>JAMPEH010000157.1 GCA_023665245.1 Muribaculaceae bacterium
ATACATGGTGGTCCAGAAGGAGCTGTGGCTGCTCTCGTGGCAGTCGCAGCAGTCGCCGTGGTTGTACCAGTTATCTTTGTTGACGCTGGTGGCGATACCCAGCTGGCCCATCATATTGGAGCCCCAGGCCCACACCGTGCCGTCAGCCTTCAAAGCCAAGGTGTGGTTCGCGCCGGAGACCACCATGGGCGTCGCCACGCCCGTAGCGGGATAGACCTCCACCTGCATGACGCTCTCGGCCACGCACTGGTGCTTGTAGCCGCCCGCGGCGATGATCTCGGCCTCGGTCATGGAGCCGTTGTCCACGCTGCCGTCCATGAGCATAGGCTTGCCGGTGTAGTCCCGGACGCCTTCGTAGGCCTTAAAGACTACGCTGGTGGTACCGTACTCATTGCGGTTGGCGGAGCGGATGACCCAGTCGCCATTGGCGTCCTGGTTGAGGACGGCGATGGTGGGATCGGTGATCTCCACGGTGATGAAGTTGAGGCTCACCGCCCGGCGGATCGCGTCCACCTCCGTGATGGTGCGCTGGGTGGTAGCGTTGGTACCGGTGTAAGCGATGTAGTGCTGGGCCCGCAGACGCAGCTGCTGGGTCTCGTTCATGCGGTAGCGCCAAGCGCTGGCCGGGCTGGCCACCGCGTCTTTCACCTCCGCCTTCTCGGCGGCGGTGAGGTTGGTCTCGGTAATGAGGTTACGCACCGGGTTGGTGGCGGCCACAGTGGAGTCCACATCCACCGTCACACCGTTGATCATCTGGCTGGCGGTGGTGTTGAGGGCGCTGGTCTGGTCGATGGCGGTGGTGTCGCCGGCATTCTGGAACACAGCCTGGGAGAGGTACACCGAGCCGTCATAGCGGTAGCCGCTGATGACCGGGGTGTTATTCTCCACGCGGCCCAGGTTCATGGTGCCCAGCTGGAGGTAGCGGTTGTTGCCCCAGCCCCAGACATATCCGTCGTAGCGGATGACCGAAGCGTGGTCGTAGCCCAGGGAGATATACTTCGCCTCAGTGAGGTTGCCGGTCTTTTCCGTGACCTTATAGCCCTGGGTGTAGGGGGACTGATCCACCTGGTCGCCGGTGGCGACGTGCTCGGCGGTCTCGCCATCCTGGACGAACTGCGGGAATTCCACATTATGGGCGTTGGCGGCGGAGTAGACCTCGTTCACCACGTTGGACCGGCCATCGCCCAGCTGGCCCAGGTCGCCCTGGCCCCAGGCGTAGACCTCGGCGTTACGGCGGTACTTCATCACCGTGGCGGGATCGGTGGGATCGGCCTCGGGATCGATGGGCACCAGATTGTTCTTATCGATACGGTTGATGGCCATGGAGGTGTTCACACCGGCCTCCACAGTCTTGATACCGAACAGGTGGCTCTGGGTATACACCCCGGTGGTCTCGTCGGCCACAGGCGCGACGTACTGGATCTTGGGCGTAAAGTACTGGCCCGTGGTGGTATACTCATAGCCCAGCACGCTCTTGCCGTCGTCAGAGAGCTTGGCGGGACCGTGGGTGAGCTGATAGTTGGCGTTGGAGCCCCAGCCAAAGACCTTCTGCTGTGCGGCCTCCAGCTCGTCACCCGTCAGCGTGCCGTCATAGACCACCTTAGTCTGGATGGCCAGCATATGGTTATCACCCACAGCGATGGTGGACACGTCGGTGAGGTAGTTGCCCGTACCCTCGCTGTCGCCCTTGAGCACCTGGCTGGGCGCGCCCAGCGGCTTCTCGTTGCGGTCGATACCCAGCTGGCCCACATCGTTGCGGCCCCAGGTCCACACCGTACCGTCGCCCTTCAGGGCAGCGGAGGTGTCGCCACCGGCGGAGACCATGACCACGTTGGTCAAATAGCCCTGGCCGCGGTCGCCCAAGACCTTCATGGGCGTGGTGTTGATCTCGGTCCACTTCTCAGGCAGGGTCTCCCGGCCCAGCTGACCGCCCAGATTCTGACCCTTGGAGTCGGTGCTGTACTTATTGTTGCCCCAGGCCCAGACCTCGCCGGAGTTGCTCAGCGCCAGGGTGTGCGCCCGGCCGGCGGCGATGGCCATGATGACCACGTCTTTCATCACGCCGTTCTTATCGGGCTCCTGAATGACCACCTGACGGGCCACCGAGGAGTAGGTGGAGCGGGTACCGCCCACGTTGGTAGTGGTCTCGCTGGTCTCATAGCCCAGCTGGCCATACTGGTTGCGGCCCCAGGTCCACACATGGCCGTCCTTATCCAGGGCCACCATATGGTCGTAGCCCGCGGCAATGGTCATGATATTGTCGAGATACTTCCCCGCCTTGAGGGTGGTGGTGCCGGGCTCATAGGCCATGACCTTCTGCGGGTTGGCCACGCTGGTGGGCGAGTATGCGGTGTCGTAGGGGTAGCTGGGATCGCTCATACCCACATTGACCACCGTATCCAACGTGGCGCTGAACACCGAGGCGGTACCGCCCACGTTGCCCTGGCCCAGCACGCCCCAGACGTTCTCGCCCCAGACCCAAACGTTGCCCTCAACGGTGTTCATGGCGGTGAAGTTCTGACCGGCCACGGTCTTAGGCACGATCTCGGTGCTGGAGGGCTGGAGGTCAATATCCAGCGAGAACACGTACTGCCCGGTGACCACCATATCGGGCTGGACGGTGGTGTTCACCTTCGTGCCGGTCTGGAGGGCTCCGGCGGAATTATAGAGACCCTTCTGGGTATTCTGGTGGGCGGCGGCACTGTCATAGTCGTTGTAGACCTGCCAGTTGTCGGCGGTGTAGCCGATGCTGCCGGAATCGTGGGCGGTAGCCACGCCGGGGCCGTTATTATAGTCCGCGCCCAGAGTCAGCGTGGTCCGGCCGGTGCGGTAATCGAAGGGATCGGCCATGTAGTCGCGGTTAAAGACCACCGCGTCGTTCTTGCCCTCCACGGCGTTGTTGTTGACCGTCACATCGGCGATGTCCGGGTTAGACATGACCGCGGCCCACAGCTCGCCCACAGGCTCGTAAGGCGTGGGCGCCTTGCCGTCGTTGTTGAGCCACTCCACGCTGTTGAGGTCGTGGACCATGGGATACAGCGAGAAGCCGGAGTTATAGTGCAGGTGGGTATTCTGCTTATAGATGATCAGGTGCTCGTTGGCGCCCAAGGTGATGAAGGGCGGCACGACCTCGGTGAGGTTCACCGTGCCCGAGCTGGCGCCATAGTAACCCTGGCTGTTGTAGCCAGTCTGGCCCGCCTTATAGGCGTGGCCGGTGTAGTCGCTCTTCCAGGCCCGGACAGCGGCGCTGGGATCCTTGGTGGTGTCGGTGAGGTAGGTGACCGCCTCCATATAGTCCACCATCAGCTCCATGGACTCGCGGGCGCCGATCTGGTCGGGCAGGGTCAGATAGGTGGAGATCAGGTTGGACAGCTGGCCCAGGATCAGGTTGGCGCTATCGCCGGTGACGCCCATGGCGTTGTTGCCCCAACCCCAGACATAGCCGAACATGCCGTCCAGCACGTCGTCGCTGTCGCCGTTGGTGTTGGTGTAGCCGGTGCCCGTCTTGGGATAGACGGCACTGGCGATCATGCTATAAGCGCCCGAGGAGATGTGATACACGCCCTCGAGGTAGAGGTAATCGTCGTTATGCTCTTCGTAGCCGCCCTTGCGGGTCCGCGCGGGCAGATAGCTGCTGGCGGTGGAGCCATTGCCCAGCTGGCCCCGGTCATTGAGGCCGAAGGCGTAGGAGTGGCTGAGCTCAGACAGGGCGTCATTGGCGCCCTCGGCGGACTCGGGCTTAGCCATGCGGATAGCCCGCATACCCGAGTAGCCGACACCGGCGGAGATCTGCACGATCATCTCGCCCGCGTCCGTATCCAGATTCTCCCGCTCGCCGGAGGAAACGCTCTGGCCCTCGGCGTTGACGTACGTGCCGCCCCGCTCCACGTAATTGCCGTTGATGTCCCGGACAGGCAGGCCCGCGTCGTCGGTCAGCAGCGTGACGATGGTGGCGGCGTGATAGGTCCCCGTCTCGGTGCCGTGGAACACCAGCTTGGGCAGGGTGTAGATATTATTGGCGGCGGTGGCGCTGACGGCCATACCCATCTCGCCGTACTTGTTCTCGCCCATGGCGTAGAGATTGTTGCCCCGGGTGAGCACTAGGGTGTGGTGCTCACCGATGGCGGTCTCCGCCACTTGGTAGAAGAACTCATTGGTGCGGTAGAAGGTCTGCACCAGATCGTCATTGCGGTAGTTCTGGCCGTAGTTGCGGCTGCTGACCACGCGGGTGGTGGTGCTCTTGGCAAAGTCGGTGTTCTCCGTCAGCTTGTCGGCCCGGACGCCGGTGGGAGCGGAGATATAGGAGCGGATGCCCGTGCTGGCGTTGCTGTCGCCCTGATAGCCCACGCCGGTCTGGCCCGAGGTGTTGAGGCCCCAGGCGTACGCCTGACCGTTGGCCCGGACCGCCATAGCGGTAGAGGTCCCAGCGGAGATAGCGATCACGTGGCCCAGGTAGTTGTAGACCGTCTTATCGGCGTCATTAAAGTCGCTGGCGTAATCCATGGGACCGGCGGCCATACCGGCGGTGACCCGCTGGGCCACGGCGGAGTAGAGTGTGGCGTTGTCGGCCACATAGAGGTCGCGGCCCAGCTGGTTCTGGGCGTTGTCACCCCAGGCCCAGACGTAGCCCTTGTCGTCCAGCGCCAGGGAGAACTTATCCCCAGCGGCCACAGCCACGATGAAGGGCACCGTGCCGTTGGGATAGGCCATCTGCACCCGGACAGGCGCGTTCTGGTTGGCGGTGATGTTGCGCCAGTACCAGTCCCGCTCGGCCAGCGCCTGACCCGCGGCGTTCTTGGTCACAAGCTCAGCGCCCATGCCCAGCTGCCCGCGGTCATTGAGACCCCAGGCCCACACCGCGCCATAGCGGTCCACCGCCAGGGTGTGGTCGCCACCGGCGGAGAGATAGACGATGTCGTGGAGATAGCCGAAGGTATCATTGCCCTCGTGGGCCGCCGTTTCGCCCACGGCGGGGATGCTCATATCCAGATGGACGTTCTCGCCGCAGGTCCAGCAGGCGATGTCGCCCTTGGCCAGCTCGCGGACGTCATACACCCGGCCGCAGTTGTCGCAGACCACGGCGTTGGCCTGCTCCCCGGCCACCACCTGGACGGGATAGGCCTTGCGCTCCCAAGTGCTCGCGCCGTCGCCCAGCTGGCCAGACGTGCCCTGGCCCCAAGTCCAGACCGTGCCGTCGGGCCGCAGGACGGAGGCATGGTAATTGCCCGTGGCCACCTGGGACACGGTGAGGGAGTTGTTGGTGGAGCGGTTGGTATCCTTGACGTAGACCACGAACTGATAGACGTAGTGATAGGTGGTGTCGTCGCTGGTATCCGCGGCGGTGCCCTTATCATCGGTGTAGTCGTAGGTCAAGATCACCGTGGTAGAGCCAAACTTGTCGGGATGGACCGCCTCGAAGTAGAGCTGGCCATTATACCAGTAGCTCTTGAGGATGCTCGGGTCCATAATATCCACCGTGAGGGTGGTGGGACTGACAGTGCTGGCCACCTGGGTCAAGGTGTTGTAGTTCAGGCTGCTCATCACCGTAACGCCGGGTTGGAAGAGGTTGAAGCCGTTATACTCCTTCACCTTCAGCGTGGCGGGATTGAGGACGTAGGGGTGCTGCTGGTCCACCACGATCCGGCTGGCGTTGGTGTTGGACATGATGGCATCCTTGCTGTCGGTGTTGGTGCCGGTGAACTGGACCACCACGCTCTCTTCGCGGATACCCACGCGCAGCGGCGCGGCGCTGTCGATCGCCCGGCCATCGCCCAGCGTGCCCAGGGTGCCCGAGCCGAAATCGTACACGAAGCCGTCCTCGCCCAGCACAGTGGAGTGGTTCCAGCCGGACGCGGCCTGGAAGGTGGTGTGGGCGAAGTTATCATAATAGGTGTCATAGGAATT
>JAMPEH010000158.1 GCA_023665245.1 Muribaculaceae bacterium
ATGTGATAATTTAAATCATGATTAGAATTAATCGCTTATCAGGCTAACCGATTTTTGGCAAAAATCGGTTAGCCTGATAAGCGATTTTTGGAAATATCGGTTATTATGGTAAGCGATTTTTATTAAAATTAATGATAAAGTAGACCTTTATAGCATAATTTTATGTTTTTATCATAAAAATTTGGTTATTACAATAAACGATTGTATCTTTGCATTCAAAACTCCAAAGGTAAGAATTTTGAATTATGGAAAGTTTGTTTGCGAAGCACCGAATGCTTATTGGCCAAGTTGACATGAAAATAATCAGGGAATGCATCAATGACATTTCCTGGCAACGACCACTTGTCGGAATCAGGGGTTCAAGAGGTGTGGGTAAAACCACCCTTATGCGACAATACATCAGAAAACAATATGGTGTGCAGCCGGGAGTGGCGTTATACTGCGTGATGGACAGTATGTACTTCACAAATCATACGCTTCTTGAATTGGGAGAAAATTTTCACGGACTTGGTGGCCGACATCTTTTCCTTGATGAAGTTCACAACTATCCCTCCTGGAGCCGGGAAATTAAAGAGCTCAACGACCTCTATCCAGATTTGAAAATAACCTTTACAGGATCATCCCTGATTAGAATCATCAATGCCGATGCAGATCTTTCGCGACGAGTCTTGTCATACAACATGTATGGCCTTTCCTTCAGGGAATTCCTGCAATTTTACCATAATATTAAATTGCCCATCTACAAATTGACGGAGATTCTTGAAAATGCCGACGAGATTTGTTCTGTTGTGACAAGCCTTTGCCAACCACGATTGCTGTTTGAACAATACCTCCGTGATGGCTACTATCCATTCTTTGATGGCAATGAAGTGGAATATTATTCCAGGATTGAGAATGTGGTTTCATTTATCATTGATCAAGAGATGGTGAGGTTTTGCAATATCGACGTGGCATATACAAGAAAAATAAAAGCGTTGCTTTTGTTTATCGCAAGCAATGTTCCCTACGAAGTCAACATCGCAAAATTATCCTCATATCTGGAACTTAATAAAACCACCGTGCTGAATTATTTGACGGCATTGCATAAGACAGAACTTATCAATCTCCTATATTCCGACAACAAGTCCGTCACCAAAATGCAGAAGCCTGACAAGATCTACATAAACAATACTAATATCTTATATGCATTGGCAGATGAGGTGAGAATTGGTACTGTCAGGGAGTGTTTTGTGGTAAACCAACTTGCCGCCCGGCATGACGTGGAGTATGCAAAAGACAATGGAGACTTCAAAGTTGATGGCAAATGGCTTTTCGAAGTCGGCGGACAAGACAAGTCTTTTGCTCAAATCGCCGATATACCCAATTCTTATGTGTTGGCCGACAACATCGACTTCCCAATCGGCAAGAAACTCCCCATCTGGCTCATGGGCCTTATCTACTGATGGGTCGGACAAGATGTACGGATTCGGACATTGCGGGATTTGATTATTTCCTTAATATCAGTTACTTAAAATTTTGGCATAAGGATTGCATCTCTTTTGGGTGTGGCCTTATGCCACTTTTAAGCACTGATGAAAAGAAATTTTATAAATATATTGATTGTTGCCGCGAGTGTCGCCTTCGGGTTGTGGGCGACACTCCCCGTGGCAGCCCGCACCATCACCCTCGACGATGCCGTGCTGATGGCCAGAAGCCGCAGCGTGGATGCAGCAGTGGCCCTAAATACGCTGCGCACCAGTTATTGGAGCTACAGAACTTATCGTGCCGACCTCCTGCCGGAACTTAGTTTCAACGCCACAATCCCTTCCTATCGCAAAAGCTACAGCCCTTACCAACTCGACGACGGAAGCTACACCTTCGTGCGCAACAATGTGCTGGACATTACCGGTGAACTGACCGTGAAGCAAAACATCTGGCTCACAGGCGGCACCATCTCGCTGACTTCCTCGCTCGACTGGATGCGCCAACTCGACAACGGCGCCTACAACCGCTTCATGTCGGTCCCCGTGGCCTTGACCCTCAATCAACCGATATTCGGGGTGAACAATACGAAATGGAACCGCCGCATCGAACCGCTCCGCTATGAGGAGGCAAAGGCTGAGTTTATCAGCCAGTCGGAAAATGTGGCCCTCAATGCTGTGACATATTTCTTCAATCTCCTGATGGCTAAGGAAAACCTCGGAATTGCACAGCAAAACTACAACAACTCCAAAAAACTGCATGAGGTGGCAATTGCCAAGCGCGAAATGGGACAGATAAGTAAAAACGACCTGCTGCAACTTGAACTCAACCTGCTGAATGCAGAATCAACCCTCACAGATTCTGAAAGCAACTATCGCGCCGCGATGTTTGCCCTGAAAGCGTTTCTCGACATTGAGGATGACGAGATGCTCGAGCCCGTGGTGCCGTCGTCCGTGCCGGAAGGGGAACTCGCCTATCCCGATGTGCTCGACAAGGCCCTGACCAACAATTCCTTCTCTAAGGAAGTGCGTCGCCGTCAACTGGAAGCGGACTACAACGTGGCAAAGGCAAAGGGCAACCTCCGCCAGATCAATCTTTTCGCACAGTTCGGTTTCACCGGTACCGCTGACAACACCGGCGATGCCTACCGCCGGTTGAAAGACAACCAGGTGGTGGAAATCGGTTTTTCGATCCCTCTCGTGGATTGGGGGAAGCGGAGAGGACAGGTGAAGGTGGCTGAAAACAACCGTAAGGTTGTGGAAAGCACCTTGCGCAAGGAGCAGATGGAATTCAATCAGGATATCTTCCTCCTCGTGGAACGCTACAACAACCAGCAGCGGCAACTTGCCCTTGCACAACGGGCCGACACCATCGCCGAGACCCGCTACAAGACCAACCTCGAAACCTTCATGATAGGCAAGATCTCCACCCTCGACCTCAACGACTCCCAACTCAGCAAAGACCAGAATCATCAAGACATGGTCAATCAACTTTACCTCTACTGGAGCTACTACTATCAGATCCGCAGCCTCACCCTCTGGGATTTCACCCGCAACTCCCCCATCGACGAAGATTTCGACAAAATCCTCACCTCCTATTGATTTTTTTATTAATTTTGCATACCATAACCCTTTAAGCCCTTAACCCCAGTGATACTGATTGTGGATGATGATGCGGCGATACGGAAGTCGCTGGAATTTTTGCTGAAGAGAGCCGGATATGACGTCGAATCGTGTCCGGATCCGGCTTGCGCCCTCGAAAAGGTGCGTGCTGAAGAATACCAACTTATCCTCATGGATATGAACTATGGCATATCCACCACCGGCGATGAGGGTATAGCACTCCTGCGAAAGGTCAAGATTTTCCAACCCGACACCCCCGTGATCCTTATCACGGCGTGGGGCAGCATCGAACTGGCCGTGGAGGGTATCAAGGCCGGTGCATTCGACTTCATCACAAAACCCTGGAACAATCACCTTCTCCTCCAGCGCATCGAAACCGCCATCTCGGTATATTCCAAAAATCACACTTCAAGCGACACCAAACCCTTCGACCGCGGAGGAATCATCTGCCGCAACAGCGAGATGATGAATCTGCTCTCCACCGTCGAGAGAATCGCCCCGACCGACGCCCCGGTGCTGATCCTCGGTGAAAACGGCACCGGCAAGGAAATGATAGCCAACGCCATCCACATCAACAGCCGTCGACGCGAAAAACCCTTCGTGATGGTAAACTTGGGAGGAATATCGCAGTCGCTCTTTGAGAGCGAAATGTTCGGCCACGCCAAGGGAGCCTTCACCGGAGCCGTGGCGGCTCGCAAGGGGCGCTTTGAAATGGCCGACAAAGGCACCATCTTCCTCGATGAAATCGGCGACCTCGACCTCTCAAGTCAGGTGAAGATGCTGAGGGTGCTTCAGCAGCACACGTTTGAAGTCCTGGGCGACAGCCGACCCAAGAAGGTCGACATCCGGGTGGTGAGCGCCACCAATGCAGACATACCCGCCATGGTGAAGGAGGGAAAATTCCGCGAGGACCTCTTCTACCGCATCAATCTGATCACGCTCAGGGTGCCGGCACTCCGCGAACGCCCCGACGACATCCCGCTCCTCGTCAGACACTTCATCAAGCAATCCATGATGCACTCAAATGGTTCAGTCCCTGAGATTTCAGCGGAAGCCCTGGAGTATCTGAGCCGGCTGAAATATCCCGGCAACATCCGCCAGTTGAAAAACATGGTGGAGCGTGCTGTGCTGATGGGCGGCCAACGACTCGATGTGGCCGATTTCTCCAGCCAACCAGGGGCCGAATCGGAAGTGGAGACATCAAATTCCGGCACTCTTGTCGATGCCGAACGCTATGCCATAGAGCAGGCGATTGAAAAGGCGGGGGGCAACCACACCACGGCAGCCCGCATCTTGGGAATCACACGCCAAACCCTCTATCGCAGGATGGAGAAGTATGGACTTAAGTAATGCACAATGCACAATGCACAATGCACAATTGGCTTCGCGACTCGGAAACACTTCGGAAACGCTCCGGAAACAGATGAATGGCTATGACTGAGACTTATATATTGGTGATTTTACTGGTGTTGGCGGTGGCGGGCTATATCGTGTTGTGGCATACATCATTGAGGCATAAGCGCACCGTGACCAGAGGTTTGGAACTAATTGCCTCGCAGGATTTCAACAACAGGTTGACCCATACCGGCATTCATGGACCCGACAAGATTGTGGATCTTTTCAACACCATGATCGACACACTGCGGAGCGAACGCACAAAGAATCTCGAACAGGAAAACTTCCTGCAACTCCTCACCCAGGCCTCCCCGATGGGGGTACTGATGCTCGACTTCGACAGGAAAATAAACATGGTGAATCCCGCCTTCCTGAAAATTACCGGCACTGAGGAGTCTGAAATAATTGGCAAAAGAATAGAAACACTTCTGACAACTGACAACCGACAACCGACAACCCTGATACGAGAAATGGTAAAGGTGAGATTGGGCGGCAATGAAGTGATACGCGACGGCGACCTGATGACCTATCGTTGCTATCACCTTAGCTTTGTCCAGACCGGTTTCCGCCGCGAGTTCTATCTGCTGGAAAGCCTCACCGAGGAGGTGATGAAAGCAGAGCGAGAGGCCTACGAGAAGGTGATCCGCACCATCTCGCATGAGGTCAACAACACGATGGGCGGTGTGCGCTCGGTGATCCAAACCATCTCCGACACCTCCTACGATGCCGACACCATAGAGGTGCTCGAGAGTTGCGACAACCGTTGCGAACAGATGTGCGCCTTCGTGAGCGCTTACGCCGACGTGGTCCGTCTGCCGGAACCCATGCGGCAACCCACTGACCTTAACGAGGAAATAGCCCACCAGATACCCTTCCTCAGGATGATGACCAAAGAGAATGTTAAATTGGAGTTCATTCCGGCTTCCGAACCTGTCATGGCTCACATCGACACCAACATGATGCAACAGGTGATGGTCAACATAGTGAAGAATGCAAATGAGAGCATTCCGGCTGAAGGGGGCAAAATAAAGATAACCGCCATCAATGATGGCGGTCATCCTATGATTGAGATTGCGAATGATGGTGAACCGATCAGCGAGGAGGTGTCGAGGAATCTTTTCCGTCCCTTCTACACCACCAAACGGTCTGGCCGCGGCATCGGATTGACCCTTACGGCTGAAATCCTCAACCGCCATGGAGCCCGCTTCAGCCTGCGCACCGATTCCGACTCCATCACCCGCTTCCGCATCGTCTTTTAGACCTCGACTACAAAAAAATCAATTTGCATAGAAACAAAAAATTGATTACCTTTGTATATTCAATAAAGCAGCAGTATTATGAGCAGGATAAAATACCCGGTAGGCATACAGTCGTTTGAAAATATCAGACGGGATAATTACCTTTACGTTGACAAAA
>JAMPEH010000159.1 GCA_023665245.1 Muribaculaceae bacterium
GACCAAAAAGGGACTCTTTTGGGACTGTAGAAATTTTTTTGTTAATTTTATTGGGTTTTAGCAAATGAATTAAATTCTAATTATACCCATGGTTTTTGCGATAAATCCGGTAAATGCCTTATGCTACAAGGACTTATAATATGTAGGTTTTAGCATATGTAGCAAATGCCTTTATTTTAAATAAAAAGAGCAAACTTACAGACAAGTTTGCTCTTTTTTCGTCATATTGTTAAATTTCTATTTTAACAGGTTCATCCGTGGGTACTAAATCCCAAAATTCGCCATCACAACCCATCTGATGTATAAATTCCTCATTTGCAGGGCAAACATTACCACAATGCAAACAAACAATATTATCGCCTTTGTCTTCTTTAGCTAAAATTGCTTCGCGTTGCTGTTTTAACTGCTTCTTATAATTCATACGTTCTCTCCGTTCTTGCTTTTTTATTAGTTCTGGCAACTGTCCGTTTCTTTGATATGTAGATTCCCACCCGTGTTTCTTTAAATGAGATATTGAATAAACAGGAAACCAGGAAAATGAATATTTGTCTATAGTCTTTTCAAGCCATTCGAGTTTAAAATCTGTATCGCAGTTGACATTGTAATCATATTTATACATTTGCATTGCTTCATTAAGCTCGGCAACAGATATTTTATCCTGATTATCAAACAAGAACTTTGCAAGTTTTAAGTCTTTTTCTTTGGCATTGATTAAGTCTGTCCATTTGTTAAATCCAACTAACAATGCAATTATATGTTGTGCATTTCCAAGTTTAAAATTAGATTCATCGCAATAGTAATCAACAAAAATACTTCTCAAATTACCAAAATCTCCAAAAATTGCCTCAATATCAAAATACTTAGGCGAATATTTAAAAAGTTCAAATTCGCCATCTTGATAGGTTTCTTGTGTTTTGTAATCTCTTAATAGATTTTTTGCTTGCAATTTAAAAAAGTCAATATATTCCATTGATATCTCCTTTACTGACTAAGCTATTATCTAATTTTATTGCGTCAGTAATCTTTGTTTAGATAATAACTCAGTAAAAGTAATATCTAGAATAATGTTGGATGATAAAATCTTTGTACTGACGAACAGGCTATCCAACTAGCACTCTTATACTATAACAAATCAGAAAAAATATTTCAAGATTACTTAATATTTTAGTTTTACTCTTTAAAAACCCTTGTCCTGCAACCGAAACGATGAATTTGGGAGCGCATTTTTTAAAAGCGGTTTATTATTTCTTTATAAAACAAAAGGAAATAAAAACAATGAAATTTAGAATAAACGAAAAATATAAGCGCAAAACAATTAACAAGCCCTTTGTGGAGTTTCATTTTGATTTTGAAAATGGAATAGCAAAAGGATATATAGCTTATCCGACACAGGAAGAGATAGAGAAAAACACAGTAATTGATGATGCTGAAAGGGAAAGAAAACAAGTCTTGCACAAAAACTTTCAAATACCCGATGATTATAAAAGTATTACATTTGAAGACTTGAACACTTATATATTCCCTAAATTTTATAGCATAGAAAAGCTAAAGCAGCATGATGAAAAATACTGGAGCATGGTATTTATGAGTATGTTTCAAAGTGAGATTTTAAAAGCCTCAAAAGAAGTAATAGAATACATTGAAAGGACACCGGATATCAAGATGAAAATAAAAAACGTGTCAGTTGTTCACCCGATAAGTGAATACGACAAGCTAATAACAATAGACTGTATAAATGAAGCGAATTATCATACGGATGAGCTGCCTTATGATACGTATTTGCTTGATAAAAACAATAATTTAATTGCACATTTTCAAAATAATGAACCATTTAATGTTGAAGTAATGGATGATGGGAAATTATTTGCAGTTATTTTAGATTCTGATGAACACGAACTTTATAAAGTCAACAAAGACAATAGTTATACATTGCTAAACACCTATGAAGAAATAGAATTCGGTGCAGAAGATAACACATACGCAGTTAAGAAAAATGGCTTATGGGGGTTTATTGATATTGACGGTAATGAAATAATTTCTCCTCAATACACACAATATCATTCATTCGACAATGGTTTTGCTTGTGTCAGAAATCAAGACAGAAAATGGGGTATTATCAATAAAGAAAATAAAATAATCGTTCCACTTGAATATGACCACCCGTGCCTTATTTATGGCAATTATATAGTGCTTGAAAAAGAATTCTGTTATCATGACGTATATAACACCAAAGGCAAGCTTGTATTCAAGGGTGAAAAGTATCAGAAAATCTTTAATCTCGGTAATATCTGCATTTTGGTTGAAAACCGAGATACAAGAGAGTTTGAAATTGTAAGATTAGAAGAAAAATCATAAATTGTGCATTTTGGCTGAATAATTTATAATCATCTTATGAATAAAGAAGAACTTGTATTAATTTGTAACCAAAAGGCGAAAACTACTCAGGTGAACACCAGAAGGGTTATAACGGCTTTTGTTGATACGATAAAAGAAGCGGTTATAAGAAATGAAAAAGTAACCCTGCAGGGCTTTGGAGTTTTTGAGCTTAAATTTAGAGCAGAGCGAACGGCAAGAAATATAAACACGAATGAAACTATAACTGTTCCTGCTCAATATATTCCCCATTTTAGACCCGCTAAGGAATTTAGAATTAGGGTAGAAAGAGAAACGGAATTATTAAAGGATGATAAATATCGCTTTTCCCAATTATTTCAAGCTTGTGAAAATGGAAAATTTTATAAGTCTTAAAAATCCTGAAAAACCAGTAAACCCCTTATTTTATAAGCATTTTGGCATTTACATTATTCGCATATGCCGGATTTGTATGTAAAATTAATTAATTTTAAATTACACCCTGAAAGTTATTGTGTACCAGTTAAAACAACGAAAGTTATAAGGCTATTTCAACAATAGCTATATAATTTATTTGTTAATTGACTTATTAAAAGTAGAGAAAAACAGGTAATGTATTTAACAAAAGAAGAATTTATGGCTTTAAGCGGCATTAAACTTGGATTAAGCTATCGTCAAATTGCAAGAAAATTTAAAACGTCAGAAACAGCCGTAAAAATTGCCTGTCATAATTTATTCAAAAAATATGGGGTCTTAGACCGCATGCAGCTTTTTGAAGTTGCTGATTTAAAAAAAGTTGAAGTTAAGGAAGAAAATAATATCCCTTTCTTTCAATATGAAGAACATTTCCTAGTTCAAAAGATAAAAATTACTAAAAGAGATGTCATTAATCTTGCAAAGTTATATGAAAAAGAAAATGACAATGAAAAAGAATATGAGCTTATTTTAAATGAAGATTTCGGCAATATGTTTAATTTGCTGTATGTTAAAAACCTTGAAAATAATGAAACAAAGGAAGTAAGGAGCGTTATAGACTAAGCACAGTTTAAAAATAAAAGAAGAAAACCCAATGGCTATGAGAGAGTATGATTTATGGGTGAGAGTCAAAGATAGTAAAAGCTCACAGCAGCAACACATTAAAATTGAGGCAACAACCCTACATGAAGCTAGGCAAAAAGCAATTAATATGGGCTATGAAGTGATAAGTATTAACTAGAACTAAAGAGGTGAGCAAAAACTCACCTCTTTTAAAATTTATAGTTTTTTCCAAATGTCTTCACCTAAGAAATTATCGCATTCTTTAAAATGCTTTATTGTATCTCTTATAAAGTCCTTATCGCAATTTTGACGAGCCTGTGGGTTGCAAGTTGTATATGTTTTTATTCCTTTAGAATTCTTGCATTTTTCAAATAATTTTAAAGCTTTATCACCCCAAAGAAAAACTTGAACATTTTTATTTGCTTCAAATAATTTTCTTAAAACAACCAATATAAAAGGCTCCCAAGCTTGTAAATGTTTATCTAAAAGCCTGTTTTGGTCATTTTCCAGTTTCTTTTGTTGTTCTTTTGTTAAATCCTTTTTCTTTCTGCCTTCATATAATTTAGATTTTTCAAAAGTCAATGCAGTATTTAATAATAAAACCTTATTTTCCTTTGCCCATTCGGTTAAATTGTAATTGTGTTTTTTATTTTTTTGCTCAAAACAAATATCTAAAGCCTTAAAAATTTTAGTAAGAGAAGCTGCTCTGCCGCTTTTACAAGAAAAAGCAAGTCCATGGGCTTTTTTAGGGTTAGGATATGGGTCTTGACCAATAATTAAAACTCTAGCATCTTCAGGACTTAAGCCAATAAAAGCATTGAAAATATCTTCCTTATTTGGACTATCACATTTTTCAATGCAATTTTCCATAACATCTTCTGTTAATAGTTTATTCAATTCTTCCTTGCTAAGCCAATCTTTTAATTTTTCTTGCATACTTTGAGCTCCTCTTTAATTATTTGCTTTTATAACAGGAAATACAATGTCTTTAAAGCTTTCCTCGGTAAGTTTCATAAGTGTTTCATACTTTATCTGTGCTATTTCTTTTGGCAGCAACAAATGTTGTGGTTTATAATTTCCATTATCAAGACCAAATGTCATAAGTTTTTTAGCATCTTTAAAACTAATGTTATAGTCATATCTCAGCTTATATACAACCTTGAATAGTTCACATAAATTTCTTGAATCTTCAATAATTTGAACAACGCTCCGTTTCTTATTTTGAAGTTTGTCCATTTTTTGATTTTCGCAAATGAGTTTTTCAATATCTATATTATCTCCCATTTGTTGAGATGTATCTATTTGAACACTATAGCCGCCCCTGGTTCGCATTTCAACGTCATTTAGAGTTTTGGTTGCTAAATAACTGCTAAATTTTGTCCGCTTGCCATTTATAACAAGATAGTCATCGTTGTTTTTATCTTCTTCAAGAGATATTTTTGTACCCTGTTTTGTTACAATTTCAACTTTTTTAATTATCGTATTTTTATTGTTTTCGTATTGTTGTCGTTGCTGTGCTTGTTGCGCAGCGGCAGTTTCTAAAAGTTTCAAATAACCTTTTATCTCATTTACATAGCCTTGCGCCGCAAGAGGTGTCATTAATTGGGATTCGCAATAAAGCTTGTTACAGGTGCGAACTTCAACATAACCGCTTGGCAAGGCTTTTGTTGTAATTGTTGTGAGCACATAATTACCTGCGCTGCAAGTTGTTGTATTTCCTTTTGTTGTGCAATTTATGCCTTTTGCAAATGCAAAATTTTGAAAACAAAAAATTGCAATTATTAATATTAGAATCCTCTTCATTAGCCCTTCCTTATTGTTGCCAAAATCTGCAATTATTCATTTTGCCCATACTGATTCATGACATTTTTTGCCATTTCTTGGGCTTTTTTTATTTGCAAATATTCATTGCTTGTTGTTTTTTTGTATAATTTATTTATTGCATTTAGATATTTTTTAACTTCTTTTTCTGTTGCACCTTTAGGAATAAGTGCAAGTTCCTGCAATGATATTTGTTTATTTAACGGAGCCCCGACGTAAACCATGTTTTTAAATGAGTATGGTTCAATAAAGTACGGGTTTTCACTATTTTGATAACCTCTTTTCCCAATTATTGCAACGCAAATTTTATTCTGTGCATCATAAAGCATGGGGCTTTTAAAACCATTATACGCATACGCACTTACCATGCCGGTATATAATGTACATTCTATAGGCTCTTTGTCATTTTCAATAGAGATTTGCGGAAAATACTCAAAAAGCTCTTCATCCCATTGTTTTAAGCCAATGCCTGTGTATTTTTTATCAGAAATCTTTCTTTCAACCGTTTTATTATCGTTTCTGATTGACTGTGCCCATTTTTGAAAGAATACCTGCGTTGAAGCTCTCGGTACATACTTTTCAGGCATTGGTTTTTCTTTTGGAAGATTGTCCGGCAGATCAGTGGTAAATTCAAAGGCGTTTGCTGTTTGGACTGTTAATACAAACAAGGCAAATAATA
>JAMPEH010000015.1 GCA_023665245.1 Muribaculaceae bacterium
GCCCAGCTCCGGCGGCGGTCTCCGCCGGGGCCGGGAATACGCCGAGCCAACGACCGCCGCCAGCCATGCCAGCCGCCGCCGGGGGAGTTTTACGCGCCTGCGATACAAGCCAAGAGAGAGTTATATATACTGCCCCCTTACCCCCAGCAAGCCCAGCAGCTCCACCGCCTCCACCAGCCCAGCCGCCAAGCCACCAGGCAGGCCGCCACCCGCCGCCCAGCCCAACACCACCGCCCAGCACCAGCCACCCAGCCACCAGCCCACCGCCGACAACCTCCAAGCCACCGCCGCCCAGGGCTTCCAGCCGCCCCCGGCGGCTTTTTTCATGCTCTCCGGCGGCCCCGGCGGGGCCGGGTAGGTACTGGGAAACGGACAGCGACCTTTGCGGGTTCGGAAGCGCAAAATTTTCGTAGGTGTGAGGGGAAAAAGTCGCTTCCGGGAAATCGGGGCGAAAAAAGTTGAGGGGGTCAAAAACAAAAAAGGCGGTCAAACGATTGCGGGGCAAGGGATTGACGGATAAAAAATAAATGAAAATTTTTTTTGAGAGTTAGCAACTTTCGCAGGTTTTCGGTGTTATATTGATATTGTGCAGAAACGGCCCACGGGGGAGCAATCCCCTGCGGGCCGTTGTCATGCACGGAGACTTTGGCGACATCTGCGGGTTCGGCAAGCTGCCGGGAGACCGGCCCGCCGCAAGGCGGTCCTCAGCGAGGGAAAAGCCGGGAGCATAGGTGCCATACGTGCATCTATGTGGGCATGGCCCCAGAGCCGATGCCATGCGTGCGCTTTTCCCAAAAAGATGCACGTATGGATCGGGGACGGGGAGGCGTCAAAGTGCGAAAAAGAGGGCGGCGGTTACGGAAAGCAAGGCGAGCTTTACTTCTTTCCTCGCTGATGGGTCAGGGTTCAAATCCCCCCAGGCCGCCGTCCTTCACCTGCGAGCGGGAGAGCGGGCATTGTCCGCCCTGGGAGCGGGTGGCCCTGCCTGCGCCGAAGCCCTGCGTTCCAACGTGGGGTACAGAGTAGGTGCAGCGGGGCAATATGCAGGGAATGGAATTGAGTGCGGGCGGGCCATGCGGCCCGTCTGTACCGGCGGGCCGCACCCGCCTCCCTGCCCCAGAGGTAGAGCCACCACCGCCGTGAGAAAGGAAACGGGGCTACCCTGTGCGCTGTGCGAAAGCGGCAGAGGGGAAAATATTTGATGGGCTGGCACCGGCCAATATAAAATGAACGGTTCCGACCGGCGCACCGGCGGAGGGCTGAAACGTACCGTGATACCAGCGGCGAAACGGGCAGAGGAAGCGGAGAGGCGAGGACGGCATACTGCGAGCTTTAGATGTGGGCTTTGGTGTGGTCCCGGCTGTCTGCGGACAAGGCCGGGGTGTATCCGCTTCCCCTGAAACGCCGCCGCTGGGATTGTGCAATCAAGGCGTAAGAGCGCAAGAAATACAAGGGGGCGATGGAGTGCCGAAGCGAAGCGAGAAGCGCGACACCGCCAAGGCTGAATACATCGCCCGGATGGGCAGGGGCGGCAAGGTTGACCTGCAGGAGCTGGCCGGGGAGCTGGGCGTGAACTATCAGACCTTGCGGAACTGGAAGAAGCTGGACGAGTGGGAAAAGGCACTGCCCAGGAAAAAGAAGGGTGGGCAGCCGGAGAACAAAAACAGCGCCGGAAAGAAGAACGCCGCCGGGAGCCACGCTGGAGCGCCCAAGGGAAACAAGAACGCTGAAAAGGACGGAGCTTACAGCGCCGTCCTTCTTGATATGCTGACTTCGGACGAGCTGGCGGTGGCGGAGGCCGCCCCGCTGGAGAGCCGGGAAGCCCTGGAACACGAAATGAAGATACTGAAATTCCGGGAGCATAAGATACTCGCCAAGATTGCCCAGTACGAGAAAGAGCCGGAGGATGCGCTTTTCATCAACAGCGTTCTCGACATGAGGAGGCCCGCCGGGAGAGGCGACAAGAAGCAGGACGGGGCCAACCAGGAGATGGGAATGTATAGCAAGGACAGCGCCTTTAGCCGGGTGCTGAAATTGCAGGAGGCCCTTTATAAAGTCCAGGGCCGGATCGCCAAGGTGGCGGACAGCCTGCGGATGATGGACGAGAGCGACAGGCGCATGGAGATGGAGCGGGAGCGCCTGGACATCCTGCGGATGCGGGCCACAGGGGCGGTGAGCTTCCCGGATGGTGACGAGACAGAGGGGGAGACCCCATGACACTCTACACAAGCAAGGTGGTGGCCGAGTGGCTGGGGCTGACAGAGCGCCGGGTGCGGCAACTCCGGGACGAGGGGATCATTGAGGAGCAGGCACCGGGGCTTTACAACCTGCGGCAGACGGTGGGGCGATATATCGCCTACATCCGCAAGGGCAATACGAACCTGAACGACGAGCGGGCGCTGCTGACAAAGGCAAAGCGAGAAGCCGCCGAGATGGAAAACGAAGCACGCCGGGGAGAGCTGCACCGGGTAACAGACATTGAGGCGGGCATAAAGTCTCTTTGCCTGAACCTGCGCTCCAATCTTCTGATCCTCCCGGCAAGGCTCTCCCCGACACTGGCGAACATGGGAGGGAACCAAGAGGGGATATTTGACGAGCTGAAACGAGCCATCGACGAGGCTTTGGAGGAGCTGTCAAACCCGGCGGAAGCCATGGCGAAGATACAGGGGGAGAGTGAGAGTGAAGAAGAAGCATGAGCTGGTCGAACTCCCCAAGCAGACTTTAGACCTGTTCGCAAGGTGCATCTCGGTATTGAAGCCGCCGCCGGAGATGACGCTTTCACAGTGGGCAGACCGATACAGACGGTTAAGCCCGGAGAGCAGCGCAGAGCCGGGACGATGGCGCACAGACAAAGCGCCTTACCAGCGGGAGATCATGGACGCCATCGGAGACCCGCACACCCGCAAGGTAGTTATTATGAGCGCCGCCCAAATCGGCAAGACGGCCATGCTGATGAACGTGCTGGGGTTTTATATGCACCACTACCCGGCCCCTGTCATGGTGATGGAGCCTACGCTTGATATGGCCCAAGCGCTCTCCAAGGACTTCCTTGCGCCCATGATACGGGATATGCCGGTGCTATCCGCGCTGGTGGATACCAAGAGCAGGTACAGCGGAAACACCATCCTGAAAAAGAACTTTCCGGGGGGACACGTGACAATCGTGGGAGCCAACAGCCCCGTGGGCCTGCGTATGCGTCCCATCAAGGTGCTACTGGCGGACGAGGTGGACGGCTACCCGGAGAGCGCAGGGACGGAGGGCGACCCGCTGGCACTGGCCCAAAAGCGGCAGACGACTTTCTGGGACAAGAAAACGGTCATCGTTTCCACCCCGACCATTAAGGGCCGGAGCCGGATCGAGACCGAGTATCTGGACAGCACGATGGAGGAGTGGAACATCCCGTGCCCGGAGTGCGGACATTTTCAGCCGCTCCAATGGAGCCAAATCAAGTTTGACAAGGAAAACCTGAAAAGCCCTGTTCTGTACGAGTGTAAACACTGCGGAGCAGTATGCGGAGAGCGTGAGTGGAAAAGCCAGGGGCGATACGGCCATTTTGTGGCGGAACACCCGGAGGCGGAGGCCAGGGGCTTCCACCTGAACACGCTGGCCTCCCCGTTTTGCGGGTGGAAGGAAGTTGTGGAGAAGTTCCTGCTTGCCAAGAAGATGCTGGATCAGGGGAACCCGGAGAACATGAAAACGTGGGTCAACACGGAGCTGGGGGAGACCTGGGAGGAGCAGGGCGAGCGGCTGGAAGACACGGAGCTGGAGGACAACAAGGAGTTCTACGACGCAGAGGTGCCGGAGGACGTGCTGGTGCTGACGGCGGGCGTGGATGTCCAGGATGACCGCTTTGAAGTCGAGGTAGTAGGCTGGGGCGTCGGCAAGGAAAGCTGGGGCATCCGCTACCAGAAGATATATGGGGATATGCTCAAAGAGCAGGTGTGGGCAGACCTGGACGCTTTCCTGCTGACACCGTTCCACAAGAAGGATGGGACAGCATTGCAGATCATCGCCACCTGCATCGACAGCGGCGGCCATCACGCCGACCAGGTGTACCGCTTTACCAAGGAGCGGTGGGAGCGACGGGTGTTCGCCATCAAGGGCAAGGGCGGCCAGGAGGTCCCATATATCCGCAACCCGACCACCAACAACCGGGTGAAAGCACCGCTTTTCATCATCGGCGTGGACGCCGGAAAGGCCCTGCTGTACCAGCGGCTCAAGCACAAAACCCGCGGGCCGAACTACTGCCATTTTCCACGGGCAGAGGAGGCGGGCTACGATGACGCCTACTTCCGGGGGCTGACCTCGGAGAAGATGGTGGTGCGTTTCCGCAAGGGGCGCAGCGTGATCGTATGGGAGATCAAGGACGCCAGCTACAAGCGGAACGAACCGCTGGACCTGCGGAACTACGCCACGGCGGCGCTGGAGATCGCCAACCCGGTATTGCAGAAGCCGGAGCCGGGGGCCGCAACAGCGCCCAGACCGGCGGGAAGACGAAGATTGAGCGGAGGGATCGGTTAATGGCTGTATTCAGCAAGAAGCTGTGTCAAGAGAAACTAAACACATGGCTTGAAGCGGAGGAGGCCATCGCCACCGGGCAGAGATACCAAATCGGGACCCGGATGCTGACGCGGGCAGACTTGAAGCAGGTGCGGGAGGAGATGGAATACTGGGCGGCCAGACTTGCCGAGGCGGAGGCCGAGGAGAAGCAGGGCGGCAGAAACCGGGTATTCCGATTTGTCCCCCGTGACCTATAAGGGGGCAAGGGAATGAAACCAAACATTCTTGACAGAGCCATCGCAGGAGTGGCCCCAAAGTATGCCATGCAACGGATGGCGGCCAGGTCGGCGCTGTCCTTTTTGAACAGCGGCTACGGGAACTACGGAGCCAACCAAACGAAGAAGACCATGCGGGGGTGGATGTTCTACGGCGGAAGCGCCAAGGAGGACATTGAGGACAATATCGACATACTCCGGCAGAGGTCACGGGACGCCTACATGGGCATACCCACAGCGGCGGCGGCCCTGAAAACCATGCGAACCAACGTGATCGCCGGAGGGCTGATGCCCGCCCCGCAGATCGACGGGGACTACCTGGGGCTTTCGCAGGAGCAGGTGGAGAAGCTGCAAGCGCAGATCATCCGGGAGTTCGGCCTTTGGGCGGACACGGCGGTCTGCGACGCCGACAGGATGGACGACTTTTACAAGCTCCAGCAGCTCGCCTTCCTGGGGGCGCAGATGAACGGCGACGCCATTGCCGTCCTGCCCACGGGACAGCAGAAAGGGCAACCGTACAGCCTGCGGGTGAAGATCATCGAGGCGGACCGGCTATGTTCGCCGGACGGCTTTGACCGGCTGGCTCCATGCGAGGTGCAGGGGCACAGGGTACACCGCATCGTCCAGGGCGTAGAGACCGACCAAAACGGCATGGTGGTGGCCTACTGGATATGCAACCACCATCCGCTGGGGAACGGGACGGTGGACGGAACCGAGATGAAGTGGGTGCGGGTGGAAGCCTACGGCGAGCTGACCGGGCGGCGGAACGTGCTGCACATCATCACACGGGAGCGAGCGGGGCAGCTCCGGGGCGTGCCCATCCTGGCCCCGGTGCTGGAGAGCTTAAAGCAACTGGGGAGATACACGGAGGCGGAAATCAACGCCGCCGTAATCTCGGCCATGTTCACGGTGTTTGTCCAGCCGCAGATGGCAACGGACGGGCGGCCATTCGGTGAGATGATCCCGCCGGAGCAACTGATCGACACCCAGGACCAGGGAACTATTGAGCTGGGAACCGGGGCCATCGTAAGCCTGAATCCGGGAGAGACGGTACAGTTTGCAGACCCGAAGCACCCGAACAACGGCTATGACGCTTTCAGCGGCGCCATGATTAAGCAGATCGGGGCGGCGCTGGAAATCCCGCCGGAGGTCATGGGCAAGCAATTCTCTACCTCGTACAGTGCGGCCCGCGGAGCGCTGAATGAGTTTTGGCGGGTGTGCGAGATGTGGCGGGATTGGTTTGCCACGGACTTCTGCCAGCCGATCTATGAGGAGTGGCTTGCGGAGGCGGTGGCGCTGGGGAGAATTAAGGCCCCCGGCTTTTTCAGCGACCCGGCTATCCGTAAGGCATATTCGGGGTGCAAGTGGAACGGCCCCGCCAGAACGAACCTGAACCCGGTGCAGGAGGTCAGCGCCGCCGTGAGCCGGGTGGATGCGGGCTTCTCCACCGCACAGGAGGAGACAGCCCAGATGACGAGCGGGAACTACGCCTACAACATCCGGCAACGGGCGGCGGAGGCGAAGATGAAGCGGGAGGTGGACGACATCATCCATCCGCCCCAGAAAACGCCGGAGCCGCCAACAGACGGAGCAGGAGGGAAAGAGCATGAATAAGAAATTCTGGAAATTCCAAAACGCCGTGGGGGGCAGCGTGGAGCTGCTGCTTTACGGTGACATCGCAGACAGCACATGGTGGGGAGATGAAGCGACCCCAAAGCAGTTTGCCGAAGACCTGGCCGCCGCCGGGACCGTGAGCGAGATCACGGTGCGGATCAACAGCGGCGGAGGGGATGTGTTTGCCGCCCAGGCCATCGGCAATCAGTTGGAGCAGCACCCGGCCACGGTCACGGCGAAGATCGACGGGCTGTGCGCCAGCGCCGCCACCATCGTGGCCTGCCACTGCAACAGGGTGGTAGCAGCTAACGACGCCACCTACATGGTACACCCGGTCAAGATGGGCCTTTACGGTTACATTGACGCCACCCAGATGCAGCAGTACATGGACGCCATCAAGGCACTCCGGGAGAACATCGTCAGCCTCTACGCCAAGAAGACCGGGCGGGAGAAGGACGAGGTGGCCGGGTGGATGGACGCCACAAGCTGGTGGACGGCCCAGCAGGCCAAGGACAACGGCTTTGTGGACGAGCTGGTGGACGAGGAGGCCACCACGGTGGAGAACCGGGGCGGGGTGCTGTTCGTCAACAGTGTAAGCATGGGCATGGATTTTTCCAATGCCCCCAAATTTGTGCAAGACCGTATGGCAGCACCCCCCGCCGCCGGTGGTTTTGTAAATAAAAACCCGGCAGAGCCGGGGAATGTGAACAAGGAGGAGCAGGAAATGGTGGAAATCAAGACCGTGGACGACCTGCGCGGGGCTTACCCGGAGCTGGTCGGCCAAATCGAGCAGGCGGCGGCTGATCGGGCTACGAACGACGAGCGGGCGCGCATCAAGGACATCGAGGAGATGGCCCTGCCTGGAAGCGAGGAGCTGACCGCCGAGGCCAAGTTCGGAAAGCCCATGAGCGCCGCCGACTACGCCAAGGCCGCCATGAAGCAGGCCAAGGAGCAGGGCAAGGACTATCTGGACGGGATCGCCAAGGACGCCGCCCAGAGCGGAGCCAACGGCGTGAAGACCGAAACGCCCGCTGGCGGCGGCGAGGGCGACGAGTTCCTGAACGCCATCAGAAGCCAGGGCAAGGCCCCGGATAAGCAGTAAGGGAGGAGAAGAAAAATGAGTATGGAGCTGAAAGTGCAGACTTTCCAGTCTGACGAGCGGTATTTCATCGCCGGGGCAGACATCGCCATCACCACGGCGACCAAGACCGCCGGGGCGGCCATCGCCGCCCACACCCCCGTTATCATCGACGCTGCGGGCAAGGTCAGCCCCGCCGCCGACAAAACCAAGCTGACCGGCATTTATGGCATCAGCGCCGACAGCGCCGAGAAGGACCAGGACGCCGTGATCTATCTGACGGGTGAGTTCTTCGGAGACGAGCTGGTGCTGGCTGACGGCATCACCGCCGCCGACGTTGAGGTGCCGCTGCGTAACATCGGCATCTTCCTGAAATAAGAGGAGGAGGAAAACATCATGTCTAACGAGATTAACATCTATACACCCCGCCATCTGGCGGAGGTGGTGCGGGTGGCCCCTGCCATCCACACCTTTTTCCGGGACACCTTCTTCACCAACGTGCAGACCTTCCCCACCGAGCGGGTGGACATCGACCTGGTGAAAGGCGACCGGCGCATGGCCGCCTTTGTGCATCCCAGCGCCGGCGGCCAAGTCCTGAAAGGGACCGGCTACGAGACCAAGAGCTACAAGCCGCCCCTGGTGAACCCCTACGACGTGACGACCGCCGACCAGCTCATGCAGCGGCTCCCCGGCGAGGACCTTTACAGCGGAATGACCCCTGCCCAGCGGGCGGCCCAGAAGCTGATCGCCGAGCATAACCGCCTGAACGACGCCACCACCCGCCGGGAGGAGTGGATGTGCGCCGAGGCCATCAAGACCGGCTCCATCCACGTGGTGGGCGAGGGCGTGGATGAAACCATCGACTTCGGCTTTACCAACAAGGTGGCCCTGACCGGCAACAAGCAGTGGGGCAAGGCCGACGCCACCATCACGGACAACCTGGGCGACTGGGTGGACAAGGTGCTGACCGAGGGCTTTGTCAACGTGGATCGGGCCATCATGGGCAAGGCCGCCCTGCGGGCGTTCCTGGCGGACGAGAAGGTTCAGAAGATGCTGGACAACCGCCGCATCAGCATGGGCCTTGTGGACCCCCGCGATCTGCCCAACGGCGTGAAGTATGTGGGGCACCTGAATATGCCCAACATCGACATCTACACCTACGCCGAGGTATTCCTGGATGACTGGACCGACCCCAGCAAGCCCACCACCAAGCCCCTGGTGGACGACAACATGGTGATCCTGATCTCCGGGGCGGCCAACTACATGATGGCCTACGGCCTCTGCACCTACATCGACGAGCGGGGCCAGTGGGTGACTGCCCAGACCAACCGCCTGCTGCGGAGCTACGTGGAGCATCACCCCGACCGCCGTATGCTGGAGCTGCAGGCACACCCCCTGCCCATCCCCGACAAGGTGGATAGCTGGCTGGTGGCTACTGTCTGCTGATGAACAACGGACCCCGCCGGTGTGAGCGCACCGGCGGGGCTTTTCCAAAGGAGTGAAGGACGTGGCGCTTTTCGAGCTGAAACAGCACTATGAGGGAGAGGCGGAGGAGAAGAAAAGGCTGACCTTCAAGGACTGTGCGGCGGACGACATCGGAGCCGTTTTCTTCAACGGGGACGAACACGCACAGGAGCATACCGTTGACGGGAAGAAAGCGCTTGTCATTTTCGAGGATGCAGACCTGCGCCCGCACTCAGCGCACTGGGAGGCCGGGGCAAAGCAGAACTTTGACACCGGGCTTTACACGGCGAACTCGATCCTCTACATCAAGGTGGCCGATTATGGCCCGAAGCCGAAGATCGGGAAGCCGCTGGTGATGGACGCCGGGACAGATCACCAGCGCACTTACACCATCAAGAAGTGCGAGGAGGAAGACGGGGTTTACCGCATGACGCTGGAAAGGACGAGGCAATGAGCCGGGTACGATACGATGCCGGGACGATGACCATTGAGATCGAGGGACTGGATGACGTTAGTGCCGCCCTGGGCGACCTGAAAAGGAAAACCCCGGCGGTAGCAAAGACGGCCATCAACGCCACGGCGCGGGAGGCCCGGAAGCTGATGGTGGCGAGCGCAAAGGCCAGGTATGCCGTGAACACCGCAGGCCAGCGGCACCTAAAGGAGCTGGTACAGCGGAAAAAGGCAACAAACACCAGCTTGAGCGCAGAGCTGCACATTGCCAGTATGCGGAACGACCTGGGCTACTTTCAGTCCAGGCCCAATAAGCCGTTCATGGGCCGGGACGTGGCGAGAGCGCCGGAACACTTTACGGCGAGGGTGCTGAAATCCTCCCGCATGACGCAGTTGACGGGCAAGGGAAACCTGAGCAAAGGCTTCCTTGTGGAGTTCAAGAGCGGCCATGTGGGCATGGTTCAGCGGGTCATTGGGACGGGACGCTTCCACTACACGGCGAGGAGCGGCGCACCCAGCAACAGCGACAAGATGATGACGATGGGAAGCCCCAGCGCCGAGGCCATGCACAGGAAAATTTGGCCGGAGGTAAGGGATGAAGTCGAGGTATATCTGCTGTGGCGGCTGAAAGAGCAGACCCAGAAGGTGATCGACAGGGCGAAACGCAGGAGGCAATGATGAAGGACTACGCAAAGCTGACAGCCAAGGCGGGGATAGGGCAGACGCCACAGCTCTGCCAGGACGCCCTTGTGGAGACCATACGGGAGCTGTTCGAGGGAAAGAAGTACAGCGGCCAGGAGGGGCGAAAGGGCCTGCAGGTGTTTAAGCAGGACATCCCCGTGCCGGAGGACAACGACGTGGACGTGGACACGGATGCGGCGCTGGCCCCCTACATCGTGGTGCGGATGACCGGGGGAGAAATCCCCAAAGAGGACAGCCCGCAGATCGTGGAGTTCTCCATCGTGATATGCGCCTACGACATCAGCATGAGCCGGGTAGGGTATCAAGATGTTGCCAACATCAAAGAGGACATCATTCAGCGGGTATGCACCGCCCCGTACTTCGGCGGGGCGTTTACGGTTCTAAAGCCAATCGCCTGGGCCATGCAGCAGGACGACACGGCACCGTACTACTACGGAGCCATAACCCTGAACTGCACCGCCCCGGCCATGACCCAAGACACTGAAATGGAGGAACTGATATGAGCAAGGAGACCAAGCAGCCCAAGGGCGAGCCTGCCACCACGGCGGAGCAGCCCAAGGCGGAGAAGCCCCACACCTTCCCCAAGCCGTGCGTCTACTGCGGCCCCAGTGTTCGGGGCGTGGCGAGGCAGTACACGGTGTATTCCGGGAGCATCCCGGAGCCGCTGCGGGCGTTCATTGAGGAACACCCGGCGGCCCGTGGGCTGATGGTGAGCGTGCAGAGCTTCGCCAAGACCAGGAGCAATCTGGGCAAGAGAGGGACGGCGGAGGCCGTTCTGTACGAGAAAATCAAATCCGAGCTTTAAGGAGGAGGAACAACTATGTCTACGAACTATCGCCACGGCATCTACGTGTCCGAGCAGGGCAGCAGCATGGTGGCCCCGGTGACCGGGACTGCCGGACTGCAGGTAGTCATCGGGACGGCCCCGGTGCATCTGCTGGACAAGCCGGAGGAGGCCGTGAATAAGCCGGTGCTGGCGCAGAGCTACCAGGAGGCGGTGGCCGCCCTGGGGTACAGCGCCGACTTTGAGAAGTACACCATCTGCGAGGCCGTGAGCGCCAGCTTCCAGGTGTTGAACGTGGCCCCGCTGGTGCTTATCAACGTGCTGGACCCCAAGAAGCACAGCAAGAGCGTGGAGGAGATCGAGGTGCAGGTCAACGATGGCCTCGCCGCCGTTGAGGTTCCCGGCATCCTGCTGGGGAGCTTGAAGGTGAGAAACGGCGAGACCGAGCTGACGAGCGGGGAGGACTACACCGCCAGCTTCGACCAGAACGGCATGGTGAACATTGCCATCATCGCCGGAGGTAAGGGCGATGGGGCCACCGCCCTGACGGTGAGCGGCAAGGCGCTGGACCCCGGCATGGTGACCGCCGCCGACATCGTGGGCGGTGTGGACGCCGAGACCGGGGCGGAGACCGGCATGGAGGTCATCCGGCAAATCTACCCCAAGCTGGGGCTGGTTCCCGGCATCCTGCTGGCCCCACGGTTCAGCGCCGACGCCACTGTGACTGCCGCCCTGCAGGGCAAGTGCCACGAGATCAACGGCACGTTCAAGAGCGTGTGCGTGGTGGATGTGGACAGCGGCGAGAAGGGCGCGAGGAAGTACACCGACGTGAAGGAGCAGAAGGAGAAGCAGGCCATCTCCGACGCCTGCGCCTATGCCGTGTGGCCCTACGCCATGGTGGGGGAAACGGTGTATAGCGGCTCTGTTCTGGCGGCTGCCAGAATGGCGTACACCGACGCCCAGAACGGGGACATTCCCTACACCAGCCCCAGCAACAAGGGCATTACCATGAGCGGGATTTGCCTTGCCGACGGCACGGAGGTGGTGCTGGACCAGGACCAGGCCAACGCCATCAACAGCTACGGCGTGGCTACCTTCCTGAACATGAACGGCTACCGGCTGTGGGGCAACAACACCGCCGCCTATCCCGGCAACACCGACCCGAAGGATCGCTTTTTGAGCTGCCGTCGGTATATGAACTGGCGGGCCAACTCTTTCATCCTGACCTACTTCCAGAAGGTGGACGACCCCATGAACCGGCGGCTCATTGAGGCGGTGGTGGACAGCGAGAACGTGCGGGGCAACGGCTATGTTGCCATCGGTGCGGCGGCGCGGGACGAGATCGTCTTTAACGAGGACGAGAACCCCACCTCCGCCCTGCTGGACGGAAGGATCACCTTCCACCAGTACATGACCCCGTTCACTCCTGCGGAGGACATTGAGGACATTATCGAATTTGACCCCAGCGCGCTCTCCAGCGCCCTGGGCTGATAAGGGAGGGAAAGGGCAATGATCGGAAACAACTACATCCCCGAAAAGATCAACGACTATAACGCCTATCTGGACGGAACCAAGATGATCGGCGTTGCGGCCTCGGTCACGCTGCCGGAGGTCAAGATGAAGACCAGCACCGTGACGGGCGCCGGTCTGGGCGGCGAGCTGGACAGCCCCACCATCGGCCAGTTCGAGAGCATGGAGCAGGAAATCCAGTTCAACGTGCTGTATTCCAGCTTCGCCGATATGCTCTCCCCGCTGTCGGTGGTCAACCTCACCTTCCGGGCGGCCCAGCAGGTCTACGACAAGACCGGCGGCTACGCCTTTAAGGGCCTGCGGGTGGTAGAGATGGGCCGGGTGAAGACCTTTAACCCCGGCAAGATCGAGAAGGGCGAGAGCATGGAGGCCACCGTGACCATGGAGCTGACCGCCATGATGATTGAGATGGACGGCAAGGAGCTTTTGGCCGTGGACAAGCTCAACAGCGTTTACCGGGTGAACGGTGTTGATATGCTGGCCGGGATCAACGAGCTTACCTGACAAACGGCGGCCCGCCCCTCACCGGGGGCGGGCCTGCCACTATTCTAAATTCAGAAAGGAGCCACAACCATGGCTGACAACAAGAAGATCGTGGAAATGAACGAGACCACCGCAGAGACCGCCACAGGGCGGATCATCGAGCTGGGCAAGAGCTACACCTTTGAGGGAAAAGAATATAAGTCCGTGGACATGAACGGGCTGGATAAGCTGACGATCCAGGACGCCATCGACGCCCAGCGTCAGCTTTTCAATGAGCAGGAGGTCGCCACGGCTATGCTGTGCGAGACCACAACGGCGTTTGCAAGGGCACTGGCCGCCAAGGCGACGGGGCTGCCCATCGAGTTTTTCAAGCTGCTGCCCAGAGGGGCGAGCCGGAGGGTGACCGCCGCCGTGCGGGAGTACATGAGTGTGGAGAGCCGGACGGAGAACCACGTTGTGACCTTTGAGAAGCCCTACACCTTCAAGGGGGAGACCGTCACAGAGGTGGACCTGAACGGCATCGCCGACCTTAACAGCATGAACGAGAGCGAGGCGGAGAACCGGCTGGCCAGGGCGGGTTTTGTCATCACGGAGACCTCCTTCAACTATCTTTTTGCCTGCGTGCTGGCCAGCATGGCGACGGGCAAGCCGGAGGAGTTCTACACGGGCCTGCCCCTCTATGAGCTGCTGAAGCTGAAAAACGCCGTCAACGATGCGGGTTTTTTCGAGTAAGCGGCGGGGCCAAGGCCCTGCGGAAAGCGGCCATCCAGCTATCAGCCGCCACCCGGACGGGTGTGGACTTTTACTTGCAGATGCCCATTCGGGACTTTATCGAGCTGAATAACGAGGTGGCGGAGGAGCTAAAAAAAGTCCGCCGGTAAATATCCGGCGGACTTTGGTTTGTCAGGCTTTTCTCTGGGCGGCCTCCATGCGGCGGTATTGGCGGTAAAGACGCTCCTGCTCGCAGATGGGAAAGCCGTCATCGTCAATCTCCCGGCCCTTTTCATCGTAGCGAGGGGGGCGGGTCCAGTCCTCCTCACCGCTTCCAAAAGCGGGAGGTGGGCCATCGTCCGGGTCGGGGGAAACGTCGATGTGGAGCTGGACGGTGGCGGGCTGGGTGCGGGAGGAAGCGCAAAGGGACTTTACGGCGGCAGCGCCGACAAGCCATTTGAACAAGCCCACAATACCAACTCCTTTCTGAAACTATCATAGCAGAGGGAAAGTAAAAAGTCAAGGCCGAGGGGAGGCGAGGACGTGGCAAAGAGCGATGCGCTCCATTTGAGCATCAACATCGGGGCAAAGGTAGACAAAAGCCTGATGAACGCACTAAAGTCGGTGAACGGCCAGATGGGGAGCCTCACCAAAGCCATGAGCGCCGTGGGCACGGCTGGACTTGCGGCCATGGGAACGCTGGCGGTGGGAACGGTCAAGGCGCTGGCGCAATGCACCGATGCGGCCATGGAGTTTGAGAGCAGCATGGCCGACGTAGTGAAGTACGTGGACGGCCTTGCGGATTCCACAGGCAAGATCAGCGACAAGCTGGCTGACAACGGGAAGACCTACGCCCAGAACTACGACGCCATGAAAGGGGCCATTCTGGACCTATCCACCCAAATCCCCTATACGGCGGACGAACTGACCAAGCTGGCCGCCGCCGCAGGACAGTCGGGTAAAGCGATAGACGACCTGATCCAGTTTGACGACAACGGCAATGTCAAAGGTTTTCTGAAAGACGTTGCCATGGTGGGTACGGCCCTGGACATTGACGCACAGCAGGCGGGCGACTGGGCGGCCAAGTGGGAAGTAGCCCTCAACATGAGCCATGACGAGATCATGGTGCTGTTCGACCAGATCAACTACCTGGGAGCCAACAGCGCCACCACGGCGGCGGAGATCGCGAATGCGGTGAACGCCGCGGCGAGCCTGGGTCAGATCGGCGGCGTGGATGTTGCCACCACCGTGGCCCTGGCGGACGCCATGCTGGCGACGGGCGTTTCCTCCAATCGGGTGGGCACGAGCATCAAGCGCATGGTTACCAATCTAAGCAAAGGCGAGAACGCCACCAAGGCCCAGAAAGAGCTATGGGAGGAACTGGGCTTCACGGCAACAGGAGTTGCCAAGTCCATGCAGAAGGACGCCACGGGGACGCTGACCGCCGTTTTTGAGGCCATCAAGGGGATGCCAAAGGAGCGGCAGGTGGCGGCCCTATCCACCCTGTTCGGGCAGTGGGCCATTGAGGGCGGGGCCAAGATCGTCAACAACCTGGACGCCTACACAAAGGCCCTGAACATGGTGGGAGACCCCAGCCAATACACCGGGAGCATGGAGCGGGAGTTTATCATCAAAGCCTCCACGGCGGAGAACATCGACCAAATGATGGAAAGCGCCAAATATGCCATGCAGGTGGACATCGGCGAGGCGTTCCTCCCGGCGAAAAAGGAGCTGTCGGTGGCTCTCATTGATTTTATGAACCGGTTGCGTAATATGCCGGAGTTGGGGCAGGCAGCCGAAACGCTGGCGGGACTGTTTGCCAGCGGGGTGGAGAAAGCCGGGGAAGCGCTGGAAAAGGCAATGCCCCACATCCAAAAGGGCCTGGACTACATCGCCAATAACGGCCCCAAGGTGATCTCGGTGCTGGGGAAGTTGGCGGGGGTCTTTGCGGCCATGAAGTTTTCTCCAGCCATTGCGGGGGCACTTGGCGGCGTGGGCAATCTGGTGTTTGGCTCCGCTGGGATAGGAGAGAGCAAGCGGACCGGCGGACTGCTGGGTGGCGTTAAGAGCCTGTTCCAAGGGGGACAGGCGGCAGGGGCCACCGCCGCCAATGCGGCGAGCGGGTTCCTGGGTGCGGCAAAGAGCAACGGATTTTTTAAGACTATGGGGGCTACCATCTCCAGCGTGATCTCCGGGAACGGGATCAAGGGGACGGGGGCCATGCTGAACACGGCGGCAGGGTCCAAGGGGATGCTGTCCAGCTTCCAGGGCATCCGGGCGGCCATCGGGAACAAAATCTCCGGCAGCGGCGCAGGGCAATACCTGGGCGGCATCGGGTCGGCCATCGGGAACCTGGGCAGCACCATCGCCAACACACCGCTGGGGCAAAAGGCGCTGGGCGGGCTGGGGCAGCTTGCCACGGCGGCAAAAACAAAGGTCGCCGGACTGGGCGCCG
This sequence comes from Muribaculaceae bacterium, assembly GCA_023665245.1. Next base: position 16,047 of record JAMPEH010000015.1, read on the forward strand.
CCGCCATCATCAACGGGAACACCATGCTCCAGGGCATTGCCAACTCCGGCGTAGGACAGGCCGTAGGCGGGGCGCTGGGAAAGGCAAAGGGCCTTGCCGGGGGCATCGCCAACTCCGGGGCCGTCAAGGCCGTGGGGGGCGTTATGAGCAACCTGGGCGGCGTTGCCAAGGCGGGGGCCGGGGTGCTGGGGAGCGTATGGGGGCCGGTGGCCTCCGGCTTCGGCAGTATCTTCGCAGGGGCGGCCCCGGTGATCGGGGTCATCTCGGCCATCATTGCGGTGGTGAGCATCCTTGGGGATCATCTGGACGACATCCGCACCATCGTGGGCAACGTGTTCGGGGAACAAGGGCTTGCCGTTTTTGACAGCTTCATGGGAGCGCTAACGACGGTAAAGGACTTCATCGTTGGGCTATTCAGCGACGGCGGGGTAGCCAACGCTCTGGCCCCGGTGCGGGACGCCATCACAAACCTATTCGGAGAAAAGGCGGGAGCGGCCTTTGATGGGTTGACCCAAATCCTGCAATCGGTCATGGGCGTTGTGGGGCAGGTGGTGGACTTCGCCGTGACCTACGTAAAGCCCATCATTCAGGACATTTTCAGCTTTATCACGGGAACCGTGATCCCCATTATCATGCAGACCTTCACGGCGGCGGCCCCCTATATCTCGGCCATCATCTCGAATGTGGGCGGGGCCATTATGACGGTGATGACCTACATCGCCCAAGCCATCCAGGCAGTGATGCCCTTTATCCAGGGGATCATCAGCACCATTATGACGGTGGGCAGTGTGGTGGTCCCGGCATTGCTGGCAGGCATCGCCGCCTTTACGGAGCAGCTTGGCCCGGTGCTGGAGGGGATCAAGACCGTGTTCGGGGGCATCATCGACTTCATCACGGGGGTATTCTCCGGGAACTGGGAGCAGGCATGGCAGGGCATCAAGGACATTTTCGGCGGCATCTTTGAAACGCTGGAAGCACTCTTTAAGGCCCCGGTCAATGCTGTTATCGCTCTTATCAACAAGGCCATCTCCGGCATCAACGGGCTGGGCATCACCATCCCGGACTGGGTGCCAATCATCGGCGGAAAAGGCTTTTCCATCAATATCCCGGAAATCCCCATGCTGGCAAAGGGCGGCTTTACCACAGGGCCGAGCCTTGCGGGCGAGGCGGGCCGGGAGGCGGTCATCAGCTTCCAGAGCGGGGTGCGGGCGCAGAACATCGACACATGGATGCAGGCGGGCCGGATGCTGGGGGTGAACGGCAACCAGGCGGCCACAGCGGCGGGCCTGCAGGCGGTCTCTCCCCAGAGGAACGCCGAGCTAAAGGACATCGGGCCGAAGAACGACAAGGACGACAACAAGGTTGGCACACCGCCGCCCATCGTGTACGCTCCCCAGATCACCATTCAGGGGAACGCAGACAAGGCCACGGTGGAGGAAGCCTTGGAGGAGGCGCAGGCACGGTTTGAACAGTGGTACGACCAGATGATGCGCCGGAGACAGAGGACACAATACTGACAGGAGGGGTAGGCGTGTATCGGACAAAAAGCGGGGACACCTGGGACAGCATTGCCAGAGAGGTCTACGGCAACGAATACTACGCTGGGGCGCTGATGGCGGCCAACCCTCAACACATCGACACGTTCATCTTCTCCGCCGGGGTGGAGCTTACCACCCCGGCGGTGGAGGAGGAGCGGGCGGGAACACTCCCGCCCTGGAAGTATGAGGCGGCGCTATGATAGAGGGAAGAAGCGTTACGCTGGATGTGCGGTACAGAAACACGCCGTACTCCCAGCAGGCGGCGGCACGAAGCTCCGCCGGAGCCAGCGGCAGCTCCGCAGAAGCGGGGGCCGTTGCAGGCGCGGCGGCAGGAACGGTCGTCACACTGAACAAGACCCCCCTCTATGTGAGCAGTACGGCCACGAGCCCTGCGGGGTACAAGAGCGGGGCCTATTACCTCTATGACGGCATCCTGATCCGGGGGCGCTACCGCATCACAAACACCATCGCCCGGTGCGGGAAGAAGCCGGTGGGGCAGAACGTGACGGGGTGGGTGAACGCCGGAGACTGCGGCCTTGCGACCGGGGAGGAAAGCGAGGAGATCACCGACACGCCCACACCGCTGGCGGAGGGGGCAGAGACCGGGACAGACATCACGGAATACGTGGAGAGCATGACCTACACAGACAGCGCCGCCGACGCAAGCGACACCATAGACCTGACCGTTGACGCCCAGGACGGGCGGTGGATGGGAGAGTGGATGCCGCAAAAAGGGGCAACACTGCGCCCCCGCGCCCTGGGCCACAACTGGGAGAAGCCGAGGGACGAGCGGGCGATGGAGTGCGGGCTTTTCGTGGTGGACGACGTGAGCTATTCGGACACTCCGACCACCCTGCAGGTGGGCGGGGTGAGCAAGCCGAGCGACACAGATTTTAGCGACCTGGAGCGGACGACGACCTGGAAGAACACCAGCATCAAGCGGATCGGGCAGACCATCGCCAAGCGCTACGGGCTGGGCTTTTCCTACGACGGCGAGGACTACGACATTGAGTGCGAGGAGCAGGACGGGGCGGACAGCAGCTTTTACAACACACTGTGCAAGAACTACGGCCTGCTTCTAAAGGTCTATGCGGGGAGGCTGTGGGTGTACGACCGGGAGGCATACAAGGCCAAGCCGACCGTTGCCACCATAGATCGCACGGACATCCAAAGAGGGAGCATGAGCTGGAACACCACGCTGTCGGGGACCTACACCGGGGGGACGTTCAGCTACACGGACCCGGACAAGGACTGCGACATCTCGTGCAGCATCGGCGGCGGGAGCCGCATTAAGGCGGTGAACCGCAGGGCCACCAGCGTACAGGACGCCGCCGTTCAGCTCTGTGCGGAGCTGAACAACGCCAACCACGGAACCACCAAGCTGAAATTTACGCTGCCGGGAGCCTGGGAGATCAGCGCGGCCAACAATATCCAGATCACCGGGTACGGGGACGGCCCCGCAGGCGGAAGCGGCGGGATCAACGGCAAATACTTTGTGGACAAGGTAACGCACAAATTCAACAGGTCCGGGGGCTTTACCACGGAGGTGGAGTGCAGTGCCGTCACAGAGGGCTTCCACGCCTGGGCCGTGGGCGGGAGCATCCAGCACAGCGAAACGGCCACGGGGACCAGCGCACAGGCCACCACAAAGCCAGCGGAAAGCGCCAGCAGCGAAGCGGCGGGAGCCTCCGCTGGAGATACGGTACAGCTCCAAGGCGCGCCGCTCTATGTGAGCAGTACAGCCAAGGAGAAGTCAGGAACAAAGACGGGAACCTATTACCTCTATGACGGGGTGCTGGTGAGCGGGCGATACCGCATCACCAACACCAGGGAGCGGTGCGGCAAGCTGCCGGTGGGGCAGAACGTGACGGGCTGGGTCCCGGCGAGCTACTGCACCACGGAGAAAACAGCGGCGGCCAGCATGACGAAGGACCAGCGGATGGAGCTGCTGACATAGGAGGCGAGAGCATGGGGGGAGAAATCAGAACCGGGCGTGTCAGCTCCATCGACTACGCCAGCGGAACCTATGAGGTCACCTATACCGACCGGGGCAAGAGCGTGACACGGCGGCTGAACGCCATCTCCAACGGAGAATACAAGATGCCAAAGGTCGGGCAGATGGTAAGCGTTGTCCACAACAGCAACGGAACCGCTGCGGCGGTGGCCGCCGGGACAGTGTGGAACCACACGAACAAGCCGGTGGAGGGGTACAAGGGCCTTTACCGCAAGGAATACGGCGAGGAGCCGGGGCAAGCCTATGAACGCTTTGACGCCGGGACGGGGGCATATACACAGGTGACCCCCACAGAGACCCGGCGGAAGTGCGGCGGGACTATCCGGGACGAGTGCAAGGGATACATCCTGATGGTGGACGGCGACGCCGACGCCACAGTAAAAGGGGAAATCACCCTATCCATCAACGGCACGACCATCACGGTGGACGGGGAGGGCAACATCTCCATTGAGTGCCAGAAGAAAATCGAGATCAAGGCGCAGGAGATCAGTCTGACGGGAGACACGGGCAACCTGACGCTGTAAGGAGGGTGCGGCATGGTAGGAAGCTTTATGGGGCAGGTGTTCACAGTAAGCCAGTTCAAGATCATCACCCCCAAGAACATCCAGGGCAGCGCCGGGAGCGACTGGGCCGTCCATGAGCTGATCGGGCGAAAGTCCCGGTCGCAGTGGATTGGGCCGAAGCTCCGCAGTTACACAATGGACATCCTCCTGCGGGCGCAGGACGGGATCAACCCAAGGAAGACGCTGGACCTCTTTCAGGCTATCGCAGAGAGCGACAAGACGGATTACTTCGTCATCGGCGGCACGCCCCTTTCCCCGAACCCCTTTAAGCTGACGAGCGTCAGCGACGCATGGAACGCCGTGCTGAACGGCGGGGTGCTGGTGGAGTGCGAGATCACGCTGAACATCGAGGAATACTTGTAGGGGGGCGGACGGGATGCTTGACCCAAGGGGGGCCATTATCGAGATCGAGGCCGGGAAGCTGGGAGACAGCCGGGAAAAAGAAATCTACCGCAATCTCCAGGTGCTTTACGGGACACAGACCGGGGAGCAGGCCCTTGACCGGGATTTTGGGATCGACATGAACATCATGGACTACCCGCAGGAGAGCGCCATGGCCCTGCTGGCGGCGGAGTATGTGCGGAAGACAGAGCGATACGAGCCGCGGGCACAGGTGAAGCGGGTGAAATGGACCCAAGCAAAAGAGAGGGACGGCATTATGATCCCGAAGGTGGTGGTAAGTTTTGTCTAATATCAGCCAACTGGCAAATGTGCCGGAGATCAGCTTCATTGAGAACATGACGCTGGAGGAGACCGAGGGACTAATGCGGGAGCATTACTTCCGCATCTACAAGGAGCTGACGGGGACGGAGCCGACGCTGGGAGAGGCGGACGCTCTAAATCTTGTCATTAAGTCATTTAGCCTGATCCTCTACCAAGTGATGCAGTACGTGGACGCCAAGGGGCGGGCCGAGCTGCTGAAAACCTCCACCGGGGAGGCACTGGACGCCATCGCCGCACTGCTGGGCATCTCCCGGCAGGGGGCAAGACGGGCCACCGCCGTGGAGCGGTTCACCCTTTCGGGCGTGCGGGGGGAGGCCACGGCCATCCCAGCGGGAACGAGGGTGAAAACCCAGGGGGGCAAATACTTCAACACGCTGGACTACGCCGAAATCCCGGCGGGAGACATGAGCGTGGATGTGGCGATCCAGGCGGAGGAAGCGGGGGCGGAGAGCAACGCCATCCCCGCCGGAGACATCGACATTCTGGTGGACCCCATCCCCTACGTTGCCGCAGTGGTGAACACGGAGGACAGCACCGGGGGGCTGGATGTGGAGGACGACGACGGCCTTACCGAGCGGGTGTGGCTGGCCCCCAGCAAATATAGCTGTGCAGGGCCGAGGGACGCCTACGAATATTACGTGCGGGAGTGGCGGAGCGATGTGGAGGATGTGCAGATCGTCAGCCCCACCCCGTGCGTTGTGAACATCTACGTGACGCTGGGGGGCGGGAGACTGCCCACAGAGACCGAGCGGGCAAGCCTGGAAGCCTATTTAAGCGCCGACACCATGCGGCCCCTGGGGGAGCTGGTGGAGGTCAAGGCCCCGGAGGAAGTAGAGTACGGCATTGAGCTGACTTACTGGATCGGGAGCAGCGACCAAAAGGCGGCGGGAACCATCCAAGCCCAGGTAGAGGCGGCCATCGACGAGTACGAGGGCTGGCAACGGAAGCTGGGGAGGGACATCAACCCCACGGAACTGATCGCCCGCATCCGGGGAGCCGGGGCCAAGCGGGTGAAGCTCACCAACCCGGCCGACATCGTGGTGGGCAAGACGGAGCTACCCAAGCGGGGAGAGCGGACGGTAGCCTACGGAGGGCTGGAAGATGATTAAAAGCCTACGGCAAGCCAGCATCACGGACGGCCTGCCGCGGGTGGTGGCGGGTCAGCCGTGGGTGATCGCTCTGTCGGAAGCCCTGGGTATGGCAACGGAGAAGACGCTGGGGTACATCGACGAGAGCCAAATCTACACAAACATCGACGGCGCGGCGGAGGAAGTGCTGGACGCGCTGGCGGTGAACTGGAAAATTGATTGGTACGACACAGGCTTTACGCTGGAGCAGAAGCGGCGAACGGTGAAAACGGCGCTGACCGTCCGGCGGCTGATGGGAACGGCGGAGGCCGTGAAGCTGCAAACGGACGCCATCTACCCAGGAGCGGAGATCGAGGAGTGGTTCCAGTACGGCGGAGAGGCCGGACGGTTCCGGGTGCGGATCATCCTGCCGGACGGGGGGATCACAGCGGAGGAATACCGGCGACTGATCCACGGCATCGAGATCACAAAGAACATCCGCTGCCACCTGGAGGCCATCGACATCAGCCGGGAGACACAGGCCGCATTGACGGCGGGGGGCTATGTTTCCGTTGGGCGAATGATGGAGGTATGGCCGGAAACGGCGGCGCAGGTGGAGGTCACGGGCGGGATCAAGGCCGCAGGGCAGGCCGCCGCACAGCGGGCCATTGAAATTTACCCGGAAGGGAGAGGTCAGGAATGAGCGAGGAAAAGGCGGTCGTCACCATGACAGAGCGGAAGTTCAAAACGGTGGTGACGAGGGTCGGCAAGGAAAAGGCCATGGAGGCCGCCGTGACCGGGAGGAAGGTGCCGGTGACAACGGCGGTGGTGGGCGACGGCGGCGGGAGCTACTACGTGCCGGAGGAGAGCATGACCGCCATTCGCAATGAGGTGTGGCGGGGGCAGATCGCCGGAATGGAGATCAACCGCAAATCGCCCAATATGCTGGATGTGAAGGTGGTGCTGCCGGGAACGGTGGGCGGCTTCACGGTGCGGGAGTGCGGCATCATGGACGAGGACGGGGACCTGATCGCCGTATGCAATCTGCCGGATACGGAAAAGGCGGTGATCGAGGAGGGCGTGACGGAGCCGCTGACCATCCTGATGCACATTGTGCTGACGGACGGGGACAGCCTGGAATTTATGGTAGACCCCTCCATTGACACGGCCACGGCGGCGAGCCAGAGCGTCACCATCCCGGCGGAGAGCTGGGAGGAGGACGGCGAGGCCGGAGAGGAATACCCCTACAAGGCGGACGTGGAGAGCTACGCCGTGACCGCTCTGCACTACCCATTTGTGGCGCTGGACGTGGAGAGCCTGGGTATTGCCGGAGACTGCGAGCTTTGCCCCACGGTGGAGAGCATGAGCGGAGCGCTGCGCTTCCGGGCCAAGAAGAAGCCGGAGGGGGACATGAGGGGGACGGTGCTGCTGGTGACCCAGGGCGGAGGAGCCGGGGGAGCAGGCGGCGGCACCGGGAGCGATTACATCCTGCCCACAGCCACGGCGTTCCGGCTGGGCGGCGTGAAGGTGGGCAACGGCCTTGTGGTAGCCCAGGACGGCACGGTATCGGTGAACCAGGATAAGGTGATGACCGACGCCGACCTTGTGGACGAGGACGAGGTACGGAAATCTGTTGCATCCATCCTCAAAACAGAGGATGAAGCATAATAAAAATCTTTAGGAGGAACCAAACATGAGCAAGAACATCACGACCCGACAGAGCATCGAGACCCTGGCCCTGGAGCTGAAAAAGAAGTTTGCGACCCAGGAGGGCAAGCTGGAAAAGGCGTTTAAGAGCGGCAAGGTGGAGGGCAACACCGTCAGCTTCTACACCAGCGCCGACGGCAACGGAGCCGCCGCTTTCACCCTGGACTTCCCCGCCGAGCTGTTCCTGGATCAGACCAAGACCGTGTTCGTCCCCAAGTTCGCTTTCTCCGAGGAGACCTACCCCGGCGCTACCGACCCCAAGCTGGAGGGCAAGCCCGTGATGGTGCTGGCGGTCAAGGGCGAGGGGGAGAACGCCAACTACTCCTTCCTGAACATGGCCGCCCTGGTGGACACCTACACCGCCAAGAGCGAGGGCAAGGACAGCTCCACCACCGTGACCGTGGCCGGTTATGAGGTGGAGGTGAAGGTGAACATCTCCGAGGCCGAGGGCAACCAGCTCCAGCTCAAAGAGGACGGCCTTTTCGTGCCCTCCTCCAAGGTCGCCGGGGCCGTTGAGGGCCACCTGGCCGCCCTGGACGGCGAGGGTAACCTGACCGACAGCGGCAAGAGCGCCGCCGACTTTGTGCCCGTGGTGGAGGGCGACGATGTGGTTCGCCAGAGCGACATCAAGGACTTCACCGCGGAGGAGATCGCTGCGCTGCTGGCCGACTAAGCATCCACAACAGGAGGTAAGCCCACATGAAAAACGGGATCAAGGTCATCCGTGAGGGAGGGCTTGCCGCCCTATGCGGACACATCAAAGCAATCAAGGCGACGGCGGAGCAGTACGGCTCTGCCGTCGCCGCTTTGGCGCAGAGTACAGCGGCAAGCCTGGAGGAGGTTGACGGCCTCCTGGACGGAAAGGCGGAAAAGGCCGCCGCCGTAGAGGTGACTATCCCTGCGAGCGGGTGGAAGCAGGGGAGCGGGAACGCAAGCTATCCGTATTACTACGACATCGCCGAGGCGGGGGCAACGGCAAAAGACCGGGCGGATGTTACCATCAGCCCGGAGAGCGTGGGAGTTGCGGTGGACTGCGGCCTGTGCCCCACCACCGAGACCCTGCAGGGGGCCATCCGGGTGCGGAGCGCCGTCAAGCCGACGGCTGACCTGACAGCGGAATACTGGATGCACCAAGGAAAGGAGTAAAAGCTATGGCTTTAGGGCAAGTAAATGTCCCCGGCGCTTCGGGCGCAGATGTGGCGGGGGCCAAGAAAGCGGCAGAGAACGCCGTGAAGATGGCGACGGAGGCCAAGGCCACCGCGGAAGCGGCGGCCAGGGAAGTGAAGAAGCTGACCGCCGTTGTGAACACCACGCCGTTCCAGGGCGGGAGCCTTGTGTATAACGGGGGCGTGCAGTCGCCGGTGTGGAACGGCTTTGACACAGAGAAGCTGGAGATCAGCGGGGCGACCTCCGGCACGGACGCCGGGGAGTACACCGCCATCTTTACCCCCAAGGAGGGGTATATGTGGGACGACGAGACCACAGAGGGCCGGAGCGTTATCTGGACCATCGGGAGGGCGAGCCTGACCGTCCCGGTCCAGAACGGGAGCCTGACCTACACGGGCAACGCCCAGTCTCCCCAGTGGACAGGGTATGACAGCGGCAAGATGACCCTGGGCGGGGTGACGAGCGGCACCAACGCCGGGAGCTACAACGCCACGTTCACGGCGGGAGACAACTATCAGTGGGCGGACGGCACCACCGGGGAAAAGACGGTGGCGTGGAGCATTGCCAAGGCGGCGGGCAGCTTGACCATGGACAAGTCCAGTATGACCCTGGACATCTCCACCAAGACGGGGACCATCACCGTGACCCGTCCCGGCGACGGGGCTATTACGGCAACATCCAGCAACCCGGACGTGGCGAGCGTCAGCGTGAGCGGGAACAAGATCACGGTGACGGGCAAGAAGGACGGCAACGCCACCATCACGGTGCAGGTGGCGGCGGGAACCAACCACACGACCCCGGCGGACAAGACCTGCGCCGTGGTGGTGAACATCCCCAACATCTACGGAGCGAGCTGGGACGGGAGCAGCACGACCAAGTGGACAAGAACGGACGACGCGGCCCTGTTCACCGATCCCGTCCCATACGTGAAAGGGGCCAGCAGCTACGGTTCCCCGTTTGACAACCTGCAGCCCTGGGCGGGGATGACTAAGAGCGAGCGGACGGGCGGCACAATGGTCGCCATCCCCAAGTTCTGGTACAAGCTGACCCAGAACGGGGCGGGCATGAAAATCCAGATCGCAGACAAGGCAGCTCCCGGTTTCTCGGTCTCCCCGGCCCACATGGACAGAGGGGACGGCAAGGGAGAGCGGAGCGTGGTCTACATCGGGCGGTATCACTGCCACACGAGCGACTGGAAATCCAAGACCGGGGGCAAGCCCAAGGCGAACATCACACGGGCTACGGCCCGGTCGAGCATCCACGCCCTGGGGACGAACATCTGGCAAAACGACTTTGCCATGCGGTTCACCCTGTGGATTCTCTACATCGTGGAGTTTGCGGACTGGAACAGCCAGAAGACCATCGGAAAGGGCTGCGGTGACAACAGTGCCACGGGCAACATGGGCTATACGGACAGTATGCCGTACCACACCGGGACCACGCAGAGCAGACGGGATACCTACGGCCTGGGGACCCAGTATCGGAACATCGAGGGGCTGTGGGACAACGTGCTGGATTGGTGCGACGGGTGCTACAACGCCAGCAACGGCTTAAACATCATCCTGAACCCCAACAATTTCAGCGACAGCGCCGGAGGTACGAGCATCGGCACCCCGTCAAGCGGATGGCCGGGGGCGTTCACCGTGTCCAGCGCCGGAGGCTTCCCCATGTTCTACGCCTCCGCCACGGGCGGGAGTGAAACGACCTACTCGTGCGACTACTGGAACTTCGACGCGTCGTACCCGTGCGTCTTTGTCGGTGGCTACTACAGCCAGAGCGGCAACCGCGGCCTGTTCTTCGTGAGCTACATCACGGCCTCCTACACGAGCGCCGACATCGGCTCTCGCCTCCAAGAACTTCCCTGATGGGGGTGCGCGAGGGGGTCGCAACCCCCTCGCATCTACCGAGGCGCAGAGCGTAAGAGAAAATCCGTACAGGGAAACGGGACAGAAGCCCCGCCGTCCGGCATGACCGGGCGGCGGGGCCGACGGCCTATCCTCTGTGCGGCGGGACTACCTGTGCAGTGCCGGTGTTTTTGGTCGGTCCGTCGTGCGACAACTGGAACTTCAACGCGTCGAACCCGTGCGTCTATGTCGGTGGCAACTACAACCAGAACGGCAACCACGGCCTGTTCTACGTGAACTACAACACGGCCTCCAACACGAGCGCCAACATCGGCTCTCGCTTCCTTTTGCGATCAGCTATCATCCTCCGTTCTACGGCACAGGTAGCCGCGCACCCCATTGGTGAAGATAAGCTATCAGGGAGCGGGCAAGTACATTCCCCGGCAGGGGAACGATGGAAAGTCCGTACAGCTAAAAGGAGGAAAAGACCCCCTATGCCTAAACGAGTAGGCAGAAATCAAGGGCTGTGGGAACAGCTCATTTCAGAGGAAAACCTGCTGCGAGCCATCAACGAGGTGAACAGCACTCACCACTGGCACTCTCACCACAGGCCAAACGGATGCACGGCCTGGGTGGAGGAGACCAAGCTGGAGCGGGTGGAGGAGCTGCGGCAGATCATCACGGAGGGCTTTGTGCAGAAGCCGCCAAAGGTCACGAGGCGGTGGGACGCCAGCGCCCAGAAGTGGCGGACGGTGAGCGAACCGGCGCAATGGCCGGATCAGTATGTTCACCACGCGCTTGTGCAGGTGCTTCAACCCATATTCATGCGTGGGATGGACTTTTACTGCTGCGGCAGTATTCGGGGCCGAGGGCCGCACCATGGGCGGAAAGCAATTGAGCGGTGGATGGAGAAGGACCGCAAGGGAACCAGGTACGAGCTGTGCGGGGACATCTACCACTTCTACGACAGCCTACAGCCGGAGGTGGTAATGGCCTGCATGAAGCGGCTTATTAAGGACCGCCGGGTCCTGGACCTTATCTGGCGGACAGTGAAGGACGGCGTGATGATCGGGGCGTACACGTCGCAGTGGTTCGCCAACACGGTATTGCAGCCGCTGGATCAGCTTATCCGGCAAAGCGGGCTTTGTAAGCACTACATCCGATACATGGACAACCTGACTATATTCGGGCCGAACAAGCGGAGTTTGCGGCGGCTGAAAGACATTGTGGAGAAATGGCTGAACGGCCACGGGCTACGGCTGAAAGGCGACTGGCAGATATTCCCCACGGTGAAGCGGACTGAAAGGGAGCCGCTGGAAGCGCCGAGGCGGGGATACGCAAGGCCAAAGGCCCGGATGCCGGATGCGGTGGGCTACCGTTACGGGCGGGGCTACACGCTGCCGAGGAAGCGGAACCTGCTGCGGCTAAAGCGGGCCATCGCCCGGTATCGGCGACGGCGGAACAGGGGCAAGCGGATCAACGCCGGAGCGGCGGCAAGCATCCTCTCCCGGTGCGGGCAGCTTGCACACTGCAACAATGTCAATCTTTATCGGACACTCTTTCGTGGTGAGCGCCTGGTGCGGGAGCTGAAAGAGATCGTCCGGGCAAAAAACAAGGAGGAGGTTTTAACGTGGAATATGTATTTGGCACAAAGGGCCAGATGGAAGTCCTTAAAACAAAGGGCGACAGCCACACCGACCTGACGGGCTTCCACCAGATCGAGCGGACGTACCCGGATCAGACCATCACGGACAGCTTCCGTGTGGTGCGGAAGCTGGGGAGCGAGGAGGACGGGGCCGGGAGCTGCTACGATTGGTACGAGATCGACCGGCACTACCGCACCGTGGACAAGACCGGGCCGCTGGTGGAGCAGGTAGCGCAGAACGCCGAGGCCGCAGAGAACGCCCTGTGCGATTTGGACGCGGCGACGGAGGAGCGGTTGAGCGCCGTGGAGGAGGCTCTTTGCGAGCTGGACAGCATTGTGAACGGAGGTGAGAACTGATGAATGAGATTTGGGCCAACCGGCTGATCGCCGGAACCAAGACCTGGGACGAGGTGACGCCCTCCCGGAAGAACGCCGTCAAGGCCGTTCTGCTGAACCGGGTGGAAAAGGGCACCATCACCGCCGGACAGTACGAGGAGATCACCGGCGAGACCGCCCCCGGCGGCGATGCCAAGTGAGGACGCAACTGCAATTCATCGAGGAGATGTGCGGCATCCTCCATGAGATGGCCCGCGTGATCGAGGGCCAGCAGAGGAAGCTCGCACATTACAATGCCCTTGCGATGGTGGAGGAATACGACCACGCAAAGGTACGGTACACCGAATTGTTGGGCCGGGACGAATGGCCGGACGAGGCGGAGGAGCCGGAGGAAGAATAAAACCGGGGAGGCACTGGGCAAAGCGCCCAGGGCCTCCCTGCCTTTTCGGGAGGACACGAGGAAGTGGATAACATCAAAGACCTTTTGACTGTTGGGGGCGTCGCCGTGTTCGCCCTGTCGGCCCTGGTAGAGATCGCCCCCATCAAGGTAAATCCCTGGTCGTGGATCGCAAGGCTGGTCGGGCGGGCCATCAACGCCGACACGGCGCGGGAGCTTGCGGAGATCAAGAAAAAGCTGGACGACCACGTGACAAAGGACGACCGACGGACGGCGGACGGGCACCGGGCCGCGATCCTGCGCTTCAACAATGAACTGCTCCGGGAGATCGACCACACCAAGGAGGAGTTTGTAGATGCGCTGGCGGAGATCGACGCCTACGAGCGATTTTGCGAGGAACACCCGGAATATCCGAACAGCCGGGCCGTCCTCGCCATCGAGAACATCAGGGAGAATTACAAGGAACGGCTGAAAAAGCATGACTTTCTATGTGAAGGAGGGACCGGCTGTGAACACCGATGAAAGCAAGAAGACCATCGTGGAGACCATCGTGAAGCGGGTGGGCAACCTGGCAACGGTCAAGAGCATCGTTACCCTTGTGCTGACGGGCGTTTTTGCCTATCTGTCCTGCAAGGGAGCTGTGGCCCAGGAGTTTATGAGCATCTACACGATGATCGTGGGGTTCTACTTCGGGACCCAGGCTAACAAGGGGGAGGGGTAAGGCATGAGCAACAGCGCACTTGTGACCTACACCAAGCTGTCGCCCAACTGCACCCACCCCAGAAAGCAGGCCATCGACACGGTGACGATCCACTGCATCGTGGGGCAGTGGACGGCAAAGCAGGGGTGTGACTACTTCGCCAGCACGGCAAGGCAGGCCAGCGCAAACTACATCGTGGGCAAGGACGGCTCCATCGGGCTGTGTGTGGACGAGGGAGACCGTGCGTGGACATCGGGCGGGAAGCTGACTGCGGGGGGCATGACGGGCAGCCAGAACGACCAGCGGGCCATCACGATCGAAGTTGCGAGCGACACCACCCACCCGTATGTCATTACGGACAAGGCGATGGAGGCGCTGATCGAGCTGCTGGCGGACATCTGCCGGAGAAATCCGGGTATCGGACGGCTCCGCTGGAAGGGCGACAAAAACCTTGTAGGCAAGACGGAGCAGCAGAACATGACGGTTCACCGCTGGTTTGCCGCAAAAGCCTGTCCGGGGGATTACCTCTACAACCTCCACGGGGAGATTGCAGAGAGGGTCAACGCAAAGCTGGACGAGAAGGAGGAACCGACAGTGAGCGAGCAAAAGACCACTGGGGTCTACAAGACCTTGGGAGACGTGCCCGAAAGCTACCGGCCCACGATCCAGAAGCTCATGGAGAAAAAGGCCCTGGGCGGGTACAGCGACCCGGACCCATCCCGGCTGGATGACAACGTGCTGAACATCTCGGAGGACTTCTGCCGGGTGATGGCGGTGCTGGACAGGCTGGGAGTGTTCGACAAATAAGAGAAGCGCCCGATGCTGGCCTTGCGGCTGGCGTCGGGCGCTTTTTTTGTTATGGGTTGCAGTGACCGCAGGCGGAATAGCCCATGGAGATCAATTCCTGCCTGGTGGCGTTGGAGGTGCCATAGTTCTGGGAGGCTATCTTGGGGACATCCCGGCAGCTTGGGCGGTGAAACTTCTTTGTGGATTTATTGAGGACATAGGTGGCGGAGGTGTTCTGCTGGCTTTTGTTGTTGTGGGCATTGAAGTTGTTGCCGTTGCCGGAGCCGCCGCCGCTTCCGCCACTACCGCTGCCGCTGTTGGCCGGGGGCGTGTATGGGTATTCCTCCCGCTCCAGCTCGGAGCTGCACATGGTACATGATTTAATGCGGACGCCGGGAGAGGAGGCCGTGGCCGCCGTGATGATCTCCCAGTCACCGGGCTGGCAGTCGATGGGCGGGACGGTCTCTGTGAGAGATGCGCCGCAGTAAAAACAGGCGTTAGTCCGCTGGCCGCTGCTTTGGCAGGTGGGTTCCACTGTGAGGACCCAGCCATACATCCGGGCGTAGTGGTCTCTCGGCTCGCCGTCTGTCTCCCCGCACCGGGAGCAGATTTTGGGCGTGGTACAGGTGGCGTCCTCCCAGTGGTGGCCCAGGGCGGAGGAATACCAATGCGCCTTTTTGCCGCAGACGGCGCATTGCTCCGGCTCGGTACAGGTGGCGGGAAGAAAATCGTGGTCGGCATAGCCGCCCTCGGCCTCCCCACACCGGGAGCAGGTTTTTAGCGTTGTGCAAGTGGCAGGTTCCCAGTCGTGGCCAAGAGGTTCGCCCTGGGTTTTGTTGCAGGCGGCGCAGGTCTCCGGCTCGGTGCAGGTGGCCGGGAGCCAGTCATGGCCCCGGATCGCACAGGAGACCACCGTGCAGGCGTGAGAGATACAGGCTATCAGAACACAGGAGAGGAGGAGCCAGCCGAGCTTTTTCAATGCCGTTCACCACCAGAGAGAGTATGGCGGCGGCAAGGCGCAACTATTAAGCCATCACCGTGCCACCACAAGGGCATTATGATAGTAGCACATCGGCCATAATAGGTCAAGAAAGGAGATGTGCTACTATGAGGAAAGAAACCGTGAAATTCACGGTCCGGCTCAACCCGGAGACAGCGAAGCGGCTGGTCTACATAGCCGACTACTACGGAAGGAGCCAAAACCAACAGATCGCATGGCTGGTGAAACAGTGCATTGCGGAGTTCGAGCGGGAGCAAGGACCCATTGAGCTGGAATAAAAAATTTTGAACGCCTCCTACTATCGTATGTAGGGGGCGTTCATTGCGTTTTGAGGGGGATTGACAGATTTTTTGGGATGTGCTAAAGGTATATTTGCGGAAACGAAAGTGAAGCAAAAATATAAAGAACAGGAGACCGCCGAAATGGGAAAGCACTGGAAGCACCTGACGCCGACAGACCGGGCACGGATCGACAAATATCTGAAAGAGGGCTTGCGGGTGGTGGAGATCGCCAACATCCTGCGGGTGCATCGCAGCACCATCTACAACGAGATCAAGCGGGGCACGTGCATCCAGATGACCTCCGAATACGAATTTGTGGAGCGGTATTGCCCGGAGGTAGCAGAGCGGAAATACCGGGAGAACCTGAAAGAGCGGGGGCCGAGCGAGAAAATCGGAAGTGACCGGGCGCTGGCCGACTTTATTGCCGAGCTGATCCGGGAGCGGGGATACTCCCCAGCGGCAGCGGCGGCAGAGGTACGCAAGGACACAACGCACAACTTTTCTTGTACGCTATGCGAGAAGACGATATACAATTATATACCAAAGGGAATTTTTTGGGGCGTGACACAGAAGCAGCTCCCCCGGCACGGAGAGAGAAAGCGGAAATATGAGCAAGTGACAAAGGCGGTTCCACGCTCCCCAGCAGGGGAGAGCATCGAAAAGCGCCCGGAGGAGATCAACACCAGGCAGGAGCCTTTCCACTGGGAGATGGACTGCATCATGGGGAGACAGAAGACAAAGCCGTGTCTGCTGTGTATGACCGAGCGTGTGACCCGATTTGAGATAATTTTCCGCCTGCCGGAGCATACGGCGGATCGGGTCGTTGCGGCGCTGGATGGACTGGAGCGGAGGATAGGACAAGAGAAATTCCGGGCTATGTTTCAGAGCATCACGATGGACAACGGGAGCGAGTTTGCAAAGGCGGAGATGATCGAGCGGAGTATTTTTGGAGGCAAGAGGACCAGAACTTATTATTGCCATCCATACTCCTCGTGGGAGCGGGGGAGCAACGAAAACCAGAATGGTCTTATCCGGCGGCACTTCACAAAGGGGTGTAGCTTTGAGGATGTGACCGAGGAGGATGTGGAGCAGGTGCAGGACTGGGTGAACAATTATCCGCGGGAGTTGCTGGGATGGGGTAGCTCCAGAGAGATGATGGAGGCTATTCTGGCGGCATGAATGGAGCGAAAAAATATTTTTCAACTTTTGTCGAATTTACCCTTGACTTTTGCACGCACCCTGTTTTCATCAAAAGGCTCTTGACATTTTCGTCAAAAGCGCACAAAATAGGGGAAACGAAAGGTGGGGTGCAGATGCTGTTGTTAGAGGCGCGGGAGCAGGTCGTCCACTATGGAAAAGAACTGGCACGGAGGGGACTGGCCACCGGGAGCTTCGGCAATCTCAGCATCTATGTACCAGAGACCAAGGTGCTGGTCATCTCTCCGTCGGGGGTGGACTATGACCGCATGACCCCAGGGGACGTGGCGGTGCTCACCATGGATGGGGTGCTGCTGGAGGGGGGCAGGAAGCCCTCCAGCGAGGTGGACCTCCACCGGGCTGTCTATGAGCGCCGCCCCGATGTGCTGGCGGTGGTACACACCCACTCCCCCTATGCCACCACCATGGCCTGCCTGGGAAAGCCCTTGCGGCCGCTGCACTACGCCGCCGCTTACGCGGGCGGGGAGACGCCCTGCATCCCCTACTACCCCTTCGGCACCAAGGAGCTGGCCGACGCGGCGGCGGAGGCCATGGGAACGGACCGCAACGCCGTCTTGCTGGGCGGCCACGGGCTCCTCACCGCCGGGGAAACCCTCTCCCTGGCCATGGACGCCGCCGAACAACTGGAGTTTTTGGCCCAGATCTGCTGGCGGTGCGAGCTGGCGGGGGGCGGAAACCTGCTGACCGAGGAACAGATGGCTCACGCTGCCGCGGCCCTGAAGGACCGCGGACAGAAAAAATAAGAGCGGACCCGCAAACCAGAAGGGAGCATCTACCATGAGCAAAGTTACACCCGTCAACCAGTCCGTCATCCCCGAGGGCTACGCCCCTCTCCTGAATCTCTATGATACCCAGAAGGCCATTTCTCTGCTGAAGCGGCTCTTTGAGGACGGCTTGGCGGGGGCTCTGCGCCTGCGCCGGGTGTCCGCGCCGCTGTTTGTGGAGGCCGCCACCGGCCTCAACGACGACCTGAACGGCGTGGAGCGGCCCGTGTCCTTCGACATTCCCGCCGCCGGACGGGACGC